>NZ_LOHS01000071.1 GCF_001642995.1 Streptomyces jeddahensis
AAGTGCCGGTCGCCGGTGGCGTCGGGCACGTACTTCACACAGACAACGATCCTCAGACTCACTGAAGGTCCCTTCGACAGTGATGGCACTCAGTGCCCCAAATTAAGCACACCCAGTGCCATCGATCTAGTCGTGGACAGGGTGATGTGGGACTAATACGGGGGCAGATCGGATTGGTCGTTCCTCTCTTGCGGGGAACTCGATGCCGAATGTTGATGGCGCGGCGGGCCGGATCAAGGCCTGCTGGGGATTTATAGAGGCCGACGAGTCCCTCGGCGCCTGGGAAGAGGCGCATCGCACGCGCATCAACAAGATCCTCGGTGAGCGTGGCTTCGTGGAGTGACCGACGCTCGGAATACGGCCGTCTGGTGCGGGCGTTGATCTTGCCATGACTTCTCTTCGCAAGCTTGGCTCATCCGCTCTCGAGGTCTTCCCGCTGGCTCTCGGCGGTAACGTCTTCGGCTGGACCGCCGACGAGGCGCAGTCGTTCGCCGTGCTCGACGCCTACGCGGAGGCCGGTGGCAACTTCGTCGACACCGCCGACGCCTACTCCGCGTGGGTCGAGGGCAACCAGGGAGGCGAGTCCGAAGACCATCATCGGCAACTGGCTGGCTTCGCGCGGCAACCGGTCGGACGTCGTCGTGGCCACGAAGGTCGGGGCCCACCCGCAGTACAAGGGGCTGTCGGCAGCCACCATCAAGGCGGCGGCCGACGCGTCCCTGCGCCGCCTGCGCACCGACTACATCGACCTGTACTACACGCACTTCGACGACCCGTCCGTGCCTGTCGAGGAGATCATCATGGCCCTCGACGAGCTGGTCCGGGCGGGCAAGGTGCGCGCGATCGGTGCCTCCAACCTGAGCCCGGAGCGGCTCCAGGAATCCCTGGACTTCTCCGACCGCACGGGTCTGGCCCGGTACACCGTGCTGCAGCCCCACTACAACCTGGTCTCCCGCGAGACCTATGAGGGCGCCCTGCAGACCGTGGCCGAGCGCGCCGGTATCGCCGCCGTGCCGTACTACGCGCTGGCCGCCGGCTTCCTGACCGGCAAGTACCGGCCGGGTACGACGGTCGACAGCCCGCGGGCCGGGAGTGCCGCCGCCCACCTGCAGAGCGAGCGGGGTGTACGCGTCCTCGCCGCTCTCGACGAGATTGCGCAGGAACGCGGGGCCGCGGTCCCGACCGTGGCCCTGGCCTGGCTCGCCGCCCAGCCGACGGTCACCGCGCCGATCGCCAGTGCCCGCACCGTCGAGCAGCTGCCGGCCCTGGTCGCGGTGGCGGACCTCCAGCTGACCGGTGAGGAGCTGGCGAAGCTGGACGCGGCGTCCGCATAAGGAAATGCGCGGGTGCCCCGGGGTGGCGCGGGTTGACGGCCCCGGCGAGCAGTACGGTCCCGGCTGAAGCAGGGTCAGGGGACCAGGTCGCCCGGGTCGGTGTTGGCGCCGCAGAGCACGACGGCGACCTTCTCGCCGGGGGCGGGGCGGTAGGCGGAGCCGGCGGCGGTGAGCGCGGCGAGGGCGGTGGCGGCGCCGTGCTCGACCGCCACCCTGCGCTGGTCCCACAGGGTCTGGCGGGCGCGGACGATCTCGCTGTCCGGTACGAGAACGGACTGCACGCCGTCCTGCTGGGCGGCGTGCAGCGCCATCGCGGAGGTGCGGCGGGCGCCGAGTGAGTCGGCGGCGACGGAGTCCACGGTGACGTCGACCGGGCGGCCGGCCTCGATCGCGGCGTTGAGCGCGCGGCAGTTCTCCGGCTCGACCGCGACGGTGCGGATGCCGTGGTGCCGGGCGGCGGTGGCCACACCTGCGAACAGTCCTCCGCCGCCGACAGCGACCACGACCGTGTCGAGGCCGGGCAGCCGGGCGTGGATCTCCTCCAGGAGGGTGCCCGCCCCGGCGGCGATCAGCGGGTGGTCGTAGGCATGGGACGTCAGCGCACCGGTGGTGGCGGCGAAGTCCTCGCAGGCGGCGAGGGCCTCGGCGTACTCCGTGCCGACGAGGCGGACGTCGGCGCCGTAGGAGCGCAGCCTGGCCACCTTCACGGCGGGGGCGGTGGCCGGGAGGAAGACGGTGGCGGGGATGCCCTGCTGCTGGGCGGCCCAGGCGCACGCCAGCCCGGCGTTGCCGCCGGAGGCGATGGTCACGCCGGCCTCGGGGAGGGCGCCGGCCTCGCGGTGCGCCTGGATGAAGTTCTGTGCGCCGCGCGCCTTGAAGGAGCCGGTGTGCTGCATGTACTCCAGGGCCAGCCAGACCTCGGGCGCCTCTGCCCCGCGATCGGCGGTGCGGATCGCGCCGGGGTCGACGGATTCGACGGGACCGACGGGATCGAGGGGATCGACGGGGGCGAGCGTGACGGGGCGGATGTGCCCGGCGATCCGTTCCGTGGCGGCCTTGATGTCGCCGTAGGTGAGCTGGTCCACTGCGTCACTCCTCGCGAGACCTCGTCCGAGACGTTCGATACAACGTATCGTACGATGACTCGTATGCCACGGCATTCTCTTTCCCTGGACCGTGCGACCCCCGGCCGCATCGCCGAGGCCGCCCTGCAGCTGGTCGACGAGGGCGGCCCCGCGGCGCTGACCTTCCGCGCCCTGGCCGCGTGCCTCGACATCTCCCTCGCGTCCCTCCAGCGCCGCTGCACCGACCTCGCCGGACTCCTGGACCTGTGCACCGACCACCTGGCCGCCCGCCTGCCCGACGTCGAGCCGGGCACCGACTGGGCCACCGCCACCGAGACGCGGTTCACCGCGCTGTACCGACTGCTCGCGGCGCATCCAGGTCTGGTCGCGCTCCGGGGCGCCCGCCCCTGGCTCGGCCCGAACCTGCTGGCCCGCCTGGTCGAACCGCAGCTCGCCGACAGCCTCGCGACCGGGATGACCCCCGAAGAGGCGATCACCGCGTACCGGCGGATGTACCTGCTCACCCTCGGCAGCGCGAGCTTCGTCGACCACCGCGAGCCCAAGGCCGCCCAGGCGGCCACCCGCACCGCGTTGGCCGCGCTCGATCCGGGTGAGTTCCCGGCGCTGACCGGCCACCTGGCCGCGATCGTGCCCGCCGTGACCGACCACGAGGTCTACTACGGCGCACTGCGCCAGCTGATCGACGCCGCCGACCCGGCGTGGACGGCGACCGGGCAGAACCGGCGGTGACATCCCACAGCACGACCAGCGGGACGAAGCCCCGGCAGAGGGCTCGCCTCGATCGTCTGCGAATCGACGGCAAGCCCTCTGCCGGGGCTGACGCGCGCGTCGGCGCCTGCGGCGTGCTTCAGAGCGGCGGGCTTCAGAGGTTCCGGCTCAGGAGCGACAGCAGTGCCGTCCAGTGGCGTTCCGCCGCCTCGGCGTTGTAGCTGGCGGTGTCGGCCTGGGTGTATCCGTGGTGCGCGCCTGCGTACACCTCGGTCTGGTGGCGGACGCCCGCTTCGGTGAGCGCCTTGTCGAGGCGTTCGATCTGCTCGGGCGGCAGGGAGGGGTCCTGGTCGGCGTGGCCGAAGTAGACCTCGGCGGTGATGCGGTCGGCCACCAGGTGCGGGCTGTCGGAAGCGTCGGTCGCCAGCTGCCCGCCGTGGAACCCGGCCGCGGCGGCGACCCGCTCCGGATACGCTCCGGCGGTGCGCAGGCACAGGCGGGCGCCCATGCAGTAGCCGGTGATGCCGACCGGCCCGTCGGTGGCCTGGGGGCAGTCCGCGAGCCAGCGCAGATAGGCGTCGGCGTCGCGCATCGCCAACTCGGGCGTCAGGGACTGCATGATCGGGCCGATCTTCTGGAAGATGTCCGGGCGCGCGGCGACGTCGATGAAGTCGGTCGTCTCGACCACCGGGGTGCGCCCGTGGCGGTAGAAGACGTTGGGGACGAGGACGGTGTAGCCGGCTTCGGCGAGGCGGTCGGCCATCTTCTTCAGCTGGGGCCGCAGGCCGAAGGCGTCCATGTAGAACAGGACCGCGGGGTGCGGGGTGTTGTCGTCGGGGTGGGCCAGGTAGGCGTCGGCCGTGCCGTCCGGGGTGGGGATGTCGACGGATGTTCCACGCACGGTGGTCATGGGTGCTTGTCGTTCCTTTCCTTGCGCCGGCAGCGCCGACCGCGCTGGCCTGGGGCTGGTTCGGCGTGCCTTCCCCGTCGAGGCGCCGTGATGTCGGGATGTCGCTGCTCCGCCGTCAGTCGTTCCTAGCGGCGGCTTCAGCGCGTTCGGTCGCCTCCAGGGTGCTCATCCCCTGAACCCTAGGCGGCGGGATCGGTGCCGTACCAGCGGGTCCTCGCGGGCTGATCCGGCTGCGGGCTTCGCCGTCCGGCCGCAGTGGTTACGTCCCCGCGGTCGGCCGACCCCGGTGGCTACGCCGCAACCGGGACCCGCTGGATGAGGGACTCGCGGACCGCACGCACCAGGGACTGGGCGCGGGGGTCGCTGGTCACCGTGGGCTGCATGCCGTTGGTCACGTAGGCGAAGGCGATGCCAAGATCGGGGTCGGCGAAGGCGAGGGAACCTCCGCGCCCCGGGTGGCCGAACGCCGCAGGCGAGCTCATCGGGGACGCCGGGCTGTGCAGCATGTACCCGAGCCCGAAGCGGGTCCTGGCGAGCAGCACCCGGTCGCGTCCGGCGGCCTGCTCGGTACGGGCCTGGGCGAGCATCTGCCGGGTGAGGATGCGGCCCTCGCCGAGCGCCGCGTAGAAACCGGCGAGCCCGCGTGCGCTGGCGATGCCGTTGGACGCCGGCAACTCGGCGGCCCGCCAGGCCGGGTCGTTCTCGTCCGGGGACGGCGAGACGGTGCCGAAGGCGCGACGCGTGAGCGAGGCCGGGTCGGAGTACGCCTCGGCGACCTCCCGGCGCGGGCGCATCCGCAGCGTGCCGTCCTTCGGCGCGGGGGGTTCGACGGCGGCGATCCGGCCCACCAGGTCCTGCTGTTCCTCGGGCAGGCCGATCCACAGGTCCAGGCCGAGCAGTTCGGTGACGTCCTCGGCGAGCACGGTGCCGAGCGAGCGCCCGTCCACCCGCCGGACCAGCTCTCCCAGCAGCCAGCTGAAGGTCTGTGCGTGGTAGCCGTGCGCGGTGCCGGGCTCCCACAGGGGGCGCTGTGCAGCGACCGCCGTCGGCCCGGTGGTCCCGTCCTCGGCCTGTGCGGCGGTGAGGGGGCTGTCCAGCGCGGCCACTCCGGCCTGATGGGAAAGCAATTGCCGTACGGTGATGTGTGCCTTGCCCGCGGCCGCGAACTCCGGCCAGTAGTCGCGGACCGGGGCGTCCAGGTCGATCCGGCCGCGGTCGGCGAGGAGCAGCAGGACCGTGGCGGCCACACCCTTGGTGGCGGAGCGCAGAATCTGCCCGGTGTCCTCGGTCCAGGGCCTGCCCTGGCCCTCCGGCGCGTCGGCATCCGCGGTGCCGCCCCACAGGTTGACCACCGGACGGCCGTCCTGATAGACGGCGACGGCTGCACCGCGCTCGCCGAGCCGCGTGAAGTTCGCCTCGAAGGCGTCCCGGACGGCCTCGAAACCGTCGGCCGCCGTGCCGTGGATGAACGTGCCCTGGATATCCGGTTCGTCGCTCTGCATGGCCTCTCCCATCCGTGCGTCGCAGCAACCCTATCGCTGTTTGATCGATGATCGATCATTCCTTTCGTCACACGCCCGGCTGGGAATATCTGTCTGCTGCCGAGACACGCGGGCAGGGCCGGTGTCCCTGAGGGGCACCGGCCTGTGCGGGGCTGCTTGACGAGCACTGCGTCAGGCAGCCTCCACCTTGAGCGCATCGAGCCATGCGGCAGGCCACGGTGCGCTCCCGCGCCCGGCCCGGGGGACGTGGACCGTCACGTAACGGCCCGAGGCCGCCAGCCGCCGCGGGTGTCCGTCGAACGCCTCGCCCCAGACCTCGAACCGGAAGGTCAGGGACGACGTTCCGATGCGCTCGACCGCCACGGTTGCCGTGACCTCCTGCCCGAACCACAGAGGGGACGCGAAGTCGACCTCGTACCGCACACGTGGCGCGGCGCCGAAGTAGCCGGTGATGCCGCGCTCCCGTATCAGCGTCGCCTCGGCCGCCTCGACGAAACGCACGATGGAGGTGTTGTGGTGATGGCCGCCCGCGTCGGTGTCCATCCACTCCACCCGGGAACGGTGGACGGCGCGGGCGAACGCGGCGCCGTCCACCGGCTCAGGCGACGGTGGCCGGCTCACGGGACGGCCTCCATCGCAGATGGGTGTTCCGGTCGGACTCGTCGGCGCGCAGGAGCGAGAGACGAGGGCGTACGGCGTCGGTGCGTGAGGTCGGCGGCTTTCGGCTGCCGGCCCTGAACTGCACCGGCCACTCGGCCGCGGCACCCCGGTACTCCTGCTCGGCCGCCGCGTGCAGCGTCCAGTGCGGGTCGTAGAGATGGGTGCGGCCGATGGCGCACAGGTCGGCGCGGCCCGCGAGGAGGATCGAGTTCACGTCGTCGTACGAGGCGATGGCGCCGACCGCGATGACCGCCGTGCCGGTGGCGGCGGCGACCTCGTGCCGGATCCGGTCCGCGAACGGCGTCTGGTAGGAGCGGCCGAACGCGGGGCGCTCGTCATTGGTGACCTGGCCCGATGAGACGTCGATCGCGTCCGCCCCGTGGGCGGCGAACGCGCGGGCGATCTCGACGGCGTCGTGCTCGGTGTTGCCGTCCGGCACCCAGTCGGTGGCGGAGATGCGCACGATCAACGGCCGCTCGGCCGGCCAGACGGCACGGACCGCGTCGAACACCTCCAGGGGGAAGCGGAGCCGGTTCTCCAGCGGGCCGCCGTACTGGTCGGTGCGGCGGTTCGCGATCGGCGAGAGGAAAGAGGACAGCAAGTAGCCGTGTGCGCAGTGGAGTTCGAGCAGGTCGAAGCCCGCCTCGGCGCCCCGCCGGGCAGCGGCGACGAATTCGGCGGTGATCTGGTCCATGTCGGCCCGGGTGAGTTCGCGCGGGACCGCGGATCCAGGGCCGTAGGGGAGCGGCGACGGGCCGACGATCTCCCAGTTGCCGTCCGGCAGCGGCTCGTCGATGCCCTCCCACATGAGCCGCGTCGAGCCCTTCCGGCCCGAGTGACCGAGCTGGAGGCCGATACGTGCGGTGCTCTGCTCGTGGACGAAGGACACGATCCGCGCCCAGGAGTCGCGTTGCTCGTCGGTCCACAGACCCGTGCAGCCCGGGGTGATGCGGCCCTCGGGCGAGACGCAGACCATCTCCGTCATCACCAGGCCCGCACCGCCCATGGCTTTGGAGCCGAGGTGGACGAGGTGGAAGTCGCCTGGTACGCCGTCGACGGCGGAGTACATGTCCATCGGGGACACGATTACCCGGTTCTTCAGCTCCAACCGCGCGAGCCGGAACGGCTGGAACATCGCAGGCGCGGTGGTGTCCAGTCCCTGAGAGGCGGCGAAGGCGGCGTCGACGCGGTCGGCGAACTCCTGGTCGCGCGTGCGGAGGTTGTCGTACGTGATGCGGCGCGACCGCGTCAGCAGGTTGAAGCAGAACTGGGTCGGTTCCTGGCCGACGTACATGCCGATGTTCTCGAACCACTCCAGCGACGCCTGCGCGGCACGCTGCGTGGACTCGACGACGGGGCGCCGCTCGGTCTCGTACGCGGTCAAAGCGGCCTCGGTGTCGGGGTGCTCGTGCAGGCAGGCCGCGAGGGCGAGTGAGTCCTCCATGGCCAGCTTGGTGCCAGACCCGATTGAGAAGTGCGCGGTGTGCGCGGCGTCGCCGACGAGGACGAGGTTCCCGTGGTGCCACCGCTCGTTGCGTACGGTCGTGAAGTTCAGCCACTTCGAGTTGTTGGCGAAGACCTCGTGACCTGCAAGTTCCTCGGCGAAGAGCTCACGGATGCGCTCGACGGCCTGCTCGTCGGAGACGCCCGGCGGGAACGCGGCGCCCTCGGTGGCGTCGAAGCCGGCCCGGCGCCAGACGTCCTCGTGCATCTCGACGATGAAGGTGGAACCGCTCTCGGAGTAGGGGTAGCCGTGGACCTGCATGGTCCCCCACTCCGTGTGCTTGATGAAGAACTGGAACGCCTCGAAGACCCGGTCCGTGCCGAGCCACATGTACTTGTTGTGCCGTTGGTCCAGCGAGGGCCGGAACACGTCGGCGTAGGCGGCCCGGACCTGGGAGTTCACGCCGTCGGCCGCGACCACCAGGTCGTACGAAGCGCGGAGGTCCGCGACGTCCGGGGCGAGCGTCCGGAAACGCACGACGACCCCGAGGTCGCGGCAGCGCTCCTGCAGCAGGCGGAGCAGTTCCTTGCGGCTCATGGCGGCGAAGCCCTGCCCGCCCACGGTGTGGCTCTGGCCGCGGTAGTGGATGTCGATGTCCGTCCAGCGGGCGAACCGCTTCGCCATGGCCTCGGCGAACCCGGTGTCGGCGTTCTCGATGCCGCCGAGCGTCTCGTCGGAGAACACCACACCGAAGCCGAACGTGTCATCGGGGGCGTTGCGCTCCCAGACGGTGATGTCGTGGGCCGGGTCGAGTTGTTTCATCAGAGCAGCGAAGTAGAGGCCACCGGGGCCACCGCCGACGATCGCGATCTTCAAGGGGGTTCCTCTGTTCCTCTCACTGCTCGAGGGCGGGCACGGCGGCTGCGGCCTGCTCGTCCTCGACGATCTTGCGGAGTGCGAAACGCTGCAGCTTGCCGCTCGAGTTGCGCGGCAGGGACTCGCAGAACCGCACGTCGCGCGGGTACTTGTACGGAGCCAGGACCTGCTTGACGTGGTCCTGGATCTCCCTGGCCTTGGCGGGGTCGCCCGGCACCCCGTCGCGGAGCACCACGAAGGCGCAGACGACGGAGCCCCGTTCGGCGTCGGGGCGGCCGACGACGGCGGCCTCGACCACGTCGGGGTGGGTGTCGATGGCGGCCTCGACCTCGGGCCCGCCGATGTTGTAGCCCGAGGAGACGATCATGTTGTCGCTGCGGGCGTGATAGTGGAAGTAGCCGTCCTCGTCCCGGTGGAAGATGTCACCGGTGACGTTCCAGCCGTCCACGACATAGTCCTTCTGGCGCTCGTCGTCGAGGTAGCGGCAGCCGACGGGGCCGATGACCCCGAGCAGCCCCGGCTCGCCGGGGCCGAGCTCCGAGCCGTCGAGGCCGAGGATGGTCGCGCGGTACCCCGGAACCGGCTTGCCGGTGGCGCCGGGCCGGATGTCGTCCCCGGCGGCCGAGATGAAGATGTGCAGCAGCTCGGTCGCGCCGATGCCGTCGATGATCCTGAGCCCGAGCCTGTCGCGCAGGTGCTCCCAGGTGTCCTGGGGAATGTGCTCGCCCGCCGACACCCCGGCCCGCAACCCGGCGAGCTGCCCCTCCTTCCCCTCGCGCAGGATCGCCTTGTAGGCCGTGGGCGCCGTCGCGAGCACGGTGACGCCCTCCCCCTCGACGAGCTCGGCGAGCTGCAGCGGTGTGGCCGCCTCGGTCAGCAGGGCGCACGCGCCGGCCCGCAGCGGGAACACGACGAGCATGCCGAGGCCGAAGGTGAAGGCGAAGGGGGCGGAACAGGCGACCAGGTCGTCCGCGACCAGCTTCAGCACGTGGCGGCCGAAGGTGTTGTCGATGGACAGGATGTCCCGGTGGAAGTGCATGGTGATCTTCGGGACGCCCGTGCTGCCGGACGTCGGCCCGAGGAGCGCCACGTCGTCGGCGGCGGTCTCCACGTTGGTGAACTCGCCGGACTTCGCCATGGCGCGGGCCACGAGATCATCCGGGCCGGTGCCGCCGTACTCCACGACCGTCAGCGACGGCAGTACGGTGTCCCGGACCGTGTACGCGTCCTCGGCGAACCGGTGGTCCACCAGCGCGATCGAGGGCTGGGTCCGCTCGGCGACCGGGGCGATCTCCCGGGCGCGCAGGGCGGCCATGGTGGTCACGACGACACCGCCGGCCTTCAGTACGCCGAGCCAGGCGGCAACCGTCCAGGGGGCGTTGGGGGAGCGCAGCATGACGCGCTGCCCGGTCACCAGACCCAGGTCTTCGGTCAGCACCTGGGCGACCTGGTTGGCCCGTTTCTGCAGTGCGCCGTAGGTCCAGGTCTCCCCGCCCTGCGTACGCAGCGCCGGGCGGTCGGGCCCGAAGGTGGAGACGGGGATGTCGATGATCTCGGTGGCGGCGTTGAGCCGCTCGGGATAGTGCAGTTCCGGCGTGGTGAACTCGATCGTCGGCCACAGGTGCGCGGGGGGAAGGTGGTCGCGGGCGAAGGTGTCCAGATGCGCCGAGGTCGAAAGAGACAAGGGAGGGGGCAGCGGAGGGGTCGACGGAGTTGTCAACGGAGGTGTCCTTCCGGGAGCCCGCCGGTGGGGCGGCGGGTTAGGCGGTGCGGATCATGCCCTCCTGGACGACAGTGGCCAGGTGACGGTGGTCGAGGGTGAAGAAGCGGCCGGCGCCCAGGCCGCGTCCCGCGTCGGCGGCGACGGCTTCCTGGACGTAGAGGAGCCAGTCGCCGACCGGTCCGGGGCGGTGGAACCACATGGCGTGGTCGAGGCTTGCGGTGACCAGCTCGGGCTTGGCCCACGGCAGGTCGAGGACGCGCAGGACGGGTTCCAGGATCGTGTAGTCGCAGACGTACGCGAGGGCGGCCAGGTCCCGCTGCGCGTCGGTCAGCCCCTCGACGGCCCGCAGCGGGTCGAACGGCTTGATCCACACCGCCTGGTGCGGGACCTGCTTGCCCTCGACGGTGAGGTAGACCGGCCCTGGCACGTGCCGCATGTCGAAGCTCCGCCCGGCGGACCAGTACGCCTTCGACTCCGCGGTCATCGAGCCGCCGCTCCGCCCGGCCAGGTACTCCGCCGAACTGGGCAGCTCCTCGGGACCGGGGACGGCATCGGCGAGCCCGGCGACGGCATCGGTGAACTCGGCCTGGAAGGTCCCACCCGGCTCGCCCGCGGCGAAGTTGGCCAGGCAGACGTAGAGCGGCTTGCCGTTCTGGTAGCCGCGCACCTGCCGGGTGCTGTAACCGCGGCCGTCGCGCAGCAGCTCCACCTCGTAGCGCACCTCGGCCCCGATGTCCGCCGGGCGCAGGAAGTAACTGTGCACGGAGTGCAGCGTCTTGCCGTCGGTGACCGAGCGCATGGCGGCCGCCGCGGCCTGGGCGACCAGGTCGCCGCCGTACGCCTTCGGCCACGGGCAGGGCTGCGTGATGGCGGTGAACGCCAGGTCGAAGTGCTCAGGCTGAGTGGGCGTCAGCGTGACCGCCTCGGTGAAGATCGCGGAGGTCGGAAGCGCGTCGGTCTGCATCGGCTCGGAGGTCGCCATCGGTTCGGAGGTGGTCGTCGGCTCGGAGGTGGGCATCGGTCCGTCTGCCGGCCGCGTCATCGGTCCAGCCAGTCGCGCAGATCCGCGTCGGCGACGTCGGGCAGGTTGACGACGATGTTCTCCGGCGTCCGGGTGGTCATCCACACCAGCGGCTTGCTGCGCGAGAGATTGCACTCGATGTGCGACATGAACGGCGGTACGAACACCCAGTCGCCCTCCGCCATGTCGACGTAGTCCTCGAACTTCTCGCCGAAGTAGATGCGCGCCCGGCCCGACAGGACGTACCCGCCGGTCTCGGCCTCACCGTGGTGGTGGGTGACCGAGCGATAGCCGGGCTCGTTGCTGACCTTGCCGAACCACAGCTTCGTGGCCGGGGTGTGCTGGATGCTGACGCCCGAGATGCGGACGGCCCCACCCGAGTCGGCGGTGCCCGGGTCCTCGTGGCCGCCGCGGGTCACCACCGGAGCGACGAGCCCGCTAGGCAGCCGGTACATCGAATTGTCGCCCTCGAGGCGGTACTTGCTGCTGTGTTCGACATGCGGCTGACGCCGCTCGACGGGCTCCATGAGATCGGCTCCGTTTCGGTCGAGGGCGCGGGCGCCGGTGCTCCGGTCTGGCCGACAACGCCGTCGCTGCGCCATGTGGTGTCTCGTTTTTTTCACGACCGTCAGATAGTGTCAATACACAACGCCGGATGGACCGGATCGAGCCGCGGCCGGACCGCGATCGAACCCGAACTGGAGGCCGCATGACGCCCATCGCCGTGAACCCGGACGCTCTGCCGAAGCCCAGTGGCTACTCGCACGGGACCCTGGTGGGGAACACGCTCTACCTCGGCGGTCAGACCGCTCTCGACGCCGACATGAAGATCGTGCCGGGAGGCATGGTCGAGCAGTTCCGCCAAGCGTTCAGCAATGTGCTGACGACGCTCCGGGCGGCGGGCGGCGAACCGGAGGACCTGGTCAGCGTGACCCTCTACCTGACCGACATCCCCGACTACCAGGCCCATGGGAAAGAGATCGGGAAGGTGTGGCGCGAGCTCGCAGGCCCCGTCTACCCGGCGATGGCCGGCATCGGCTGCACCGCCCTGTGGCAGCCCGAAGCGATGATCGAGATCCTCGGCGTGGCGGTGATTCCCGAGGACCGGCTCGTGACGCCTCGTCCATAAGCGGACGGCGGCATCGCATCTCGACAACTCCTGTCGTTGCGCTCGCTGCGGAGCACCCCGCGCCGCTTCAGGCGCGGTTCTCCAGGCGTCACAACTGGCGTCACAACGTTGCTGAAGCGCGTAGACGTCACGGGTGTTGACGCCGCGCCAGAAGAGGCGCCATCCTCGCCGAGGCGAAATCCCGCATTACGTCCGATATTTCGAATCCACGAGGTGTGGCAACGCGATGGCGCCTCGCTGTCGAACCGGTTCGAAAGAGCCGTGGTGGCGGCGTCGTCGAATCGGTTCGACAGGGCACGTTTCAACGCACAGGAGCCGTAACCATGGTGCAATCGAGAGCATCGAGAGCAAGACGGGCAGGACCGGGGCGACCGACCACGGTGGTCGCCGTCGCAGCGCTGGGCTTCGGCCTTCTGGCCACGGGGCTGACGGCGCCGGCCGCCACCGCCGCCGAACTGCCGGGCCCGAAACTGCACTACACCTTCGACGCCGACGACCTCAGCTCCGGGACGGTCAAGGACAGCTCGGGCAACGGGCTCGACGGTACCCTCGTCAACGGGTCCACCGCCGCGGTCGTCGATGGTGCGTCTGGGGGCTCGGCCCTCAACCTGCCCGGCGGGGCGCCCAGTTCCGACGGGGCATATGTCCGGCTGCCCCGCGAAGTGGTCGGCGCCGCAACCGACTTGACGGTCTCCGCGCGCGTGAAGTGGAGCGGCGACAAGTCGTCCTGGCAGCGGATCTTCGATCTGGGCACCAACACCACCAAGTACCTCTTCACGACCCCCTACAGCGGAGACGGGGTGCTGCGCACCGCCGTGACCACCGGCGGAGGGGGCGCAGAGGCGCAGGTCAACGGCTATGAGATGCTTCCCGTGAACGAGTGGCGGACCGTTACCGTCACCCTTGACAGCTCGGCCCGCCGGCTCACCACCTATCTCGACGGCGTGGCGGTCTCCTCCGCCGAGACCGGCATCCAGGCCAAGGACCTGCTGGACAGCTCGGCCACGGCCGCCGGTTACATCGGCAAGTCGTTCTGGCCGGATCCGCTGCTCAAGGGCGCGGTCGACGACTTCACCGTGTGGCACTCGGCGCTCAGCTCCGAGCAGGTGGCCGGCATGGTCGGGAACGTCCCCACCCTCCAACAGCTCTCGCAGACGTCCTTCGAGGCCCGCACCACGACCGGAACCGCCCCGTCCCTCCCCGCCGCCGTCCGCGCCGAGTACTCCGACGGCTACGACCGCGACGTGGCAGTCGACTGGGACGAGGTCGCCCCCGAGAAGTACGCCGCACCCGGCACGTTCACCGTCAAGGGTTCGGCCGCCGGACAGGAGGTCACCGCCACCGTCACCGTCGTCCGCGAGGGCGCCCTCACCGTCGACCTCGCGAAGGACACCGGAGCCTTCCACGGTGGCGCCGCCGGCACCCTCTACGGCGTCTACGGCCAGGACGTGCCCACCAACAACCTCATCGAGGGCATGAACCTGCGCACCGTCTCCACCAAGGCGCAGGACGGCCCGCAGCACCCGGGCGCCGACGCCCTGGAGGTCGTCAAGCCGCTCGCCGACTCCACCGGCGGCGACGTGTACATCTACATGACCGACATCCACCGGGGCTTCCCCTACCAGTGGGAGGGCGACACCCCCGCGGAGAAGGTGCGGATCTACCGCGAGAAGGTCGCCAAGCAGGTCGACCAGGTGCTCCAGCTACCCAAGGAGTACCAGGACAACATCGTCTTCGTGCCGTTCAACGAGCCCGAGGGCAACATGTTCGGCACCGGCGAGTGGAGCTACAACAAGGTCAGCTGGCTGACCGACCCCAAGGACTACTTCGCCACCTGGGACGACTTCTACCGGCTGATCAAGGAGAAGATGCCAGACGCCCGCATCGCCGGGCCCAACACCAGCGTCCTCTACAGCCAGGTCAAGGGCTTCCTCGAGCACACCGTCAAGGCGGGCACCGTCCCCGACGTCATCACTTGGCACGAGCTGAGCCACCCTGAGCAGGTCCGCACCAGCGTTGCCAGGTACCGCGCCTGGGAGAAGGAGGTCTTCGCGGGCACGGCCTACGAGGGCAAGCACCTGCCGATCAACGTCAACGAGTACGCCTTCAACTACCACACCTCGGTCCCCGGCCAGATGATCCAGTGGATCTCCGCGATCGAGGAGTCCAAGGTCGACGCCGACATGGCGTACTGGAACATCGACGGCAACCTGTCCGACTCGGCCGTCCAGGCCAACCGCGGCAACGGCCAGTGGTGGCTGTTCAACGCCTACGCCTCCATGTCCGGGCACACTGTCGAGGTCTCCCCGCCCTTCCCCGGCCAGAACTACTCGATGCAGGGCGTGGCCACCCTCGACGAGAAGAAGAAGCAGGCCCGGCTGATCTTCGGCGGGTCCACCGGAAAGGGGCACATCACCTTCGACAACGTGCCCGGCAAGGTCTTCGGCGACACCGTGCACGCCTGGGTGCGTGAGATCCCGTGGACCGGGCAGATCGGCGACTCGAACCGGCCCGACATCGTCGCCGAGACCGAACTCCCCGTCAGCGATGGCAAGGTGGTGCTCGACTTCGGCGACGGCGGCCGCCTGCCGAAGCTGACGGAGTCGTCGGCGTACGAGATCGTCCTCAGCCCGTCCGGAAACGGCACCACGACCAGCAAGCCGGCCACGCTGTGGAAGGGCAGCTACGAGGCCGAGGACGCCGCGCACACCGGCTCCGGCTACACCAAGAACGGCCCCGAGGGCTCGCCGTCCAACGTGTCCAAGTTCTACACCTCTGGCGGCTACGACGTCGGCGGCCTGCGGACTGGCTCCGACATGACGCTCGACTTCACCGTCGACGTCCCGCAGGACGGCACGTACGACCTGAGCGTCTTCGCCAACTCCCTCAACACCTACGACCTCGTCAAGGAGCAGGGACCCACCAACGTGTTCCTCCGCGTCGACGGCGGAGCCGAGCAGGAGCTGTCGCTGCCGCTGGGCTACAAGTGGGTGGTCTGGGACCACACCGACACCACCGTCGCGCTGACCAAGGGCAAGCACACCCTCACGCTCGCCGCGAAGAGCCTCGACGGCAGCAAGGCCACCAAGGGCGACGCGATCGTCGACCGGATCACGCTGTCCCTGCCCGACCCCGACGTGAAGAGCGCGGTCTACGAGGGCGAGCTGGCCTGGCTGGACGGCGCCCGGGCCGTGTACGGGCTGCCGAAGCACCTGGACGCGTCCGGCTCGGGCGCCGCGGAGGTCGCCAAGGGCGACACCGCGACCTTCTGGGTCTACTCACCGGCCGACACCGAGTCCACCATCGACGTCGACGCGTTCGGCACCGGCACGGCGCAGGTGTCCGTGAACGGCCAGGACGTGTTGAGGCTGGCCGGGGACTCCGGCGGCAAGGCGGCCGTTTCGCTGTCCGGGGGCGTCAACAAGATCACGGTCACCGGGGAGGCGGGAACGACCCTCGTCGACCGGATCACCGTCCGGCAGACCAAGGACACCCTGCGCTCGAAGTCCTACGAGGCCGAGGACGCCGAACTCGCCGGA
Source organism: Streptomyces jeddahensis (assembly GCF_001642995.1). Taxonomy (GTDB): domain Bacteria; phylum Actinomycetota; class Actinomycetes; order Streptomycetales; family Streptomycetaceae; genus Streptomyces; species Streptomyces jeddahensis. Next base: position 15,932 of record NZ_LOHS01000071.1, read on the forward strand.
TCCGCGGCCATCGCGCCACTGTCGCTCGCCAGCGGCAAGCAGGCGGTACGCGGGGTGGGCGGCGAACCGGGCAACGGCAACACGGCCACGTTCCACGTCACCGCCGACAAGTCCGGCCTGTACGCCCTGCGGATCCGGTACTCCAACCCCGAGCAGTCGGAGGCCACCCACTACAACCCCGATCCGCTCGTCCGGCACGCGGACATCTCCGTCAACGGAGCCGATCCGAAGCGCGTGACGTTCCCGCACTCGTTCCACGAGAACAACTTCTGGGAACTCACCGTCCCCGTCCGTCTGGAGAAGGGCGACAACACTCTCACCTTCAGCTCCGAGGAGCTGCCCAACTTCGACGGAAAGACGTACGCCTCGGACACGTTCCCCGGCATCCTGCTGCGCTCGCAGTTCGCGCCGCTGATCGACAAGATCACGGTCGCCGAGTACGCGGCCCCACGGCCGTAAGGTACGTCGCGGCCCCACGGCCGTAAGGTACGCGAGGCACGTGAGGTAAGGACAAGGGAGTCACGTGGTCACGATCGGCGACATAGCACGCGCCGCAGGAGTGTCCCGCAGCACGGCGTCGTACGCGCTGTCGGGGAAACGCTCCATCTCCGCGGAGGTGCGGCAGCGGGTGGCGGACGCGGCGCAGGAGCTGGGCTACACGCCCAACGCCGGCGCCCGCGCCCTCGCCACCTCGGAGACGATGGTCATCGGCCTGCTCGCCCGGTTCCACGAGGACGAGTTCGCCCCGGCCATGCTCCAGTACATGCTGGGCGTCTCCGACACCGCACGCGAGCTGGGGTACGACACCCTGCTCGTCACGGAGGCGGACGGCACCCGCGCGCTGCGCCGGATCACACGCTCCCGTATGGTCGACGGCGTCGTCCTGCTCAACGTCGCGCAGGACGACGCCCGGCTCCCACTCCTGCGGTCCGCACCGCAGCCAGGCGCGCTGGTCGGGCTGCCGGGCGACCCCTCGGGCGTGGACGTCTTCGACCTCGACTTCGAGGCGGCCGGCCGGCTGATGGTGGACCACATGCACCGGCTGGGCCACCGCGAACTGCTTCTGGTCTCCCAGCCCGAGAACGTCGTCGAGCGCGGCGGCGCCTACGTGTGGCGACTGCAGGGCGCGGTGGTGCAGCAGGCGCGGGCCCGCGGCATCGAGCTCCACGCGGTCTTCGGCGAGTCGCGGCAGCCGGCGGTCGGACGCTCGTTGCACGCACTGCTCGACGCCCACCCGACGGCGACCGGTCTGCTGCTCAACAACGAGGCGGCAGCCGCGGCCCTGCCGTCCGTCCTGCACGCCCGCGGCCTCGAGGCGCCGCGGGACCTGTCCGTCATCGGCCGCTACTCCGACGAGTTCGCCCGCACGTTCTCGCTGCCGTTCTCGTCCATCGAGAGCGCCCCCGACCTCCTCGGAGAGATGGCCGTGCGACAGCTCGTACGCCGCATCACCACGCCGGGGGCCAGGAACGAGCCGCACGTCCTGCGGCTGCTGCAGCCCGAGCTGATCGACCGCGGCAGCACCGCCCCGCCGGCTTCCGGCAACCCCGGGTGAACGTCCGCTGCGATACTGGTCGCTCCTGAACGCAGGCGCTGACCATGAGGGGCGGAACACGTGAACTCTCGGGAAAATCAAGCAAGTTGGGACTTAGCCGGAACGCGTCGACGTCACGCCGTCGTCATCGGAGCAAGCCTCGCGGGGCTTCTCGCGGCCCACGTCCTCGCCGACCACGCCGACCGGGTGACGATCGTCGAGCGCGACCGGTTACCGCAGGAGCCCGAGCAGCGTCCCGGTGTGCCGCAGGGCCGCCATGCGCACGTCCTGCTGGAAGGCGGTCAACGCGCCCTTGACGCGCTTCTTCCGGGGTTCATGGACGAGCTGCGGGCGGCGGGTGCACCGCGGGTGGGGATGCCGTCGGACCTGGTGCAGTGGCAGGACGGGCGCTGGTTCCGGCGGCTGCCGGCGACGACGTACATCTACACCGGCTCGCGACCGCAGCTCGAGCAGTTGGTGCGTCGGCGGGTGCTCGCCCACCCCATGATCGAGGTGGTCGAGGCCACGAGCGTCGTGGGGCTGTCGGGGGACGCCTCACGTGTGCGGGGCGTGCTGCTGCGCGAGCGCGGCGAGGGCTCCCGGCAGGAGGAGCGGCTCCTGGAGGCCGACCTGGTCGTGGACGCTTCCGGGCGCGGCACGAAAGCGGCGCAGTGGCTCTCGGCGATCGGCGCGGAACCCCCGCACGAGGAGTCCATCGACACGGGGCTCGCCTACGCCACCCGTATCTACTGCGACACGAGCGGAAGCCTGGGCACGCAGTCGCTCGGTTACTACGTCATCGCCAACCCGTCGCAGGTATACGGGACCGTCGTGCTGCCCTTGGAGGACGGACGGTATCTGGTGACGTTGTCAGGGCTGCGCGGCGACGAACCGCCCACGGACGAGGAGGAGTTCGTCGCGTACGCGAAGAGGCTGCCGCATCCGCTGGTGCACCGGTGGCTGCGCACAGCCGAGCCGCAGTCCCCGGTGTCCGGCTTCCGGCAGACGGCGAACGTACGCCGACGCTACGACCTTCCCGGCCGTCGCCCCGCGGGTTTCCTCGCGATCGGCGATGCCTTGTGCACGTTCAACCCGGTCTACGGACAAGGCATGGCCGTCGCCGCGATCAGCGCGGTCGCCCTGCGCGACGCGCTGGCCGACCGTCGCCGCACGCCGACGACGCGCCGCGTGCAGCAGGCGCTGCTGGCCGCATCCCGGCAGGCATGGGACATCTCGGCCGGGGCGGACAAGGCGATGCCCGGGGCGATCGGGAACGCCCTCACCATCCGGCCCATCGACCGCCCGGTCGGCTGGTACCTGCGACGCGTCCAGGAACGCTCCCCCGGCGACCCCGTGGTGGGCCGCGCCTTCCGTTCCGTACTGACGCTCACGGCACCGGTCACCGCACTGTTCGCCCCGAAGGTCGTGCGGGCCGTGCTGCTCGGTCCTGTGCCGGCGACGCCCGCCGAGCCTCCGATGGCGCGGGAGGAGACGCGCACCTGAAGCGTGCCGCTCATCACTTGTCCTGCGAGCCTTCGGCGAAACAAGTCGCCGAAGGCTCGCGCCACTTCGTGCGCGATGTCTTGACGCTGATCAGGGCCGTACCTAGAGTTCCGGCCCGTAACGATCGGAAAATACACCGAAAGTTTCCAGGCGGCCGTCGGTACGTTGCGGCGGTGTCCAGCCTGGAATGAAGCAGTGACGTTCTAACTCGCCCAGCCCGTTTTCCATCCGCTTGCTTGAACAGCGTTCGGAATATCGAACGTTTGATGATCTAGAACACGACGATCCATGCAGGAGCCGCAATGCGATCAGAGGGACGTTTCAGACCCCAGTCCGTCGTCCTGAACAGCGCTTCGCCCGCCGCCGGACCTCCGCCGCGGTCGCGGCGGAGCAAACCTACCGGCAGGCGCTGGCGCGCGGCACTGGCCGCCATGGCGCTGACGTTCGCCGGGCTCGCGGCCGGAGCCACCTCCACGGCGGCCGCCGACCCCTCGGGCGGCGGCGTCTCGGAGACCGCGAAACACATTCCGTCCACCTTCCAGTGGTCCTCCAGTGGACCGCTGATCAGCGCCAAGTCCGACGCCACCCACGACATCGCCGCCGTCAAGGACCCGACGGTGGTCCGCCACAACGGAAAGTGGCTGGTCTATGCGACCACGGCGCTCCGCTCCGGCGGCTGGAACCTGATGTACACCAGTTTCGAGGACTGGTCCGAGGCCGACTCCGCCCCGCACTACTACCTGGACCAGTCGGCGATCGGCCCCGGCTACCGCGCCGCACCGCAGGTGTTCTACTTCGCCCCGCAGAAGAAGTGGTACCTGGTCTACCAGACCGGTCTGCCCTCGTTCTCCACCACTGACGACCCGACCAAGCCCGAGTCCTGGTCCGCGCCGCGCAACTTCCAGGAGGAGATGCCGGACATCATCAAGGAGAACATCGGCAACGGCTTCTGGCTCGACTTCTGGGTCACCTGCGACACCGCCAAGTGCTATCTGTTCTCCTCCGACGACAACGGTCACCTGTACCGGTCGGAGACGACCGTGGCCGACTTCCCGAACGGCTTCGGAAACACTCAGATCGCCCTGGAGGACGACAGGTTCGACCTGTTCGAGGCCGCCAACGTCTACAAGATCAAGGGCACCGACGACTACCTGCTGCTCGTCGAGGCGATCGGCAGCGACGGCCGCCGCTACTTCCGCTCCTGGACGTCCGACAGCATCGACGGCAAGTGGACGCCGCTCGCCGCGAGCGAGGACAACCCGTTCGCCCGCTCCAACAACGTCACCTTCCCCGACGGTGCCTGGACCGAGGACATCAGTCACGGCGAGATGATCCGTTCGGGCGTCGACCAGACCATGGAGATCGACCCGGGCCGGCTCCGGTACCTGTACCAGGGCATGGACCCGTCCGCGAGCGGGGACTACAACCAGCTCCCTTGGAAGCTCGGGCTGTTGACGGAGACGACCGCATACGGGAGGGACTGAGCGGATCGTCACGGCCGGCGTCGCAACCACGGCGCCGGCCGCCTGCCCACCCTCTGGCAGACGACAGAACCACGCCTAGGGCGCAAGCACTTCACTTTCGACATGTCACCGAAATTTTCCACGAACACCGGCCAATCCGACGCCCCGCCGCCGGACCCTGACCGTCCCCCCTTGGGAGGAAAGATCGCCGTGAAGTTCCGTTTCGCCGCACCGGTCGCGCTCGCCGTGACCCTCACGCTCGCCGCCGCCGGCTGCTCCGGCGGCTCCACCACCGCCGCGGGCGACGACAAGTCCTTCGAGTTCTGGTCGTTCACCGGCATCAACCAGAAGGCGTCCGTCCAGGACTACCGCAAGGAGCATCCGGACGTCCGGGTGAAGCTGACGGAGGTGGGCTCCTCGACGGAGACCGCCCAGGCGCTGACCACGGCGCTGGCGGGAGGCAAGGTCCCGGATCTCGTCCTGATCCAGGGCGACGACCTGCCGAAGTTCGTCCAGCAACCGCAGAACTTCTACGACCTGCGGGAGTTCGGGGCCGACAAGGTCAAGGGCGACTACCTGGACTGGGTGATGAGCCAGAGCACCACGGAGGACGGCCAGATCATCGGTGTCCCGACCGACGTCGGCGGCATGGCCGTCGCCTACCGCAAGGACCTGTTCAAAGCCGCCGGCCTGCCCACCGACCGCAAGGAGGTCAGCGAACTCTGGCCCACCTGGGACGCGTTCATCGAGACCGGGAAGAAGTACACCAAGGCCACGGGAAAGCCGTTCGTCGACAACGCGCCGACGAGCGTCTTCTACCAGGCGGTCAACCAGGTTTCCGAGAAGTACTACGACAACGACGACCGCAGCCCCATCTACGCCAAGAACCCGCAGGTCAAGGAGGCGTTCGACACGGCGCTGAAGACCATCGAGGCGGGCATCACGGCGAAGCAGAGCTCCTTCTCCAACGGCTGGAGCGCAGGCATGGCACGGGGTAAGTACGCCGTCGTGGCGGCACCCTCCTGGATGCTCAACTCGATACGTACCACCGCACCGGGCACGAAGGGCAAGTGGGACATCGCGACGATCCCCGGCGGCAGCGGCAACTGGGGCGGCAGCTATCTGGCGATCCCGCGGAACGCCAAGAATCCCAAGGCCGCCTGGAACTACATCAAGGCGACGCAGTCCCCGAAGGGGCAGCTCGACCACTTCCTCGACTCGGGCGCACTGCCCACCACTCCCTCCGTCTACGAGGACGCGCGCCTGACGTCGATGAAGGACGAGTTCTTCTCCGAAGCTCCGACGGGCCAGATCTACACCAAGTCGCTGCTCGGTCTTGAGCCCTTCTACATCGGGCCGGACAGCGCGATCATCGGGCAGGAGTTCCTGAACGCCCTCACCGATGTCGAGCAGGGCAAGGGCGATCCCGCGAAGGCGTGGGACACCGCGGTGAAGAACATCAAGACCGCGATCGGGCAGTAGGCGGAGTCCCGGCGAGGAAGCGACGACCTGTGACGACAACCCTCAGCCCGCAGCGGGCGGGACTTCCCCCCGCCCCGCCCCTGACGCGCATACGCCGGGGCATCGGCGAGCGGATAGCCCCGTACGCCTACATCGCTCCGTTCTTTCTGATCTTCGCGGTGTTCAGCCTCATCCCCCTGCTGTTCACCCTCTACGTCGCGCTGTTCGAGTGGAATCCCATCGGTGACCACACGTACATCGGCTTCGACAACTTCACCCGGCTCTTCGACGACCCGCGTTTCTGGAACGCCACCCGCAACACGATCAGCATCTGGCTGCTGTCGACCGTCCCCCAGCTCATCGCGGCGCTCTTCCTCGCCCATCTGCTCAATCACGCACGCCTGCGCTACGCCCTCCTCTTCCGGATGTCGATGCTGGTCCCGTACATCACCTCGGTGGCCGCGACGGCGATCGTCTTCGCGCAGCTGTACGACCGGGACTACGGGCTGCTGAACTGGCTGCTCGGGCTCGGGGGAGTGGAGCCGATCGACTTCACCCAGTCGACGTGGGGCAGCCGGGTGCTGATCGCCGCGATGGTCACCTGGCGCTGGTTCGGCTACACCGCCCTGCTCTACCTGGCATCGCTGCAGGCGATTCCGCGTGAGATCTACGAGTCGGCCTCGGTGGACGGCGCCGGCGGCTGGAAGCAGTTCCGCCACATCACGATCCCCTCGCTGCGGCCGGTGATCGTGTTCACGGTGGTCACCTCCACGATCGGCGGACTGCAGATCTTCACCGAGCCGCTGCTCCTCAACCCGATCAACGCCCAGACCTGCGGGGCGACCCGGCAGTGCCAGACGCTCACCCTCTTCCTCTATGAACAGGGCTTCGGGCAGTACCAGTTCGGCTACGCGGCGGCCATCGGAGTGGCCCTGCTCGTCCTGGTCCTCGTCGTCGCAGGCATCAACTACCTCCTGTCCACCCGCATCCGCCCGGAGCGATGATGACCGAGCCGATCGACGCGATGCCTCCATCCCCGCGGCATCCGACACCGTCGACGCTGCCGACGCAACCGATGCGGCGGACGCGACCGCCATGGCCCGCACGGCAGGCGCGGCGCCGCCGTCCCGTCGAACGCGTCCGATGGTGGACCTACGCCCTCCTCATCCTGGCGGTACTCGTCAGCGTCTTCCCGCTGTACTGGATGTTCGTGGTCGCCACCACGGACACGGCGGCGGCGACGCAGATGCCGCCCCGGCTCGTCCCCGGCGACAACTTCTTCCATCTCGCCGGACTCGTCTTCAGCACCGTGCCGTTCCTGCAGTCCGTCCTGAACAGCCTGCTCGTCGCGGGCGCGATCGGTGCCGGGCAGGCGGTGCTCTGCTCGCTGGCGGGCTTCGCCTTCGCCAAGATGGAGTTCCCGGGCCGCAACACGCTGTTCCTGATTGTCGTGCTCACCATGACCGTGCCGACGCAGCTCGCGATCGTCCCGCAGTACCTGATCATTTCGGAGCTCGGCTGGGTCGACACCCTCCAGGCGCTGATCGTGCCCGGCCTGGCCAGCGCCTTCGGGATCTTCTGGATGAGGCAGCACATCGCCTCGACCCTCAGCGACGAGATCATCCAGGCGGCCCGGATCGACGGGGCGAACAGCTGGCGGATCTTCTGGCACATCGCGTTCCCCATCGTCCGCCCCGCGGCCTTCGTCCTGGGACTCTTCGGATACATCACGGCCTGGAACGACTTCTTCTGGCCCTTCGTCGTGCTGAAGTCCCCGGAGAACTACACCGCGCAGATCGCCATCAAGGCCCTGCAGAACAACCGCGACATCGATCTCGGTCTCGCCATGTCCGGCTCCTTCCTCGCCACCATCCCGCTGATCGTGCTGTTCGTCTTCGTGGGCCGCCGCCTGGTGGCCGGGATCATGGACGGCGCCTTCAAGGGGTGACGGGGCCTGGGGCGCATCGCCAGGCGTAGTCATGATCACGCCTGGCGTACGCGACTGACCGTGTGACACCGGCCGAGGGCCCGACGGTCAGCGTGCGCGCGGAATGCCGTAGGCGCGCTCCACGTGCAGCCGCAGGACGAGACGGCGGTCGCGCACCATGGCCGCGCGGTAGTCGTCCCAGTCGGGATGTTCACCTTGGACGTCGCGGTAGAGCCGGACGAGTTCCTCGACGGTGTCGTCGTGCGCGTCCCGGGCGACCGGGGTGAGCTCGGCCGTGCCCTCGACGACCGTGTAGGCCCATCGGTCGTCGCTGGTCACGTGGTAGGAGGCCCGCGGGTCCCGGCGTAGATTGCGGGTCTTCGCCCGGTCGTCCGTGAGGGAGACCCGGATGATCCGTTCGTCGGGGTAGTAGGCGTGGTTGACGTTCGACAGCTGCGGCCGTCCGTCGCGTTTCAGCGTGACCAGCACCCCACCGTCGTACTCGGCGACCAAGCTGAGCAGCGCGTCCTGAGTCATGCACTGCTCAACGCGAACAGAAGGGCCGCGAATTCCGCACCGCGTGCGGCCCATCGCCTGCAAACGCGGGCGCCCCCGGCAGTCTGCACGACGCGACTCCCGCAGCCGCGCCGGGCCGGGGCGATGCATCTGGTCCGCCGGCGGGTAGCTGATCGCCTAGGCGAGAGCCGCCCCCGATGAGCGGTCGCGGCGCCTGCCGGGGGTTCCGGAAGACACCGCGACCGCCATGAAGCGGTGCTGCGGACGACGACCTCACGCGTGCGCTTCACGCAACGTGCGGCCACCGCTCCTGATGATGATCTTCCGGACTCAGCACAGGCAGGGATCCGTGCCCCAACCCAGGCCGATCACATCGCGGTCCCGCAGCGCCCCGGCGTAGGCCTGGAGCTCATCGACGTCGCCGCGCAGGTACTCGCCCCAGCCGTCGCCGACCTTGGCGCGGCCGATCTGCAGGGCGCCGGAGCTGGGCCAGCCGTTGGGGAGGGACGCGGTCGCGTCGGCGTTGGTGTTGCCGTCGAGGTAGAGCTTGACCTGGTCGGTCGCATCGTCGTAGACCACGGCCAGCCGGTGGCCCGTGCCTTCGCCGCCGTCCGCGGCCTCGATCTGGGACACCACCGTCTCGGGCGCGCCCGCCTCGTCCCGCTGCGGCATCACCAGCTGCCAGGCGTGGACCGACGGGTCGTAGCGGACCTTGAAGGCGTCCGTGTGCTCGCCGGCTTGCGACAGCACGGTCATCGGGCGGTCCGGTTCGGAGTCGGCGAGGCGGACCACCACGCCGACGGTGAAGCTGTCCGTGGTGTCGACGACGGCGGTTCCGGTGGTCGCGTACCCGCTCTCGCCGTCCAGCTGGAGGTGGCCGTCACCGACGAGCGCGTACGGCACGACGGGGCAGTCCGGGTCGAGCTCCGGGAGGCAGGAGCCGTCCGGGCCGCGGTGGATCGAGGCGCCCGGACCGAGCGTCAGCGGCGTTCCGCCGCTCTGCTCGGGGCTCACGCCGTCGGAGGCGTTCTCCAGGGACCAGTGGCCGAGCAGCGTCGGCTTGCGATGGGCGAGTTCGGTGACCTCGGCGGGCACCACAACCCGGTCGTACGCCCGGACGTCGCCGAGTGCGCCGTGCCAGCGGTCCCGGTAGCCGTCGCCCTTGCGGATGCGGCCCATCTGGAAGGCTCCGGTGGCCTCGGCGGGGGTCGCCTCGGCCCTGGTGCCGACTTCGTGGCCGTTGACGTACAGCTGTGCCTGGCCCGTCTCGGCGTCGTAGAGGCCCAGCAGATGGGCCCATTCGCCGGTCTCCGGGGCGCCGCCCGTGATCCGTGTGCCGCCGACCGCGAACGACCAGACGGGTCCGTCGTCCCGGGTGCGCAGCCCCAGGTCGAAACCGGCGGAATCCCCGGCGTCCTGGCTGGCCACGGTCATGTTCTGGTCCGTCTGCGCGGGACGCGCCCAGGCGCTGACGGCGAAGGTCTTGCGGATGTCGACGGCCGGGGCGTCCGGTGTGAGGAAGCCGTGGCTGCTGCCGTCGAGGTCCGCCACCGAGGCCAGCGACGTGCCCCGCGGCGCGGACGCGCCGAAGGCCACACCCGAGCCCGCGCGGGCGGCAGGCCCGGCCTCGGCCGCGGCGGTGGCGGATCCCGCCGCGTCACCCAGGGTCCAGTGGGCCACGGGGGCACGGCCGGACTTGATCCGGAACCAGTACGTGGTCGTCGTACTACTGCGGCCCGCCCGGTCGATCGCGCGGACGCTCAGATAGTCCGGGCCGGACCTCAGCGGCAGATGGCGGATGGTGACGGGTCCGCCGAGTTCGTCCGGCCGGGCGGTCAGCTGCGGGCCGCCGATGAAGCTGTAGCGGTACTCCACGACGTCGTCCGACGGCGAGTCCATGGTGAAGCTGCCGTAGACGCCGACGCCGTCCTGGATCTGCTCCTCCGGATAGTCCGTGGAGGTGACGACCGGCTTGTCCGGGCTGGTGTCGTCGTACACGAACTCGCAGACTGAACCCGCGCCCTCGGAGCTCCAGGCGGAGACGGCCGTGCCGTCGTTCGCGCGCACATGCCATGAGATGACGGTGTTCGCCGGGATGTCCTCCGGCATCCGCCAGAGTCGCCTCGTTCCTGACAGGGTCTCGTTCGTTGTGTATGTGCGGCGCTGCTCCACCCCGTCCGCGTCGGTCCACCAGGCCTCGAACTCGCCCTTGACCAGGTTGGCCTCGGCCGGCTGATTGTCGTCCTCCGGGTCGTGGAGCACGGCGCTGAGCGTGGGCGGCGCCCCGACGTAGGCCTTCTGCTCGCCCGTGGCGCACGGCTTGGTCCCGGTCTGCAGGTCCTGGACGAGCGGCTGACGCGGCGGCAGGTTCTCGGCCGCGTAGGCGGTGCCGGGCGCGGTCACCACCGCGACCGTGACGAGGCACCCCACGACAACGCGGCGGGGTCCGCGCCGACTCCCGCTGCTTATGGCACTGTTCACTTCTTCCCTCCCCGCTGCATGACCGAGCGTCACACAGGCCGCAGGAGGCTATCAGCGCCCACCGACAACACCAGCAGCCGACAACACCAGCACATTTACCCCGACCTTTTGGCTCCCGCCGCCGAGACCAATAGACCAATTCTTATACCGGTATTAGTATCACGGGCATGGTGAGGACTCCTTTGACTCCGTGGGAACGGCAGCGCGGAGAGCGGTTCGGGGCGCTGCTGCGCCAGGCGCGCGGTGACCGCAGCATGGTGGACGTGGCCGCGGCGGCAGGGGTGTCGGCCGAGACGCTGCGCAAGATCGAGACCGGACGGGCGCCGACTCCAGCCTTCTTCACCGTGGCGGCACTGGCCGCGGCGCTGGACGTGTCCCTCGACGAACTGGCCGCTGCCTGCCTGCCGGACAGCGACGTTGGTGACCAGGCCCTCTCTGCGTGATGCTCAGTGGCTCTCTGCGTGATTCTCCGTGGTCGGCGCGGGGCATCAGGAACGTCATGAACGCGAGGGACGGTTTCCAGGGGTTTACGAGACCATGAAATCCGTGGTCCGAGAGCGGCGGCGCGGGCGTGTACGAGCAGGGCGGGACGGTCTTGCACGAGCATGGCAGCGCGGTGGTGCACCTTGATCAGGCGGAGGCGGGCGATGGAACAGCTGCGGCAAGAGGTGGAGCCGGCCGAGGTGGGGCTCGACGCGGAGGCACTGGGGCGGCTGGACCGGCACGTCGCCCGTCTCGTCGACGAGGGCCGGCTGCCCGGCTATCTGGTGGCGCTGGCACGCCACGGCAAGGTCGCGCACCTCACGACGTACGGCTGCCGCAACCGGGAGACCGGCATCCCCGTCGAGAGGGACACCCTGTGGCGCATGTACTCGATGACCAAGCCGGTCACATCCGTCGCCGCCCTGATGCTCTGCGAAGAGGGACTCATCGGGCTGGACGACCCTCTCGCCCGCTATGTGCCGGCCTTCGCCGACCCCGAGGTGTACGACGGCGGCGAGGGCACCGACGTCAAGACCCGTCCGGCCGAGGGCCCCATCAGGATCCGCCACCTGCTGACCCACACCGCGGGCCTGACCTTCGGCTTCTACTACTCCCATCCCGTGGACGCCCTCTACCGGGCCGCCCGCCTGGAGTCCTCCGTACCACCGGGCGCCGACCTGGCGGAGACCTGCGATGTGTACGCGAGTCTGCCGCTGCAGTTCGAGCCGGGGACGCAGTGGAACTACTCCGTCGCCACCAACGTCCTGGGCCGGGTGATCGAGGTGGTGTCGGGCCGGCCCCTCGACGAGTTCTTCGCCGAGCGGATCTTCCGCCCGCTCGGCATGCAGGATGCCGGATTCTGCGTGACCTCCGACCAGGCCGAGCGGCTGGCCGAGCTCTACGGCGAGAACGCCGACGGCAGCATCAGCCCCATCCCCGGCCTGCCCTTGCACGGGCGGCCACGGTTCCTGTCGGGCAGCGGCGGCATGGTCGCCAGTGCCCTCGACTACCACCGCTTCATGGAGTTCCTCCGCCGGCGCGGCGAACTCGATGGCACGCGTCTGCTGACCTCGGCGACCGTCGACGCCATGGTGTCCAACCAGCTCCCCGGCGGCGCCGACCTGCGCACTTTCGGCAGCGCCGCCCACGCAGAACCCGGCAACTCGGGGATCGGCTTCGGCCTGGGCGTCTCCGTCGTCGTGGACCCGGACCGCACGCAGGCGCCCTCCCATCCGGGCACCTTCGGCTGGAGCGGCGTCGCGACCACGACGTTCTGGGTCGACCCGCAGAAGGACCTGACCGTGCAGTTCCTGACCCAGGTACGCCCGACGGCGTCCCACAGCCTCTACGCCGACATCAAACGCCTCGTGCACGACGCGATCGTCGACTGAGAGTGGTGAAGACTTGCACCATGAACCGCAACAGCCTTCCCGCGGTCCTGGCCGGTCTCTGCGCGACGGTGCTTCTGGCCGCTGGATGCTCCGGGGATGACGGGAAAGGGCCGGCACAGGACTCCAGGGGGGCGTCCGCGCCCGCACCCCCGACGTCGTCCTCGCAACCGGCCCACCGCGACACGGGCGAGGTCAACCGCAACGACGTGAACGGGGACGGCAAGGCCGACGTCGTCGTCAACGGCTGGTACAAGTACCCGAAAACCGGCGGCGAATGGTTCAACAACCGCTTCATCGCCTTCGCCTCGCCATCCGGACCCGACCCGGCCAGGGCCTTCAGGCTCGCGGAGGACTTCGCCAAGCCCGATCCCCGCATCGAAAGCTCCGCGATCTTCCAGGACAGGTCCGTCCAGTTCACCGGCGACCTGGACGACGACGGCCACGCCGACATCGTCGTACGCAACCGACTCAGCCACCGCAGCGGCGCGTCCACGCGTGACCAGCGCATCGTGTGGGGCGGCCCCAAGGGGGCGACGGGCGTGACCCGGTTGCCGTCGGAGAACGACGACGCCATCGCCACCGGCGACTTCGACGGCGACGGAGCGCTCGACCTGCTCACGCTGGCCGAGCCGAGTTCGGACTACGACCGCAGGCCCCAGCCCGCCACCATCCTGCACGGCCCGCTCAGCCGCGACGGTGGTGCTCCTCGTACGACCACCAGCGTCGACGTCGGCCATGACGGCTGGGTGCCCGTGGCCCACACGGTCGTCGGGGACTTCGACGGTGACGGCCGTGACGACCTGGTGACCAAGGCGGAGTACGACGAGGAGGACGCCCGCTTCGAGGACGAGGACATGCCGGACGTCGCCGACGCGGAGTTCTACCGCGGGACGCCCCAAGGGCTCCAGGAGGCCGGTTCCGTGCCCGGCATCACCAGCGACGATTCGGGACGGCCCGAAGTGGTGCCCATCGCCGCCGGCGACTTCGACGGTGACGGCCACGGGGACGTCCTCGGCCGCGTCTCGTACGACGAGGCGGTCGCCGTCTACGGCAGCGCGGACGGGCCGGGACACGGACGGGCCGCCACCAGCCTCGGTACGGTGCCCCTCACCGACCCCGTCGTCGGCGACGTCGACGGAGACGGCCGAGACGACGTCGCCGCGCAGTCCCGGGGACGGGACCGCCGCATCGGCCAGGTGGCTGTACTCCTCGGTGGTGCGGACGGTCTGAGCGCCGATCGCATCCTCAGGATCGACCGGCGCTCCATCGGTCTGGGCGGCTCACCGCAGCATTCCGGCGACCGGGACTTCTTCGGCTGGGACGTCTACCTCGCCGACCTCGACACGGACGGCCGCGACGAGCTTCTCATCGGCACCTTCGGCTTCAACAAGCCACGCAAGGATGCCGGTTACTGGATCCTCCACGGGACGAAGACCGGACCGTCCACCATCGACCGGCACTTCGTCAGGACCAAGGACTTCGGTGCAGACTGACGCCGCCCCGGGCCGCCTTCCGGCAGGCCCGGGCGGTTCAGGTGCCGTTCAGCTGCCGCCGTCCACGAGCACACACCGCGTACCCGTGTAAATCGTCGGCATACAGCGGTTGCAGTGGATGCACAGCGATGTCGTGTCCCGGTCGGCCGCCAGACGGTTGATCAGATCCGGCTCGCGGAGGAGCGCCCGCGCCATGGCCACGAACTCGAAGCCTTCGGCCATGGCCCGGTCCATCGTGTCGCGGCCCGTGATCCCGCCGAGCAGGATCAGCGGTAGATCGAGCGCGGCCCGGAACTGCCGGGCGGATTCCAGGAGGAACGCCTCCCGGTACGGGTAGGCGATGAGGAACCTCTTCCCGAGCAGCTTGATGCCCAGTTGCTGGGGCCGCGGAAAGGTCTCGGCGAACTCCCTGACGGGGGCATCGCCTCGGAACAGGTACATGGGGTTCAGCAGCGAACTCCCCGCCGTCAGTTCGAGCGCGTCGACGCTGCCGTCCTCCTCCAGCCACTTCGCCGTCTGGATGCTCTCGTCGAGCCAGATGCCGCCGGGGACACCGTCGTCCATGTTGAGTTTGGCCGTCACCGCGATCCGGCCGCCGACCTCGTCGCGTACGGCCCGCGCCACGCCACGCGCGACCTTCGCGCGGTTGGCGAGGCTCCCGCCGTACTCGTCCTGGCGCTTGTTGATCTTCGGGTTGAGGAACGAGCTGGCGAAGTAGCTGTGGCCCAGGTGGATCTCCACGGCGTCGAAGCCGGACTCGACGGCGATGCGGGCCGCCTCGGCGTGGGCCCGTGTGATGCGCGCGATGTCGTCCGCGGTGGCGGGCCTGGTCATCCGCATGCTGAGGGGATTGAACAGGTGGCCGGGGCCGAGCGAGGGCAGTCCGTTGGACCTCGCGTCGGCGACCGGCCCGGCATGGCCGAGCTGCGCCGACACCGCCGCGCCCTCGGCGTGCACGGCGTCGGTGAGGCGGCGCAGGCCGGGAACGGCCTCGGGCCGCATCCAGATCTGGCGGCGCTCGGTACGGGGCCCTCGGGCGCGACGGCACAGTACGCCACCGTCGTCATGCCCACACCCCCTGCGGCGGGGCGACGGTGGTACTCGATCAACTCGTCGGTGACCAGGGCGTCAGGCGTCACGCCCTCGAAGGTCGCCGCCTTGATGACACGGTTCCGCAGGGTGACCGGGCCGAGCTTGGCCGGGGTCAGGACATCCGGGGCCTCGCGGCGGGGGGCTCTGGCCATGTCACTCTCCCTGTGCGGCGGTCGAGGGTGGAGTGGGGCCTGCGCTCCAGCCGCCGTCGACGGCGATCTCCGCACCCGTGAGATACGAGGCGTCGTCGGAGGCGAGGAAGGTGACGAGCCCGGCGACGTCCTCCGGGAGGCCGACCCGGCGCAGGGCGACGGCCTGGTGGCGGCCCGCACCGCGCGGCGGCGCGACGCCCGCGACCATCGGCGTGTCGATCATGCCGGGATGCACGGAGTTGACCCGGATCCCGAACTCACCCAGTTCGAGCGCGGCCGTCTTCGTCAGCCCGCGCAGCCCCCACTTCGACGCGCCGTAGCCGCCCGTGCGGGCGAGTCCGGTCAGTCCGGCCACCGACGAGACGTTGACGATGGCGCCGCCGCCCGCGCGGCGCATGGGCTCAAGGACGGCACGGATGCCGAGGAAGGGCCCGACGAGGTTGACCTTGAGCACCGACTCGAAGGACTCCGCGGTCTCGTCGGCGAGCGGTCCGCTGCGGTACACGCCCGCGTTGTTGACGAGGATGTCGAGGCGTCCGAATTCGGCGACGGCGGTGTCGACGGCGGCCGCCCACCGGGACTCGTCCGTCACATCGAGCCGGATGGAGCGGGCGGTGGGGCCGATGGAGCGGGCAACCTCGGTGCCCTCGTCGTCGAGGATGTCGCCGATCACGACGTTGGCGCCGAGGGCGGCGAACAGCCGCGCCTCCGCCTCGCCCTGCCCGCGCGCCGCCCCGGTGACCAGCGCAGTCCTGCCGTTCAGCGAGATCATCGGGCAGCTCCCTGCGCGGCCGCGGCCGCATCCACGTGGTCCGCCTCGCCCGCGCGGTCCGGTCCACCCGGTGAGAAGTGCGGGATGACGTGCCGCCCCCACTGCCGGATGGTCTCCATGCACACCTCTTGCGGCACGGTGCCCATCTGCACCAGACACATCACCTCGTCCACACCGGCCGCGCGCAGCCGTTCGACGTACGCGATGGCGTCGGCCGCGTTGCCGTAAGCGTGCTCGGGGTTGTATACGGCGGTTGTGGTGGGCCGTACCGGGATCCTTGCCTCGTTGAGATGGGCGACGACCTGCTCCGCCGCGGACCGCATCCGCCGCGCCTCGGTCGCGCTGTCGGTGTCCTCGGCCACCGTGTCGTCCTCGGTCACCGCGTCGTCGGGCACCCCTCCGCCTCCGTACCAATGGGCGATCGCCTGAGCGAAGAAGCGCTGGCCGCGTATCCCGACGGCGCGGGCGCGCTCGCGGTCGTCAAGGACGATCGTCGGGCACAGCGCCGAGAAGTGGTCGTTGACCTCCGTCGACACGAGCTGTGTGCCGTCGCGTCCGGCCACGCACGCGTCGTAGAACCGCTTCATCGACGCGACCTCGTCCGGTCCTGCGAAGCCCATCACCAAGGCTCCGACGCCGAGTTCTGCGGCACGAGCGAGTGTCTGCTGCTTGCTGCAGGCGAGGAAGAGCGGCGGATGCGGGCGCTGCACGGGAC
This sequence comes from Streptomyces jeddahensis, assembly GCF_001642995.1. Taxonomy (GTDB): domain Bacteria; phylum Actinomycetota; class Actinomycetes; order Streptomycetales; family Streptomycetaceae; genus Streptomyces; species Streptomyces jeddahensis. The sequence goes on from NZ_LOHS01000071.1 coordinate 32,915, forward strand.
GCGGCAGGACGGGGTGCGGATCGATGTCCAGCAGGTCGCCGTGCCACTCGAGCTCGTCCTGCTGCCAGGTGCGGCCGATGATCCGCAGGGCCTCCTCGACCTCCGCCTGGGTGCGCTCGGGGTCGACTCCGCACAGCGAGGTCTCCTGCTGTGTGGCACCGCGGCCGGCTCCCAGGTCGAGCCGCCCGCCGGACAACAGGTCGAGCATGGCGGCGCGTTCGGCCACGCGCACCGGATGGTTGAAGCGGAACGGCATGCACACCACCCCGTGCCCGACCCGGATGCGGCTGGTGCGGGCCGCCACCCAGGTGAGGAAGACCTCCGGGGCGCTCATGTGCGCGTACCACTTCAGGGCATGGTGCTCGACGGCCCAGACCCGGTCGAAGCCCATCTCCTCGGCGAGCACGGCCTGTTCCACGCAGTCGCGGATGACCTGGTGCTCGGAATCGGGGTCCGGGTTCGCCAACTGGGCCTCGAAGATGACGGAGAACTTCACTGCACCTCCTGGGGAGTTGCGCGGATCGTGCGGACGGTTGCAGATCTTGCGCTGGTGCGGTGCGGCTATTTCAATTAGTCATATGACTACTCGTCAGGTCAAGGGTCAAGGCGACGGTTCCGATCCGGGTGGTTCGGATACGGGCGGTTCGGATACGGGCGGTTCCGATCCCGGTGGCACCGCAGAGGGTGGCGGTGGGCGGTTGCCGGCCACGGCGTGGGCGGTGCTCGGCCTGCTGTCGTTCCCAGGCGAACGCACCGGCTACGAGCTGAAGAAATGGGCCGACGCGTCCCTCACCTTCTTCTACTGGTCGCCCGCCATCAGCCAGATCTACGCGGAACTGCGCCGCCTGGAAGGACGCGGGTACGCCTCCTCGCGGGTCGCCGCCCAGGGCGACCTGCGCAACAAGCGGCTCTACGCGATCACCGACGCCGGGCGGGCGGCCCTGGCGCGCTGGGCGGACACGGCGGACGCCGGACCGGCGGTACTCAAACACCCGCTGGTGCTGCGGGTCTGGCTCGGCCACCTCGCGGACCCGGCCGGCCTGCGAAGTCAGCTGCGGGCACATCTGGACCGTACGAAGGCGCAGCTACGGGAGATCGCGCACGCCCAGGAGGTCTCACGCGAGGCCGGCCGGTGGCCGTACCCGGAGGTCGCCCTGCGCTGGAGCGAGAGGCAGCACCGGGCGGAACTGGAGCTGGCGGAGGCGATGCTCGCCGATCTGGAGCGACTGTGGGAGCCGGGGGATGAGGCGCCTGGCGAGGAGGCGCTTGGCGATGAGGCGCCGGGCGACCAGGCCGCCCGCGGGTCGTGACGACCCGGCAACCCGCAGGACGTAACGACCCGGCCGCCTCAGGCAGTTACCGCACGCTGTCGGTCGCCGCCCCGCGCTGCTGTGGAATGGCGGCCGTGGGGAGCTCGGCCTGGTGGACGGTGACGGTGCGCTTTGGAGCGGGGACCGAGATGCCCTCAGCCCGGTAGCGCTGGTGCAGGCGCTTGATGAACTCGTGCTTGATCCGGTACTGGTCGCTGAACTCGCCGACCCCCAGGATGACCGTGAAGCCGATCCGGGAATCGCCGAACGTGTGGAAGCGTACGGCCGGTTCATGGTCCGGGACGGCTCCGGTGATGTCGGTCATGACCTCCTCGACCACCTCGCTCGTGACCTGCTCGACGTGCTCGAGGTCGCTGTCGTAGCCGACGCCCACCTGGACCGTGATCGACAGCTGCTGTTCCGGGCGGCTGTAGTTGGTCATGTTCGTACCGGCGAGCTGGGCGTTCGGGATGATGACGAGGTTGTTGGAGAGGTTGCGCACCACGGTGTTGCGCCAGTTGATGTCCTCGACATAGCCCTCTTCGCCGCTGCTGAGCCGGATGTAGTCGGCGGGCTGCACCGTCTTGGCGGCGAGGATGTGTACGCCCGCGAAGAGGTTGGCCAGGGTGTCCTGCAAGGCGAGCGCGACCGCCAGACCGCCCACGCCCAGCGCGGTGAGCAGGGGCGCGATGGAGACGCCCAGGGTCTGCAGCATGACGAGAAAGCCCATGGCCAGCACCACGACGCGTGTGATGTTGACGAAGATGCTGGCCGATCCGGCGACCCCTGATCTGGACTGCGCGAGGGACCGCACCAGACCCGTGATCACGCGGGCCGCGGTGAGCGTCGCTGCCAGGATGAGAAGCGCTGTCAGCGTCATATTGACGTTGTGTCCGACGCGCGCGGTCAGCGGTAGTGCCGTCGCCGCGACGGCCGCGCCCGCGGCGATCGCCGCCCAGGGCGCAAGCGTTCGCAGGGCGTCGACGATGACGTCGTCGCCGCTCCACCGCGTCCTGCGGGCCCGGTCGCTGAGCCAGCGCAGGGTCGCGCGCAACAGCAGGCCTGCCGCGATCCCGGCGGCGACCGCGATCCCGGCGACGATCAGGTCGTGGAGTGTGAGGGCCCGGTTCATTCTTCCTCTCCCGTTGCGGGGTGTGCGGTCACGTCGGGACGCATACGAAGTTGCGTCCGATGTGATCGCACATCCTGCCGTATACGGGAGGGTTCGCCGCAGGGTGGGCCCAGCCCCTATGCGCCGTCACTCTCCTCCGCCGCGCGCTTGCACTCCTCGACCACGTGCTTGTCCACGGCCGCGCGGACAAGGGCGGCCGCGAACGCGGCGGGCTCCGCGTCCCCCGCCAGGCGCGCCAGTTTCGCCGGAGTGTCCGGCAGGCCCAGGCGCTTGGCTCCCTCCCGGGCCTTCCCGTCCAGGTAGGGAGCGGCCTCGGGCCAGACGGCCTGTACCTCGCGCAGGAAGATGTCCGCCCCGGCCGGGCCCAGCCCCGGCACCTCCTGCAGCAGGCTGCGCAGCTTGTCCAGGTCGCCGCCCGCCTCGTCGCGCATCCGGCGCAGATCGCCGCCCCATCGGTCGAGCACCAGCTGCGCGCCGTCCCCGAGTTGTGTCGCCGTACGTTCGTCGTAGCGCCGGTAGCCGCCGCGGCCGAGGGCGTCGACGCGCTCCTGCCAGTCGGAGTCGGCCATGTGGCGGGGGTCGCGCAGCCCCGCTTCCCTGAGTTCCCTGGTCGATGCAACGGCGGCGCTGCTGCGGATCCGCGCGCTGAGCAGACAGGCCAGAACGAGTGTCTGGTAGAGCGGTTGCGGGGTGTTCTTGAGGCGGATGCCCGCGTCCTCGGCGTAGGTGTGACCGTAGGACGTGAGCAGCTCCTTGATCACCTTCTGCTGAGCGGGCATGGCAACCTCGTTTTCTCGGTCCTACGTCCGCAGCGGCGCGTCCTCGGCCTGGAACATCCAGTGCTGCTTCTCGAGCGTGGCCGTGATGTCGATCAGGAGTTCCTGGGTGACGAGATCGGCCTGTTCGGTGGCCGCGATGTGCTCCCGAAGCCGTCCGACGGCCGTCCCGAGTGCGTCGACGAGGAGCTCCACGACCGCGGTGTCCTGCAGCCATCCCTCCTTCGGAGCGGGCAGGGCGCAGGCCGAGGCGATCGTCTGGGGACGACCGTCTGGGGAGACGCCGAGCGCGGCCGCGCGCTCCGCGACGGCGTCCGCGTACGACCGGGCCGCGTCGACCACCTCGTCCAGCTGCAGGTGGATGCTGCGGAAGCGCGGGCCGACGATGTTCCAGTGGGCCTGCTTGGCGATGAGGGACAGCCCGAGCAGATCCACCAGTGTGTCCTGCAGCGCCTCCCCGGTGATCTTGAGTGCCGTGTCGGGAAGCGTGCTCTTCACAACGCCCATTCTCTCCATCTCCTCCGGCGCGTCCGGGTACGCGGATCGGTCGGCTCCTCGGCTCATCGCGGCTCACGAGGATTGCGCGGCTCGCGCGGCGTACTGGGCGCGCCTGTCGGACGTACGACTCAGCGTTCCGACGGTCGGGTGCCCGGAGGGCGCAGGTGAAAACAGGAGTGCGGGCGAGGAGGCAGAGCCCATCCGGAAACCGGAATCAGCGGTTGGACCCGAGTGAAAGGGTCATTCCATCCAGAATCGGGCATTTTTCTAGAGTGGTGGCGATGTGAGGCGCGGCTTGACGGTACGGCGCTCCGCGTGCAGCCACTGAGGCACGCACCGTGACCATGAGGGCGTCCTCGAAAGGAGCGGATCGTGAGCAGTACATCCGGAACATCCGGGACATCCGGAAAGAGGATCGTGGTCACCGGAGCCACCGGGAACCTGGGCACCAGCCTGCTGCAGAGCCTCGCCGAGGACGAGACGATCGACTCCGTGCTCGGGCTCGCCCGCCGGGTGCCCGACTGGACGCCCCAGAAGACCGAGTGGGCGTCGGCGGACGTCGCCAAGGAGGAGACCGACCTCACCCAGCACTTCCGCGGAGCGGACGCGGTCGTCCACCTGGCCTGGCAGTTCCAGCCCACGCGCGATCCCGCGGCGACCTGGCGTACGAACGTCCTGGGCAGCGTGCGCGTGTTCCAGGCAGTCGGGGCCGCCGGTGTCCCGGTGCTGGTCCACGCCTCGTCGGTCGGTGCCTACTCGCCCAAGCCGAAGGACGGCGCCGTGGACGAGTCCTGGCCCACGCACGGCTGGCCCGAGGCGGCGTACTGCCGTGAAAAGGCCTATCTGGAGCGGACACTCGACGCCTTCGAGCCGGAGAACCCCGCGATCCGGGTGGTCCGCCTGCGGCCCGCGTTCATGTTCAAACAGGAGTCGGCGAGCGAGCAGCGGCGTCTGTTCGCGGGCCGGTTCATGCCCGGGCAGCTTGCCCGGCCCGAGCTGCTTCCGGTCGTGCCGGACGTGCCGGGCCTGCGGTTCCAGGCCCTGCATACGGAGGACGCGGCACACGCCTGCCGCCTGGCCCTGAGCCGTACCGTGCAGGGCGCCTTCAACCTGGCCGCGGAACCGCCGCTCGACGCCATGGCGCTCGCCGAGCTGTTCCACGCCCGGGTGATGCGGGTGCCGACACGCGCGGCAAGGTCCGCACTGGCCGCGGCGTGGGGACTGCACCTGGTCCCGGCGTCACCCCAGCTGTTCGACGCGATGATCAGGCTGCCGCTGATGGACTGCTCGCGAGCGCAGGACGAGCTCGGCTGGCGTCCCGAGCACACCGCGATCGAGGCCCTCGAGGAACTGCTGCGCGGTATGCGCAGGGGCGCCGGGATGCCGACGCCTCCCCTCGCGGGGAGCAAGGCCGCGTGACCGCCGCGTGGCCTGGAATGCGCGACATCGCGGGGGCGCCACGGTAGAACGCAGGTAGCGCGGAAGACAGGTAGCGGACAGGCAGCGCGGAAGACAGGCAGCGGACAGGCAGCGCGGAAGACAGGCAGCGGAACAGAGCACCGCAGGGAGCGACGGAACTCATGGCGAAGATCCTTTTCGTGGTCACCGGGTCCGATCACTGGACGCTGGCCGACGGCACCCGGCACCCGACCGGCTTCTGGGCCGAGGAGGCCGTCGTCCCCTACGAGGCCTTCAAGAACGCGGGCCGCGAGATCACGGTCGCCACGCCCGGCGGCATCGTGCCGACCGTCGACCAGGCCAGCCTCGCCCCCGAGTTCAACGGCGGTCAGGAGGGCGCCGAGCGCATCGCGAAGGGCCTGGAGTCCTTCACCGAACTGCAGGGGCCGGTCAGGATCGAGGACGTCGACCTCGACGAGTACGACGCCGTCTACATCCCCGGCGGCCACGGCCCCATGGAGGACCTGGCCGCCGACGCCGACTCGGGCGCGCTGCTGACCAGGGCGCTGCGGTCGGGCAAGCCGCTCGCCGTCGTCTGCCACGGGCCCTCCGCGCTGCTGGCCGCGAGGAACCCGGACGGCACCTCACCCTTCGCCGGCTATCGGCTGACCGCCTTCACCAATGCGGAGGAGACGCAGGGCGGCCTCGCGGACAGGGCGGCATGGCTGCTGCAGGACCGCCTCGTGGAGATCGGCGCCGACTTCCAGGAGGGGGAGCCCTGGGCCCCGTTCGTGATCATGGATCGCAATCTGGTGACCGGCCAGAACCCGTCGTCGTCGGCCCCGGTGGCTGCGGAGGTGCTCAAGGCGCTGGGCTGACCCTCTCGGTGGGCCGGGCCCGGCTGGGCTGGTCCGCGGTCCGGCGGGGCGGTGAGGTGGGGCCGTAAGTAGTGGGTATGCGGTGAGGCGTAGTGGGCGTCACGTCGGGCGCCCCTTACGCGCCCGGATGGCCGGGCATAGCATCGGTCTCCGCATGGACACGATCACGCTCTGGCACATCACCCCGTGGGAGTTCGCCGCGCTCGCAGCGGCGGCCGCGCTCGTCGGCTTCTCCAAGACCGCGGTGAGCGGCGCCAACACCGTCAGCCTCGCCATCTTCGCCGCCGTACTGCCCGCCCGCGGTTCGACCGGGGTACTCCTGCCGCTCCTGCTGGTCGGCGACGTGCTAGCCGTCCGCACGTACCGTCGGCACGCCCACTGGCCGACCCTGTGGCGGCTGTTCCCGGCGGTGATCGCAGGGGTGCTGGCGGGCACGCTGTTCCTCATGTGGGCGGGCGACGGGGCGGTGCGTACGTCGATCGGTGCGATCCTGCTGCTGATGGCGGCCGTCACGGTATGGCGGCGGCGCACCGCCACCGAGGCGGCGCCGGAAGAGGTGACGACGCGGGCGGGCCGGGCCAAGGCCCGCTCCTACGGTGTCCTCGGCGGATTCACCACGATGGTCGCCAACGCGGGCGGCCCGGTCATGTCGATGTATCTTCTTTCCGCGGGCTTCCGGAAGCTGAGTTTCCTGGGCACGTCGGCGTGGTTCTTCCTGATCGTCAACGCCTCGAAGGTGCCCTTCAGCGTCGGCCTCGGCCTCATCGACGGCCACTCGCTGCTGCTGGACGCCGCCCTCGCGCTGTTCGTCATCCCCGGCGCGTACCTGGGCAAGATCGCCGTCCACCGCATCAACCAGCGTCTCTTCGAGCGGCTCGTGATCGCGGCGACCGTGGTGGGCGCGGTGCAGTTGCTGCTGCGGTGAGGGCGCGCGGAGGCTTCGCGCGACGGGCGCGGTGGCGTTGCGGGCGCGGCTGGCGGGCGTGGCGGACGTGCTCGGAGGCGTGGGGACGTGCTCGGAGGCGTGGCGGATGTGCTTGTGGGCGCGGCTGGTGTGCCGGCGGGCGCGGCGAGCGTGGTTGTGGGCCCGGCTGGTGTGCTTGCGGGCGCGGAGCGCGTCCGGTGCTGGGCGACGCCGGGTCTGCGTGCCGGGGCTGATCCCGCGTACCGCCCCGCCATGTCCTCCCCGTACGCTTGACGGCATGTCTGCGCACGTCCTGGTCCTCGGCGGCACGACCGAGGCCCGCGAGCTCGCGGCCGAGTTGACGGCGCGCCCGGGCGTACGGGTCACCACATCGCTGGCCGGGCGGGTGTCCCAGCCGGGCGCACTGCCGGGCGACGTGCGCATCGGGGGCTTCGGCGGCCCCGATGGCCTGGCGACGTGGCTCCGCGAGCACGGCGTGGACGCCGTCGTCGACGCCACGCATCCCTTCGCAGCCACCATCAGCGCCCATGCGGCGCGCGCCGCGGCCGTCGCCGGCGTACCCGCCGTTCTGCTGCGCCGGCCGGGCTGGGAGGCGGGCCCGGGCGACCGCTGGCACGCGGCCGCGACGCTCGCCGAAGCGGCGGCGCTGCTGCCGGGCCTAGGCCGTCGCGCCTTCCTGACGACCGGCCGACTGGGCCTGGCCGCCTTCGCGCACCTGGACGACCTCGATTTCCTCGTACGGTCGGTGGAGGCGCCCGAGCCGCCTCTGCCGCGCCGCACCCGGATCGTCCTCGCCCGGGGCCCGTTCACGACGGACGGCGAGGCCGCACTGATGCGCGCCCACCGCATCGACATCCTGGTGACCAAGGACAGCGGCGGCGCGGCCACGGCCCCCAAGCTCGCGGCGGCCCGGGCGCTCGGCATACCGGTCGTGATCGTACGGAGGCCTCCGGCGCCGGAGGGGATAGCGGTGGTCCCGGACGTCGCGACGGCCCTGTCCCACCTCGGGATCAGGTGAGGCGGGACTCAGACGTGCGGCAACCGCTCACTCCCTTGTCCGCCTGCGGAGCAGATACGTGTCCATGATCCAGCCCTTACGCTCCCGAGCCTCCGCGCGCACCCTCGTGATGCGCGGCGCCACCTCGCCGAGCGGGCCGGATATGAGGATCTCGTCGGGCGTGCCGATGTAGGCGCCCCAGTAGATGTCGATGTCTTCGCCCGCGTACTTCTCGAACGTCTGGTGGGCGTCCAGCATCACCACCACGTCGTCGACGCCTTCGGGGAACCCCTCCGCCAGCCTGCGGCCCGTGGTGATCTGCACCGGCCTGGCGACCCTGTTGAGCCCGGTCCGATGCCTGGCGACCAGCGCCGAGACGCTGCTGATGCCCGGCACGACGTCGTACGTGAAGCTCACCGAGCCGCGCTCCAGGATCTCCTCCAGGATGCCCAGCGTGCTGTCGTAGAGCGCCGGGTCGCCCCACACCAGGAAGGCGCCGCTGTCGTCCTCGCCCAGTTCACGGGCGATCAGATCCTCGTAGATGTCGGCACGGCGGCTGCGCCAGTCCCCGACGGCGGGGGAGTAGGCCGCACCGCCGGCGGCCCGGTCGCGGTCCGGATCGCGCGCCTCGACCAGGCGGTACGCCCCATCCGGTATGTGCGCGTCGAGAATGTCACGGCGAAGCTGGACGAGGTCCGACTTCTCCTCGCCCTTGTCCAGAATGAAGAACACGTCGGTGCTCTTCAGCGCCTTGACCGCCTGCAGGGTCAACTGGTCGGGATCGCCCGCCCCGATGCCGATGACATGAATCTTTCGCACGCCCCGAGTCTGCCCCACGCCACTGACAACCGACGCACCGCCCGGCCACTCGGCGGCGGTCACTCACGGCCCGCCTCGCCCTCGCGCTCACCCCCGCGCAACCGCGGCGCCCAGGCTGCCGCGTCGACGGCCGACTCCTCCCGCTCCACAACGCCCGCCAACTCCCGCGCCCACAGAACAAGTTCCGGCACGGCGATCCCGTACGGGTATCCCCGCCCCGAGACCGAGCGCCACTCCTCGATGGCGGCCGCGCCGCGCCGCAGCAGTCGCGCCCCGCCCGTCGCGTTACCGCGTGCCGCATGCGTGAGCCCCACCGCCAGCTGTGCCAGCCCACGCCACAGCGCGCGCTCCTCCGCAGGCCCCGACTTCCAGGCGTCCTCGAACACCTCGTGGGCGTGGAACGGCTTGCCCGCGTCCAGCAGCGACTGTGCCTCGGCGACCGTCTCGCCGGGCGCGCGCGTCACCCCTTCCGGCTGCCGGTCGACCCCCTCCGCCCCGTAGGGCAAGGGCCGCCCGAGACCGTCCCGCGGCCTCGCATTACGCGCGCGGCCTTCCATGTCGCGGTCCCGTCCGCCGCCTGCTTCGGCCCGAGGTGCTGTGCTCATACGGAGATTGTCGCGCGCCCCGCAGCCCCAGTCCTGCCCCGACCTGGCCCACCCCTACCACAGACGGCCCCCCACCCGCCCGTCAGGCCGAGACCGCCTCACGGCCTCCGGACGCCGGCGGACCATCCCTCCGGATGCGGGCAGACCCGGCCTCGTCACCCGCAGATCGTCGCCTCCCGCGTACCGACTTCGGAGCACCCTCTGACGTGAGGTAATGTTCTTTCTGCGCGATCACGCGGACCACCCGCGGAAAGCGCACCGGGACGTGGCGCAGCTTGGTAGCGCACTTGACTGGGGGTCAAGGGGTCGCAGGTTCAAATCCTGTCGTCCCGACATTTATGTCGGTTAAAGCCGCAGGTTAGGGGCCATCTTCGGATGGCCCCTAACGCGTGTTTGGGAGCGGAGTGGGAGCGAGTGGGGCTTCCTGCGCCATGCGGAGGCGGCGGCCGCCCGATACGGCCTGGACACCCGCACGATTCTCGTCGAGGTCGGACGGCGCGGCATGGTCGGCGGCCAGGAAGACATGATCACGGACATCGCTCTCGACCTCGTGGCCAAGGGGCAGCCGGCGTCTTCCTGATCCATGGCAGTGGCGTCGCTCATCGAGGCCACTGCCGGCCCGCCACACGCACCCGGCCCCTTCCTCCAGGCATGAAGGAGAGGGGCCGGGTGCGTCGTCACGCGCGCTCGGCCACCCTGCGCAGGGCGTCGAAGCCGTACACGTATCCGTGGATGCCGGCGCCGATGAAGACGGCTTCGGCGATGTCGGAGAAGTAGGAGTGGTGCCGGAACGGCTCACGCTTGTGCACGTTGCTGACATGCACCTCGGCGAGTGGGGTCTGTGTCGCGAGGAAGGCGTCGCGCAGAGCAATGGACACGTGGGTGAGGCCGCCCGGGTTGATGACGACCCCGTCGCATTGGCCGCGCTCGTCGTGGAGGCGGTCGATCAGGGCACCCTCGTGGTTGCTCTGGAAGAAGTCGACCCGGTAGCCGGCCTCGTCGGCCCGGGCCCGTACCAGCTTCTCGACGTCGGCGAGGGACTCGGCACCGTACAGGTCGGGTTCGCGGGTGCCGAGGAGGTTCAGGTTGGGTCCGTTGAGGACCACGATGCGCCGGTGTGGCTCTTGCATGCCGATGTCTCCTTCACAGGTGGGTGGATGGTGGCCGGTGTGCGCTCGGGGTTGCCGAGGTGTTCCAGGGGGATGCGGGCGGTCTCGCGGCCCGCGCAGGCGGCCATCGCCGAGAGCAGGCACAGGCCCGCGATCAGGGCGGCGACCGGCACCCAGCCGGCGCTTCCGGTCCCCATCAGGGCCGCGGCGATGGTGGGCGTGAACCCGAGGGCCAGGTTGGCGAACTGGGTCGACACGGCCATGCCGGTGTAGCGGACGCGGGCGTCGAACATCTCCGCGTACAGCGTGGGGGCGATGCCGTTGGGGGCGGAGTACACGACGCCGGACATCAGGACCGTTGCCGCGACGATGAGCCAGATGTTCTGCGTCACGATGGCCGCGAAGAACGTGGGCACGCAGACGGCGCAGCCGACGGCGCCCAAGGCGAACACCGGGCGGCGGCCCACGCGGTCCGCGAGCCGGGCCCACAGCGGGATGGCCACGACCGCCACCACGTTGGCGACCGCGATGACGAGCAGCATCCGGGACTCCGGCACCGACCAGGTCTCGGTCGCGTAGGACAGGCCGAAGACGGTGACCGCTGTCGACACGACGGCGAACAAGTGGCACACGACGATGCGCAGGAACGAGCGCCAGTAGTAGCGGACGAAAGGAACGAGGGGGACCTTCACCACCTCCTCGTCGCGCTGCAGCTTCGCGAACTCCGGCGGCTCGGTGAGGCGGCTGCGCACCCAGTACGCGAAGGCCACCACGATCGCGCTGGCCCAGAACGGCACCCGCCAGCCCCACGCGTACATGGCCTCCTTGTCCAGTGCCGCGATGGGCAGGAACGCCAGCGTCGCCACGACCAGGCCGGCCTGCGTACCGGAGAGCGTGAAGCTGGTCCAGAACGCCCGATGCCCCTCCGGGGAGTGCTCGAGTGTCATCGAGCTGGCGCCGCTCTGTTCCCCCGCTGCGGACAGACCTTGCGCGATCCTGCACACGACGAGGAGCACGGGGGCGGCGACGCCCGCGGTGTCGTAGCTGGGCAGGCAGCCGATGGCGAAAGTGGACACTCCCATCAGCGTGAGGCAGAAGACCAGGACGCGCTTGCGGCCGATGCGGTCACCGAAGTGGCCGACGAAGAAGGCGCCCACCGGGCGGGCGATGTAGGCGACGGCGAAGGTCGACAGTGACGCGAGGGTCGCGGCGGCGGGGTCGGCGTCGGGGAAGAAGACGTGGCTGAAGACCAGTGCCGACGCGGAGCCGTAGATGAAGAAGTCGTAGTACTCGACCATGCTGCCGAGGAACGCCGCGAGTGCGGCGCGCCGCGGGGTGTGCTCGTGGGGCCGGGACCGTTCCTGGACTCTCTGCGTGGCGCTGTCCGGGGCTCTGGACATGGGGATCTCCTTGCGGCTCGGATCCGAGGGGGCTCGGATCGGGTCAGGCGCTTCGTCGGGCGAGACCCCGGAATCCTGTGACGCCGGTCACGGCCGGGTCCAAAGGTGTGATCCGGTCACCGGATCAGGCTGTGCTCCCGCCCGGTTCGACCCGGTCAGCGGGTCATCGGTGTTGGAGCCCGCCGCGCCCGCGACGAGGATGGGCCAGACGAGGTGAGAGGAGGCCGGATGGCCAGGAACAGCTCGACGCCTTCGACGCAGGGCGGGGCGGCGATGATGATCGCGAGCCATGTGACGCTGACCGGGGCGGGATTCGGCGAGCCTCCCCGCCATGACTTCGCGGCTCGCTGCGCCGCGGCGGCGGCAGCCGGGTTCGACGGCGTGGGGTTGCACGCCGCCGACCCGGTCTTCGACGACGGAGACGCGGTCGGACTGCGCCGCGTACGGCAGGCACTCGACAGCTCCGGGCTCCGGCTCATGGAGATCGAGTTGCTGACCGGATGGACGGACGGGACCGCGGGGACCAGCGCGGCGGACGGGGCATCGGTACGCCGTCTGCTCGCGCTGGCCGAGGCGTTCTGCCCGCACCATGTGACGGCAGGGACACTGGATCCGGGTCCGGTCGATGCCGAACGGGCCTCCCGGGCGCTGAGGGAACTCGGGGACAGGTTCGGTGAATTCGGCACCCGCGTCGCGGTGGAGGGGTTCGCCTGGTCCGGGCTCGGCGATCCGCGCACCTGGCGCGAGGTGGTGCACGGCTGTGCCTCGCCGTGGGTGGGCTTCATGGTCGACACCTGGCACTTCCGCAACGGCGACGGCACACATGACGAGGCGCTCGATCTCCTGGGCGACCGCATCGCCGCTGTGCAGCTCAACGACGGGCGGATCGTGGCCGGTGACCACATGCGCCATGCACGTGAGGAGCGGCACCTGCCGGGCGAGGGCGAACTGAGGCCGGGTGCCCTCGCCCACGCGCTCCGTGCACGCGGTTACGACGGGCCGTGGGCCGTGGAGAGTTGCGATGCATGGCTGCAGACCGCGCCGGCCAAGGCGGCGGCCTCGGCCGCTTTCGGCGCGCTCGCGGCGGCCATCGGTTAGCCGCCGGCCACATGGCGGTCCCGCGCGCCCGCCTCGGCCTCCGCGGCCATGGGGTGGTGCTCCGGCTGCGCCGGCCGGCGCAGCCGGACGGTGAGCGCGTCGGCAGTGCTGGCCACCACAGGGCCGATACGTCCCATGCGCTGGACGATCCTCGCTCGGGGCCCCCACACCGACACCGCCGCGGCCGGTTGTCCGTCGGGACCGAACACGACGGCGGCGCAGGACCCGGTCGACCGGCTCAGCTCTCCGTCGTCCACGGCCCAGCCCCTACGGCGGGTGAGGTCCAGTTCGCGTTCGAGCGCAGACACCGTGGTGATCGTGTTCGGGGTATGGGCGCGCAGCCACAAACGCCCCAGAACATCGGCGAGTTGAGGTTCGGACAGCCCGGAAAGCCACGCCTTGCCGACAGCGGTGCAGTGAATCGGCCGTGTCGTGCCCAGCTGGGTGGTCGCGGGACTGGGCATCGGCCCGAGCTCGCGATGAACGAAGACCATGGTGTCGCGCAGCGGGATGGCCACGCCGCAGGTCTCCCGGGTGAGTTCCATGAGGTGACGGACCAGTTCGGGTGCCGCCTGTGCCACCTGTGACCGGCTGAGTACGGACAGGCCGAGCCGGAGCGCCTCGGGCCCGATCTCCCACCGGCCCGGCTCGTCGGCGAGGGCGAGGAAACCCCATGCGGTGAGCCGCTCTGCCAGGCGGTAGGCGGTACTGCGGCTCGTCCCGGCGACCTCCGCGATCTCGGTCGCGGTCGCGCCGTGCGCACCGGCCATGTGCCGGAGCACGGCAAGGGCCCGGTCCAGCGGCCCGGTGAGGGCGGGCGGTCGGGGATCGGAAGGAGGTCCAGGGGCGGCATCGCTCATGGGGCTCAGCCTGCCACGACCCTGGAATCGGGCGTCCCGAGCGGGCACGGCCTGCGGCCACCGCGACGGCCCGGTCCTGGACTGCCCCGAGCCGACAGGCCGTCGCAGCCGCCGGGACACCTGCCCCCCGGCTGTCGCAGCGAGCGCGAAGATTCCGCCGGGCCCTGGGACCTGCCGCGCGCCGTGGCTAGCGTCATGGCACGACACCGCGGCCCGAGTCCCAGGAAGGCGAGGTTCTCCATGCCACCAGCGGTCATTGCCGAAGCCCGTGGGAGTACGGGCGACGCGGCCGCGCCCGGTCGACGCCGGGTCGGTGCCGTCGTGCCGGACAACGGCGTGGCCCGCGTCTCCGCGGTCCTCGACTGCTTCGGCGTCCGCACCGAGCACCTCAGCGTATCCGAGCTCTCCCGCCGGTCCGGTCTGCCCAAGTCGACCACGTCACGCCTGGTCGCGGACATGGTCGGGCACGGGCTGCTCGAGCGCGACGGTGCGGCGCTGCGCCTCGGGTGCCGCATCTTCGAGTGGGGCCAGCACGTCCCGCGGCGACGCGCGCTGCGGGACGTCGCCCTTCCGTTGATGTCCGATCTACGGGCGGCAACCCGGCTCAGCGTCCATCTGGCGGTCCTTGACGGCGCCGACGTCGTCTACGTCGAGGTCGTGCGCGGGGACCAGGTGCCGCACATGCCGTCCCAGGTCGGCGGCCGAATCCCGGCCCACGCGACGGCAGTCGGCAAGGCGATGCTGGCGTTCGCGCCCCGTCGCACATTCGACGAGGTCGTGGCGTCGGGCCTGCCCCGTGTCGGCCCGCGCACCCTCACCACGCCCCGCGCGCTGGCTCGGGAACTGGAGCGGATACGACGGGACGGACTCGCTTGCGAGCAGGAGGAGTCCGGACCGGGCATCGCATGCGTCGCCGGTCCGATCCTCGACCGGGACCGCAAACCGGTGGCCGCGCTCTCGGTCTCCGGGTGGAGCGGCCGCCTCCAGCCGAACCGGGTGGCACCTGCCGTACGTACCGCCGTGCTCACGGCGGGCCGGATGCTGAGCTCGACTGACTGACCGGCCCGGCGAGGTGTCCCGCTGACCCGGACAGCGCGATGGACCCCAGGAGATGGAGTCCATGATCGTGAATGCCCTCCCCGAACTCCACAAGCCCGAAGCTGCTCAACCCCTGAGAAAGGCACCACCATGTGGGACATCGACCGAGTCGCGCGCGAACTGACATGCCGCGCCACCGCACGCCGCGCCGCGGGCCGGATCACGACCGAGTGGCCCGAGCTCGACCTCGCACGCGCCTACACCGCGCAGGACCGCCTGGTCGAACTCCGGGTCCAGGAGCGGGCGGAGACCGTCGTGGGTGTGAAGCTGGGCCTCACCTCGGAGGCGAAGCAGCGCCGCATGGGAATCTCGGCGCCGCTCACCGCATGGGTGACCAACGGCATGCGGCTGGCCCCGGGAGAACCGCTGGAGGTCGCCTCGCTCATCCACCCGCGGGTGGAACCGGAGATCGTCTTCGAGATGGCCGAGGACCTGGCGGGCCCTGGCGTCACGCGCGAGTCGGCGATGCGCGCGGTCGCGTCCGTCCGCGCCGGCCTGGAGGTGATCGACTCCCGCTTCGTCGACTTCAGCTTCGCCCTGCCGGATGTCGTCGCGGACAACGCTTCCGCCGCCGCGTACGTGGTGGGTGACATGGTCGTCGGACCGGAAGCCCTCGACCTCGCGGCCGAGCCGTGCACCCTCACGGTCGACGGCGAGAGTGTCGCCAAGGCCACCGGAGCCGATGTCCAGGGACACCCCGGTGAGGCGCTCGCCCTCGCCGCGAACGCCCTTGGCGAGCGCGGCCACCGCATCAAGAAGGGCAGCTTGGTCCTCACCGGCGGCCTGACGGACGCCGTGTTCCTCACTCCGGGTGCCACGGTGACCGCGACCTTCGGCCATCTCGGCTCGGTGTCGCTCAGCGGAACCTGACCGCACCCGTCACCGCTCCCCACTCCCCGCAACGCCGTCACGAACAGAACAGGACCGCACACCATGTCAGACCGGCCGAGCACACCAGAGGAATTCCTCGCGTCCTACGAGGAACTGGTCGGCTTCGTACCACCGCGGGTCGCGTCCCGGTTCGCACGCGCCGCGGCCGAGGGCGCCGGCCGCGAGGAGGTTCTCCTCGCCCAGGAACGGCTGCGCAACCTCGTCATGTACCCCGACTGCCTCGACCAGCGCACGGTCCAGCTCGTCCTGACGGGGATCCTGCACAGCAAGCTCAGCGACGCCGCCGCGCTGCACGGCGTCGCGGCCCGCCGCGCCGGCGCCACCGACGAACAGCTTCAGGCCGTCATCGACCTCGCCTACCTGTTCACGGGGATGTCCGCGGCCAACCGCGGCCCGGCGCTCATGGAAGCCATCGACGAGCTGGAGGCCAAGGCCCGATGAACACCGCCCTGCCGGAAGAACCCGTCTACGACGTCGCCCAGCTCGGTCACGCCGAACTGCTCACCCCGGTGTACGAGGACAGCCTGCGCTTCTTCGTCGACATCTACGGCCTCGACCTGGTCGCAGAGGAAGGCGGCAGCGCCTACCTGCGCGGCTGGGGCGACACCGAACTGACCACGCTCAAGCTCACGGCCGCCGCGCAGGCGGGCCTCGGACACGTCGGCTGGCGCGCCGTCAGCCCTCAGGCGCTCGCCCGCCGCGTCGCCGCATTGCGTGCGGCGGGGGTCGAGGGCGAGTGGATCGACGGCGACGTCGGACACGGCAAGGCCTACAGGTTCCGCGCGCCGAGCGGCCAGCTCATGGAGGTCTACTACGAGAGCGAGAAGTACCACCCGACAGGCGCGCGGAAGCCGTACCTCCCCAATCAGCCGCAGGCGGAGATCCACCGCGGCGTCGGCGCCCAGCGCATCGACCACATCAACATCCTGGCGCCGGACGTTCCCGGAACTCGGGAGGTCATGGCCCGCACACTCGGGTTCAAGCTGCGCGAGTACCTGGTCCCGCCGGGGCAGGGCGAGGTGGGCGCGTGGATGAGCCTGATGAACAAGGCCCACGATCTGGCCATCACCCGTGAAGCGGAGCCGACTTCGGGACGGCTGCACCACCTGGCGTACGCCGTGGAGAACCGCGAAGACGTCCTGCGGGCAGCCGACACCTTCAGCCAGCTGGGCCAGCCGATCGAATTCGGCCCGGCCAAACACTCGCGCACCCAGGGCTTCTTCCTCTACGTCATTGAGCCGGGAGGCAACCGCATCGAGGTGTTCTCCGGCGGCATCCACATCTTCGCCCCCGACTGGGAGCCGGTCCGCTGGACCACCGAGGCCGGCGGCCGTTCCACGGCCTGGGGCCTGGACGTCCCGCCCAGCTTCCACGGACACGCCACGCCCGTGCTCGTCTGAGCGGGCGCTTGGATCGGCAACGACGGCCGGCACGTTGGGCCGGAGGTGGGCGACCGGCTGCACGTCAGGGTGACCGCCGGCGTCGCCACTTGTGCCGAGCCTGTAGGTGAGCGCCGGCTTGTTGCCGCTCACGTTGTCCCAAGCAGCAGGAATGTGGGGGCTGTTGCGTGGAGGGCGGCGGAACGAGCTCCACCAACCGCCTGCGTATGTGGCCAGCGGTTGGAGCGCTGGCGGGTGCTACCCGGGGGGCGGACTCCAGCAGGTGGCGCCACGTGACCGCCGGGAAGCCGTGGCGGTGGCGTGGCGCCGCGCGGGACCCGGCGTGGGGTTTGGTCGGACCACGGTGTGGGTCTTGACAGGAGGTCGTCAGTCGGGCTTCCCTTGACGCGTTGCGCATTGCGATACTGTTGTGTCATTAGCAACAAACTCGTCCTCGGTTGCGGCTCCGGTCCGACGGACCGCGACGCCCAGCGACGGCCATGGGCACGGCTCTGATTCCCCTACACCGCGGAGTAGCGCTACAGATGACTCGCAAGCCACCTGCTGAGGACCCCGGCGACGCCCGTCTGCGGGTCGGCCCCCCGAAGGAGTACGCCGCCGGCATCCCCGCGGTCACCTCCTCGCTGCGGCACGCCGGCGAACAGATGGGGGCCCGCCGCAGCCTGCTCACTCTGCTCCGGGTCAATCAGAAGGAGGGCTTCGACTGTCCCGGCTGTGCCTGGCCTGAGCCGGAACACCGACACCGGGCGGAGTTCTGTGAGAACGGCGCCAAGGCCGTGGCCGAGGAGGCCACCGTCCGCCGCGTCACCCCCGGCTTCTTCGCCGAGCACACCCTGGAGGATCTCCTCCCCCGCAGCGACTACTGGCTTGGGCAGCAGGGACGCCTCACCCACCCCATGTACCGCCCGGCTGGCAGCGACCGCTACCGACCGATCTCCTGGGACGACGCGTTCGCCGTGATCGCCCGCGAGCTCGCCGCACTCGATCACCCGGATCAGGCCGCCTTCTACACCTCCGGACGGGCGAGCAACGAGGCCGCGTTCCTCTATCAGCTCTTCGTCCGGGGCTTTGGCACCAACAACCTGCCGGACTGCTCCAACATGTGCCACGAGTCCAGCGGCTCGGCCCTGACCGAGACCATCGGCATCGGCAAGGGCAGCGTCCGCCTGGAGGACCTCTACGAGGCCGACCTCATCCTCGTCGTCGGCCAGAACCCCGGCACCAACCATCCCCGCATGCTCTCCGCGCTGGAGAAGGCCAAGCAGCGGGGCGCTCGCGTCATCGCGGTCAACCCCCTGCCCGAGGCCGGGCTGCTCCGGTTCAAGAACCCCCAGCGGCCCTCCGGCATCGTCGGCGGCGGCACCCGGCTGGCGGACCAGTTCCTGCAGATCAGGCTGGGCGGAGACCAGGCGCTGTTCCAAGCCTTCAACCGCATGCTGCTGGAGGCGGAGGACGAGGCACCCGGCACCTGCCTGGACACCGCTTTCATCGACCGGTACACGCATGGCTTCCAGGAGTTCGCCGAGCACGCCCGCAAGGCGTCGTGGGACGAGATCCTTCAGGCCACCGGGCTGCCCGAGGAGGAGATCCGGGCCGCGTTCCGCCAGGTGCTGGCTGCCGAGAAGATTGTCGTCTGCTGGGCGATGGGACTCACCCAGCACAAGCACTCCGTGCCCACCATCCGGGACGTCGTCAACTTCCTTCTGCTGCGCGGCAACCTCGGCCGCCCGGGGGCCGGCCTGTGCCCGGTGCGCGGCCATTCCAACGTGCAGGGCGACCGCACGATGGGCATCTACGAGAAGCCGGACGGCGCGTTCCTCGACAGGCTCGGCGCCGAGTTCGCGTTCACGCCCCCGCGGCATCACGGTCAC
The DNA here is from genome assembly GCF_001642995.1 of Streptomyces jeddahensis. Classification (GTDB taxonomy): domain Bacteria; phylum Actinomycetota; class Actinomycetes; order Streptomycetales; family Streptomycetaceae; genus Streptomyces; species Streptomyces jeddahensis. The sequence continues at coordinate 51,980 of NZ_LOHS01000071.1, forward strand.
GACGCGGTGGAGACCATCCGTGCCATGCGGGACGGTGACGTGCGGGTCTTCGTCGCGCTGGGCGGCAACTTCGTCGCCGCGGCCCCCGACACCGACCTCACCGAGCAGGCGTTGCGCAACTGCCGCCTCACCGTCCAGATCTCGACCAAGCTCAATCGCTCGCATGTCATCGCCGGGGAGCAGGCCCTCATCCTCCCGTGCCTCGGCCGAACCGAGGCCGACCTGCGGCCGAGCGGGCCGCAGCTGGTGACGGTGGAGGACTCCATGGGCATGGTGCACCTCTCGCAGGGGCGGCTCGCCCCCGCGTCCGAGCACCTGCTGAGCGAGGTCGCGATCATCTGCCGGATGGCACGGGCCGCCCTTGGGGACGCAGGCCCGCAGGTGCCGTGGGAAGACTTCGAGTCGGACTACGACCGCATCCGCGACCGCATCGAACGCGTGATCCCCGGCTTCGAGGACTTCAACACCCGGGTACGGCAGCCGGGCGGCTTCGCCCTGCCCCACCCGCCTCGCGACGAGCGACGCTTCACGACCGCCACCGGCCTGGCCAACTTCACCGTCAACCTGCTGGACAGGCCCCACGTCCCGCCGGGTCGGCTGCTGCTGCAGACGCTCCGTTCCCACGACCAGTACAACACCACCATCTACGGCCTGGACGACCGTTACCGCGGCATCCACCAGGGCCGCCGGGTCCTCTTCCTGCACCCCGACGACCTCGCCGAGCGAGGACTGACCGAAGGGGACCTCGTCGACATCGTCAGCGAGTACGAGGACGGGGTGGAGCGCAGGGCGCCGGCCTTCCGGGTCGTGCCGTACCCGACCCCCCGAGGCTGCTGCGCCGCCTACTTCCCGGAGACCAACGTCCTCGTACCCCTGGACTCCACGGCTGCCATCAGCAACACCCCCACGTCGAAGTCCATCGTCGTCCGGCTGGAACCGGCCTCCGCCGACGCGTAGCCCAGTGCGTGACCGGCGGGCGTGCATAGCCCGCCGGTCGTCCGCTCCCTTCCCGAGAGGCGGTGACCGATGAGCGCAGCCGCATACGACCTCGCCCCGCTGGCCCGCTTCGGCGGTCTCGTCGCCACCGACCTCCGGGACGTGACCAGCGATCCGGCGGCCCTGGACTCGACCGGTTTCTGGGCCGTGGTCGCCGACTTCGAGGGGCGCCTGGTCTGTGCGCGCTTCGGGGACGTACGCCGTGCGTCCGTGCCCGCCGCCCAGGCGGGCGCTTGGCGCGGCCCGGACCCGGACGCCTGGACGTCCTCCCTCGACCGGGCCGCCTACACCGCCGGGGTCCGGCGCATACGCGAGCACATCGCGGCCGGCGAGGTCTACCAGGCCAATCTGTGCCGGGTCCTGTCCGCGCCGTTGCCCGACCCGGAGCGCGCGGACGTCGACGCCCTCACCGCTTTACTGGCGCGCGGCAATCCGGCGCCGTACGCAGGCACGGTGCGCCTCCCCGCGCACGGTGTGGAGATCGCCACGGCCTCGCCCGAACTCTTCCTCCGCCGCGACGGCCGTACGGTGGAGTCCGGCCCTATCAAGGGCACCGGCCGGACCGCCGCGGACCTCCTCGAAAAGGACCACGCCGAGAATGTCATGATCGTGGACCTGGTCCGCAACGACCTGGGGCGCGTCTGCGCTACCGGCTCCGTGACCGTGCCCGGCCTGTGCGAGGTCGAGGAGCATCCCGGCCTTGTGCACCTGGTGTCCACCGTCCGTGGCGAGCTCGCCGAAGGCGCCGGATGGCCGGAGCTGCTCGCCGGAACCTTCCCGCCCGGGTCGGTCACGGGCGCCCCCAAGTCCAGCGCGCTGCGCATCATCGCGGCGCTGGAGACGGCGCCCCGCGGACCGTACTGCGGTGGCGTCGGCTGGGTCGACGCCGACCGCGGCACGGGTGAACTCGCGGTCGGCATCCGCACCTTCTGGGTCGACCGCACCGCTCCCGGCGGCCCATTGATGCGCTTCGGTACGGGGGCCGGGATCACCTGGGACTCCGACCCCGAGCGTGAGTGGGCGGAGACCCAGCTGAAGGCGCGCCGTCTGCTCGGGGTGGCGTCGGCTGCGTACTCGCAGACGGGTTGATCGCGGTCGGGCAACTCTTCTCGACGGGGCCCTTGACAGCCCTTCTGAGGAGTCAGATTGTTGTTGCCCATAGTGAAAAGAAATGCATCATTCGCAACGGTCTCCGGGTGGCTGCTGCTCCGCCTCCCGTCCCCTCGCCGATCTCCCACCCGGTCCGGTGTGTCCATTTTGTCACGGCGGAACACCTGACGATTTCCCCTCTTGCTCGGTCGCGCATCCGTCGTCCGCGACAGAGAGTCCACTGCCGTCTGCGGAAAGGACGAGCTGATGAACAAAACCCGCGAAAGGAACGGGAGCCGAAGCCATACCGTCGAGGCGGATCTGCCGGGAAGCCCGGCGGCATCCGCCGTCCCCCGGACCGACCTGGTCGTCTTCGGCGTCGCCGCGGTCCTCACCGTCGCCTTCGTCGTGTGGGGAGCCACGGCGACCGACTCGCTGGAGAGTGTGTCCGGGAAGCTGCTGGACGGGACCATCCGCAACGGCGGCTGGGCATTCGTCCTCGCCGCCTCGGGCTTCGTCGTCTTCGCTCTCTGGCTGGCGATGAGCCGTTACGGGCGGATCACCCTGGGCGAGGAGGGCGAGCAGCCGGAGTTCCGCACCGTCTCCTGGATCGCCATGATGTTCAGCGCGGGCATGGGCATCGGCCTGATGTTCTACGGCGTGAGCGAACCGCTGTCACACTTCACCACGCCGCCGCCGGGCACCGACCCGGCCGACGCCGCCCAGGCCATGGAGACCGCCATGGCCACCACCCTGTTCCACTGGACGCTCCACCCGTGGGCGATGTACGCGGTCGTGGGCCTGGCCATCGCCTACAGCACCTTCCGGCGCGGACGCCGACAGCTGATCAGTGCCGTGTTCACCCCGTTGATCGGCGAGAAGCGGGCGAACGGCTGGGGCGGCAGGGTTATCGACATCCTCGCCATCTTCGCCACCCTCTTCGGCTCCGCGGCCTCTTTGGGGCTCGGCGCTCTGCAGATCGGCAGCGGCTTCACCGGACTGGGATGGCTGGGATCCGTCGGCACCGGCCTGCTGGTCGCCGTGATCGCTGTGCTGACCGTGGCGTTCGTCGCCTCGGCGGTGTCCGGGATAGCCAAGGGCATCCAGTGGCTGTCCAACATCAACATGGTGCTGGCGGTGACCCTGGCGGTCTTCGTGTTCCTCGTCGGGCCGACCATCTTCATCCTCGACCTGCTGCCCACCTCCATCGGCGCCTTCCTCGGCGACCTGACCCAGATGGCAGGGCGTACCGAGGCGTCGAGCGGTGAGGGAGTCGCAGACTGGCTGGCCGGCTGGACGGTCTTCTACTGGGCCTGGTGGATCTCCTGGACGCCGTTCGTCGGCATGTTCATCGCGCGCATCAGCCGCGGCCGGACCATCCGGCAGTTCGTGGGCGGGGTCATCCTGGTGCCGAGCACCGTCAGTCTGCTGTGGTTCGCGATCTTCGGCGGCTCGGCGATGCACCTGCAGGACGAAGGCCGCCTCAGCGACGCCGCGACAGCCCAGGGCCAGCTCTTCGACGTGCTCCAGCAGTACCCGATCGCCACGGTGACGAGCATTGTGGTGATGATCCTCGTCGGCATTTTCTTCGTCTCCGGAGCCGACGCCGCCTCGATCGTGATGGGGACGCTCTCGCAGCGCGGATCCCTGGAACCGAGCCGCGGCATGGTGGTGTTCTGGGGTGTGCTGACCGGGGCGGTCGCCGCGATCATGCTGCTCATCGGCGGCGGCAAGGGCGACGCGCTCACTGGACTGCAGAACCTCACCATTCTCGCGGCGGCCCCCTTCACTCTGGTGATGGTCGGGTTGTGTATCGCGCTGACCCGAGATCTGCGCCAGGACCCGCTCATCATCCGCGGGCGCAAGGGCAAGGAAGCCATCGAATCGGCCGTCATCGCCGGCCACGAGAAGTACGACGGCGACTTCGAACTTCGCATCGGTCCCTGCTCGTCCACCGATGGCACGGAGTCCACGCAGCCCCAGCCGTCCACCCAACCCACGTAGCACACATCCTCCTCCGCTCGCTGAGATCGGCGGACCCGCCCGGCGGGGTCGTGGAACCGACATGTGCGGCCATGGCCCCGCCGGGCGTTCGCGCTGTTCCGCCGCGATCCCGCCCAGCTGAGGGAAACCCCGTCGCGCTCCTTGACCCACGGTCGGCACTCCACGATGCTGTGTTGCGATAGATGAGATGCGTGCCGTAATGAGCAACATCTGAGCGACATCTGATTCAAGTCTCGACCAGCCGAGGAGTGGCCATGACGCACCAGGTCCGTGCTGTCGTCGCGCGGGGCAAGGGCGCCCCCGTCAGCCTGGAAACGATCATCGTGCCCGACCCGGGTCCGGGTGAGGCGCTGGTGAAGATCGAGGCCTGCGGGGTCTGCCACACCGATCTGCACTATCGCGAGGGCGGCATCAACGACGACTTCCCGTTCCTGCTGGGCCACGAGGCCGCGGGTGTCGTGGAGTCGGTGGGGGAGGGGGTGACCGACGTCGCGCCCGGCGACTTCGTGATCCTCAACTGGCGTGCGGTGTGCGGGCAGTGCCGTGCCTGTCTGCGCGGACAGTCGTGGTACTGCTTCAACACCCACAACGCGAAGCAGAAGATGACCTTGCTGGACGGCACCGAGCTGTCGCCTGCCCTGGGCATCGGCGCGTTCGCCGAGAAGACGCTGGTCGCGGCCGGGCAGTGCACCAAGGTCGACCCGAACGCGTCGGCGGCCGCCGCCGGTCTGCTGGGGTGTGGCGTGATGGCGGGCATCGGCGCGGCCATCAACACCGGGAACGTCGGACGGGGCGACTCGGTCGCCGTCATCGGCTGCGGCGGTGTCGGGGCCGCGGCGATCGCCGGATCGAACCTGGCGGGCGCGGCGAAGGTCATCGCGGTGGACATCGACGACCGCAAGCTGGAGACGGCCAAGAAGCTGGGCGCGACCCACACGGTCAACTCCAAGGACGCCGACGCGGTCGAGGCGATCCGCGAGCTGACCGGCGGCTTCGGCGCCGACGTCGTCATCGAGGCGGTCGGCCGCCCGGAGACGTACAAGCAGGCTTTCTACGCCCGCGACCTCGCCGGCACGGTCGTCCTGGTCGGTGTGCCGACCCCGGAGATGAAGCTGGAACTGCCGCTGCTGGACGTCTTCGGCCGCGGCGGCGCGCTGAAGTCCTCCTGGTACGGCGACTGCCTGCCGAGCAGGGACTTCCCGATGCTCATCGACCTGTATCTGCAGGGCCGCCTGGACCTGGACGCCTTCGTCACCGAGACCATCGCGCTGGACGAGGTCGAGAAGGCCTTCGAGCGGATGCACCACGGCGACGTGCTGCGCTCGGTGGTGGTCCTCTGATGGCCGCCCGCATCGAACATCTCGTCACCTCGGGGACGTTCTCGCTGGACGGTGGCACCTGGGACGTCGACAACAACGTGTGGATCGTCGGCGACGACACCGAGGCGATCGTCATCGACGCCGCGCATGACGCCGAGGCGATCGCCCAGGCCGTCGGCGGGCGCACCCTGCGGGCCATCGTGTGCACGCACGCGCACAACGACCACATCGACGCCGCGCCCGAGCTCGCGGAGCGCACGGGTGCCCCGGTCCTCCTGCACCCGGACGACCTGCCGCTGTGGAAGCAGACCCACCCCGACAAGGCGCCGGACGCCGAACTGACCGACGGCCAGACCCTCGCGGTGGCCGGCGTCGAGTTGACCGTACTGCACACGCCCGGACACGCCCCCGGCGCGGTCTGCCTGTATGCACCGGCCCTGACGGCCCTCTTCAGCGGTGACACGCTGTTCTCCGGTGGGCCGGGGGCGACAGGGAGGTCGTACAGCCACTTCCCGACCATCATCGAGTCGATCCGGGACCGGCTGCTGACGTTGCCCGGCGACACCGTCGTGCACACCGGACACGGGGACACGACCAGCATCGCCGCCGAGGCCCCGCACCTGAAGGAGTGGATCGACCGAGGTTTCTGACGCCTGCCGGCACTCCTCACAGCCCGCCGCATCGGCTCGCTGCCATCGCGAGCCGATGCGGCGGGCTGCTGTTGTTCTATATGAATTGAGTTCTGAATTGCGCAACGCGATGAAGGGCTTAGAGCGCCCTCTGAACACCTTGACAAGGGTTATGGGCGACCCCAGACTGATGTTGCGCTTACCGCAATCCGTTTCGTTATACGCACCGAGGTGTCATGATGATTCCCGCGTGCCGTCTCGAGGATCTCCCGCGAGGCGAGGCCCACCGGCTCGACATCGATCCGCCGGTCTCGGTGTTCCACACCGACGACGGCGAGCTCTTCGCCATTGACGACACCTGCACCCACCAGGACGCCTCGCTCGCCGACGGCTGGCTGGAGGGATGCGAGGTGGAATGCCCGCTGCATGCTTCGAAGTTCGACCTGAGGACCGGCGCTGTCGACGCCCCGCCGGCCAAGCTTCCGGTCCGGACGCACGAGGTCGTCGTCGAGGACGGCATGATCTACGTCCGGCTGTCCACGGAGGCACCCAACCTGCCGCCCTGCGTCGCAGCCCGGCTCGCCGGGGGTCCCGCGTGATGACCGTCGCCGTGGTCGGCGCCTCACTGGCCGGCCTGTCGGCGGCGCGCTCGCTGCGCAAGCAGGGCTACGACGGTCGGCTCGTCCTCATCGGAGACGAGCTCCACCGCCCGTACGACAGGCCCCCGCTGTCCAAGGAGTTCCTGTCCGGCACTCTCGGCGAGGCTGAACTCGCCCTGGAGGCGGACGACGAGGACCTCGGGGCGGAGTGGCTGCTCGGCGTTCGTGCCACCGGACTCGACCACGCGCGGCGTGCCGTCCGGCTCGGCGACGGACGGGAGGTGCAGGCCGACGGAGTCGTCATCGCGACCGGTGCCGCAGCGCGCACCCTCCCCGGTTCCGAAGGTCTGACCGGAGTGCACACCCTGCGCACCCTGGACGACGCCCGAGCTCTGCGGGATGAACTGGCCCGCGGCGGACGGCTGGTGGTGATCGGCGGAGGCTTCATCGGAGCCGAAGTCGCCTCCACCGCGTACGCCCTCGGGCTCGACGTGACGGTCGTCGAAGCGGCACCTACACCGCTCGCAGGACCGCTCGGCGAGACCATGGGTGCCATCGTCTCTGCCCTCCACGCCGATCACGGCGTACGGCTCTTGTGCGGCGTGGGCGTCAAGGGGCTGAGCGGGGAGACCCGCGTCGACGCCGTCCTGCTCGAGGACGGCCGCAGCATCCCCGCTGACATCGTCGTGGTCGGTGTGGGCGCACGCCCGTGCGTCGAGTGGCTGCAAGGCTCCGGCATCGCCCTCGACAACGGCGTCAAGTGCGGCGCGGACGGCCGCACCAGCCTGGCCGGTGTGGTCGCGGTCGGTGACTGCGCCAACTGGTACGACCCGCGCGCCGGCCACCATCGCCGGGTCGAGCACTGGACCGGTGCGCGCGAGCGCCCCGACGCCGCGGTCGCCACGCTGCTGGCGGGGGGTGCGGTGGAACCCGGTGTGCCCCGGCCGCCGTACTTCTGGTCCGACCAGTACGGCGTGAAGATCCAGTTCGCCGGTCACGCGGCCGGCGCCGACAGCGTCACCATCGAGGCGGGCGCCGCGGACGACCGCGACGTCCTGGCCGTCTACCGGCGTGCCGGGAACCCGGTCGCCGTGCTCGGGATGAACCAGCCGCGGCTGTTCATGCGCTGGCGCAAGAAACTCGCCGCCACCGTATCTTGACACCGCCCCAGCGACATCCCATGCTGCGGTTGCATATAGCACGCAGCGTTGCTCCATATACAACGCCGTCCGGAGTCGCTCTTCCCGGCGCGTGAATGACCCCTCCACGACGTTCTCCCGAGGAGTGCACCGTGACCTCGACCAGCCTGCCGGACAGCCTGATCGCCACTCTCCCCGGCTCCTCCTACACGGATCCGGAGATCTTCGCCCAGGAGCAGGAGCGCATATTCGAGACCATGTGGTTCTGCGTCGCGCGCGCCTCAGAGCTGGCGAAGCCCGGCGCCTTCCGCACCGTGGACGTGGGCCGCGAGAGCATCCTCGTCACCCGGGCGCGTGACAACTCCGTCCGTGCGTACTTCAACGTGTGCCGGCACCGCGGAGCCAAGCTCTGCACCGAGGAGACCGGTGAGGTCAAGCGGGCTTTCCAGTGCCCGTACCACGCCTGGACCTACGATCTGAACGGCAAGCTCGTCGCGGCGCCCAACCTCACCAAGATGCCCGACGTCGGCCGCACCGAGTACGGCCTGGTGAGCGTGGCGGTGCGCGAATGGCTCGGCTATGTCTGGGTCTGCCTCGCGGAGAACCCGCCCTCCTTCGAGGAGGACGTCATCGGCGAGGTCATCGCCCGCCTCGGCGACGTCGAGTCGATCGAGCGCTACGACATCGAGAACCTCTCCGTCGGCAAGCGGATCGTCTACGACGTCAAGGCGAACTGGAAGCTGATCATCGAGAACTTCATGGAGTGCTACCACTGCGCCACGATCCATCCCGAACTCACCGAAGTACTCCCGGAGTTCGCGGACGGTTACGCCGCGCAGTACTACGTCGGCCACGGCGCCGAGTTCGGTGACGACGTCCAGGGCTTCACCGTGGACGGCTCCGAGGGTCTGGACCGTATCCCGGGCGTCGCCGAGGACCAGGACCGCCGCTACTACGCGATCACCGTCAAGCCCCAGGTGTTCATCAATCTCGTGCCCGACCACGTGATCTTCCACCGGATGTATCCGGTGTCCGTGGACCGCACCGTCGTCGAGTGTGACTGGCTGTATCTGCCGCACGTCGTCGAGAGCGGCAAGGACGTCAGCCGGTCCGTGGAACTCTTCCACCGGGTCAACCAGCAGGACTTCGACGCCTGCGAGCGCACGCAGCCCGGAATGAGCTCCCGGATGTACGCCAAGGGTGGCGTGCTGGTGCCTAGCGAGCACCACATCGGCGCCTTCCACGACTGGGTGAACGAGCGCCTGGGCACGCCTCAGGGCTGACTCAGCCCAGGTAGCCCATCCGGTGGCTGATCTCCTCCGCGCCCTTGAGCAGCACTGGGGAGAGCTCGTGCAGGCGCTCCTCGGTGAACCGGTAGGAGGGCCCGGAGGCGCTGAGCGCCGCGATGACCTCTCCGTCCCGGTTGCGCACCGGGGCGGCCATCGCGTGCAGACCGACCTCCAGCTCTTCCAGGGTGAAGGCGTAGCCCCGCTCCCGCGCCTCGGCGATGTTCTTCTCGAGCTTCGTCTTCGCGGTGATGGTGTGCGGGGTGACCTTCTTCATGCTGGAGGCGGACAGCAGCGCGGCGCGCTCCTTCGCGGGCAGGTGGGCCAGCAGGATCTTGCCGCTCGAGGTGGCGTGCAGGGGAGTCAGCTGGCCGACCCAGTTGTGCGCGGTGACGGCCCCCGGACCGCGCACCTGGTACAGGTTGATCGCGTAGTGCTCCTGCATCACGGCGATGTTGACCGTCTCGCCGATCTCCTCGGCGAGACGTTCGCAGATGGGGCGGCCCTGCTGGGTGATGTCGATACGGCCTGTGACGGCGCCGGCCAGGCGTACGATGCCGAAGCCGAGCCGGTACTTGCCGCGCTCACCGGCCTGCTCCACCAGACCGCGCGCCTCCAGGGCGCCGAGCAGGCGGAAAGCGGTGGACTTGTGTACGTCGATCTCGCCCGCCACCTCACTGACGCCCGCTTCGCCACGCTGCGCGAGGATCTCCAGGACGCTGATGGCGCGGTCCACCGACTGCACGCCGCCGGCTTGCGAATTCGACGTTTCCGTGTCAGGGCTGTAGTTGCTCACAGTGAAACTATACGCGCAGTAAACAACGCCCCTGCAAGTAACAGCACCGAAACCAAGATGTAGGAAGTTGCGTCGCTCGCAACCTGGTGCGTATAGCGCGACCGGGTCTAGCATGCCTCGCACATCTACGGCGCGAGCGAGACGAGGCACCATGGCTCCCCTGCAATACGACTTCGTCATCGTCGGTGGTGGTTCGGCCGGCAGTGCACTGGCGAACCGGCTCTCCGCTGACCCGGCCAACCGGGTGCTGGTCCTGGAGGCGGGCCGGTCGGACTACCCGTGGGATGTCTTCATCCACATGCCCGCGGCGCTGACCTACCCGATCGGCAGCCGGTTCTACGACTGGAAGTACGAGTCCGAGCCCGAGCCCCACATGGGCGGCAGGCGCATCTATCACGCGCGCGGCAAGGTGCTGGGCGGGTCCAGCAGCATCAACGGCATGATCTTCCAGCGCGGAAACCCCATGGACTACGAGCGCTGGGCTGCCGACCCGGGCATGGAGACCTGGGACTACGCACACTGTCTGCCGTACTTCCGGCGGATGGAGAACTGTCTGGCAGCCGACCCGGACGACGAGTTCCGCGGCCACGACGGCCCCCTCGTCCTGGAGCGAGGCCCGGCGACCAACCCCCTCTTCGGCGCCTTCCTCAAGGCCACCCAGGAGGCGGGCTACGTCCCCACCGACGACGTCAACGGCTACCGGCAGGAAGGCTTCGCCAAGTTCGACCGCAACGTCCATCGCGGACGTCGCCTGTCGGCCTCCAAGGCGTACCTGAAGCCCGCGATGAAGCGGCCGAACCTCACCGTCAAGACCCGCGCCCTCGTCACCCGCGTCCTCTTCGAGGGCAAGCGCGCCGTCGGCGTCGAGTACCAGCGCGGACGGGGAGCGCTCCAGCAGGTCCGCGCCAGGGAGGTCATCCTCTGCGGCGGCGCCATCAACTCCCCGCAGCTGCTTCAGCTCTCCGGCGTCGGCAACGCCGAGGAACTGCGCGCCCTCGGCATCGACGTCGTCCACGACCTCCCGGGCGTCGGCGAGAACATGCAGGACCACCTGGAGGTCTACGTCCAGTACGCCTGCAAGCAACCCGTCTCCATGCAGCCGTACATGGCGAAGTGGCGCGCACCTTTCATCGGGTTGCAGTGGCTCTTCCGCAAGGGCCCGGCCGCCACCAACCACTTCGAGGCAGGCGGCTTCGCCCGCAGCAACGAGGACGTCGACTACCCCAACCTGATGTTCCACTTCCTGCCCGTCGCGGTCCGCTACGACGGCTCCTCGCCTGCCGGTGACCACGGCTACCAGGTGCACGTCGGACCCATGTACTCGGACGCCATCGGCTCGGTGAAGATCAAGAGCAAGGACCCGCGCGAACACCCGGCGCTTCGCTTCAACTACCTCTCCACCGAGCAGGACCGCCGCGAATGGGTCGAGGCGATCCGGGTTGCCCGCAAGCTCCTCAACCAGCCCGCACTCGCCCCGTACAACGGCGGGGAGGTCTCACCGGGACCGTCGGTGGAGACGGACCAGGAGATCCTCGCCTGGGTCGCCAAGGAGGGCGAGACCGCCCTGCACCCGTCCTGCACCTGCAAGATGGGCACCGACGAGATGTCCGTTGTCGACCCCACCAGCATGCGGGTGCACGGCGTGGAGGGCCTGCGCGTGGTGGACGCGTCGGTGATGCCCTATGTCACCAACGGCAACATCTACGCGCCCGTCATGATGATCGCCGAGAAGGCCGCCGACCTCATCCTCGGCAAGGAGCCCCTGGCGCCCTCGAAGGCCGCGTACTACCGCCACCGTGACGCCCAGAAGCAGGCGGGGTAGGCGTTGGGTGCCGCAGGGCTGAGGGTGCTGCTGCACAGCGTCCGCTACGAGGTGCTGCCCGCCAAGGCGACCGAGGACAAGGTCCTCGCCCACGTCCCGCGCGACGTCGTCGTCACCGTGACGGCGTCGCCGGTCAAGGGCCTGGAACCGACCCTCGACCTCGCCGGTCGGCTCGCGGGGCACGGCTACCGGGTCGTCCCGCACGTGCCGGCGCGGCTGCTGCGGGACGACGGGCATGTGAAGGAGGTCGTCGACCGTCTCCGCGAGGTCGGCGTCGACGACGTCTTCGTGCCGGCGGGCGACGCGGATCCGCCGGCCGGCACGTACGAGGGAGCGCTGCCGGTGCTACGCCAGCTGAGCGAGCTGGGCAGGCCGTTCGCCCGCGTCGGCGTCACCGGCTACCCCGAGAGCCATCCCCTCATCCACGACGACGTCACCATCCAGGCGATGTGGGACAAGCGCGAGCACGCCACGTACATCGTGAGCAACCTGTGCTTCGACCCGCGGGTGCTGGGGGAGTGGATCGCTCGTATACGGCGCCGGGACGTCACCCTGCCCGTGTACGTGGGTGTCGCCGGGCCCGTGCAGCGGGCGAAGCTGCTGGCGATGGCGACGAAGATCGGAGTGGGGGAGTCGACGCGCTTCCTGACGAAGCACGCCTCGTGGTTCGTGCGTTTCGCGGCGCCCGGAGGGTATGCACCCGAGCGGCTGCTGTCCCGCACGGAGGAGGTCCTCACCGCACCCTCGGCGGGGGTGGCCGGTCTGCACCTGTTCACGTTCAACCAGATCGCCGAGACGGAGCGGTGGCGCCGCGCGTTGCTGGACCGGCTGGGCGGCTGAACCAGGAGAAGGACGGCCACGGGCCGGCGCGCGTGGGCCGTATACGACAAGGGCGGGACCGGAAATCCGGTCCCGCCCCGCTGTGACGGTGGCTCAGCGGAAGACCACCGTGCGGTTGCCGTCCACCATCACGCGGCTCTCGCTGTGCCACTTCACCGCGTGCGCGAGCACCTGTGCCTCCACGTCCCGCCCGACCGTGACCAGGTCGCCGGGGTCGAGCGAGTGGTCCACCCTGACCACGTCCTGGTCGATGATCTGGCCCTCGTCCAGGTCCGGGGTCACATAGTGCGCCGTTGCGCCGACGAGCTTGACTCCGCGCTGGTAGGCCTGCTCGTAGGGGCGCGCGCCCTTGAAGCTGGGAAGGAAGGAGTGGTGGATGTTGATGGCGCGGCCTTCCAGCTCCTTGCACAGGTCGTCGGAGAGAACCTGCATGTAGCGGGCCAGCACGACCAGGTCGATCTCCAGCTCACGCACGAGCTCCATCAGCCGCGCCTCGGCTTCGGGCTTGGTCTCCTTGGTCACCGGGATGTGGTGGAACGGCACGCCATACGTCTCCGCGAGCCCCTCGAAGTCCCGGTGGTTGGAGACGATCGCGGGGATCTCGATGTTGAGGGCGCCGGTGCGCCGGCGGAAGAGCAGGTCGTTCAGGCAGTGGCCGAACTTGGACACCATGATCAGCGTCCGGGTCGGTGTGGCTGCGTCGCTCAGGCTCCATGAGATGCCGTAGGCCTGGGCCACGGGACCGAACCGGTAACGCAGTTTTTCCAGATCGGCGTTTGGATCGGAAACGTCGAAGTGGACCCTCATGAAGAAGCGACCTTGAAGTCGATCGTCGAACTGCTGGCTTTCCAGGATGTTGCCGGAGTTCCTGACGAGAAAGCCGCTCACGGCGTGAACCAGTCCCGCGCTGTCGGGACAGGAGAGGGTGAGGACGTACTCACGGCCAGGTTGCGGGCGAGGGGACATGGGCGGCCTCCGCTGGTGCGTATTGCACAACATGGTGAGCGATACGCAACATGGTCGGCTCGGCGCCGCCCCTCGGTCAAGGGCGGGCGGGTAAAGGGGCGAATGGTGAAATCGTCACCGGCCAACCTCTTGACGTCTGTCTGGACATTCGCCAGGGTGTTCCACCACAGGCAATCGGGTGCACGATGCGCAACGAATTTCCATTGAAAGGCTTGTCGCGTGGCAGACCTGTATGTGGATGGCGAATGGCGGGACCCGGTGGCCGGTGGGCACCGGGACATCCGCTGTCCCGCGGACGGCACGCTCGCCGCGACCGTGTCGGAAGCGACACGCCCCGACACCGAGGCGGCGATCGCCGCGGCCCGGCGAGCCTTCGACGAGGGGCCCTGGCCGGGCACCTCCGAGCGGGAGCGCGGTGCGCTGCTGCTGCGCACCGCCGACATCATCGAGCGCGATGCCAAGGAATTCGCCCGCGCGGAGTCCCTGGACACCGGCAAGCGGCTGGTGGAGAGCGAGTACGACATCGCCGATGTCGTCTCCTGTTTCCGCTACTACGGTGGACTTGCGGGCACCGACGCCGGCCGTGTGATCGACACCGGCCGCGACGACGCCGTAAGCCGCGTCGTGTACGAGCCGGTCGGCGTGTGCGGGCTCATCACCCCCTGGAACTACCCGCTTCTGCAGGCCAGTTGGAAGGTCGCCCCGGCGCTCCTCGCCGGCAACACGATCGTCCTCAAGCCCAGCGAACTCACCCCCTCCACCTCCATCCTGCTGATGAAGGCCCTGGAGGAGGCCGGAATCCCGGCCGGCGCCGCCAATCTCGTCCTGGGCACGGGACCCGAGGTGGGCGCGCCGCTCTCGGAGGACCCGGCCGTCGACATGGTCTCCTTCACCGGAGGCCTGGAGACCGGCAAGAGGATCATGGCCACGGCCGCGTCGACCGTGAAGAAGGTCGCGCTGGAGCTCGGCGGCAAGAACCCCAATGTTGTTTTCGCCGACGCCGACTTCGAGACGGCCGTGGACTTCGCCCTTACGGCCGTCTTCCTGCACTCCGGCCAGGTCTGCTCGGCCGGCGCCCGCCTGATCGTCGAGGACTCCCTGCACGACCGCTTCGTCGACGAGGTCGTCCGCCGCGCCCGGCAGATCCGCCTGGGCGGCCCCTTCGACCCGGACGCCGAGACCGGTGCGCTGATCTCCGCACAGCACCTGGAGAAGGTCGAGGCGTACGTCGCGGCCGGCCTCGCCGAAGGCGCCGTACTGCGCTGCGGCGGCGCACGCCCCGACGACCCCGCGCTGGCGAACGGCCACTACTACCCGCCGACCGTCCTCGACGAGTGCCGGCAGGACATGCGTGTGGTGCACGAGGAGTCCTTCGGCCCCGTGCTCACCGTCGAGCGCTTCACCGACGAGGACGACGCCGTCCGCATCGCCAACGACACCGAGTACGGACTCGCCGGAGCCGTGTGGACGCAGGACGCCGGCAAGGCCCAGCGGGTCGCGCGGCAGCTGCGCCACGGCACGGTGTGGATCAACGACTACCACCCCTATGTGCCGCAAGCGGAATGGGGTGGCTTCGGGCATTCGGGCGTGGGCCGGGAGCTGGGACCGACCGGCCTGAACGAGTACCGAGAGCCCAAACACATCTGGCAGAACATCCAACCCCGGCCGCAGCACTGGTTCCGCGGCTGAACGCCGAAAGAAGGTCGAACGTGACCACACAGACCGAGGTGCCGCAGCGGCGCGGCACGCCCCAGGACTCGGGCTCCACCCCGGTCATATCCGTGCGCAGGCTGTGGAAGGTGTTCGGGCCGAAGGCCGACCAGGTGCCGGACTCCGAGGAGCTGTGCGGGCTCACCCGCCGCGAGCTCATGGACCGCACCGGATGCACCGCCGCCGTACGCGACGTCCACTTCGACGTCTCGCCCGGCGAGGTCTTCGTCGTCATGGGACTGTCCGGCTCCGGAAAGTCCACGCTGGTGCGATGTCTGACCCGACTGATCGAACCCACCGCCGGTGAGGTCGTCTTCGAGGGCGAGGACATCCGCCAGGCCGACGACAAGCGCCTGCGCGACCTGCGGCGCCGGAAGTTCTCCATGGTCTTCCAGCACTTCGGTCTGCTGCCCCACCGCCGCGTCGTCGACAACGTGGCGTTCGGTCTGGAGATCCGCGGCATGGGAAAGGCCGCACGCACCAGGCGCGCCCAGGAGGTCGTCGAGCTCGTCGGCCTCGCGGGCTATGAGAACTCCTACCCCGACCAGCTGTCCGGCGGTATGCAGCAGCGTGTGGGCCTCGCCCGGGCGCTGGCGGGCGACCCGGACGTGCTCTTCTTCGACGAGCCGTTCTCGGCGCTCGACCCGCTGATCCGCCGCGACATGCAGAACGAGGTCATCCGCCTCCACCACGAGGTCGGCAAGACCATGGTGTTCATCACCCACGACCTCTCCGAGGCCCTCAAGCTGGGCGACCGCATCCTCATCATGCGCGACGGCAAGATGGTCCAGTGCGGCACCGGCGACGAGCTGGTGGGCGCCCCGGCGGACGACTACGTACGCGAATTCGTCAAGGATGTGCCCCGCGGTGACGTGCTCACCCTGCGCTGGATCATGCGCCCGCCGGCGGACGGCGACGCCCTGGACGGTCCCGAGCTGGGCCCGGACGTCGTGGTGAAGGAGGCTACCCGGGCGGTGCTCGCGGCCGACAAGCCGGTCAAGGTCGTCGAGAACGGCAAGCTGCTCGGCATCGTCGGCGACGAGGAGATCCTCGCGGTGGTCGCCGGGCAGGAAGGCGGCGCGTGATGACCGTCGCCGTGGAGAAGACGGAGAAACCGGAGAAGACCCAGGCCGTCGAGCAGGCCGCCCCCGTCAAGAGCGTGCGCAAGGTCAGCCGGTCCATGGTGGTGGCGGCGATCCTCGTCGTCTGGCTGGTGCTGTTCCTCGTGCTGCGCGGCAAGCAGACCCTCGCCCTGGCGGCGGCGGACCTGACCGATCTGCACCGGTGGTTCAACGACGTCAACGACTCGATCGGCGCGAACCGCAACTCCAACCCGCTGTTCCTGTACTTCTTCAACGAGATCCGCCTGGTCATCGACACCCTGGTGACCTTCGTACAGGAGTTGATCTCGCAGCCGTCCGCCGACCGACCCGTCCCGCAGATCGGGTGGCTCGGTGTCGTCGGCATTGCGGGCTATGTCTCCTGGGCCGTCGGCAACTGGAGGGTCGCGCTGCTGGCGGTGGCCGGATTCACCTTCCTGGGCCTGCAGGGCCTGTGGCAGGAGAGCATGGACACCCTGGCGCTCACCGTCTCTGCGGTCTTCGTGGCGCTGCTGTTCGCGATCCCGCTGGGTGTGTGGGCGGGGCTGTCCGACCGGTTCAACCGGATCATGACGCCCTTCCTCGACTTCATGCAGACGATGCCGACCTTCGTCTACCTGGCGCCGCTCACCCTGTTCTTCCTGATCGGCCCGGCCTCCGCCACGATCGCCACGCTGATCTACGCGGCGCCTCCCGCCATCCGTATCACCGCGCACGCCATCCGCTCCGTGCCGGAGACGACGGTCGAGGCGGCCGACTCGCTGGGGGCGACACGACGGCAGGCCCTGATGAAGGTGCTGCTGCCGATGTCCAAGCGCACCGTGGTCATGGGCGTGAACCAGACCATCATGGCCGCCCTGGCCATGGTCACCATCGCGGCCCTGATCGACGCGCCCGGCCTCGGCAAGACCGTCGTACAGGCCCTGCAGTCGCTGGACGTCGGCACGGCCTTCAATGCGGGTCTGGCCATCGTCGTCATGGCCATCGTGCTGGACCGGGTCACCACCGCAGCGAGCGGGCGCGAGGAGGCGGCCCGGCGTTCGAAGAACCGCTTCCTGACCTGGCGACGCCCGCTGCTGGCCGTGGGTGCGGCGATCACGACGGTCCTGATCTACCTGTCCCACACCTATGTATGGGCGGCGGAGTTCCCCGGCGAGGGAGGCACCGGCAGTGCCATCTCGAGCGGGGCCGACACCGTGACCACCTGGGCGCAGGACAGCCTGTCCGGGATCACCAACGCCTTCCGCGACGCGATCACCAACGGTCTACTCAACCCGTTCCAGACACTGCTCACCGACTCCCCGTGGTGGCTCGTCGGCGCGGCCCTGATCGCGCTCGGCGTCGTCCTCGGCGGCTGGCGCGCCGGCATCACCACGGCGGTGTGCGTGGGCCTGCTGGTCGGCACCGGGGTGTGGTCGGACAGCATGACGACTCTTGCGTCGACCGTCGTCGCCACGGTTCTCGTGATGCTGCTCGGCATCGTCTTCGGCGTGTGGATGGGACGCAGCGCGCTGATGGACCGGCTGCTCAGGCCCAGCCTGGACGCGGCCCAGGTCATGCCGCCGTTCGTCTATCTCGTACCGTTCCTCGCGCTGTTCGGCGCGACCCGCTTCACGGCGATCGTCGCCGCCGTCGTCTACGCCGCGCCCGTTGCCATGAAGATCATCGCGGACGGGGTACGGAACGTGCCCGCCACCACCGTGGAGGCGGCCACCTCTGCCGGGTGCAACACCTGGCAGATCATCACCAAGGTCCAACTGCCGATGGCACGCGGCGCCCTGACTCTCGCCACCAACCAGGGCCTGATCTACGTGCTGTCGATGGTTGTTGTGGGCGGCCTGGTAGGCGCGGGCGCCCTCGGCTACGACGTCGTGGCCGGCTTCTCGCAGGGACAGCTGTACGGGAAGGGGCTCGCCGCAGGGCTCGCCATCGTCCTTCTCGGAGTCATGTTCGACCGGATCACTCAGGCAGCGGCGCGGCGTACCAGCGCGTAAGGAGCAACTGACCATGGCAAGGCAAGCAAGACAATGGAGGGTCGGCGCGGCCGGCATAGCGGGCGTGGCTGTCATCGGACTGGCCCTCTCCGCCTGTGGCGGTGCGAAGGTCGGTGACAGCTCCTCTGAGGCCGGCGGCTCGGGCAGCTCCGGCAAGTGCGGCACCTTCAACATCGCGGTCAACCCGTGGGTGGGTTACGAGGCCAACGCGGCGGTCATCGCGTACGTCGCGGAGCACGACCTCGGCTGCAAGGTCACCAAGAAGGACCTGAAGGAAGAGATCGCCTGGCAGGGCTTCGGGACGGGCGAGGTCGACGCCGTCGTGGAGAACTGGGGTCACGACGACCTGAAGAAGAAGTACATCACCGACCAGAAGACCGCCGTCGATGCCGGCCCGACCGGCAACGAAGGCCTCATCGGCTGGTACGTGCCGCCGTGGCTGGCCAAGGCGCACCCGGACATCCTCGACTGGAACAACCTCAACAAGTACGCGGCGAAGTTCAAGACCTCCGAGTCCGGCGGCAAGGGCCAGCTCCTCGACGGCGACCCGTCGTTCGTCACCAACGACGAGGCCCTGGTGAAGAACCTGAAGCTGGACTACAAGGTCGTGTACGCGGGCAGTGAGACCGCCCTCATCCAGGCCTTCCGCAAGGCGGAGAAGGACAAGGAATGGGTGATCGGCTACTTCTACGAGCCGCAGTGGTTCATGTCCGAGGTGCCCCTGAAGAAGGTCAAGCTGCCCGACTACAAGGCGGGCTGCGACGCCGACGCCGAGAAGGTCGCCTGCGACTACCCCGTGTACAAGCTGGACAAGATCGTCAGCGCGAAGTTCGCCAAGTCGGGTAGCCCGGCCTATGACCTGGTGAAGAACTTCACCTGGACGAACGACGACCAGAACATCGTGGCCAAGTACATCGCGGTGGACAAGATGACCCCCGAGGCGGCGGCGAAGAAGTGGGTCGAGGCCAACCGCGACAAGGTGGAGGCCTGGATCAAGTAGCGCCGGAAGCAGGGAGTAGGACGCCGGTCGGAACATGCCCGGTGGGCGGTGCGCATCCCGCGTGCGCCGCCCACCGGGCATTGCCGTGTTCCGGGCGGTTTTCCGAGGTCGCGGACCCCTTGACACCCACTTGCACGGCAGGCACATTGAGTTGCGCAACCTGAATCGAGTTGCGCAGACAGCAACTGGATCGGCTCGAACTGGTTAACAAACCGGAGGTGCGGCGATGGCGGGACCCCGAGTGGTCATCATCGGAGCGGGAGTCGTTGGCGCGGCACTCGCGGACGAGATCTCCGCGCGAGGCTGGACCGAAGTGACCGTGGTCGACCAGGGCCCGCTCCCCGCCACCGGGGGCTCCACCTCGCACGCCCCGGGCCTGGTCTTCCAGACGAACTCCTCCAAGACCATGACGGAGCTGGCCCGCTACACGGTCGAGAAGTTCTGTTCCCTCGACGTCGACGGCAAGCCCTGCTTCCTGCAGGTCGGTGGCCTGGAAGTGGCGACCACCCCCGAGCGTCTCGCGGAACTGCAGCGCCGCCACGGCTGGATCACGGCCTGGGGCATCGAGGGCCGGCTGCTGACCCCTGACGAGTGCGTCGAGCAGCACCCGCTGGTCAACCGTGACAAGGTCCTCGGCGGCCTCCTCGTCCCGACCGACGGCCTCGCCAAGGCCGTCCTCGCCGTCGAGGCGCAGATCCGCCGGGCCACCGAGCGCGGCGTCCGCTTCCTTGCCCGTCACGAGGTCCTCGACGTCCAGCAGAGCGACGGCCGAGTCACCGGCGTCCTGACCGACCAGGGCGAGATCCCCGCCGACATCGTCGTGTGCTGCGCCGGCATCTGGGGCCCGAAGATCGCCCGCATGGTCGGCATGAACCTGCCGCTCACCCCGCTCGCCCACCAGCTCGCCTGGACCGGCCCCGTCCCGGCCCTGGCCGGCCAGACCGAGGAGGCGGTCCGCCCGATCCTGCGCCACCAGGACGCCGACCTCTACTACCGCGACCGCTTCGACGGCCTCGGCATCGGCTACTACGGCCACCGCCCGATGCCGATCTCAGCCGACGACATCCTCTCCGTGGACGAGGCCGACGAGATGCCGTCGGTCCTGAAGTTCACCGAGGAGGACTTCGAGGACGCCTGGACCGAGACCCAGGCCCTGCTCCCCTCGACGCGCGAGGCGAAGGTCGAGGAGGGCATCAACGGCCTGTTCTCCTTCACCACCGACAACTTCCCGCTCCTCGGCGAGTCACCGGACGTCAAGGGCTTCTGGGTCGCCGAGGCCGTGTGGGTCACCCACTCCGCGGGCGTGGGCCGGGCGATGGCCGAATGGCTGGTCGACGGGCACTGCTCGTCCTTCGACCTGCACGAGTGCGACGTCAACCGTTTCGAGCCGCACCAGCTGGCCCCGGAGTACGTCCTGGCCCGTGACTGCCAGAACTTCGTCGAGGTCTACGACATCCTCCACCCCCTCCAGCCCTCGGGCGACCCGCGCCCGATCCGCACCAGCCCCTTCCACGCCCGCCAGCAGGAGCTGGGCGCATTCTTCCTGGAGGCGAACGGCTGGGAGCGCCCGCAGTGGTACGAGGCCAACGCGCGCCTCGTCGAAGGCCGCAGCATCCCCACCCCCAACGACTGGGCCGCCCAGTACTGGTCGCCCATCGTCGGCGCCGAGGCCCAGGTCACCCGCGAGACCGTCGCGATGTACGACATGACGGCCCTCAAGCGCCTGGAGGTGACCGGCCCCGGTGCCGCCGCCTTCCTGGAGCGCCTGTGCACCGGAAAGGTCGCCAAGTCGGTCGGCTCGGTGACGTACACCCTGCTCCTCGACCACGACGGCGGCATCCGCAGCGACATCACCGTCGCCCGCCTGGCCCGCGACCAGTTCCAGGTCGGCGCGAACGGCAACCTGGACCTCGACTGGTTCACCCGCCACCTCCCCGCCGACGGCACGGTCCAGGTCCGCGACATCACCCCCGGCACCTGCTGCATCGGCCTGTGGGGCCCGCTCGCCCGCAAGGTCCTGCAGCCGCTGACGGACGAGGACTTCTCCAACGACGGCCTGAAGTACTTCCGCGCCAAGCGCGCCTACATCGGCAGCGTCCCGGTGACGGCGATGCGCCTGTCGTACGTCGGTGAACTCGGCTGGGAGCTCTACACCACCGCCGACCAGGGCCTGAAGCTGTGGGACACCCTGTGGCAGGCGGCCAAGCCGCTCGGCGGTGTCATCGCCGGCCGCGGTGCCTTCAACAGCCTCCGCCTGGAGAAGGGTTACCGCTCCTTCGGCACCGACATGACCTACGAGCACGACCCCTACGAGGCCGGCGTCGGATTCGCCGTCAAGCTCGACAAGGAGGACTTCATCGGCAAGGCGGCTCTGGAGCGCCGTAAGTCCGACGTCCGGCGGAAGCTGACCTGCCTCACCATCGACGACCCGCGGTCGGTCGTCCTGGGCAGGGAGCCGGTGTACGACGGCGACCGAGCGGTCGGCTACGTCACCAGCGCCGCCTACGGCTACACCATCGGCAAGGGCATCGCCTACGCCTGGCTCCCGGCCGAGCTCACCACTCCCGGCACGCCCGCGCAGATCGGCTACTTCGACCAGCGCGTCGAGGCGGTCGTCGCCGAGGAGCCCCTGTTCGACCCCACCATGTCCCGCCTCCGTGGCTGACACCCCAGCGTCGACTCCCAGGGAAGGAACACCGCCGGTGAACGCACAGCTGCTCGACGGCAAGGCGACCGCCGCCGACATTCGCCGCGAACTCGCGGAGCGCGTAGCCAAGTTGACGGCCACCGCCGGCCGCCCGCCGGGCCTGGGCACCGTGCTGGTCGGCGACGACCCGGGCAGTCACGCCTACGTCGCCGGAAAGCACCGCGACTGCGCCCAGGTGGGCATCGCGTCCATCCGCCGGGACCTGCCCGCCGACGCGTCGCAGCTGCAGGTCGAGGAGACGATCGACGAGCTCAACGCCGACCCGGCCTGCACCGGCTACATCGTCCAGCTCCCGCTCCCGCGCCACCTGGACGCCAACGCCGTACTGGAACGCATGGACCCGGCCAAGGACGCCGACGGCCTGCACCCCGTCAACCTCGGCCGGCTCGTCCTGGGCGTCGAGGCCCCGCTGCCGTGCACCCCGCGCGGCATCGTCGAGCTGCTCCGCCGCCACGACGTGCCCCTCGCCGGAGCGCGGGTGTGCGTGATCGGCCGAGGCATCACCGTCGGACGTCCCATCGGCCTGCTGCTGACCCGGCGCTCCGAGAACGCCACAGTGACCCTGTGCCACACCGGCACCCAGGATCTGGCCCGGCACGTACGCGAGGCCGACATCGTCATCGCGGCCGCCGGCTCGCCCGGCCTGGTCACCAAGGACATGCTGCGCCCCGGCGCGGCGGCCCTGGACGTCGGCATCACCCGCACCGACCAGGGGCTGGTCGGCGATGTGCACCCGGACGCCGCCCAGGTCGCCGGATGGCTCGCCCCCATGCCCGGGGGAGTGGGACCCATGACCCGAGCGATGTTGCTCGCCAACGTCGTCGAGGCCGCCGAGAGGAACGCGAACGCCGCATGAACGCCCCAGTCCCCAAGTACCCGCAGTATCCGCACCTTTCAGAAGATCCTTCAGAAGACGGAGACGTCCGATGAGCCCCCGCACCCCCGGCGCCGACCTCCCCGACCACCCCGACTGGCTGTGGCGCAATCCCGAGCCCAAGCGGTCGTACGACGTAGTGATCGTCGGCGGCGGCGGTCACGGCCTGGCCACCGCCCACTACCTGGCGAAGAACCACGGCATCACGAATGTCGCCGTGCTGGAGAAGGGCTGGCTCGCGGGCGGCAACATGGCCCGCAACACCACGATCATCCGCTCCAACTACCTGTGGGACGAGAGCGCCGGCATCTACGAGCACGCGCTCAAGCTCTGGGAGGGACTGGCGGAGGAGCTCGATTACCCGATCCTCTTCTCCCAGCGCGGCGTGCTGAACCTCGCGCACAGCCTCCAGGACGTCCGCGACAGCGTGCGCCGCGTGGAGGCGAACCGCCTCAACGGCGTCGACGCGGAGTGGCTCGACGCGGACGGCGTCAAGGAAGTCTGCCCGATCGTCAACATCTCGCAGGACGTGCGCTACCCGGTCCTGGGCGCCACGTACCAGCCCCGCGCGGGCATCGCCAAGCACGACTACGTCGCCTGGGGCCTGGCCCGCTCGGCGGACGCGGCGGGCATCGACATCATCCAGAACTGCGAGGTCACCGGCCTCGACGTGGTCGGCAACCGTGTGGTGGGCGTCCAGACGAACCGCGGCCCGATCGCGGCTGGCAAGGTCGCGCTCTGCTCGGCCGGCCACACCTCGGTCCTCGCCGCCATGGCGGGCATCGAACTCCCCGTCCAGAGCCACCCGCTGCAGGCCCTGGTCTCGGAGCTCCTGGAGCCGGTGCACCCCACGGTGGTCATGTCCAACGCCGTCCACGTGTACGTCAGCCAGGCCCACAAGGGCGAACTGGTCATGGGCGCGGGCATCGACGCGTACAACTCCTACACCCAGCGCGGCGCCTTCCACATCATCGAAGAGCAGATGTCGGCGGCCCTGGAGCTGTTCCCGGTCTTCGCCCGCGCCCACGTGCTGCGCACCTGGGGCGGCATCGTCGACGTGAGCCCCGACGCCTCACCGATCATCGGGCTCAGCCCCGTCGACAACCTCTACCTCAACTGCGGCTGGGGCACGGGCGGTTTCAAGGCCACCCCGGGCGTGGGCTCGGTGTACGCCCACACCATCGCCCACGACACGCCCCACCCGCTCAACGCCCCCTTCTCGCTCGACCGTTTCACCACCGGCGCGCTCGTCGACGAGCACGGCGCGGCCGCGGTGGCCCACTAGGGAGCCGAATCCATGCTGCTCATCCCCTGCCCGTGGTGCGGGCCCCGCGACGAGGCCGAGTTCCACTACGGCGGCCAGGCCCACGTGCCGTATCCGGAGGACCCGGCGTCCCTCACCGACGAGGAGTGGGCCCGCTACCTGTTCTTCCGCGACAACCCCAAGGGCCCCTTCGCCGAGCGCTGGAGCCACGCGGCGGGCTGCCGCCGGTGGTTCAACGCGGTCCGGGACACGTCGACGAACGAGATTCTGGCGGTGTACCGGTCGGGAGAGGAACGCCCCGCAACTCTTGAGCCGAGGCCAGTGCTTTCAGCCCGTCCGGCGTTTGAGGACGAGGCCGTTCAGGCCGAAGGGGGGTCTGGGGGCGCAGCCCCCAGCGGGGTCGAAGGGGCAGAGCCCCTTCAGGATGGGACGGGTAAGGGCGGCGGGGGCGCGGCATCCATCAGCGGCTCCGCCGCGGGTCAGCCGTTCCGCCACGCGACCCGCGGCCGAATCGACCGCGACACCCCCCTCACCTTCATCTTCGACGGCACCGAATACCGAGGCTTCCGCGGCGACACCCTCGCCTCCGCCCTCCTCGCCAACGGCGTCATCCAGGCCGGCACCAGCATCAAGCTCGGCCGTCCCCGCGGCATCTTCTCCGCAGGCGTCGAGGAGCCCAACGCCGTCGTCCAGATCGAGGCACCGTTCCCCGAGCCGATGCTGCCCGCGACGACCGTCGAGCTGTACGACGGCCTCGTGGCAAGCAGCCTCCCCGGCCAGGGCCGCCTCGCCACCGAGCCGGACCCGGCCCGCTACGACGCCGTACACGCACACTGCGACCTGCTGGTCGTGGGCGCGGGCCCAGCCGGCCTCGCGGCCGCCGCGGCGGCCGCGAAGAGCGGCGCCCGCGTCATCCTGGCCGACGACCAGCCGGAGCTCGGCGGCAGCCTCTTGGGCACGGCCGAACACCTCGACTGGGTCCGGGAGATCACCGGGCAGCTCGACAGCGCCCCCGAGGTCCGCGTCTTGCGCCGTACCACCGTCTTCGGCTACTACGACGACAACCATCTCCTCGCCGTCGAACGCCGTACCAACCACCTCGGCGCCGAGGCCCCCGAGAACGTCTCCCGCGAACGCGTCTGGCGCATCCGTGCCCGCCGCGTCGTCCTGGCCACCGGCGCCCACGAGCGCTCGCTGGCCTTCGCGGACAACGACCGCCCCGGAGTGATGCTGACCGCCTCGGCCCGCGCGTACGTCAACCGCCACGGTGTCCTGCCCGGCCGCCACGCGGTCGTCTTCACCTCCAATGACAGCGCCTACGCCGCGGCACTGGACCTCACTACCGCGGGCCTGACCATCACGGCGATCGTCGACACCCGCCCTGAACCGGGGGAGTGGGCGGACCGCGCAAGAGCAGCCGGGATCGAAGTCCTCCCCGGCCACGCCGTCACCGGCACGGAGGGCGAGGCACGCCTCACCGCCGTGACCGTCGCCCCTTACGGAGAGTCCGCAGGGCGGCGGCAGTTCGCCGCCGACCTGCTGCTGGTCTCCGGCGGCTGGAACCCGGTGGCGCACCTGTTCAGCCAGTCGGGCGGCAAGCTGCGCTACGACGAGACGCTGGGCTCCTTCGTCCCCGACACCACCCGCCAGGCGGTCGAGGTCGTCGGCAGCGCGAGCGGTGCCCTCGACCCGGCCACGGTCCTGGCACAGGGCGCGGCCGCCGGTGCCCGCGCCGTCGAGGCCGAGGGCTACAGGCCCGAGGCGCCCCGCCTCCCGGCGGTGGCCGCGCAGCCGCGACAGACGCCACCGATGCACGTGTACGTCGTCCCGGGTGCCTCGGACGCCCCCCGTTTCGTCGACCTCCAACGCGACGTCACCGTCGACGACCTGGCCCGCGCGACCGGCGCCGGTCTGCGCTCGGTCGAGCACACCAAGCGCTACACCACGGCCGGCACCGCCAACGACCAGGGCAAGACCTCCGGTGTCCTGGCCAGCGGCGTCGTGGCCGAACTGCTCGGCGTGGACATCTCGGCGCTGGGCACGACGACGTTCCGCCCGCCGTACACCCCGGTCTCCTTCGCCGCCCTCGCGGGCCGCGACCGCGGCGCACTGTCCGACCCGATCCGCACGACTGCCATCCACAAGTGGCACGTGGCGCACGGCGCCCTGTTCGAGAACGTCGGCCAGTGGAAGCGCCCCTGGTACTACCCGCAGGACGGCGAGGACATGGAAGCCGCCGTACTGCGCGAGTGCCGGGCGACCCGCGAGAGCGTGGGCTTCATGGACGCCTCCACCCTGGGCAAGATCGACGTACAGGGCCCGGAGGCCGGCGTCTTCCTCGACCGGCTCTACACCAACATGATGAGCACCCTGAAGGTCGGCATGATCCGCTACGGCGTCATGTGCCGCCCGGACGGAATGGTCTTTGACGACGGCACGGTCATCCGCGTCGCCCAGGACCGCTTCCTGGTCACCACGACGACGGGCAACGCCGCCGCCGTACTCGACTGGATGGAGGAGTGGCTCCAGACCGAGTGGCCCGAGCTGAAGGTCCACTGCACGTCCGTGACCGAGCAGTGGGCCACGGTCGCCCTGGTCGGCCCGAAGTCCCGCGAGGTGCTCGGCTCGCTCGCGCCCCAACTCGCCGTCGCCAACGACGACTTCCCGTTCATGGCATGGCGCGAGACGACCGTCGCGGGCATCGAGGCCAGGGTGTGCCGGATCAGCTTCTCCGGCGAACTCGCCTACGAGATCAACGTGTCACCGTGGCATGCCCTCGCCCTCTGGGAGGCCGTGTACGAGGCCGGCGCCCCGTACGGCATCACCCCGTACGGCACGGAGACCATGCACGTCCTGCGGGCCGAGAAGGGCTACCCGATCATCGGCCAGGACACCGACGGCACCGTCACCCCCCAGGACCTCGGCATGAGCTGGGTGGTGTCGAAGAAGAAGCCCGACTTCATCGGCAAGCGGTCCTACGCCCGTGCGGACACCGCCCGCCCCGACCGCAAGCACCTGGTCGGCCTCCTCCCCGAGGACCCGGGCAGCTTCCTCCCGGAGGGCACCCACCTGGTCGCCGACAGCGTGCTGCCGGCCCCGCCCGTCCCGATGCTCGGCCACGTCACCTCCAGCTACCGCAGCGCGGCCCTCGGCCGGACCTTCGCGCTCGCCCTGATCAAGGGCGGCCGGGACCGCATCGGCGAGCGGCTGTACGCCCCCGTGGGCGACCAACTGGTCCCGGTGACCGTCGCCAGTCCCGTCCTCTACGACCCCGAGGGAGCCCGCCGCGATGGCTGACAACGCCCTGACCGCCCCGCTCCGCAGCCCCCTGTCGGGCGTCGCGGACCGCCTGGCCGCCGCGACACGCACCTCCGCGGGTGAGATCCGGCTGGCCGAACTGCCCTTCCTGGCCCAGATCAACGTCCGTCTGGACGCCAAGGGTCCGGCGGCGGAAGCCGTCGGGCTCGCGCTCGACCTCCAGCTGCCGCTCCAGCCGAACACCGTCGTACGCGCGGGGGAGTTGACCGCGCTGTGGCTCGGTCCGGACGAGTGGCTGCTGGTCGGACCGCCGGGGAGCGAACGGGACCTGGAGAGCCGGATCCGGGAGGCCGCGGGAGACGAGCCGGTCTCGGTCACCGACGTCTCCGCGCAGCGCACCACGCTCCTCGTGACGGGCCCCCGCGCCCACGACCTGCTGGCCCACGGCTGCGCGCTGGACCTGCATCCGAGGGCCTTCGGGTCCGGCCGCTGCGCCCAGACGACACTGGGCCGCACGCAGGTGGTCCTGGTCGCCCGGGACGAACCCAGGGCCGGGTTCTGGGTGCTGGTCCGCTCGTCCTTCGCCGGCTATCTGGCTGACTGGTTGCTCGACGCGGCGACGGAATACGTCTGAGGACCTGGGCGGGTTGCCCCGTCGACCCTGTGGGAGCTCCGCTCAGGGGCTCCCACAGGGCTTTGTGCATTGAGTTTCGTCATACGCATCGAAGGCTGGACCCTGTGACCGTCACGGCTGACGCCACCACTTCTCCACACCCGGGAACGCCCGAACTCCACCCGCACGGGCTGCCACGGCCCGGCCGGACCCTGGTCATGGGCGTCGTGAACGTCACCCCGGACTCGTTCTCCGACGGCGGGCTGTCGTTCGCCGCGGACGCAGCCGTCGCGCACGGGCTCGCGCTGCTGGAACAGGGAGCGGACATAGTGGACGTGGGCGGTGAGTCCACCCGCCCCGGCGCGACACGCCCGCCGGTCGAGGAGGAGCTGCGCCGCGTCCTGCCCGTCGTCAGGGAGCTCGCCGCGGCGGGTGCGATCGTCAGTGTCGACACGATGCGGGCCGAGGTCGCCGCCCACGCGCTGGACGAGGGTGCACGGTTGATCAACGACGTCTCGGGAGGCCTCGCCGACCCGGCCATGCTGCCGCTGATGGCCCGGGCAGGCACGCCGTACGTGCTGATGCACTGGCGTGGACACTCCGCCGGCATGCAGGCGAACGCCCGCTACGGCGACGTCGTCACCGACGTGCTCGACGAGCTGCGCCTGCGGATCCAGGCCGCGCTGGAGGCGGGGATCCCGCCGGATCGCCTGATCGTCGACCCCGGGTTGGGCTTCGCCAAGGAGCCCGAGCACAACTGGGATCTGCTGGGCCGGCTCGGGGAGGTCCGCGCGCTGGGCCATCCCGTCCTCGTGGGCGCGTCACGCAAGTCGTTCCTGGGCCGATTGCTGGCGGACGAGGCGACGGGACAGCCCCGCCCGGCGCGACAGCGGGACGCCGCAACCACCGCCGTGTCCGTCCTCGCCGCTGCGCAGGGCGTCTGGTGCCTGCGCGTGCACGACGTCGCCTCGACACTCGACGCGGTACGGGTGACGGCGCGATGGGGCGTCGAGACGGCGGCCTCGGTACGGTCGCCGCTGGGCTGAGGGCATCAGCGCGCGGGCACCACTGGGCTGAGGGCGCCAACGCACGGGCGCCGGCCGCCGGCCAGGCCGCGACCTGCTGCCCGCCGAGATGGTGCCGGAGGCGCCGTTGTCCCGACCACTTCCACTGCGCCGAGGGCCGGAAGCCCACTGGTTGCGCTGTGCCGAGGGCCGGCATCCACTGGTTGCGCAGCTCCGAGCGCGGTGGGCCATCGGTTCCGCTGTGCCGAGCGTTAGCGGCCCACCGGTTGCGCACGAACGTGATCGGCGCACGCCTGGCATGCCGGGGTGCCTCGCTCCCCGGGCCGGGCGGGGTTCAGCCCAGAAAGCCCATGCGGCGGCTGATCTCGTCCGCGCCCTTGATCAGCAGGGGGGCGAGCTCGTGGATGCGTTCCTCGGTGAAGCGGTACGCGGGTCCGGAGGCGCTGAGGGCGGCGACGACCTCGCCGTCGCGGGAGCGGATCGGGGCAGCCATGGCGTGCAGGCCGATCTCGAGCTCCTGCAGCGTCACCGCGTAGCCGCGCCCCCGCGCCTCGGTGAGGTTCTTCTCCAGCTTCGTCCGGGCCGTCAGGGTGTGCGGGGTCAGCTTCCGTAGTCCGGATGCCGCGAGCACGTCGGCGCGCTCCTGCTCCGGCAGGTGGGCCAGCAGGATCTTGCCGCTCGAGGTGGCGTGCACCGGGGTGAGCTGCCCGACCCAGTTGTGCGTACCGACCGCTCCCGGGCCGCGTACCTGGTAGAGGTTGACCGCGTAGTGCTCCTGGAGGACCGCGATGTTGACCGTCTCGCCGATCTCCTCGCTGAGGCGCTCGCACACCTGCCGGCCCTGCTGGGTGACGTCAAGGCGGCCCGCGACTGCGCCGGCCAGACGGACGATCCCGAAGCCGAGCCGGTACTTGCCCCGCTCGGCCGTCTGCTCGACCAGACCGCGCGCCTCCAGCGCCCCGAGGAGGCGGAACGCGGTCGACTTGTGGACGTCGATCTCGGCGGCGACCTCGCTGACACCCGCCTCACCGCGCTGGGCGAGGATCTCCAGGACGCTGACGGCACGGTCGACGGACTGCACCCCGGCGGGACCTGCTGTTGCGCCATCTGCCGTGTAGTTGCTCATAGTGCAACTATACGCGTGGGCGTCCATGGGTTCCGCAAGGGGCGTCCGCGAGTCCCGCAGGGGTCTTGGCGGGGGGTGGGATGGCCGGATCCGGCCGTCCGCATGGTCGCACGGCCCGCCGCGTCAGCGGAAGACCACCGTGCACTTCCCGTTGACCAGCACTCGGCTCTCGCTGTGCCACTCGACGGCGCGGGCGAGCACCTGGGCCTCGACGTCGCGGCCGATGGTGACCAGCTCGTCGGGGTCGCGTGAGTGGTCCACGCGGACGACGTCCTGCTCGATGATCGGGCCTTCGTCGAGGTCGGACGTGACGTAATGCGCCGTGGCCCCGACGAGCTTGACGCCGCGCTCGTGTGCCTGGACGTACGGCCGGGCTCCCTTGAAGCTCGGCAGGAAGGAGTGGTGGATGTTGATGGCCCGGCCCTCGAGCTGCTTGCACAGGTCGTCGGAGAGGATCTGCATGTACCGGGCCAGGACCACCAGGTCGACATCCAGCTCGCGTACCAGTTCCAGCAGGCGCGCCTCGGCCTCCGCCTTGGTCTCCTTGGTGACCGGGATGTGGTGGAAGGGGATGCCGTAGCTCTGCGCCAGCGGCTCGAAATCGCGGTGGTTGGAGACGATCGCCGGGATCTCGATGTTGAGCGCGCCCGTGGACTTGCGGAAGAGCAGGTCGTTCAGGCAGTGGCCGAACTTCGACACCATGATCAGGGTTCGGGTCGGCGTCGAGGCGTCGTGCAGTTGCCAGCTGATCCCGTACGCCTGGCCGACCGGGCCGAAGCCGGTGCACAGGTCGTCCAGGGAGATGCCGGGGTCCGAGACGTCGAAGTGGACCCGCATGAAGAAGCGGTCCTCCAGTCGGTCGTCGAATTGCTGGCTCTCCAGGATGTTGCCGGAGTGATTCACGAGAAACGTGGTCACGGCGTGGACGAGGCCGGCCTGGTCGGGGCAGGAAAGGGTGAGGACGAACTCACGGCCTGGCTGCGGTCGAGGAGACATGCCATCCTCCGTCATCTGGTGGTGCGTATCGTGCAACTTTTTGGGCGATACGCAACATGGTTCAATGGGGGTGATCAAGTGGTCAAGTGGTCGTCCGTGGGAGGTGGCCGAGGCGCTCCGAGATCCTCTCGGCGGCGGCCCGCACCGCAGCGGAGACTTCCGGCAGCCGCTGCTCGGTCAACCGGAAGGAAAGACCCGAGGCGCTGAGCGCGGCCACCATTTCTCCGTTGAAGGTGCCGAGGCGGAGGAGTGCGGCTGTGGGTGAGGGTCGGCCGAGGGCTACCTGTAGATGACGAAGACCTTGCGCAGGGTCTCGTGGATCGTCCAGGTGCCCTGCCAGCCGATGGGGAACACCGCCGTGGTTCCAGGGCCGACCTCGGTCGTCGTTCCGTTCTTCTCCTCGCAGGTCATGCGCCCGGACAGCACGTGGATGACCTCCCCGCGGTCGGAGAAGTCCCAGGCCGATTCCCCGGGTTCGCACTCCCATGTGCCGCTGATGATCCTGTCGTCGTCCGAGGTGAAGATCCGCCGGCTGCGGGTCTGCATGGGGCCGCCGAGCGGTGCGGCCGTCGGCGGGGCCAGCTCCTTCTTGTCCTCCAGCTCGGCCGAGGACAGCGAGCCGGCGTTCAAGCTGATCGTCATGTGCGAAGTCCGATCTTCCGGGAGTCGCATCGAAGGGTTGCACCACAGCGGTGTTTCTCTATGTAGAACAAGCGTCGCTATGTGCAACATCATGCGGATGAGGTGAGACGTCGTCAAGCGTCGGGCGAATGTCTGCGCGGTGATGGTGCCGGGTGGCCTCCGTGGAAGTCGTGAGAGGTTCAGCGCCCCTTCTTGACGTCGGCACGCTATCTATGTTCCGTTGCGTATGAAGAAACGAGTTTTTTGTCTCGCAACATCCGAGCCGCAGCATCGCTCACGGTCCACCGTCCCCCATCCCGGGAGGTCAGATGTCCATCCGTGCCGTCGACGAGGCGCCACTGAACAAATTCCACCGAAAACTCACCTGGGCCTGCGCCGGTGGCCCGTTCCTGGACGGCTACCTGCTCAGCATCATCGGCGTCGCACTCGTCGGCATGAGCAGCGAATTGAACCTGACCACCGGGGACGAGAGCCTCATCGGCGCCGCCGCTCTGGTCGGCATCTTCGTGGGAGGTCTGTTCTTCGGTGCCGTCACCGACAAACTCGGCCGTGAGGCGATGTACACCATCGACCTGGCGGTTCTGGTCGCCGGATCGGTGCTGTCGGTGTTCGCCACCGAGACCTGGCAGTTCGTCGTGCTGCGCTTCGTGCTCGGCATGGCCATAGGAGCCGACTATCCGATTGCCACGTCCCTGCTGGCCGAGTGGGTGCCGAACAAGCATCGGGGCCGGCTGCTCGGCATCCTGATCCTCGCCTGGTACATCGGCGCGGCGGCCGCCTATGTGGTGGGCTATGTGTTGGCCGAGATGTGGGGCACCGGTTCCTGGCGCTGGATGCTCGCCTCGGGCGCCGTACTGAGTGCCGTGATCCTGCTGATGCGTATCGGTACGCCGGAGTCACCGCTGTGGCTGGTGAACAAGGGCCGTACCGCCGACGCCCAGAAAGCGATCAAGAAAGCCCTCGACCGCACCATCCCGGTCGAGGAACTGCTCGCGGCCTCGGCTGCCGAGCAGTCGGTGGAGCAGAGCCGGTTCCGTGACCTGTTCCAGGGCACCTATCTGCGGCGCACACTGTTCTGCGGGTTGTTCTATATGTGTCAGATCACGCCGATGTTCGCCCTGTACACGTTCGGCCCCACCATCCTGGGCTCCTTCGGGCTCGGGGAGGGCAACGCCGGCAACCTGGGTTCCGCGCTGATCAGTGTCGTCTTCGTACTGGGCTGCATCCCCGCGCTGCGTCTGGTGGACAAGGTGGGGCGCCGTCCCGTCATCGTGTGGTCGTTCGCCCTGATGGTGATCCCGCTCGTGGTGCTCGGCGGTGGCACCGCTCTCCCCATCGCGGTCGTCATCACGTGCTTCTGCGCCTACGCCCTCTTCTCCGGCGGTCCCACGGTGCTGGAGTGGACGTATCCCAACGAATTGTTCCCTACCAGTATCCGGGCCACCGCGGGAGGCGTGGCCACGTCGATCAGCCGTATCGGCGCCGCCGCGGGCACCTATCTGCTGCCGATCTCCCTGGACCGGCTGGGCATCGGCACCACCATGCTGATCGGCGCCGGCATCACCGCGGTGGGCTGGCTGGTGTCCTTCGCGTGGGCCGAGGAGACGCGGGGCCGCACGTTGGCGGAGACCAGTGCTCTCCCCGGCTCCGAGCGGCCCGCGTCGGCCGGTGAGGAAGACCGCGGCAGCCTGCGCGAGAGCGGCCACAGCCTGCGCGAGAGCGGCCTTGGGCGGTCCTGACCGTACAAGGCGCCCCGAGTGGGCGACATGCAGCCGGCCGGCCCCTCGCAGGGGCCGGCCGGCTGCATGTCTGTGGGTGTCCGACGGCGGACTTCCCGCGGGATGACAACTTCGCTCGGCCAACCCCTTGACAGTGAGTGTCTGCAGGGAGACAGTTTGGTCGTCCGTTGCTTATAGCGAAGAAGGTTGCGTTATATGCAACAAGATGCCGGACCTGGTCTCGGTCCTCACCGGGTCCCGGCGAAGTCCTCTCCCTCCCCTCGTCGATCGCTCCGGGGGAGCGATCGACGTCCTCCCGCCCTCCAGAACATCAGGCCGAATGACGCATTCGGCCGTCCCGTCGACGAGGAGATCGACCGTGACACACGAGGTGCGCGCCGTCGTCGCCCGCAAGAAGGGCGCCCCGGTCTCGGTGGAGACCGTCCTGGTGCCGAACCCCGGCCCCGGTGAGGCGCTGGTGCGGGTGCAGGCCTGCGGCGTCTGCCACACCGACCTGCACTACCGGGAGGGCGGGATCTCCGACGAGTTCCCGTTCCTGCTCGGCCACGAGGCCGCAGGCGTGGTCGAGGCGGTCGGTGAGGGTGTCACCGACGTCGCGCCCGGCGACTTCGTCGTCCTCAACTGGCGCGCCGTGTGCGGCACGTGCCGCGCCTGTAGCAAGGGCAAGCCGTGGTACTGCTTCGCCACCCACAACGCCACCCAGCCGATGACGCTGGCCGACGGCACCCCGCTCTCCCCGGCCCTCGGCATCGGTGCCTTCGCCGAGAAGACCCTGGTCGCCGCCGGCCAGTGCACCAAGGTGGACTCGACCGCCTCTCCCGCGGCGGCCGGGCTGCTCGGTTGCGGCGTGATGGCCGGGTTCGGCGCGGCGGTCAACACCGGCGGCGTCGGCCGCGGCGACTCGATCGCGGTGATCGGCTGCGGCGGCGTGGGCATGGCCGCCATCGCGGGCGCCAAGGTCGCCGGTGCCGGCCGCATCATCGCCGTAGACGTCGACGAGCGGAAGCTGCAGTGGGCCGAGCGGTTCGGCGCCACCGACACCGTCGACTCCTCCAAGACCGACGCCGTCGAGGCCGTCCGCGCTCTCACCGGAGGCTTCGGCGCCGATGTCGTCGTGGACGCGGTGGGCCGTCCCGAGACCTACAAGCAGGCCTTCTACGCCCGCGACCTGGCCGGCACCGCCGTTCTGGTGGGCGTCCCCACCCCGGAGCTGACCCTCGACCTGCCCCTGCTGGACGTCTTCGGCCGCGGCGGCGCGCTGAAGTCTTCCTGGTACGGCGACTGCCTGCCCTCCCGCGACTTCCCGGCCCTGATCGACCTCTACCTGCAAGGCCGCTTCGAACTGGGCGCATTCGTCAGCGAGAGGATCGCCCTGGATGAGGTGGAGGCGGCGTTCGAGAAGATGCACCACGGTGAGGTCCTGCGCTCGGTGGTGGTCTTGTGACCGCGCGGATCGAGCACCTGGTCACCTCCGGAACCTTTCAACTGGACGGGGGCAGCTGGGAGGTGGACAACAACGTCTGGCTGGTCGGCGACGACGACGAGGTCCTGTGGAAGGCGGTGCATGCTCCGCGGGAGCCCGGCTGCTGGGAGCTGATCGACGGCGAGGACCTGACCGTGGCCGGCATCGCCCTGCGGGTGCGCGACTGGATCTCGCGCGGCCGCTGACCCGCCGTCACCGCTCCAAGAACGCCCGCCAGCACCACGAACGCCCGTCACAGCACTACGAACCTGGAGGAAGACCATGGCGGCACAGCCGAAGGTGGTCATCATCGGCGCCGGCATCGTCGGGTGCGCACTCAGCGACGAACTGACCGCACGCGGCTGGACGGACGTCACCGTTCTGGAGCAGGGCCCGCTCTTCGCCACGGGCGGCTCCACCTCCCACGCCCCCGGTCTGGTGTTCCAGACCAACGGCTCCAAGACGATGACCGAGTTCGCCCGGTACACGGTCGAGAAGTACAGCGCGCTGACCCTGGACGGACAGTGGTGCTTCAAGCAGGTCGGCGGCCTGGAGGTGGCCACCAGCCCCGAACGGCTCGCGGAGATCCAGCGCCGGCACGGATGGCTGACCTCCTGGGGAGTCGACAGCCGCCTCCTCACGCCCGAGGAGTCCGCCGCGCTCCACCCCCTGCTGGACCCCGAGCGGATACTCGGCGGCTTCCACATCCCCAGCGACGGCCTCGCCAAGGCGCTGCGGGCGAGCGAGGCACAGGCCCGCCTGGCGACGGCCCGCGGCGCCCGCTTCCACGCCCACCACACCGTGACCGGCATCGAG
The DNA here is from genome assembly GCF_001642995.1 of Streptomyces jeddahensis. Classification (GTDB taxonomy): domain Bacteria; phylum Actinomycetota; class Actinomycetes; order Streptomycetales; family Streptomycetaceae; genus Streptomyces; species Streptomyces jeddahensis. Next base: position 87,791 of record NZ_LOHS01000071.1, read on the forward strand.
ACGACCGGCGACCGGGTCAGCGCGGTCGTCACCGACCAGGGAACCTTCCCGGCGGACATCGTGGTCTCCTGCGCCGGTTTCTGGGGACCGAAGATCGGCCGTATGGTCGGGCAGCCGGTACCGCTGGTGCCCCTGGCCCACCAGTACGCCCGCACCACCGCACTCCCGCAGCTCAAGAGGCGCAACGACGAGCTCACCGAGGCGCCCCTGCCGATCCTGCGCAACCAGGACGCCGGCCTGTACTACCGCGAACTCGTCGACCGCATCGGCATCGGCTCCTACGCCCACCGGCCCATGCCCGTCTCCCTGGACGAGGTCGCGCACCCGCGTGACGCCGTGATGCCGTCCTCGCTGGAGTTCACCGAGGCCGACTTCGAAGGCGCCTGGGCCGACTCCCTCACCCTGCTCCCGTCCCTGTCGGACGCCAAGATCGACGAGGGCTTCAACGGCATCTTCTCCTTCACCTCCGATGGCATGCCGCTGATGGGCGAATCGCCCAAGGTCCAGGGCTTCTGGCTCGCGGAGGCCGTGTGGGTCACCCACTCGGCCGGCGTGGCCAAGGCCATGGCCGAGTGGCTGGTCGACGGCCGCCCCGGCACCGACGTCCACGAGTGCGACGTCAACCGCTTCGAGGAGGTCCAGCTGGCGCCCTCGTACGTGCACGAGCGCAGCTGCCAGAACTTCGTCGAGGTGTACGACATCCTGCACCCGCTGCAACCGGCGGAACGCCCGCGCCCGCTGCGGATCAGCCCCTTCCACTCCCGTCAGGAGGCCCTGGGCGCGGTCTTCCTGGAGGGCGGCGGCTGGGAACGCCCGCACTGGTACGAGGCAAACGCCGACCTGCCCGAGGTGGCCCGCGTCCCCGGCCGCAACACCTGGGCGTCCCGCTACTGGTCGCCGATCGCCGGCGCCGAAGCCCTCGTCACGCGTGAACGCGTCGCCCTATACGACATGACCCCGCTGAAGCGGCTCGAGGTCACCGGCCCGGAAGCACTCGCCTTCCTCCAGAAGCTGACCACCAACCAGCTCGACAAGCCGGTCGGTTCGGTCACCTACACCCTGCTGCTCGATGCCGCCGGCGGCATCCGCAGCGACCTGACCATCGCCCGCCTGGAGACCGAGCGCTTCCAGATCGGCGCCAACGGCAACCTCGACCTGGACTGGCTGCGTCGGCGCCTGCCCGGTGACGGCTCCGTGCAGGTACGGGACATCACCGCCGGCACCTGCTGCCTCGGCGTGTGGGGACCGCGCGCCCGCGACCTCGTGCAGCCGCTCACCGACACCGACTTCTCGCACCAGGGCTTCGGCTACTTCAAGGCCAAGCAGGCCTACCTCGGCGACGTCCCGGTCACCGCGATGCGGCTGAGCTACGTCGGCGAGCTCGGCTGGGAGATCTACACGACCGCCGACCTCGGCGCCAAGCTGTGGGACACCCTGTGGGAGGCCGGGCAGGACCTGGGGATCATCGCCGCCGGCCGGAGCGCCTTCAACAGTCTGCGCCTGGAGAAGGGCTACCGCTCGTGGGGCCATGACATGACCACCGAGCACAATCCCTACGAGGCCGGCCTCGGCTTCGCCGTCCGCCGGAACAAGCAGCACTTCACGGGCAAGGCCGCGCTGGAGGGTATCGACGACGAGACGGTCACCCGCCGGCTCACCCCTCTGGTCATCCAGGACCAGCAGTCCGTGGTGATGGGCCACGAACCGGTCTACGTCGACGGCCGCCCGGTCGGCTACGTCACCAGCGCCGCCTACGGCTACACGATCGGCGCACCGATCGCCTACGCCTGGCTGCCCGCCGAACACGCCGCCCCCGGAACCCCGGTGGAGATCGAGTACTTCGGCGCCAAGGTCGCGGCCGTCACCGCCGCCGAGCCCCTCTTCGACCCCGAGATGTCCCGTATCCGTCGCTGAACCGGCCCGACCACCAGCAGCACCACACCCTCACCGGCAAGATTCCCAGGAGATGGACACATGGCCTCTTCGTACGACGTGATCGTCGTCGGCCTGGGCGGGATGGGCAGCGCAGCCGCCTATCACCTCGCCGCCCGCGGTCAGCGCGTGCTCGGCCTGGAGCGCTTCGGCCCCGCCCACAACCTCGGCTCCAGCCACGGCGGATCACGTATCTACCGGCAGGCCTACTTCGAGGACCCGGCCTATGTGCCGCTGCTCCTCCGTGCCCACGAACTGTGGGAGAAGCTCGCCGCCGACTCCGGACGCGAGGTCTTCACCGAAACCGGCGGCCTCATGATCGGCCGTGAGGACAGCGAGGCCTTCGCCGGCACCCTGCGCAGCGCCCACGAATGGGGCCTCGACCACGAGGTCCTGGGTGCCGCAGACATCCGGCGCCGCTTCCCCACCTTCAACCCCGCGGCCGAGGACGTCGCCTTCTACGAGCGCAAGGCCGGCATCGCCCGGCCCGAGGCGACCGTCACCGCCCACCTGGACCTGGCCCGGGCCCACGGCGCGGACCTGCACTTCGCGGAGATGGTCCTCGCCTGGGAGGCCGACGGCCCGGGCGGCAAGCCCTGGGTGGTGACCGACCGCGGCACCTACACCGCCGACCGGCTCGTCATCGCCCCCGGGGCCTGGGCGCCGAAGCTCCTGTCCGACCTCGGCGTGAGCGTCACGGTGGAGCGCCAGGTCATGTACTGGTTCCAACCCGAGGGCGAAACCGGCCCGTTCACCGCCGACCGGCACCCCGTCTACATCTGGGAGGACCCGGACGGCACCCAGATCTACGGCTTCCCCTCGCTCGACGGCCCCGACGGCGGCGCCAAGGTCGCCTTCTTCCGCAAGGGCGTCCCCAGCGACCCCGACCACCTCGACCGCCGGATCCACCCGGACGAGATCGCGGCCATGGCAGATCATCTGCGTCCGCGCATCCCGACCCTGCCCGGCCGCTTCCTCAAGGCCGCGGTCTGCATGTACGCCAACACCCCGGACGAGCACTTCGTCCTCGCCCAGCATCCCGAACACCCGCAGGTGACTGTGGCCTGCGGATTCTCCGGCCACGGGTTCAAGTTCGTCCCCGTCATCGGCGAGATCCTCGCCGACCTTGCCACCGAAGGCGCCACCGACCACCCCATCGCCCTGTTCGACCCCCGCCGCGTGCGCGTCTGACATCTTCCGCGTCTGACATCTTCCGAAGGTGACACGATGACCATCACGAATCTGCCGCCCAGCCTGATCCCCACGCTGTCCGGCGACTACTACACCGACCCCGAGGTCTTCGCCCAGGAGCAGGAGCGGGTCTTCGAGGCCATGTGGTTCTGCGTGGCCCGCGCCGCCGAGCTGGACAAGCCCGGCGCCTTCCGCACCTACCAGGTGGGCCGCGAGAGCGTGCTGATCTCCCGCTCGCGGGACGGCTCGATCAAGGGCTTCCTCAACATCTGCCGGCACCGCGGCGCCAAGCTCTGCACCGAGGAGTCCGGCGAGGTCAAGCGGGCCTTCCAGTGCCCCTACCACGCCTGGACCTACGGCCTCGACGGCAAGCTGGTCGCCGCGCCCAACCTGACGTCGATGCCGGACATCGACCGCACCGAGTACGGCCTGATCAACGTCCATGTGCGCGAGTGGCTCGGGTACGTGTGGGTGTGCCTGGCCGACAACCCGCCCTCCTTCGAGGCCGACGTGCAGGGCGCGGTCGTCGAGCGGCTCGGCGACCTCGAGTCGATCGAGCGCTACGGCATCGACGACCTCAAGGTAGGCCGCCGTATCACCTACGACGTGAAGGCGAACTGGAAGCTCATCATCGAGAACTTCATGGAGTGCTACCACTGCGCCACCATCCACCCCGAACTCACTGAAGTCCTCCCTGAGTTCGCGGACGGCTACGCGGCCCAGTACTACGTCGGCCACGGCGCGGAGTTCGGCGAGGAGGTCCAGGGCTTCACCGTCGACGGCTCAGAGGGTCTCGACCGCATTCCCGGTGTTGCCGAGGACCAGGACCGCCGCTACTACGCCATCACCGTCCGGCCGCAGGTCTTCATCAACCTCGTCCCCGACCATGTGATCTTCCACCGGATGTACCCGATGGCGCCCGACCGCACGGTCGTCGAGTGCGACTGGCTGTATCTGCCGCACGTCGTGGAGAGCGGCAAGGACGTGGACCGTTCGGTGGAGCTGTTCCACCGGGTCAACCAGCAGGACTTCGACGCCTGTGAGCGCACCCAGCCGGCGATGAGCTCGAAGGCGTACGCCAAGGGCGGCGTCCTGGTGCCCAGCGAGCACCACATCGGCGAGTTCCACACCTGGCTGCAGAACAAGCTAGAGGTGAGGCCCACGCACTGACCCCTCCCCACCCCCAGTACTGCCCGTCCACCTGCTGTTGCGGCCCCTCCGGCAGGTGGACGGGTCATTGGGCTGCCCTGTTGCGAGTTGTGCAACCTTGAGCGCCATCAGGAATTGATGTGGGAGTCCGCCCTCTTGACAACCCCTGCGCTCCACGGAAAGCATGTTGCGTATAGCGAATATCGTTGTGTCATATGAGACAACCCTGTCTGGAGCCGGCATGAGGAGCATCACCGTCGTCGGAGCGTCGCTGGCAGGCCTGAGCACGGTCCGCGCGCTGCGCGCAGAGGGCTATGACGGCGAGATCGTCGTCGTGGGGGAGGAGCGCCACACTCCCTACGACCGCCCGCCGCTGTCCAAGGACTTCCTCAAAGGCGACCTCGACGCCGACGCGCTCGCCCTCGGCGACGCGGACGAATACGAGGACCTGGACGTGCAGTGGCTGCTCGGCGAGCGCGCGGTGCGGCTCGACCCCGTCGCCCGGACCGTCACCCTGACCGGCGGACGGCATGTACGCACCGACGGGGTCGTCGTCGCGACCGGCGCCAGTCCCCGGACCCTCCCGGGTACGGACGGGCTGGCCGGAGTCCACACCCTCCGCACCCTGGACGACGCTCTGGCCCTCCGCGCCGAACTGTTGGACGGCCTGCCACGGGTCGTCGTCATCGGCGCCGGCTTCATCGGCGCCGAGGTGGCTTCCACCGCCCACCGGCTCGGCCTGCACGTCACCGTCGTCGAGGCGCTCGACGTACCGCTGGAACGCCAACTGGGACGCGCAATGGGGCTGGTGTGCTCCTCGCTCCACACCGATCACGGGGTTCGCCTGCTGTGCGGAACCGGCGTGGCGGAGCTCATCGGCGATGGCCGGGTCTCGGGCGTACGGCTGGCGGACGGGCGGGTGCTGCCCGCCGACATCGTCGTGGTCGGGGTGGGCGTCAGGCCCGCCACCGACTGGCTCGCCGGTTCCGGCGTGCAGGTGGACGACGGCGTGGTGTGCGACGCCGGCGGCTCGACAAGTGTCCCGGGCGTGGTCGCCGTCGGCGACGTCGCCCGCTGCCCCAACCCCTTCACCGGACGCCACGCCCGCATCGAGCACTGGAGCAACGCCACCGAGCAGGCGAAGACCGCCGCCCGCACGCTGCTGACCGGTGTGTCGGCCCCCGCCCCGCTCACCGCGCCGTACTTCTGGTCCGACCAGTACCAGGTGCGCATCCAGCTCGCCGGACACGTCGCCCCCGGCGCCGAGCCCGAAGTCGTCGAAGGTGACCTCGACAGCCGTTCCTTCACGGCCGTCTACCGGCGCGAGGGCACCCCCGTCGCCGTGCTCTCGCTCAACCAGCCGAAGTTCTTCAACCGGTTGCGCCGCACCCTCGTCCCTGCCGCCGCGGTCGCCGTCTCATGAGTTCCCCGCCTCAACTCCCCCAGCCGCCCGCACGGGAGATCGCCATGAGCGTTCCGCGGCACCTGCGTTACACCTGGGACCACGAGTGGCTGGTCGTGCACGAGGGCAACGCCACGGTCGGCATCACCGCCTTCGCGGCGCAGGCCCTCGGTGACGTCGTCAACCTCCGACTGCCCGAAGTCGGCACCTGGGTCGAGGCGGGGGAGAGCTGTGGCGAGATCGAGTCACTGACGGCCGTCAGCGGCTTGTACGCCCCCGCCTCGGGCCGGGTCCTGGAAGTCAACACCGCGCTGGCCGACGACCCCGGCGCCGTCAAAGCCGCCCCCTACACCGGCGGCTGGCTGTTCCGGCTACGGGTCGAGAACATCGCCGGCGCGCTGTCCGCCGATGCCTACGCCGCCCACTGCGCCCACACCCAAGGAGACCGCCGATGACCCTGTTCAACCAGCCCCTGCACGAGCTCGACCCCGAGGTCGCCGCCGCGGTCGACGCCGAGCTGAACCGTCAGCAGTCCACCCTGGAGATGATCGCCTCCGAGAACTTCGCGCCGGTCGCGGTGATGGAGGCGCAGGGCTCGGTCCTGACGAACAAGTACGCCGAGGGCTACCCCGGCCGCCGCTACTACGGCGGCTGCGAGCACGTCGACGTCGCCGAACAGATCGCCATCGACCGCCTCAAGGAGCTGTTCGGCGCCGAGTACGCCAACGTCCAGCCGCACTCGGGCGCCTCGGCCAACCAGGCTGCGCTGTTCGCCCTCGCCCAGCCCGGCGACACGATCCTGGGGCTGGATCTGGCCCACGGCGGTCACCTCACCCACGGCATGAAGATCAACTTCTCCGGCAAGCAGTTCCACGTGGTCGCGTACCACGTGGACTCCGAGACCGGCCTGGTCGACATGGCCGAGCTGGAGCGGCTGGCCAAGGAGCACCGCCCGAAGGTGATCATCGCGGGCTGGTCGGCGTACCCGCGCCAGCTGGACTTCGCCGAGTTCCGCCAGATCGCCGACGAGGTCGAGGCGTACCTGTGGGTGGACATGGCGCACTTCGCGGGGCTGGTCGCGGCGGGCCTGCACCCCAACCCGGTCCCGTACGCCGATGTGGTGACGTCCACGACGCACAAGACGCTGGGCGGGCCGCGCGGCGGCATCATCCTCGCCCGCAGCAAGGACTTCGCGAAGAAGCTGAACTCGTCCGTGTTCCCGGGCTTCCAGGGCGGTCCGCTGGAGCATGTGATCGCGGCCAAGGCGGTCTCCTTCAAGGTCGCCGCGAGCGAGGAGTTCAAGGAGCGGCAGCGCCGTACGGTCGAGGGCGCGAAGATCCTCGCCGAGCGGCTGACGGCCGCCGACGCCCGTGAGGCCGGGGTGAACGTGCTGTCCGGGGGCACGGACGTGCACCTGATCCTGGTCGACCTGCGTGAGTCCGAGCTGGACGGCCAGCAGGCCGAGGACCGCCTCCACGAGGTCGGCATCACCGTCAACCGCAACGCCGTCCCCAACGACCCGCGCCCGCCCATGGTGACGTCCGGCCTGCGCATCGGCACCCCGGCCCTGGCCACCCGCGGCTTCACGGCGGAGGACTTCGCGGAGGTCGCGGACGTCATCGCCGAGGCGCTCAAGCCGTCGTACGACGCGGAGGCGCTCAAGGCCCGCGTGAAGGCCCTGACCGCCAAGCACCCGCTCTACCCCGGCCTGTAAACCGACACCCTCCCGCAGGGGCGTGCCTGCGACCGCTCGGCACGCCCCTCCAATCCCACGGAGTATGGCGTGGCAATCAGCGTCTTCGACCTGTTCTCCATCGGCATCGGCCCGTCCAGCTCGCACACCGTCGGCCCGATGCGCGCCGCCGGGATGTTCGTCGCCCGGCTGAAACAGGACGGCGTGCTCGCCCAGACCGCCGCGGTACGGGCGGAGCTGTTCGGCTCCCTCGGTGCCACCGGCCACGGCCACGGCACCCCCAAGGCGGTGCTGCTCGGCCTGGAGGGCAACGAGCCGCACACGGTCGACGTCGCTCAGGCCGACCTGGACGTCGAGCGGATCCGCAGCACCGGGCGCATTCGCCTCCTCGGTGCCGAGATCGGTCCGGCCCACGAGATCGACTTCGACGCTTCGACCCAGTTGGTGCTGCACCGCCGGCGCTCGCTGCCGTACCACGCCAACGGCATGATCCTCTTCGCGTACGACGCCGACGGTGTGCCGCTGCTGGAGAAGACGTACTACTCGGTGGGCGGCGGCTTCGTCGTCGACGAGGACGCGGTCGGCGCGGACCGGATCAAGCCCGACGACACGGTGCTGGCGTACCCGTTCCGCACCGGCGACGAGCTGCTGCGGCTCTCCCGGGAGACCGGCCTGTCGATCTCCGCGTTGATGCTGGAGAACGAGAAGGCCTGGCGCACCGAGGCGGAGATCCGCGCGGGCCTGCTGGAGATCTGGCGGGTCATGGAGGCCTGCGTCTCACGGGGGCTGGGCCGCGAGGGCATCCTCCCCGGCGGCCTGAAGGTCCGTCGCCGGGCCGCCGCGGCGGCCCGGGCGCTGCGCAGCGAGGGGGACCCGGCGGCCCGCGCGATGGAATGGGTGACCCTCTACGCGATGGCCGTGAACGAGGAGAACGCCGCGGGCGGCCGGGTCGTCACCGCTCCGACGAACGGCGCGGCGGGCATCATCCCCGCCGTACTGCACTACTTCCTCGACTTCGTGCCGGGCGCCGACGAGGACGGCATCATCCGCTTCCTGCTCGCGGCGGGCGCCATCGGCATGCTCTTCAAGGAGAACGCGTCCATCTCCGGCGCCGAGGTCGGCTGTCAGGGCGAGGTCGGCTCGGCCTGCTCCATGGCCGCCGGAGGTCTCGCCGAGGTCCTCGGCGGCAGCCCCGAACAGGTCGAGAACGCCGCCGAGATCGGCATGGAACACAACCTCGGCCTCACCTGCGACCCGGTCGGCGGCCTCGTCCAGATCCCGTGCATCGAGCGCAACGGCATGGCCGCGGTCAAGGCTGTCACCGCTGCACGCATGGCCCTGCGCGGCGACGGCCGCCACCACGTCTCCCTCGACAAGGTCATCAAGACCATGAAGGAGACCGGCGCCGACATGAAGGTCAAGTACAAGGAGACCGCCCGCGGCGGACTCGCCGTCAACGTCATCGAGTGCTGAGGAGGCGGACGGAGCGGAGAGGGATCGCAGCCATGCTCATCGACACCTTCGGTCGCGTCGCCACCGACCTGCGGGTCTCGCTCACCGACCGGTGCAACCTGCGCTGTACGTACTGCATGCCCGAAGAGGGCCTGCAGTGGCTGGCCAAGCCCGATCTGCTGACGGACGACGAGATCGTCCGCCTCATCCACATCGCGGTCACCGAACTCGGCGTCGAGGAGGTCCGCTTCACCGGCGGCGAGCCGATGCTGCGCCCCGGCCTCGTCGGCATCGTCGAGCGATACGCAGCCCTCGCACCGCGCCCCAAGCTGTCGCTGACCACCAACGGCATCGGCCTGCGGCGGACCGCCGAGGCGCTGAAGGGCGCGGGCCTGGACCGGGTCAACGTCTCGCTGGACACGCTGCGCCCCGCCGTCTTCAAGGCCCTGACCCGGCGTGACCGCCACCGCGATGTACTGGAGGGCCTGGCGGCTGCCCGCGCCGCCTGGAGAGCCTGCGCACCCGCTTCACGCTCACCCCTGAGCCGGACGAGGCTCGCGGCTCCGCGCCCGCCGAGCGCTGGATCGTCGACGGGGGCCCGGCCCGCGTCGGCGTCATCGCCTCCGTCAACCGCCCCTTCTGCCGGGCCTGCGACCGCACCCGGCTCACCGCCGATGGCCAGGTGCGCCCCTGCCTGTTCGCCCGTCAGGAGTCCGACCTGCGCGGAGCGCTGCGCTCCGGGGTGCCGGACGAAGAGATCGCGGGGCTGTGGCAGCGCGCGATGTGGGGGAAGAAGGCCGGCTCCGGCCTCGACGAGCCGTCCTTCCAACAGCCCGACCGGCCGATGTCGGCCATCGGGGGCTGACGCCCGAGGCGTAGAGCGGAACGACGTCCACAGAAAGAACCGGGAGTGAGGCCATGGGACGGGTCACCGAGCGACGGCGCGTGTTGCGGATCCGGGACGGTGCGGTGAGCACGCGCCCGGACACGCTCGTCGCGGAAGAGCCGTTGGAGATCCGCCTGAACGGCAAGCCGCTGGCCATCACCATGCGCACGCCTGGTGACGACTTCGCGCTCGCCGCCGGGTTCCTGGTGAGCGAGGGCGTCGTCGGTCGGGCCGCGGATGTGGCGAACATCGTGTACTGCGCGGGCGCCACGGAGGACGGTTCGAACACGTACAACGTCGTCGACGTGCAGCTGGCCCCCGGCGTGCCGCTGCCCGACATCACGCTCGAACGGAACGTGTACACCACGTCGTCGTGCGGCCTGTGCGGGAAGGCCAGCCTGGACGCCGTACGGACCACCACGCGGTGGCCGATCGCCGACACGCCCCCGGTCCGGGTCACCCCCGAACTGCTGGCGGTCCTGCCCGACCGACTGCGGGCCGCGCAACGGGTGTTCGACCGCACCGGTGGTCTGCACGCCGCCGGACTGTTCTCGCCCGACGGCGAACTGCTGGACCTGCGGGAGGACGTCGGCCGGCACAACGCCGTCGACAAGCTGATCGGCCGCGGGCTGCAGTCCGGCCAACTGCCGCTGTCCCGGAGCATTCTGCTGGTGTCCGGCCGGGCGTCCTTCGAGCTGGCGCAGAAGGCGGTCATGGCGGGCATCCCGGTGCTGGCGGCGGTCTCGGCGCCGTCCTCCCTAGCCGTGGACCTGGCGGCGGAGACGGGGCTCACGCTGGTCGGCTTCCTGCGCGGCGGCTCCATGAACGTGTACGCGGGGGAGCAGCGCCTCGACCTGCGTGCCAGGGCAACCGCGGGAGCCGGTACGTGACGCGGCTCGAAGGGTTCCAGCGCACCCGTAGCCACGGCAACACCCTCGTCGGCCCGCCCCGACTGCGGCCACCCGGCACTCACTGCCGCCCCCGGCGCGTCGCCATGCTCAGCGTGCACACCTCACCCCTGCACCAGCCCGGAACCGGCGACGCGGGCGGCATGAACGTCTACATCGTCGAGCTCGCCAAGCGCCTCGCCGCCATCGACATCGAGGTGGAGATCTTCACCCGGGCGACCTCCGCCGCGCTCCCGCCCAGCGTCGAACTCGCGCCCGGCGTCCTGGTACGGCACGTGGCCGCCGGACCTTACGAGGGCCTGGCCAAGGAGAACCTGCCCGCATACCTGTGTGCCTTCACGCACGGCGTGACGCAGGCCTGGGCCGGCCACCGCCCCGGCCACTACGACCTGGTCCACTCCCACTACTGGCTCTCCGGCCACGTCGGTCGCCTTGCCGCCGAGCGCTGGGGCGTCCCGCTCGTCCACGCCATGCACACCATGGCCAGGGTCAAGAACGCCTCCCTCGCCGAGGGCGACACTCCCGAGCCCGCGGCTCGCGTGTTCGGCGAGACTCAAGTCGTGCGGGACGCCGACCGGTTGATAGCGAACACCGAGAAGGAAGCGGAGGAACTCCTGCGCCACTACGACGCCGACACCGGCCGGGTCGCCGTCGTCCACCCCGGTGTCAACCTGGAGCGCTTCCGGCCCGACCCTTCCGGCATCGAGGCCGGCCGAGCCGCGGCCCGGTCCCGCCTCGGCCTCCCGCAGGACGCGCTGATCCCCCTGTTCGTGGGCCGCATACAGCCGTTGAAGGCGCCGGACGTCCTGCTGCGTGCGGTGGCCCGGCTGCTGGAGGAGCGGCCGCGGCTGCGTGAGCGGATCGTGGTGCCCGTCGTGGGCGGGCCCAGCGGCAGCGGCCTGGCCAAGCCGGAAGGGCTGCAGAAACTGGCGGCTTGCCTCGGCATCTCCGACGTCGTCCTGTTCCGACCGCCGGTCGGCCAGGCCCAGCTCGCCGACTGGTACCGGGCGGCGTCCGTCCTGGTCATGCCGTCCCACAGTGAGTCCTTCGGTCTCGTGGCCGTCGAGGCACAGGCCTGCGGCACCCCGGTGATCGCCGCGGAGGTCGGTGGCCTGCCGGTGGCCGTACGAGACGGGGTGAGCGGCGTTCTCGTACCCGGGCACGATCCAGCGGACTACGCGCGGGCGCTGTGCGGCTTCGCCGAGGACCCGGCCCGCGCCGCCCGGATGAGCGAGGCCGCGGTCCGGCACGCCCGGTCCTTCGGCTGGGCCGCGGCCGCAGCGGCGACGGCGGATGTGTACACGGCGGCCCTGAACCCGCGTCTGCCTGACCTAATCTCGTGATCAACCCTTGGCCATGACTTGGTCCCGCCTGACTCCGACCGCAAGTCCCAGGTCAAGCGGTGGCTGAGTTTCCGGCACCCACAGGGCTGACGGCGGTCGCCCACCCCGCCGGAGGCGTTATGCGGGGGCGGTAGGCGCCACCGATGTCGTTGCGTGCATAGATCAGGCCCGGCTCGCTCTGGCTGAAGACGCTGCCTGTTACGAGACAGCCGCCGACGATCTCCGCGTTGCGCCAGACGTACCCCCGGGAGGATCGTGCCGAGGCCGTTCGTGGTCGAGCGACTGCAGGCGAACGGGGGCGGGTCGCTCCGCCGTGCTCGTCACGCGCACTCTTCGGTCGTCGACGGCGGAGGTGAGGATGGATTCCAGGATGTCCAGCACGTGATAGGCGAGGGCGCCCCCGGCTCTCGGTTCCTCGCCGGGCGGTGTCAACGCCAGATCCGCGACTCCATACCCCCGCCCGGCGTCGCGGTATCCCGCGGACACGGGAAGGGTTTCCCATGCGTCGCTATGGAGGCGGCGCAACTGCACCTCTCCGTCGAAGTGGTTCGGGTCTGGGACCGCGAGGCTGCCGGCTTCGCCGTGGATCTCGATGTTCGCCGACTTCGTGGCGACGGCGTCGAAGCTCATGAGGAGGGTGGACAGCACCCCGGACGCATGCGTGAGGATGCCGGTGACGTGGGTGTCGGTGCTGACCGGTATCACCTCGCCGCTGCGCGGGCCGGACGCGATGACCCTGGTGGGCCGGGTGCGGCTGGCGGTCCCGAGCACCGAGGTGACCGGGCCGAGCAGCGTGACCAGGGCGGACACGTAGTACGGGCCCATGTCCAGCAGGGGGCCTCCGCCGGGCCTGTAGTAGAAGTCCGGGTTCGGGTGCCACAGTTCGTGGCCGGGGACGACCATGGTGGCTGTCGCTGCGATGGGTGCGCCGATCAGTCCTGCGTCGATCGCTGCACGAGCGGTCTGGACGCCGGTCCCCAGGACCGTGTCGGGAGCGCAGCCGACGATGACCCCCGCCTTCGCCGCCGCTTGGAGAACGGCTCGCGCCTGGGCGGTGGTCGCGGCGAGCGGCTTCTCCCCGTAGACGCTCTTCCCGGCCGCGATCGCCTGAAGGGCTACCTCCGCGTGTGCGTCGGGGACGGTCAGATTGACCAGCAGTTCCACATCGGCGGCGGACAGCAGCTCTGTGACCGTGCACGCTCTCACGCCGGTGCGGCCCTCGGCGGCTGCCGCGGCGCGGTCTGGGTCGAGGTCGGCGACGGCGACCAGGTTGACCGCCTCCAGCCTGTCGAAACTCGCAAGGTACTGGCCGCTGATGACACCGCAGCCGATCACGCCGATGTTCAGCGGCTTGCCCACAGCAGTCCTCTTTCGATGATGGTTCGCACATTGGGGTCCTTCAGCACCGGCATGTGGTGACCGGGGGTGGTGACGAACACCCGGCCCTGTCCCCACTGCCTGGTCCAGATGGCCGGGGACACGACGGGCCGGTTCCACGGGTCCCAGTCCCGTACTTTCTGCGTGGTCGTGGCCAGCACATCGATGTAGTCGTCACAGAGCACCCAGTACTGCTCCGTGACGAGTTCGAAGTCGCCGATGCCGCGGGTGATGGGATGGTCAGCGGCCGCCGGCAGCATGTTGACGGTGTAGGGGACGTAGTTGTCGGACTGCTCGCCTGTGCGTTCCGTAGGATGCACCCCGGGATGGCAGGCGAACTGTCCGCCGATCAGGTGGAGGTAGTCGGAGCTGTTGCGGTAGGAGTCGGCTATGCCGCCGTGCCATCCGGCAAGGCCCGTGCCTGCCTCGACCGCGGCGCGCAGGCCCTGCAACTCCGCTTCCTCGATGGTCGACATGGTCATGCACTGCACGACCAGGTCTACGTGGGCCATGAAGGAGGCGTCCGCGTAGATCCGAGGAGACTCCTCGACGCGTACCTCGTACCCGTGGTTCTGCAGATGGGGAATGAACAACTCGGTTGCTTCGACGGGTTGATGGCCGTCCCAGCCGCCGCGCACGACAAGGGCTTGTCTGCGGTGCATTGGCGAACGTTCTCCTTCGGTGGAATCGTGCGGGCGCCGCTCAACAGTCGGCGAGGGCGCGGAAGCGAAACCTCTGCCTGAGGAGGAGCGGACGCGAAGCTAGCATCTCCATGCCTACCCGGCCGAGGGGTCCGTCCTCCCCCGGCTGACGACCGATATGGCGGTCAGTGCGAGGCGTCGTACGCCTCCTGATAAAGCTTCAGGAACTGCTTCAGGCCGAGCTTGTCCAGGTCGGCCTTGTAGGTGTCCCAGTCCGCGTCGAGGGACTTCCTGCCGGTGATGAACTGCACGTTGCTCTGCTGGACGAAGGTGCCGATGTTGATCTGAAGGGTGGCGAGTTCCTGCGCCTTGGCGGGGTCGATCCAGGTCTCCTCGAACGGGAAGAGCAGGTCCTTGGGTGCGGTGGCGGCCACGGGGACGTGCCGTCCCAGCCCGCGCGGACGACCAGGGCTCACGCTTGGCGGATGTCACCGGAACTCCCCAGGGGAGGTGGAGGATGCGGGGGAGGGGAGGGACGCGGGCTCGGTGGCGAGGACGCGGACGTCCCAGGCGCCGAGCCGCACGGGCGTGCCGGCCGGGACGGCGCCGCCGTCCAGGGCGTCGGTCAGGTCCACGTCCTCGGGTGCCTGGGCGATGGCGGGCTCCCAGCTCCAGTTGTGGACTACGTGGACGCGCCGCCCGTCCTCGGCGGTGCCGGTCGCGACGGTGACGGAGTCCGGCAGGTCCCGCCAGCCGGCGCACGGGGCTGGTGCGAGCCACGCGGCGAGCGCGCGGGCGAGCTCGCGCCCGGGAACGGTCCCGACACAGGTGACGCGTCCCGCGCCGTGACGGCGGGTGGTGACGGCGGGCCACCGCCCGAAGTGCGGGTGCTCGTACGTGGCGAGGACGTCGGCGTCGTCCACGGCGAGCCCCTCGACCCACCGAGTCGCCACGGCGCCGGCGCCCAGCGTGAGAGGGCTTCCCGGGGTGGAGCGCAGCGGCAGGTCGGCGTGGAGGTTGCTGAACTCGTCGTAGCGCACGCCCGCGGCCTTCACCAGGCGGGCCGGTGTCACCTCGTGGCGAGCCCGCGCCTCGTGGTCGCCGTAACCGGTGCGGGGTCCGAGGACGAGGTGGCCGCCCGCCTCCGCGTAGGCGGCGAGCCAGTCGAGCATGCCGTCGTCCGCCACGTACAGTCCGGGAGCGATGAGGACGGGGTGCCGCTCGGCCGCCGCCTCGGGGGCGATTCCCGGGCGTTCGCCGCTGGGGTCGTGCAGCTGGCGGGCGTGCAGGATCCGCACCTGTCGTCCCGCCTCGAACGCTCCTCGGTAGAACGGGTCGAAGATTCCCTCGTACGCGCCCGCGTCCGGGCCGCCGTCAGGGGCCGAGAGCGGCGGGTGTTTGCGCATCAGCCACTTGCTGGGCGCGGAGTACACCATGGCGATGTCGGTGTCCGGGGTTAGTCCGGCGACGAGATCGCCCGCGCGCTCGAACTCGCCGCCCAGGCGGCTGAGTTCGGTGTAGACGCGGCCCGGTCGTCCGCTGTGCGGCAGGACGCCGCCCCAGTACGTCTCGGTGCCGAAGTGCAGGGTATGCCAGTGCCAGTACTCGATCATGCGGGCGCCGCGTGCGACCAGTGCCCACGCGGCCTGCCGCCACTGGCCGTCGAAGGCGGGCCGGTTGTCGGAGGGGCCGCCGATGGCCTGGGCGTTGGTCTCCGTGATCAGGAACGGCTCCTGGCGCGAGCTGTAGATCCGGTCGGCGCTCAGGTGCAGCGCCCATGCCCCGTACGCCGTCCACTGCTGGGGCAGCTTCTCGCGCGGCGGCTCGGGCATCGTGAGACTGTCCTGCATGTCGTAATACGGGTTGCCCGCGGTTACGTCCAGCGCGTCGGTGAGTTCGTCGTCCTCCAGGCCGGGGTAGCCGTAGGCGAGGCAGGTGGTGACGAACTGCTCCGGGCGTGCGTACTCGCGCACGATGCCTGCCTGCCAGGCGATGAACTCGGTGGTCCGGCGCGCCTGGAAAGCCTGCCAGGCCAGGTCGTACTGGGGCTGGGCGTTGCCCTCCGGCTTCCACAGGTCGGCCCATGTGGTCAGCCGGTGCGACCAGTACACCAGCCCCCACTCGCGGTTGAGGGTCTCCACATCGCCGTAGCGCTGCCGCAGGTCGTCAACGAACCGCTGGAAGACGCCGTGGTTGTGCGGCAGCCGCGGGCCGGGCTCGTTGTCGACCTGGAAGCCGATGACCGCGGGGTGGGAGGCGTACCGGGCCACGATCGCGCGGATCACCCGCTCCGCGTGGAAGAGGAACGCCGGGTGGGTGATGTCGACCTCCTGGCGGCCGCCCCATGCGGCGGGGTGGCCGGCGGCGTCCTCGGCGGCGATCTCCGGGTACTGCCGGGCCAGCCACGGCGGCACCGCGTAGGTCGGGGTCCCCAGGACGACGGATATGCCGCGTTCGTGGGCGCCGTCGAGAACCGGCCGCAGCCAGTCCAGCTCGAAGCGCCCGTTCTCCGGTTCCCATGTGGACCAGACCGACTCGCCGACCCTGATGACGCTGAACTTCGCCTTCGCCATCAGATCGAGGTCGGTCTTCAGTCGCTCGTAGGGCTGGTACTCGTGGTAGTAGGCGGCGCCGAACAGGACGCGCGGGGGCAGAGATGTCATGCGGGAGACCTCGCGGAGCAGTGGGCGAGAAGGAACGGAGGAGTGGGGGTCCCGGCGTCCGGGACATGAGGGGGCGGACGGTCAGGCGGGGTCCGGCTGGGTGAGCAGCCCGGCACCGTCGATGCTCGGGGTGGCGGCCTCGGCGGTGCGCAGGTGCTCCCACGCCAGTTCCGGCCCCGGCGGCAGCTTCGAGCCCGGCGGCAGAGCACCGGTGCGGATCAGATCACGGATCTGCCCGATGGCCTTGTCGGTCAGCGACACTCCGGCCTGCCTTCCCCTCCGCGGTGCATCTGACCCCGCACTCCATTGATGGGATGTATATATAGGCGCCAAGAGTCGTCGCCGTCCAGACCTTGCGCCGAGGAAGGTCAACTGCCTCTGGAAATCGCCGAGGTGTGCGTGGGTGCCGTCGCTTGGGGAAGCGTCTAAGCATCCCACCAATTCTTGAACGTGCTCCGTGCGGCGTGCGACGTGCGGAGCAGGTCATCGGCCCCGGATCGGCCTTGGTCCCGCGCCCAGTCCGGCCGCGGTCAGCTCGGCGGCGGTGTAGTCGCCACATCTTGAGGCGAGACACGACAGCTCAACCGCTGTGAATCAGCGGCGCCCCCAGTTCATCCGCCACTCGGGCCAGGCGGTCGTGCCACCAAGCCGCCCGCCCTGGGTCCGCGAGCCGGAATTCATCGAGCAACGCCGGATCGGGCGCAGGCGGTGTGCGCGGCACTGGAAGGCAGCCGTCCACGGGCCGGAACGCGTGCCCCGCGGACACGGTGTCGCCGTCGAGCAGGCCCACCGTCCCGAGCCCGCAGGCGAATTCGAGTTCCGGCAGGGCTCCGGCGAGCGCGAGCTGGGCGGCGAGGCCGACGCTGGTCTCCAGCGCGGATGACACGACACAGGGCAGTCCGGCGGCCTCGGCGACCCGCAGGGCGCGGTGCACGCCGCCGAGCGGGGTGCACTTGATCACCGCGATGTCGGCGGCACCGGCGACGGCCACCTTCAGCGGGTCGTCGGCGCGACGGATGGACTCATCGGCGGCGATCCGCACCTCGACCCTGCGGCGTACGGTGGCCAGCTCATCGACAGTACGGCAAGGCTGCTCGACGTACTCGAGTCCGCCGGCGGCGCGGTCGATCCGTCTGATGCGGGTGACGGCAGTGTCGACGTCCCAGCGGCCGTTGGCGTCGACGCGGATGTTCCCGCCCGGTCCGAGGGCCGAGCGGACGGCTTCCACCCGGGCGAGGTCCTCGGCCAGTGAGTCCGGGTGGTCGGCCACTTTGACCTTCGCGGTACGGCATCCGGAGTGCGCGACGATCTCGAAGGCACGCTCCGGGGCAACCGCCGGTACCGTGGCGTTGACCGGGATACGGTCCCGGACCGGTGCGGGCCAGCCGACAGTGGTCTGCTCGACGGCGGTGTTCAGCCACGATGCCGCTTCGTGATCGTCGTACTCCGTGAAGGGACAGAATTCGCCCCATCCGAGAGGGCCGTGCACAAGCATGCCTTCGCGGACAGTGATGCCTCGGAACGGGGTGCGCATCGGAATGGCGTAGACGTGTAGGGCGGCGATGCGGGTGGCGTCGTTCATCGGGTTGTGGTGGCCTCTTCTCGGCGCGTGGCGGGGATGTTTCTTCTGGTGGTGCGGCCAGTAGATGTTCGATATCAGGCTCTCGTCGAGCTCGGCGCCCAAAGCTCCCAGAACCCTGGTCATCGGGTGAAGGTGAAAGGCGCGAGCATCGACAGAGACATACGGGTGTGGGGCCTGTACAGCGGGCCCCACACCCATTAAGCCTTCAATTCCGGGGCCCGAGTTGTGGCGTTGAACTGCGGCGTGGAATAGTGGGCTCATTCAATTCAACAGGGCGGCAGCGGGAAAGTTCGACATTCGCCTTGATGGGCGAACGCGGCGCATTGTTCATTCCCCGGTCGGCGGCCGGGGAATGAACAATGCGTGGAGGACGCGTTCTTCGGTTGCTGGGCCGGAGCCGACACCGACTTCGTCGGTGCGCGCATGCTGCTGCACGGGACCCGGGGCAGAACTGGCTGGCCGCCAGGACCGCTGCTGTGGTCGGCAATCAGACGGCCTTCCGTGCAGGCCTGGCTCGAACCCGGGGCCTACCGGGCCGTCCCCTCTGCCAGGCAGCTCGGCAGTCAGGCACCTCGGCACAGGCACCTCGGTGGCAAGTCCAACGCCCGCCGCTGCCGCCCGGCGTGTACGTCACCATTCCGTCCTCCGACGTCGTCGGCCATGGGCCTCGGGCCCGTTTCGACGACCACGGCGCGCAGGCAGCGAGCACGGAGATCGGCCAGTGTCTGGAGACCAATGAACTCGCAGTCGCAGGTGAACTCGCAGTCCACAGCGCAGCTGAAGTCGCAGTCGAACCCTCAGTCGGCTCAGCAGCCCCTTCCGTCGGCCTCTCATCCTGAACCGCATCCCGCCGCGCCGGGATCGGCGCCGTCCGTGATCTCGGCGATCGTCGTCGACGAGCTCGTCCGGGGCGGGGTCGAGACGTTCGTCTACTGCCCCGGTTCGAGGAACGGCCCCCTCGGATTCGAACTCACCCGGCTGGCCGACGCGGGGGACATCAGCCTCCACGTGCGGCTGGACGAGCGGTCCGCAGCCTTTCTCGCCCTCGGCATGACGAAGGCGACGGGTGTTCCGGCCGCGGTCGTGACCACCTCCGGTACGGCGGTGGCGAACTTGCTGCCCGCCGTGACGGAGGCCAACTACTCCCGGATCCCCATCGTTCTCCTGACGGCGAACCGCCCGCTCGCCGTCCTCGGCACGGGGGCCTCGCAGACCGTCGAGCAGACCCAGCTGCTCACCTCGCAGGTGCGTCATGTCCAGCACGTAGAGGTCGGGGCGGAGCTGACTCCGGACACGAACGGCGCCGTACGTTCGCAGATCTGCCACGCCCTGGGCATCGGGGCCGGACGGCTCCAGGGGCGGCCCGGCCCCGTGCAGATCGATGTGCCGCTGCCGTCCGGACTCCCGCCCGAGCAGCGCAACGTGCCCTTCCCTGCCGGTCGTACGGAAGGGCGGCCATGGATCCGGACCACGTCCCGGAGCCACGTGCCCCAGACACCGTACGAGGTCGATCTCCGGCGCCCGACGGTCGTCGTCGCGGGCGACGGGGCGGACCTCACGGCCGTACCCGACACCATCGCGTGCGTCGCCGAACCGACCGCCGACACCGGCGGGCGTACGTCCCTGCACCCCTGGGTGCTGGACCACATACGGCCGGAACAGGTCGTGGTCTGCGGCCGTCCGACGCTGCACCGGAATGTGGGGCGGTTGCTGGCCCGCTCCGACGTCACCGCCGTCGTCGTCGGTGACGGCGACGACTGGATCTATGCCGCTCCGCACATCGACGTGCTGACTGCGCACCTGGAGTTCACCGGTGAAGTGACCGCGTCGTGGGCGGAGGAGCTCGCGCGGGTCGACCGGGCCCTGCGGCGTGCGTGGTCGGACGTCCTGGGCGACGGCGGCCGGCCGCGCACCGGTCTGGACGTCGCGAGAGCGGTGCTCGACGCACTCGAACCCGGTGATCTGCTCTGGCTCGGGGCCTCGAATCCGGTCAGGGACGTGTCGTTGACGGGGTCCGTGCCCTCCGGGGTCCAGGTGCTGTCGAACCGCGGTGTCGCCGGCATCGACGGCAATGTCAGCGGGGCCGTGGGGGCCGCACTGGCCGTACCCGAACGCACTGTCGTCGCGCTGGTCGGCGATCTCACCTTCGCCTACGACGCGTCCGGTCTGCAGGCCGGCGTTCTGGAGCGGGTGCCGGACAACCTGATCGTCGTCGTCTCGAACGACGCGGGCGGCGGCATATTCGAGGTACTGGAGCAGGGGCATCCCACATACAAGACGGACCCCTACGCCGACACCTTCGAGCGGATCTACGGCACTCCGCAGAACGTCGACTTCGAAGCCTTGTGTCACTCCTACTCGGTCTCCCACCGCACCGTGGACACCGACGAACTCGGCACCGCCCTGTCGGCGGCTCGTCACGCGAACAGGCCGTGCGTCCTCGAGGTCCCCGTCTCCCGCACGACGTTGCGCGACGTCCACGCGGCGGCACGGCAGGGTGTCGACGCCGTGCTCGCCCCCACGTTCTCCCCGGCCGGGCGGCTCATCACGGCGGACGCTGCCGGTGCGCCCGTCCTCGTCGGTCAGTCAACGAGCCAGGCCATGAGGCCATGAGTCAGTCAACGGGAGTACGGACATGACCCTTGAGATACCGGCCTCATCAACGGCGGCCGGTCCGACCACCGAGGACGCCGTCGGCAACCGCAGTACCAACCCGGCCGCCAACCCGTTCGATCCTGCGTGCTGGCGGAAGGTCGAGGGCTTCGACGACCTGCGTGACACGACGTACCACCGCGGTGTCGAACGCGACGCCGACGGCCACGTCGTACAGGACCTTCCGTGGGTACGGATCGCCTTGGACCGTCCGGAGGTGCGCAACGCGTTCCGGCCCGGGACGGTCGACGAGCTGTACCGCACGTTGGACCACGCCCGGATGTCCTCGGATGTCGGTGCGGTCATCCTGACCGGCAACGGCCCCTCGCCCAGGGACGGCGGCTGGGCGTTCTGCTCGGGAGGCGATCAGCGCGTCCGAGGCCGCGACGGCTACCGCTACGCCGACGGCGACACCGCGGCGGACATCGACCCGGCTCGCGCCGGCCGGCTGCACATCCTGGAGGTGCAGCGCCAGATCCGCACCATGCCCAAGGTCGTCATCGCCGCCGTGTCCGGCTGGGCGGCCGGCGGAGGGCATTCGCTGCATGTGGTCTGCGATCTCACCATCGCCTCCCGCGAGTTCGGCAGGTTCAAGCAGACGGACGCCACGGTGGGCTCGTTCGACGCCGGCTACGGGTCCGCGCTGCTGGCCCGACAGGTGGGCCAGAAGTTCGCCCGCGAGATCTTCTTCCTCGCCCGCGAGATCGATGCCGATCGCATGCACGCGATGGGAGCGGTCAACGAGGTCGTCCCGCACGCGGAGCTGGAGCGTACGGCGATCGAGTACTGCCGTGCCGTGACGGCCCAGTCCCCGCAGGCGACCCGGATGCTGAAGTTCGCCTTCAACCTCCCCGACGACGGCATGGTCGGGCAGCAGGTCTTCGCCGGGGAGGCGACCCGCCTGGCCTATATGACCGACGAGGCCGTCGAAGGACGCAACGCCTTCCTGGAGAAGCGTGCTCCCGACTGGTCCGGCCACCCCTACTACTTCTGAGGGAGGGGCTGTGTCCGTCATCCCTTTGCGGCCCGTCGTACTGCCCGAGGACCCCGCCGGGGCCGTCGATGTCCTCCTGCGCTCGACCGAGGACATGTACGACGGCGGTCACGCGATCGCCCCGGTCACGAGCGTCGCTCAGGCGCGGGACCTGGCCCGGACCGTCCCCGACGGCACCGGAGTGGTGCTGTCGACGTCGGGTTCGACCGGCGTTCCGAAGCGGACGGTCATCCCGCGGAGCGCGCTGCTGGCCTTCTGTTCGGCATCGCTGAACCGGCTCGGCGGCGGCGGCAGTTGGCTGCTGTGCCTGCCGGCCGGATTCGTGGCCGGGTTCCAGGTCGTCTCCCGCGCCGTCATCGGCGGGGCGGGTGTGACACCGCTCGGCAACGGCCGGTTCGACGCCGTGCGCTTCGCGGCGGCCGCCCGCCGCATGGGGTCCGGCCGACGGTACACGGCGCTGGTCCCCACCCAGGTCAAGCGCCTGCTCGCGGACGCCGACGCCAGGGCCGCCCTGGCGGACTTCGACAAGGTCCTGGTCGGCGGGGCACCCCTCGACCACGCCACGGCCGCGCGTCTGCGTGAGATCACGGACGTCGTGGTGACGTACGGCATGACGGAGACCGGCGGCGGATGCGTCTACGACGGACAGCCGCTCGACGGCGTGCGGCTGCGCATCGTGGACGGCATCGTCCATGTCGGCGGTGACACGGTGGCGAGCGGCTATCTCGGTGCGGCCGGCGA
Organism: Streptomyces jeddahensis; assembly: GCF_001642995.1. Lineage (GTDB taxonomy): Bacteria > Actinomycetota > Actinomycetes > Streptomycetales > Streptomycetaceae > Streptomyces > Streptomyces jeddahensis. The sequence goes on from NZ_LOHS01000071.1 coordinate 110,397, forward strand.
GGAATCGGCCAGGTTCTACACCGACGGCGGCCGGCGCTGGTTCCGGACCTCCGACCGAGGCCGCTGGGACGACGACGGCCACCTGATCCCACTCGGCCGGGCCGACGACCTCATCAACACCGGCGGGGTCAAGGTCTCCGCAGAAGCCGTGGAGCGGATCCTGGTCGGCGTCGACTGGGTCGACAGCGCCGTGGTCATGGGACTTCCCGACCACGAGTGGGGCGAACTCGTCTGCGCCTACGTCATCCCGCGCGCGGGAACGACGACCCGGGACACCGAAGCGCTCCGGGACCGGATACGCGGGCAGATGGGCGGGACGGCGATCCTGAAGAAGATCGTCTTCAGCGACGACGTGCCCCTGCTGCCGAATTCGAAGATCGACCGGCTGGAGATCCGTGAGCGGCTGAGGGCCGCCATGAGCAGCGCAGGTGCTCGCAGCAGTACTCACCGCAGTTGTCACGGCAGTAGTCACAGCAGGGAAGGCGGACATGGCAGTTGACGTGTTCTGGCGGTGTCCTTCGGCGACACCTCCGCCCTCGCCACCGCCATGGCCATGGAAGGGCGTTCGACTGCGTCGAGCTCAACGCCGCCAACGGCTGTCTCCTGCCGATTGCGGACCCCAGGCGTTTCTGCGGCGGCGACAGGAAAGGACACACCGACCATGAACCGTGGACTGACCCGAGCCGGCCGCGGACCCATGCCTGACCACGCGAGGCCACGGACAGGCCGTTCCCGGCGACGCCTGATCGCCGCGCCGGCTGGATTCCTCCTCCACGGCCCCAGCGGCTCCGTCGGGCTCGACGGCCCACTGACCAGCTTCAGGGGCCTGTCCGAGGCGGAGAACGCCGTACGCGAGGGAACGCACGGAAACATCGTCGCGGGCGCGGTTCCGTTCGACCAGGAATCAGGAACCTCGTCGTTCTACCTGGGACGGCGCGTTACCGGCCGACCGGCCGTCCTTGGGCGGCCCACCCGACGCAGTCAGTTCGTCCCCGACGTCATCTTCAACGACACCGAGATCGCCGGTTACATACGCATGGTCGATCACGTGCTGCCGATGCTGCGGTCGCCGAACGACGTCTTGGAGAAGATCGTCGCGGCACGAGCCGAACGGTTCTTCACCACCGAGCCCGTCGACCCGCTGCAGCTGTACGGGCGGATCGTGGACATGTACCCCCGGGTCCACAGCTACCTCGTAGAGCACCTGGAGACTCCCGGTGTCTACACCATGGGGGCAAGCCCGGAGCTCTTCGTGAAGAAGACCGGCGACATCGTCACCATGACCCCGTTGGCCGGAACCATCCCACGGAACCCGTCGCTGTCCACGCCGGAGGACACGGCGCGGGCCCATGCCGAACTGTTCACCGACAAGTATCTGGTCGAGCATCGTCACCTGGTCGAGTTCATGCTGAAGGGCCTGGCACCGTTCTGCACTGTGGTGGACCACACCCACGAACCCCAGCTGATCGATGTGCCCGGCGTCTGGCACCTGGGAACGCCCATCCGCGGCCGCCTGACCAGCCCCGGGGTACGCGTCGCCGATCTCGTGTCGGCACTCCACCCGTCGCCGGCCGTATGCGGCGTCCCCCAAAGCGCATCGCTCCAACTGATCACAACGAACGAATCGCCGCGTGGCTACTACGGCGGGCTCGTCGGCTGGCTCGACAGCAACGGCGACTGCGAGCTGTACATGGCGCTGCGCGGCCTCGACTTCGATGCACGGAACGGCTGCCTGACCCTCCGGGCCGGTGGCGGCATCGTCAAAGGCAGCCGCATGGACGTCGAGTTCACGGAGACCACGGCGAAGCTCGCAACGATGCGTCGAGTGCTGGGCATCACGCCGCTTCTCGAGGCGTCCGCGTCCTCCCGTTCCGGCCGGCCCGTGCGAGAAGCCGCGAACGCCTGACGCCTGAACGTCACTTCCTCCGCGTCCACCGGCCGCATCAATCCTGCAGCAGCGGCCGTGCGGGGCCGTAGAGGCCAGGCTGATTCTCAGCCCGTCCGGCGCTTGAGGACGAGCCCGTTACCGGGGCCGACCCGTTGCGGGTCAGCGGTGGTAGCGGGCAGAGCCCTGTGTGTGACGCCCACCGGCCCCTGGGCACGGCAAGGCCGGGGGACCGGTGGCGTCGTTCGGTGAGGAGTGGGGGATACCGGATCCGGGGAAGGACTCCACCTGTTCCAGGAGTGGGCCGGCCGAGTCAGCGCGCGGCTGCAGCCTTGCGGCGCGCGCCGATCTTGACCGCGAGGTCGAAGGCATTCTGGATCGAGCCCGTGTTGGCGATGCCCTTGCCGACGACATCGAAGGCCGTGCCGTGGGCGGGTGTGCAGATCGGTACGGAGAGACCACCGGCGACGGTGACGCCGCCGTCGAAGCCCATCAGCTTCATCGCGATCTGCCCCTGGTCGTGGTACATGGTCAGGATGCCGTCGAACTCGCCGGCCCGGGCCCGCAGGAAGATCGTGTCAGAGGGGAACGGCCCCTTCGCGTCGATCCCGTCCGCGACCAGGTCACCGACCGCCGGAGCGATGATGTCGATCTCGTGGCGGCCGAACTTGCCGCTCTCGCCTGCGTGCGGGTTCAGGGCGCAGACGCCGATACGCGGTGAGTCGATCCCGGACTCGCGCAGCACCTTGTCCAGGAGCCGGCCGGCGGCAGCGGTGCTCTCGCGGGTGATCCCGGCGTCGACCTCAGCCAGGGAGACGTGGGAGGTGACCCGCGCCGTCCACAGGTTGGGCAGCACGTTGAGCTCGGAGGTGAAGTCCTCCTCGCCGAGAATGATCTCGAACCAGCGCAGCTCGTCCTGCTCCCGCATGCCCGCCAGGTGCAGCGAGGACTTGTTGAGCGGAGCGAAGACGATGGCGTCCACCTCGCCCTTCCTGGCGAGTTTCAGCGCGTGGCGCAGATTGCTCATCGCCCACTGGCCGCCGGCCTCGGTGGCCGTCCTGCGCTCGAAGTCCGCGACGGGGCGTGCGGCGCTGTTGTCGTACAGCAGGGGCTTGCCGGGGGTCGGCTCGGTGACGTACTCGATCGGAGTGCCTGCGTCGTCGCCCGCGCTGCGCAGTTCGGCCTCGTCGGAGATGAGGATGATGTCTGCGGCGGCGGTGTTGTCGGGGCGGGAGAGCAGCTTCGCGATCAGTTCGGGTCCCACACCTGCCGGATCGCCGAGAGTGATGGCGATGCGGGGGCGGGCTTCAGCGGAAGCGGGGGTGTTCATGAGGACCTTTCTGAGGATATGTCGGAGTTGTCGGAGCGACTCTCGGTGACGGTCTGCGTGGTTCCGCTGTCCGTCTCTGCCCGGTGGGCAGGGAGCGAGGGTTCGGGGAATCGTGCGGCGGGGGCTTCAGAGGGGCGGCCGGCGCTGGAGTGCGTACCGGCGGCCTGCCCACGGCGGGCGGGCCGCAGCCGCTTGGCGGCGGTGGGACCCGCCACCAGGAGAAGGGCGAGCAGGAGGATGCCCACGGCGGTGGGGCTGGACAGCAGGACCATGGTGTCCCCGGCGGACAGTGCCGAGGTCTGCACCAGCGCCTTCTCGAAGAGCGGGCCGATGACCAGGCCCAGGACCAGCGGGGCCACCGGGAAGCTCAGGCGCTTCATCACATAGCCGACCAGGCCGAAGAAGATCACGATCCAGACGCTGAGCATGCTGTTCTTGACCGAGTAGGCGCCGATGAGGCTGGTCACGATGATCAGCGGGTACATGATCGCGTAGCGCACGCGCAGCAGCTGGGCGAGGACCGGGGCGAGCGGCAGGTTGAGGATCAGCAGGATCACGTTGCCGATGAAGAACGAGGCGAGCAGTCCCCATACCAGGGTGGGCTGGTTCTCGAAGAGCAGTGGTCCTGGCTGGATTCCGTAGATCAGGAAGGCGCCGAGCAGGACGGCGGTGGTGGCGCCGCCCGGCACGCCGAGGACCAGCGTAGGCACGAAGTTGGCGTTGGAGGCGGCGTTGGTGGCCGCGTCCGGGGCGACGACGCCCTCGATGGCGCCGGTGCCGAGCTTCCTGCGGTTCTTGGAGAACCTCTTCTCCGCGCCGTACGCCATGAAGGAGGCGAGCGTCGTCCCCGCGCCCGGCAGACAGCCGAGCAGGAAGCCGACGACGGTGCCGCGGGCGGTGGCCGGGGTGGCCCGCTTGAGGTCTGCCTTGGTGAGGAGCAGATCGCGGAAACGCGCTTTGATCGGCTCGGCCATGCCGATGTGCAACTGGTTGAGCAGCTCGCCTATGGCGAAGAGGCCGATCATCACCTCGACGTACGGCACGCCGCCGAAGAGGTCGATCTGGCCGAAGGTGTAGCGCGGGGTGCCGCTGCCGACGTCGACGCCGATGCAGGCGATGAGGATGCCGGTGAGGCCGAGGCCCATGCCGAGCAGCAGGTTGCGGCCGGAGAAGACCACGATGGTGCACAGGCCGAGGATCATCACGGCGAGCATCTCGGGCGGGCCGAAGTCCAGCGCCAGGTGGGCGAAGAAGGGGGCGACGGCGGCGAGCGCGAAGAGCGAGACCATCGCCGAGACGAATGCGCCGAGCGCGGAGATGGCCAGCGCCGGCCCTGCCCGGCCCTGGCGCGCCATGCGATAGCCGTCGAGCGTGGAGACGACGGACGAGGCCTCGCCGGGCGTGGCGATCAGGATCGCGGTGATCGTCGCGCCGAACTGCGCGCCGTGGTAGATCCCGGCGAGCATGATCAGGGCGGTGAGCGGTGGGAAGGTGAGTGTGACCGGGATGAGGATGGCCACGCCGGTGGCCGAGCCGAGGCCCGGCAGGATGCCGATGACGGTGCCGAGCAGGACGCCGACGAAGCACCACAGGAGGTTCTCGGCGCTGAGCGCGGCGCCGAAGCCGGTGACGATGTTGTCGATCACAGCACGCTCCAGACGGCGGGGTCGAAGAGACCGAACGGCAGCGGGACGCGCAGGAGCACGACGAAGAGCAGATACGCCCCCACGAACCCACCGGCCGAGACGGCCAGCGCGACGGGCCAGGGCAGCCGCTCGGCGACGGCCGTGAGGAACAGCGTCATCAGGGCGAGGGCCGGAAGCATGCCGAGGAAGGGGATCAGCAGGGCCGTCACGACCATGACGAGGGTGACGGTGATCAACTTGCGGTGTACGGAGGCCTGTTCATGTGGGCCGGACGAGCTGGTCGCATCGGGCCGCCCTTCGGCTGCCTGCGGTGCGTCCGCTGCCAGTCCGTCGTCCGCCTGCCCGCCGTCACCTTCGAGGACGGAGCCGGTGCGCAGCTCCTGCCGGACGAGCGCAAGCCCGATGATCAGGAGCAGCGCACCCGCGACACGTGGCAGCGCGGCGGCACCGATGGTGCCGTCCTCCGGGTTGGTCCACGGGTATGCGAAGGAGCCGAGGAAGAACAGGGCGCCGACGGTGGCGAGTGTGCCGTGCGCGGCGAGCACGGGGCGCCGCGCGCGGGTGGGGGCGGCGATCGTGGGGGCGGTCGGGGTGCCGGGCTCTGCGTTCATCGGTACACCTCCTTCATCTGCCGGTCGTAGGCGTCGAGGTAGTCGGCGAACTTCTGGCCGCTGAGGTCGGCGGGAATGAGCAGGTCGTTCTTGATGTAGTCGCGGTAAGTTCGGGACTTCATCGCCTTGTTGATGGCTTTGATCCAGTACCGCCGTTGCGGCTCGGCGATGCCCCCGGGGGCCAGCACCCCGCGCCAGACGGTGACTTGGGCGTCCAGGCCCTGCTCCTTCGCTGTGGGCACCTTGCCGAGGACCGGGTCCTTATAGCGTTTGTCCGTGAGGGTGCACAGGGCCTTGAAATCGCCGCTCTGCAGATACGGCTTGGCAGCGGCCGCGCTCGCCGGGGCCACGTCTATCTGGCCGCCGAGCAGTCCGGTGAGGACCTCGCCGGTGGAGCCGTAGGGCACGACCGAGAAACGGCCGCCGTTCTTCTTGAACTCGGCGATCACCAGGGAGTCCGCGCCGGTCTTGCCGCTGGACCCGGTCTTGACGGGCTTCTTCCTGCTGGCCTCGACGAGATCCGCGCAGGTGTCGTACGGGGCGTCCTTTCGGGCGACCACCATCCGGGAGTCCTGCGCGAACATCACCAGCGGGGTGAAGTCGCGATAGGTGAAGGGCACGTCGTAGGCGAGCGGCAGCGTGTTGAGTGCGGTCTCCGCGACCAGAAGGGCGTTGCCGTTGCCCTTCTCCGAGAGGAAGGAGGCCCAGCCGACAGCGCCCGAACCACCTTCCTTGTTCTCCACGTTCACATCGAATCCGGCGTGGAGCTCGTTCAGGCCCTGGGCGATCACCCGGGCCGAACGGTCACTGCCGCCGCCGGGGGCGAAGGCGACCAGGGCCGACACCGAACCCCGGGGAGTCCAATCATCCGGTACCGGGGGTTTCGCATTCATCAGCGAGCACCCGGAGACCAGCATGGCGACGCTCGTGAGTACGAGCGGTACGCGCAGTGGTGACTTCATCGTCAGCCTTCCTGCGTCGGGAAGGGGGAATCTCTGTGCGCGTCAACTCGACAACATCAGAGATCCTATTGGATATGGCCGCGACAGTAGGGTGCGAGCGACGGCCGTGGCAAGAGGGGCGACGCAGGGAGTTCACACTGCGGACGCGGCGGGGGCAACAGTGACAACAGTGAGTAGGGCAGGGGTGCGCCGGCGCACCCCTGCCCTACTCACTGTGTGTTGATACGGCGCCGGATTCGATGCCGAAGGCGCGTTGCCGCTACACGTCGACCGCGGACCGCCGGGCGAGGGCGGTCATGTGCGCCCGCATCGCCTCCACCGGGCGCTGCGGGTCACCGGACTCGAAAGCGGCCAGGATGGCGGCGTGTTCACTCACGGCCTGGTCGACGTCCATGGCCCCGTGGTCGACGGTCTGGCGCAGCCGGTGGACATGGGCGCTCAGCGACTCCGCCAGCTGGAGCAGGAACCTGTTGTCGGCTGCGCGGATGATCGTGAGGTGGAACTCCCAGTCCGCGGCGAAGTACTCGCGCAGATCGGCGAAGCCGGTCGGGTGGCCGCCCTCTCCGCGGAACTTGCGCACCTGATGGGCGCTGAGCACATGCTGGGCGTGGGCAGCGCGGAGTTCGGGAACCAGGTCGTCGGCGTGCGCCGCGGCCCGCTCGACGGCGGCCACCTCCAGCACCGTGCGCGTGTCGATGAGTTCGGCCATCTGGCGCGGTGACAGCGGTTGGGCCACGCGGTAGCCCTTCAGCGCGACACGTGAGACCAGGCCGGTGTGCTCCAACTGCACGAGGGCCTCGCGGACCGGAGTGGGCGACACGCCCAGCTCGCGGGCGAGGGAGTCGATGGACAGGGAACTGCCGGGCGGCGTCGATCCGTCGAGCAGCTTCTCGAGGATCGCGTCGTACACACCGTCACGCAGGGCACGCCTGGGGACCACGGATGTCCTGTCCGCGCCCCGTCCGATGGTGCCGCTCACATCATTCCTGGTCATCTCGAGAGCGATCCTACGCGAGGCAATAACGACCGGAGGGCTATCGACAACAAAAAAGATCCTATAGGGTCCACGATTCAGAGCCGACGTGGCTCGGACCATGGACCGGACCCGGAGAGACGACGATGTCCTACACGGCACAGAGCTGGCCCATCGGCGCAGCGCTCCTGCAGTACCCGAACACCACCCTGGACGGGATCCGCGTCCAGGACGCACCCGCCCGGCACTGGGCGGGCGTCTTCCGCGAGGTGGCCGCCACCGGCTTCGATCACGTGGATCTCACTGACACCTGGCTTCGTCCGGGCGATCTCGCCCCCGAGCGCCTGCGGGAGCTCGCCCGCACGCTGAAGGAGGCGGACCTCGGGATCACGGCTGTGACGACGGCACGGTGCAGCGTCATCGACCCCGACCCCGAGGCGGCCGCGGACAACCTCGCCTATCTGCTGCGCACCGTCGACGCCGCCGCCGAGCTCGGGGTGGGCGTCGTGTGCGCGGGCCTCCACCAGCCGCTGACCCCCGCCCAGCGCGAGGCCCTGTGGTTCTGGACCGAACCCGGCGGCCGCGATCCCGAGGGCGACGAGCGGACCTGGGCCCTGGCGGTCGAACGACTGCGGGCCGTCGGTGAACGGGCCGCCGGGCTCGGCATACGGATATCCCTGGAGATGTACGAGGACACCTACCTCGGCACCCCGGAAAGCTCCGTGCGGCTGGTACGCGACATCGGCCTTCCCAATGTCGGCATCAACCCCGACATCGGCAACCTGGTACGGATGCATCGCCCGGTCGCTCCGTGGGAGGAGCTGCTGACTCCCGTGCTGCCGTACGCCAACTACTGGCACATCAAGAGCTACTACCGCGACCATGACCCGGCCACGGGCGCGTACTTCACCGTGCCCGCCCCCGTCGAGACCGGCGTGATCAACTACCGCCGGGCGCTCGAACTCGCTCTGCACGCCGGGTTCGACGGCCCGATCTGCGTCGAGCACTACGGCGGCGACGGCCTCAGCGTGGCCGCCCGCAACCGCGACTACCTGCGGCAGATCCTCTCCGTGAAGCTGGCGGACCGGTCATGACCCTGCTCCACAACGACCCGCGGTCCTTCGCCGACGAGGCCCTCAGCGGCTTCGCCGCCGCCCACCACGACCTGGTACGCGCCATCGACGGTGGCGTCGTACGCGCCAGCGCCACCCCACCGGGACAGGTCGCCGTCGTCCTCGGCGGCGGCACCGGCCACTACCCCGCCTTCGCGGGCTGGGTCGGCCCCGGTTTCGCGCACGGTGCCGCCTGCGGCAACATCTTCGCCTCGCCCTCCGCGTCGCAGATCTGCTCCGTCGCCCGTGCGTCGCAGGCCGGCGGCGGTGTGATCTTCGCCTTCGGCAACTACGCCGGTGACGTCCTGCACTTCGGACAGGCTGCCGAGCAACTGCGCGCCGAGGGCATCGACGTACGCGTCCTCCGTGTCACCGACGACATCGCCTCCGGCCCCGCCGACGACCCCGCTCTCCGCCGCGGCATCGCCGGCGACCTTCCGGTGATGAAGATCCTCGGCGCCGCTGCCGAGGCCGGCCTCGGCATCGACGAGGCCGAGCGCATCGGCCGCAAGGCCAATGACGCCACCCGCTCCCTCGGCATGGCCTTCAGCGGCTGCACCCTCCCGGGCGCGGACCACCCGCTGTTCACCGTGGCTCCCGGGCGCATGGGCGTCGGCCTGGGCATCCACGGCGAACCCGGCATCGACGAGCGTGACCTGCCGTCCGCCGACACGGTCGCCGACCTGCTCGTGGACGGGGTGCTGGCGGAGTCAAAGCGGGCATCCGCGGCGGTCGGCAACGCCGACCGGGTGGCCGTGCTTCTCAACGGGCTCGGCGCTACCAAGTACGAGGAGCTGTACGTCGTCTTCCGCCGGGTCGCTGAGCGCCTCGCCCGCGAAGGATTCCACGTCATCGCCCCCGAGGTCGGCGAACAGGTCACCAGCCTCGGCATGGCCGGCCTGTCCCTCACCGTCACCTTCCTCGACGACGAGCTGCGGCAGCTGTGGACGGCCCCGGCCCTCACCCCGGCCTTCCGCCGGGGGCTGGTCCAGCCCCGCCCCCCACGTACCGACGACATCTCCGGCACTCACCAGCTGCCGCCAGTGGTACGCGGTGGCGATGCCTCCCGTGCGGCCGCGGCCTGCATCGCCGCTGCATTGCGGATCGTGCGCGACACCGTCACCACCCACGAGACCCGGCTCGGCGACATCGACGCCGTGGCCGGGGACGGCGACCACGGCATCGGCATGCGGCGCGGATCGGAGGCCGCAGCAGACGCCGCTGCGGAGGCCGTGGCGCTGGGGGCCGGTGCCCGGTCCACCCTCAGCCGCGCGGGCGCCGCCTGGTCCGAGCGGGCCGGCGGCACATCCGGTGCTCTGTGGGGCGCGGCGCTCACCGCCTTCGGTTCCGCACTCGATGACACGGAGCCGGCCGATCGCGGGCGGCTGGTCGCCGGGGTGCGCGCCGCGGTGGACGCCGTCCTGCGGCTGGGCGGTGCACGGCTCGGAGACAAGACGCTGGTCGACGCGGCGGTGCCGTTCGTGGACCGGCTCGAGGCGGCCCTGCCGGGCACCGATTTCGGCAGCGCTTGGGTCGAGGCGGCAGAGGCCGCCACCGAGGCCGCCGAAGCCACCGCGACCATCGCCGCACGGCGCGGACGCGCCCGCACCCACGGAGAGCGCAGCCTCGGCACCCCGGACGCCGGAGCTGTGTCCTTCGCCCTCATCGTCACCGCCCTGGGCGACTTCATCCGCCCCCACTCCTCCTAAGGTCCTCACCCTCCCTTAAGGAACACCTGATGAACCAGCTGCGTATCGTCGTCGGCTCGGACAGTGCCGGATACGACTACAAGGAAGCCCTCAAGACCGATCTGCAGGCGCACCAGGCCGTCAGCGAGGTCATCGATGCCGGCATCACCGCCGGGCAGGACACCGACTACCCGCACGTCGCGGTGGATGCCGCACGCATGGTCGCCGAAGGCAGGGCCGACCGCGCCCTGCTGGTGTGCGGCACCGGTCTGGGCGTCGCCATCGCGGCGAACAAGGTGCCCGGCATCCGCGCGGTCACGGCCCATGACTCCTTCTCCGTCGAACGGGCCGTGCTGTCCAACAACGCTCAGGTGCTGTGCTTCGGCCAGCGCGTCATCGGCCTGGAGCTGGCGCGCCGGCTCGCCCGCGAATGGCTCACCTACACCTTCGACGAGACCTCGCCGTCCGCCGCGAAGGTCGCCGCGATCTGCTCCTACGACCAGGGCTGAGGGACCGTCATGCTCTGGATCGGCACCAGTTTCAAGATGACGAAGACGCGGGCCGAGGCGGCGGAATACGCCGCGCGGCTGCGCTACGGCGTCGGCGAGAACGGCATCCCGGGGGTCCAGCCCTTCCTGATCCCGCCGGCGACTGCGATCGCCGACGTCGCGGCGCTGCTCGACGGCTCTCCGGTGCTCGTCGGCGCGCAGAACGCGCACTGGGAGGACTCCGGCGCGTGGACCGGTGAGATCTCCGTGCCCCAGGTCGCCGACGCCGGAGCCGACATCGTGGAGATCGGCCACTCGGAGCGGCGGGAGCACTTCGCCGAAACCGACGCCACCGTCGCCCTGAAGGTCCGGGCGACCCTGCGGCACGGTCTGATCCCCCTGGTGTGCTGCGGCGAGAGCGCCGAGGTGTTCGCCGGGGGCGGTTCCACCGAGCATGTCCTCGCCCAGGTAGGGGCCGCCCTCGACGGCCTGGACGACACCTCGCGCGTGCTCATCGCGTACGAGCCGGTGTGGGCCATCGGTGAGCACGGCCGCGAGCCGCGCCCTGAGGAGATCGCCGGCGTGCACCAGGCCCTGCGCGACGAGTGGGGCGACCGGGTCGCCGCCGTCCTCTACGGCGGCTCGGTCAACCGGGCCAACGCCGAAGCCCTGCTCCGCGTACCGGGCGTCGACGGGCTGTTCATCGGACGGGCGGCATGGGACGTGGAGAACCTTCTGACCATCTTGGCCAACGCCCCTACAGCGGTGACCACATGACAGCAGGCCGGGGGACGGCCGCCCTCGCCGCAGGCGACCGCCTCGACCATGTCGAATTGGAGCAGACGGTATGAACCTGGAAGAGCTACTGGGGTCTTCACCAACGGAACGGGTCCGCGTGGCGATCACCGGCGCCAACGGCCCCTACGCACGCACGCTCCTGGCGCAACTGCGAACCGTCGACGCGATCGAGGTCGCGGCCCTCTGCGATCTCGACACCGACGGCGTGCGCAATGTCTGGGCCGCTCTTGGCCTGGATCCCGCCGCGCTCGTGGACAGCGACGGTGTGAGCGACGGATCAACCGTGCTCACCGATGACCTCGACAGCCTGCTGGACGTGCCGTTCGACGTGCTCGTGGAAGCAACCGGGAACCCTGCCCGAGGCTATGCGGTGGCTCGCGCCGCACTGGATGCAGGCAGGCACGTCGTCATGGTCAGCAAGGAGGTCGACTCCGTGGCTTCGGAGGACCTGCTGGCGGCGGCCGCGCACTCCGGCGCCTGCTACACCTTGGCCGGGGGCGACCAACCCGCCAATCTCATCGCGCTCGTCTCCGCCGTACGACTGCTGGGGCTCGAGATCGTGGCTGTCGGCAAGTCCAGCGAGTACGACCTCGTCTACGACCCGGCCACGGGCGTTCTCACCCATCTCGACCAGCGGTTCACCGTACCCGGGCTCGCGCAGCTTCTCGAGCTCGGCGACGACGTGCCCGAGACGCTCCGGCTCCGGGACGCCGCGGTCAGCGCCGTTGCCCGCTCGGCCACCGCGGACTACTGCGAGATGGCCGTTGTCGCGGCGAACGCCGGCTTCGTGCCCGACGCCGAGCGACTGCGTTACCCCGTGGCGCGCATTAGCGAGCTCGCTGACATCTATGCGCTGGGCGAAGACGGCGGGATAGTCGGCGGCCCCGGACGGATCGACGTATTCAGCGCACTGCGGCTGCCGGGGGAGGCGAGCTTCGCGGGCGGCGTGTTCGCGGTCGTGCGGACCACCGACCCGGTCACGTGGCAGACACTCGCACAGAAGGGTCATGTCGTCAGCCGCAACGGCGCTTACGCCTGTCTCTACCTGCCGTACCACTACATGGGTGTAGAGACGCCCCTCACGATCCTGGCGCTCGCCCGAGCCGGCGTCTCCACCGCCTACCGCCGGCCTCGCGGCGACGTCATGCTCGCCGGGCGTGCCCGCAGCGCGATCACCGCCGGCACGCAGCTCGCGATGGGCGGCCACCACCACGACGTCGAGAACGTGGACCCCGTCCTTGTCCGGCGCAGCGAAGCCGGAGCCGACGTCGCCCCCCTCTACCTCGCGTCGTTCGCCACCGTCACGCGTGACCTCGGCCCCGGCGAACTGCTGCGGCTCGCCGACCTCGAGGGACTGGACCCCGCGCTCGCCAAAGCCGCGGCGCACACATCTCTGCCCGCCCACTCCTGATCCCGATCCGCATACGAGGTCATCGATGAAGATGAAGCTCGTCGCCTGCCTGGGCACGTCGCACGCCGCATTCGCCGTCGTGCCGATCGCCATGAGCCTGGCGACAGCTCATCGCATCAGCCCCACTCTCATGGGCATCGCAATGAGTTCCGCGATCGTCGGCGGCGCACTCGCGCCGACGAGCATCAACGGCATCACGACCGCCACCGTCGCCCATTCGGCCGGCATCCCGTTCAACGCGGCGCTCATGTTCGCACTGTCCGTGGGGATCAACGCGCTCGTCGTCCTCGTCGCGTTCATGATGTTCGGCGGTCGTGAACTCATTCGCCGTTCCAGGCAGGGCGGCCACGAAAGTCACGACATGGGAATCCAAGACGCTCAGGGCAAGGGCAGTGGTGAGCCAACGGGCGGCCAGGTCGCGGTCGCAACCCGCCTCAGGACCGAGCTCACCCCCATCACGCGGGTCCAGGCCACAGTGCTCGGCACCATCGTCGTGCTCATCGCCGGCTTCTTCACACTCACGCAGCTCGACGTCGACGTGAACCTCGGGGTCGTCGCGCTCACCCTGGCGATGGTGCTCTCCCTGGCCATGCCCGAGGTCGGCCGCCAGGCGCTCACCAAGGTGGACTGGAACACGATCTTCCTGCTCGGTGGCATCATCACCTACATCGGCGTGCTGACCCGCCTCGGCGCCATCGACCAGCTGGGCGAGGCGGCACGTTCCGTCAGCACCCCTCTGCTCGCGGCCGTCATCATCTGTGTGGTCGCGGGACTGGTCTCGGCATTCGCGTCGACGATCGGCATCCTGGGTGCCCTGATTCCGCTCGCTGTGCCACTCCTCGTGCCAGGCGGCGGGTTGGAGACGACCGGTCTGATTTACGCGCTTGCCATCTCGGCGTCGCTCGTCGACTGCGCGCCGTTCTCGACCACCGGTGCCACGATCGTCGCGTCGGGCGCGGAGCACGAACGCGGGAGACTCTCTCGCCACCTGACGGTATGGGGGCTGTCGATGGTGATCGTCGGCCCGGCCGTCACCATTGCGACGCTCGTCGTGCCGCCGCTCATGCTCTGAACCGGCAGCCGACGCTGAGGGTCACGCAGGCTTGTCAGAAGCCGCGTAAGAATGTGACGCACATCACCGTAGCCCCTCCGTGCGTCCTCAGGTCATCATATGACCCGATCGGAATACGACGCCTGCTTGGGGCAGAGCCCCCGACGGCACAACAAGACGAGGAGGGGCGCATGAACGACCAGGACAGGCCGGCACTGCCGCGCGTGGGCGTGGTGGGACTCGGGGCAATGGGCCTCGGCATGGCCCGTAGCCTGCGGAACGGGGGCTATGACGTGGGCGTCTATGACGTGCGACCGGACGTGGCCGCGGGTTTCGCTCGTGACGGTGGGACGGCGTTCGCCTCCTCCGGTGACCTGGCGGCTGAGGTGGACGTCATGGTCAGCGTGGTGGTCAACGCGGCGCAGGTCGAGTCGGTGCTGTTCGGCGCCGACGGGGCCGCCAACCGACTCCGCCCGGGCGCTGTCTTCGTGATGTGCTCCACGGTCGACCCGGGCTGGTCCGCCGAACTCGAGGGGTGCCTGGCCGACAGGGGCGTGCTCTACCTGGACGCTCCCATCTCTGGTGGCGCGGCGCGCGCGGCGGCCGGCGAGCTCACGATGATGACGTCGGGGTCCGCGGCCGCGTACGCGGTCGCCGACCCGGTGCTGGAGGCCATGAGCAGCACGGTCTACCGCCTGGGAGCCGAGGCCGGACTCGGCTCGAAGGTCAAGATCGTGAACCAGCTGCTGGCGGGCGTGCACATCGCCGCGGCGGCCGAGGCGATGGCCCTGGGCATCCGGGCGGGTGTTCCGGCCGAGGCGCTCTACGAGGTCATCACGCACAGCGCCGGCAACTCGTGGATGTTCGAGAACCGCATGGCGCACGTGCTCGCCGGTGACTACACGCCCCTGTCCGCGGTCGACATCTTCGTCAAGGACCTGGGCCTCGTGCTCGACTCAGCCCGGCCGGAGAAGTTCCCGCTGCCGCTGGCCGCCACCGCCCACCAGATGTTCCTCCAGGCATCGGCGTCCGGTCTGGGAGCCGAGGACGACAGCGCGGTCATCAAGATCTTCCCGGGGATCGACCTGCCCAAGCCGGCGGAGGTCTGACATGGGAATCCGACTCGGGTGCATCGCCGACGACTTCACCGGTGCCACGGACCTGGCCAACAACCTGGTGCGCGCGGGCATGCGCGTCGTCCAGCTGATCGACGTGCCGCCGGCCGGCGCTGAGCAGGCGGTGGACGCGGACGCCGTGGTCATCGCCCTCAAGTCGCGGACCACTCCGGCCGCGGATGCCGTCGAGGCGTCGCTCCGGGCACTCGCATGGCTGCGGTCCATGGGCGCCGAGCAGATCTACTTCAAGTACTGCTCCACCTTCGACTCGACGCCGGCCGGCAACATCGGTCCGGTCACCGAGGCCCTGATGGACGCGGTGGGCACCGACTTCACCATCGCCACGCCCGCCTTCCCCGACAACGGACGCACGGTCTTCAAGGGCCACCTCTTCGTCGGCGACGTGCTGCTCAGCGACAGCGGCATGCGCCACCACCCGCTCACGCCGATGACCGACTCCAACCTGGTCTCCGTCCTCGGCGCGCAGACCACGCGACCGGTCGGCCTCATCGACCACACGGTCGTCGCCGACGGCGTCAAGGCCATCCGGGACCGCATCGACGCCCTGCGCGAGGAGGGCGTCGGGATGGCCATCGTCGACGCCGTCTCCAACGACGACCTGGTGCGCCTGGGTGCGGCGGCCTCGGGGCTGCCCCTGGTGACCGCGGGCTCGGGCCTGGCGATCGGCCTGCCCGCGAACTGGGGGTTCGAGCCGTCGCCGGCCGCCGCACAGCTGCCGGCAGCCGGCGGCCACCGGGCCATCGTCTCCGGATCGGTCTCCGTCGCCACGAACCGCCAGGTCCTTGAGTTCTTGCGGAGCGGCCGGCCCGCGTTCAGCGTGGACCCGTTGCGCATCGCGGCCGGCGAGGACGTTGTCGGCCAGGCCCTGACCTTCGCCGAGTCGCATCTGGCCGACGGCCCGGTCCTCATCTACTCGACCGAGGCGCCCGACGCGGTCAGGACCGTCCAGGGCCGGCTCGGTGCCGCCGAGGCCGGTGAGCTCGTGGAGCGGACCCTGGCCCGCGTCGCGCAGGGGCTCGTGGAGCACGGTGTCCGCCGGCTCGTCGTCGCGGGCGGCGAGACCTCGGGAGCGGTCGTCCAGGCACTGGGTATCACGGGGCTCCGGATCGGACCGCAGATCGACCCCGGTGTGCCGTGGTGCGCGGCGGCCCTTCCCGGAGGGGACTCGATCCACATCACGCTGAAGTCCGGCAACTTCGGTGGGCCCGACTTCTTCACCTCCGCGTTCGCCCTCCTGGACCGGGGGACCTCATG
The DNA here is from genome assembly GCF_001642995.1 of Streptomyces jeddahensis. Lineage (GTDB taxonomy): Bacteria > Actinomycetota > Actinomycetes > Streptomycetales > Streptomycetaceae > Streptomyces > Streptomyces jeddahensis. The sequence goes on from NZ_LOHS01000071.1 coordinate 126,742, forward strand.
ACCGAGGTCCTGGACACCGCCGCCGACGTGGCACGCAAGGAGATCGTCCGGGTGGGCACGAGTCTGTTCGCCCGGGGCTACGTCCATGCCAGCGCCGGCAACATCAGCGCCCGGATCGGCGACAGCCATCTGATCACGCCCACGGACGCCGCCCTGGGCTTCCTCGAACCCCACCGCCTCGCATTGGTCGACCCCAGTGGCGCGCAGATCGCGGGCGACCGAGCCAGCAAGACCCTCACGCTCCATCGACGGATCTACGCCGCCGACCCCACGGCCCGGTTCGTCATCCACACGCACTCCACGCACTTGGTGGCCCTCACCCTGGCCGGCGTGTGGAGCCAGGACGACGTGCTCCCGCCCATCACGCCCTACTACGTGATGAAGGTCGGGCACGTGCCCCTTATCCCGTATCACCGGCCCGGCGACCCACGCGTGGCCGACCTGGTGACCGCCCGGATCGCCGACCGCTCAGCGACCGGCACGCCGATCAGGGCCGTCCTGCTCGACCGGCTGGGCCCCGTGGTCTGGGGGCCGGACGCAGCAGCCGCCCTCGCCGTCCTCGAAGAACTCGAGGAGACGGCACGTCTCTGGCTCATGACCGACCGTCGCCCGGAGCCGCTCCCCGCCCACGCGCTTCACGAACTGAGGTCCACGTTCGGCGCCGCGTGGTGAGCAACACCACCCCCCTGGGGTGACCGGCGCCCCCGGCAGGGGGGTGACGAACGCCCCGATCCATCAGAGAATCACCTGAGCCGCGCGAAGGATTCCGTATGTCCATATCCGTGACGGTGGCCGAGGCCTCCGACCTCGCCCGCGAGAACGCCGTCTTCCGCAAGGTCGTACGACGCGTCGTCCCCTTCCTCATTCTCTGCTACATCTTCTCCTACCTGGACCGGGTCAACGTCGGCTTCGCGAAGCTGCAGATGTCCGCCGATCTCGGGTTCAGCGAGGCGGCGTACGGCCTCGGTGCCGGCCTGTTCTTCATCGGCTACTTCCTCTTCGAGGTCCCCTCGAACCTGATCCTGCAGCGCGTCGGCGCCCGCACCTGGATCGCCCGCATCATGATCACCTGGGGTATCGTCTCGGCGTCCTTCATGTTCGTCACCAACGAGACGACGTTCTACGTCCTGAGATTCCTCCTCGGCGCCGCCGAGGCGGGGTTCTACCCGGGCGTGATCCTCTACTGCACCTACTGGTTCCCCTCGCACCGTCGTGCCAGGGTGATCGCGATGTTCATGTCCGCGATCCCGGTGGCCGGAATCTTCGGCAACCCGCTCTCCGGCTGGATCATGGACCGTTTCCACGGGACGAACGGCTGGCAGGGCTGGCAGTGGATGTTCCTGCTCGAGGCGATTCCCGCGGTGATCATCGGTGTGGTCACGCTGTTCTACCTCGACAACGGTGTGCGCAGCGCGAAGTGGCTCTCCGACGAGGAGAAGGACATCGTCGAGCGGGCGATCGCCGAGGACGCCGCGCACCAGTCGGTGCACGGCCGGGTCTTGGACGCCTTCCGCGAGCCCAAGGTGTGGCTGATGTGCCTCATCTACTTTTGCTTCGTGATGGGCCAGTACGCGCTGACCTTCTGGATGCCCACGTTCGTCCAGTCCACCGGTATCGAGGGCAACCTTGCGATCGGCGTGCTCAGCGCCGTGCCGTTCCTGGCCGCGCTCGTCGCGATGAACCTGTTCGGTCGTTCGGCGGACAAGCGCCGCGAGCGCCGCTGGCACCTGGTCATCCCGGCCCTCATGGGCGCCGTCGGATTCTCGCTGGCCGCGAGTTGGTCCGGGTCGACCGCGCTGTCCCTGGCCGCGCTGTCCTTCGCCGCGGCCGGCGTGCTGACCTGCGCTCCGCTGTTCTGGTCGCTGCCCACCGCGTTCCTGGGCGGCACCGCCGCCGCGGCCGGCCTCGCCGTGATCAACTCGGTGGGCAACCTCGCCGGCTTCGTCAGCCCCTACATGATCGGCTCCCTCAAGGACACCACCGGCTCGACAACGCTCCCGATGTACGTGCTGGCGCTCAGCCTCGTCGTCGGCGCCGCCGCGGTGCTCACCACCAAGAAGCACGTCGTCAATCGCTGAAACCGCTGAAACGCTGACCGGGTCCGGTCCCGGACCACGCCCCGGACCCGGTCTCCGACCCCGTCCGAACACAGGAGCACAGGAGCACAGGATGCCGAGGTTCGCAGCGAACCTGTCCATGATGTACACCGAGCACGATTTCCTCGACCGCTTCGCCGCGGCCTCGGCGGACGGCTTCGAGGCCGTCGAGTACCTCTTCCCCTACGACTACGGCGCCACCGACCTGCGCCGACGGCTCGACGACCACGGCCTGGCGCAGGTGCTCTTCAACGCACCTCCCGGGGCATGGGAGTCCGGAGAGCGGGGAATCGCGGCGCTGCCCGGGCGCGAGGCGGAGGCCCGCTCCGGGATCGACCGGGCACTGGAATACGCCGCGGCGCTGGGCTGCCCGCGGGTGCACATGATGGCCGGGCTCGTGCAGCCGGACGCGACACCGACGGAGCGGGCCAAGCACCGGGACACCTACCTGGCCAACCTCGCCTGGGCCGCGGAGCGGGCCGCAGCGGTGGGCGTCGACGTGCTGATCGAGCCGATCAACGGCCGCGACATGCCCGGCTACTTCCTGAACCGACAGGCCGAGGCCCACGCCGTGGTGCAGGAGGTGGGCGCCGCGAACCTGAAGGTGCAGCTCGACCTGTACCACTGCCAGATCGTCGAGGGCGACCTCACGACGACCCTGCGCCGCGACGTACCGACCGGCCGGGTCGGTCATCTGCAGATTGCCGGCGTGCCCGACCGCCATGAGCCCGACGAGGGTGAGCTCGACGTCCGCCACCTCTTCGGCATCGTCGACGACCTGGGCTTCGACGGGTGGATCGGCTGCGAGTACATCCCCCGCGCCGGCACGAGCGAGGGTCTCGGCTGGCTGAACTACCGAGGAGAAAGCGCATGAGGATCGTCATCACGGGTGGCTTCGGCTTCCTGGGGCGGCAGGTCGCCGAAACGCTGCTGAAGAGGCGGACATTCCGTGGTGCACCGATCGACCGGCTGGTGCTCGCCGACCGGTTCGTGCCGTCCGGGTCGCCGGAGGCGACCGACCCGCTCGTGGACGTCGTGCAGGGCGACCTGACCGACCGCCTCGACGAGGTGTTCGCGGAGCCGGTGCATGTGCTGATCCACCTCGCCGCCGCGGTCTCGGCCGAGTGCGAGGCCGACTTCGACCTCGGCATGCGCGCCAATGTGGACACCACCCGCGCGCTGCTCGAGGCAGCCCGGGCGCAGTCGGTCGGCGGCGGGCCGACGCCGCGGGTGGTGTTCTCCAGCAGCGTCGCGGTCTACGGTTGCGACCCGGCGCTGCCGCTGCCGCCTGTGGTCAGCGAGTCGACCCTGCCCACCCCGCGGTCGAGCTACGGGACCCAGAAGTTCGTCTGCGAGCAGCTGGTCGCGGAGTACACCCGCCGCGGCTTCGTCGACGGACGCGTCGCCCGCCTGATGACCGTGTCGGTGCGGCCGGGCAAGCCGAACGCGGCCGCCTCCGGCTTCCTGTCCGGCATCATCCGTGAGCCGCTTGCGGGACTCCCGGCGACCTGCCCGGTCCATCCCGACCTGCGGGTTGCCCTCGCCTCGCCGCGGCGCACGGTCGAGGGAATCCTCCGCGTCGCCGAGGCCGAACGCGGCGTCGGGCCGGGCCGGCTCGACGGCGCGCTGCCGGTCAACCTTCCGGCGCTCACCGTCTCGGTCGCCGACATGCTGGCCACGCTGCGCCGGGTCGCCGGCGACGCCGTCGCCGACCTGGTGGCGATCGCACCCGACGCGGACGTCGAGGCCATCGTGGGCTCGTGGCCCGCCGTCTTCGACAACGCGCGCGCCGCCGCGCTCGGGCTGGAGCCCGACACGAGCTTCGAAACGGTGGTACGGGACTACCTCGCCGACCACGCCGACGCGGTCATGGCTGGCGCACCACGCCGAGCGGGACAGCGAGAGCCGGGCCGATAGACTGAAGACCATGTTTTCCAAGGTGAGCGGTCCCGTCCGGCTCGCGGACCGGGTCGCCGCGGTCCTCTCAGAGGAGATCGAATCGGGGCGGCTGGCCGAGGGTGACAAGCTGCCGACCGAGGTGGAGCTGGTCAAGCAGCTGGGCGTCAGCCGCACAGTGGTGCGCGAGGCCGTGTCGAGGCTCCGCAATGCGGGCCTGGTCGAACCACGCCAAGGTCTCGGCGTGTTCGTCATGCCCCGGCGTACGCGTCCGCTCGACCTCGAGGCCGAGGCCGCCGGTACCAAGTCCAAGGTGCTGCAGATCGTGGAGGTACGCCGCCCCATGGAGGGCGAGGCGGCGTACCTCGCAGCGATCCGTGCGACGCCGGGCGACCTCGCCCGGATGCGTCAGGCCCTGGACACGATCGACGCGGCGGTCGCGGCCGGCGGTGACGGCGTGGACGAGGATCTCGCCTTCCATCGGTCCATCGCGGAGTCGACCGGGAACGCGGTGCTGGTCTCGACGGTGCGGTATCTCGGCGAGGTGCTGCGCAGCGGCATCCGCGTCACGCGCGCGAACGAAGCGCGACGCGGCGACTTCATCGAAGCGGTCCGGCAGGAGCACCACGCCATCCTGGCCGCCATCGAGGCTGGCGACGCCAAGGCGGCACGCGCCGCAGCACGCCGCCACATGAAGCACGCCGCCGCTCGCCTCCAGGACGCGGACGAGGTGTTCTGGACCGAGACCGAGGACCTCGACGTGGACCTCGACACCGCTCCCTGACCAGCGGGGCCGACACCGGCGGTGGCGCCGTGCGGCGCCCCGTGCAGCGCATGCGGCGGCCAGGAGGCGATGCGTCTTCGTCGGTTGACGACCTTCCAGGAGCTGATGGTGCCCTCGGTGCCGGACCCTCCAGGATGTTGACCGTGGAGACCGTGGTGGCGGAGCCCCAATTGATGGAGATCGAGCCGGTCGTGCCGCTGGGCGACCAGTAGGGGCAGCGGGTGTGCCGAGCCGGAGTGCGTACGCAGGGGGCAAGAAGGCGCGCCGCGGGGCGGCGCGTCCTGGTGGGGCGACGGGCGGTCAGCCGTCGATCGTCCGTAGCGAGTACAACGCGCCCGGATCATGCTGCGCGGACTGCTGACCTACAACACGCTGCCCAACCTGTTCTGCAACCACCCGCCCTTCCAGATGGACGGCAACTTCGACATATCGGGCGCCGTGGCGGAGATGCTCCTGCAGAGCCACGACGGCGTCATCCACCTGCTGCCCGCCCTGCCGACGACTGGAAGGCCAAGGGTTCCTTCACCGGGCTCCGCGCCCGCGGCGGCTACGAGGTCAGCTGCGAATGGCGGGACGGGAAGGTCACGTCCTACAAGATCGTGGCCGACCGGGCACGGAACCAGGGGAACATCACCGCGCGGGTGAACGGCGCCGACAAGAAGGTGAAGCCGATCAATCCCTGACAGCGGCGACGCCGAGACGACGGCCGCCTGGTGGTTGCCCGCGAGCTCAGGGCCTGCGGCCGTGGAAGGTGCGGCGCAGGTCCCTCACCCAGGCGCCGGGGTTCTCCCAGGGGATGAAGTGGCCGCCGTGGTCGTGGGCGTTGACGTTGACGTGGTTGAACCAGGCGGCCTGCGGGCCGGTCTTGAACGCCTGGACGCGCTCGGTGGCGGTGTGGATGCCGGGCGGGTTCTCGTAGGTGACGAAGGTGAGGCCGACCGGGGCCTGCACGACCGGGGTGCGGTCGTGGGCGGGGGGCCAGGGGTAGCGGTTGGCGTTGGCGTAGTAACGCATCGACAGTCACGGTGTGCCGTCGTCCGGCTCCTCGGGAACGGTGTCCAGCAGTTCCCCCGCGACCCGCCGGGCCGGCTCCTGCGTCTCTGCGGCGATCCGCCGGAAGGTCTCCTGGGCTGCACGCGCGGGCCACTCCGCGGGAAGGTGGCGGGCGGGCAGCCGGGGGTCGGTGCGGATGATGCCCAGCCACTCGGTGACCAGCAGCAGCCGGGTGGCGATCGGATCCCCGGTGTGGCCGTCCGTGGCTTCCAGCGCGGTCCACCGCTTGTCGAACGCGGCATAGCGGGCGGCGATGGCCTCCAGGTCCCAGCTCTCCTGGACCATGCGGTCGATATCGGTCGTCGTCTCGTCCGCGGTTGCGTGGAAGACCTTGATCCTGGCGGCCAGGTCGAGTTCGGCGATGACACCGGAGACATCGACCCGGCCGGGCGCGATCCACAGACCGCTGAACAGTGCCCCGAAGCCGTACCAGATGAGTTTGGAGCGCAGATCGTGCCGTTGTCGCTGCCAGGAGTCGGGCAGCGAGAAGCCGAGCAGGGTCCAGGTGCCGTCCCAGTCCTCGTTGACCGCGCCGTCCTGCCAGATCCTTCTGCCGCCGTCGCGGAGGATCCGTACCGCCTGTGGTGTGAGCCCGAAGTACATCCTGCGGCCCTGCCGCTGCCGGCGCAGCAGTCCCCGGCCCACCATGCGGGTCAGGGTGGAGCGCACGGCCTGTTCGCCGACGCCGACGCGGCCGAGGACGTCGATGATGCTGCCCGAGTACACACAGCGGCCGCCTTCTTCGAGGATGTGGTTGCCGAAGAAGGCCAGGACGAGCGACTGGGGGCGGGGCTGCGCGACGCCCGCCGGTTCGCTGGGGATTTCTGCGTCTTCCACGTGTTCCACGCCGGTAAGCGTACGGTCCGGGCCACGGTGGCGGTCGCGTCCCATGGCCCGGACCTGCGCGGTCACGGTCGGTCGGCCGGGTGGCTCAGGTCGTAGGGACGTGGGTAGGGGGCGGGTGCGTAACGGATGTACCGTGTCTGGCCTGCCGGGTCGGCCGCCCGGGCACGGGTGTTCAGGGTTGCAGGCCCGGTGTCGCCCCAGTGGCCGGTGGTGATCCGGTCCTCCAGGGTGTGCAGGGCGGCGAGCTGTTCGCCTGCGCTGAAGGTGCAGTGCCCTGGGGTGTCGACGTACGCCTGGCGCAGCAGCGGCGCGGAACCCGCGGCCGTTGCGGCCCGGCGGTAGGCGCTCTGGACCTGCACCGGGACGAGGGCGTCACCGGTGGTGTGGATGGACAGTTCGGGCTTCTTCAGCTTGCCGGTGAAGGCGCTGGTACGGCTCATCCAGTCGAGGGCGGCCGGGTCGGCCTCGATGCGGGGTGCGCGGTTCAGTGCCGCGAGATCGTCCCGCAACGACAGACCGGCCTTCTTGTAGAGGGCGGTGACCTCCTTGAACGTCGTCGAGCGGCGCAGCATCGCGGAGTAGTCGACGCCGGTGTTCCACGCCATGCTGCCGCCCGCGCGGCTCTCGGCCTCCTGCCGCCAGACGAAGGCGGGCAGCTGCACCAGTCCGCTGAGCGCCTGGTACTGGTTGGTCTGCTGGGTGTCCCAGTCGGTGGGTCCTGGGCGTGGCTGGGAGGGGTCGTTCCAGACGGGGATGTTGTGCAGCGCGGCCGCGAGGGCGATCCGGGCGCGGCCCTGGTCCGTCCGCTGGGCGGTGGAGACGACGTTCGTCATGGCATTGGCGGCCGTGGCCGCGGCGGTGCGGTCGGGAAAGCCGGTGAGGGCGATGCCGGAGTCCGGGGCGAGGAGCGTCTTGAGGGCGAAGACCGGATCGAGGGTGTTGTTCCAGTTGGCGACGCCGCCGTGGACGAGTCCGCACATGGGCAGGGAGCCGTCGATCCGTCCGGGATGGCGCTCGGCGATGGCGGTGGTGACCAGACCGCCGTAGGAGCTGCCCCAGGCGATGGTGCGCCGTGCCGTCCCGAAGCGGGAGGTGAAGACGTCCAGCGTGGCGAGCTGGTCGGGTACGGCGTCGGTGACGGCCCAGCCGGTCGTGGCGTAGGACGAGCCGATCAGCGCGTACCCCTCGTTCAGGAGGAGTTCCTTGGCGGCAGAGCTCGGGGCGTTCTGGGCGGGGTTGGGGCTCCCGGCCGGGGTGTAGCCGTGGCTGAACAGCAGCACGGTGCCGTTCCAGTCGGCCGGTACGTCGATGAGGTAGGCGGCGCCGGAGGGCAGCCGGCCCTCGACATGGGTGTCGGTGCCGGCCGTCGCCCCGGCCGGGGCGACCGGAGCGGCGAGCAGTGCCAGTGCCGTGAGGAGGACCGTACGGACGCGGGTGCGGGTGGTCACGAGAGAGCGTCCTCCTTGGCGGGCGTGGGGTTGTCGGCCGGCCCGCCGAGCGAGTCGCCGTGCGTCTCACGCAGGAACAGCAGGGTCAGGGCGGTGACGGCGGCGCCGCCGCAGAGCAGCAGCGCCACGGGGGTGCCGCTGCCGCCGCTTCCGGCGACCAGGCTTCCGGCGATCATCGGGGAGAAGCCGGCGCCGATGAGGGTGGCGCCCTGGTAGCCGAGGGAGGCGCCGGTGTAGCGGACCCGGGTGCCGAACATCTCGGTGAGCAGGGCGCCCAGCGGTCCGTACATCATGGACTGGGCGATGCCGTGGCCCAGAACGATGGCGAGGATCAGCAGTCCGGGGGACTTCGAGTCGACCAGCGCCACGACCGGGAAGGCGAGCGCCGCCGAGGCGAGGGCTCCGGCGAGGACGACCGGGCGGCGGCCGATCCGGTCCGAGAGCGCGGAGGCGCAGGGCAGGACGACGAGAGCGACGCAGGCGGACACGGTGAGCGCGGTGAGGACCTGCGGGCGGGCGTAGCCGATGCCAGTGGCGTACGCGATCATGTAGCTGGTCAGCAGCGACTGGGCGGTGAAGGCGCCGATGCCGACGCAGCAGGCCAGCAGGAGCGGCCGCGGGCGCCGCAGCACGTCGAGGATCGGCAGCCGCGATTCGGTGCGGTCCTTCTTCACCTCGGCGAACAGCGGGCTCTCCACGACCTTGAGCCGTACGAAGAGTCCGACGCCCAGCAGGACCACGCTGAGCAGGAACGGCACACGCCAGCCCCAGGAGACGAACTGGTCCCTGGGCAGGGTGACGACGAGCGTGACGACAGCCGAGGACAGCAGCGAGCCGAGCGGGGCTCCCATCTGCGTGAAGCTGGACCACAGTCCGCGCCGCCGCTCTCCGGCGTGCTCGACCACCATCAGGGTGGCGCCGCCCCATTCACCGCCGATGGCGACGCCCTGGACGACGCGCAGGGTGATCAGCAGGACGGGTGCCCAGACGCCGATGGTGCCGTACGTGGGCAGCAGGCCGATGAGGAAGCTGGCGCCGCCCATGAGGCCCATGGTCAGCAGCAGCATGGACTTGCGGCCGAGCCGGTCGCCGAAGTGGCCGAAGACGATACCGCCGAGCGGCCGGGCCACATAGCCGGCGGCGAAAGTACCGAAGGCCGCGACGGTGCCGACTGCGGGGTCGGCACCGGGGAAGAACAGTTCGCCGAAGACGAGCGCGGCGACGGTTCCGTAGACGAGGAAGTCGTAGAACTCGACGGCGGTGCCGAGGAGCCCGGAGAGTGCGACGCGGCGCAGTTGCCGGGTCCGTTCGGGGATCGTGCTCGGTGAGGCGATGGGGGACGTGGACATCGCGGGCTCCCTTGACCGGGGGAAGGACACCGTGAAGATAGGCAGCCGTGTTACGGCCGTCAATAATTTGCACAACATCAGATCGAACGTTGGCTTGGTCGGCTACCTCTTCACCCGCGACCTCGACCGCTCCAGTCACGAGGCGTTCACGGGTGCTCGCGGCGCCGCTCAGCGCATGACTGCGCCCTCGGGCGCGGAACGGCCCAGGGGCACTCTTCGGAGTGCCCCTGGCGTATGTTCGGGAGCAAGCTGGAGCAAGCCGTACGAAGCGACGGTGTGTTCGGCTACGGGATGGCGAAGCCCTGAGGCCCGCCGTCACCCCAAGCCCGCCGTCACCACACCACCTTCCGCAGCCGTGCCGTCCCCTGTAGCTGGTCTTCGTCGCCGCCGGACTTTCCCTCGCGGCGGACCAGTTCGAGGATGGGGATGCCGTGGTCGACCACGGTGCCCTTCTCGGTGAAGGAGAGGTAGCCGCCGGCGCCGTGGGCCTTCTGGGAGATCATGACCTGGAACATGGCGGCGACAGCCTTGCCGTCCGGGAGATCCTCGCCGGAGCCGTTCTCGCCGCGTGCCATCTGCAGGGCTTTGCCGATGACGGCGACGGAGTCGTGGGCGACCATGGCCTGGCCGTCGTCGTGGGTCTCGGACGGGAACCACTCGGCCATGCGGCCGCCGGGGGCGAACTCGCGGGCGGGATCGGGGATGTCGTCGCGGTCGTCCCACATGCGGGGGTGGGCGAGGCCGGTGAACAGCAGGCGGACGCCCTTGTCGGCGGACTTGGCAAGCTGCGCGCTGGAGAGGTTGCTGGTGTCGTCGCCGGTCATGACGGTGACGTTCTGCCAGGCGCCGTCCTGCTCGCCCCGGCAGGGACGGTCGGCGAGCTCGGTGAGGAAGTGGCCGAGCTGTTTGCCGCGCCCGGCGAAGTAGACCACCTCGGGGCGCTCGTCGCACAGTGCCTCGGCCAGGAAGTGCATCTGGTTGCCCCAGATCTCCTGGGAGGAGTCGTAGACGTAGCGGCGCTCGGCCAGCCGGGACCTGGTGTCCCGCGGGTAGACGCGGGCGAATTCCTCGGCAAGGGTGCGCGCGTAAAGGTTGCCCTTGGCCGTGTCGACGACCAGGGCCGCGGTGTCGTACCCCTCATCGTGCAGGTAGGAGGCGGCGGCGCGGGCCTGCGCGGAATTCGGCGGGGCGACCCGCACCAGGCGCTCGGCGACCATGTCGGTGGCGGTCGCGGTGGACGCGGCCAGGGCCAGCCCGGCTTTCGAGAGAGCGCGCGCGGCGGCCTTGTTCTCGTCGGTGGACGGCCCGATCCCGGCCACCGCGACCAGCGGGTGGTCACCACCGGTGCGCGCCTTCAGCTTCTCGACGGTGAACCGCCAGTGCTGGGAGCGGCTGCCGGGGTTGGCGAGAATCAGCTTGATCTTGGGGGAGTAGGCGGCGTTGTGCCGCACCTGCGCGAGGTAGGCGCCCTGGAGCTCGTGGAGTACGGATTCGGCGGAGTTGGAGTCGTCGTCGCGGACCGTGAGCGTCGTCAGATACGCCACCTCGACGTACGGGGTCTTGGCGTCCTCGTCGGTGACGTCCGCGTTCTCCTGGGCGATACGGTCGGTGATGTCGCGCAGATCCTTGGTGAAGGCGAAGGTGCCGGAGTCCGGGACGCCGACGCACTCGGCCGGGGTGCCGCGCCGCTCCACGCCCTCGGTGCAGTGCCGTTCCGGGTCCAGCCACCAGACCAGGCCGACCGTGACCGCGGCGGCCACGACCAGCGCGACGGCGGCCCAGGCGAGGGTGCGGTACAGACGTCGTCTCGTCCAGCGCGGTCTGCTCGGATACGTCCCCTGACGCGGGGTCACCACCACGCCACCCCCTCCTGGGTCTGCGGCGGCACCCAGTCGCGGAACCGGGCCGCCTCTTCGTACAGCGGCAACGTGTCGCGGTCGAGCAACGCCGCGAGGCGGCTGAAGCGCTCCGCGAGTTCGGGCAGCATGCGCCCGCGCGGATCGGTGAGCGGGTCGGCCCACAGCCAGCCGGCCGCCACCAGCCCGCAGACCGTGCGCCGCAGTTCGTCGGTGCCGGCCGCACCCGGTGTGGCGAGCCGGGCCAGATGGTGCTCCGGCTCGGGGTGCCGCTCCAGCCGGTTCGGTGCCGCGCACACCCGCTGCAGCAGTGCCACCCACTCCCGGCGCGGCAGCGCCTGATCCCCGGTGAGCAGGGCCGTCAGCGCGTCGGCCACCCCGGCCAGTTCGGACAGGGCGAGCCGGTGGTAGAGCACGTCGGCGGGGCGCTGAAGCCGCTCAGCGTGCGCGTGGAACGCGGTGTGCACCCGCCGCCAGCGCTCCTCGTCAGCGGCCAGACGCCACAGCAGCAGCCGCCGCAGCCACGGCAGGAACCGCAGCTCACCCGAGGCGCCGTGGTGGACCAGCCAGCGGTCCAGAAGGCGGGTGATCAGCGGACGCGGCACCGGCCCGGACGGCTCCGGTACCACCTGTGGGGCCTCGTCCACCGCGTGCGCGGCGGCCCACTCCTCCAGCGTGCGCACCTCCTGCTCGGTGAAGCCGGCCAGGAGCCGGCCGAGCGCGAGATCCACCAGCCGGGGCCCACCGCGCTCCGCCATCACCTCGGGCAGCATCCGCAGCGATCGGGGCGACACCGGCCGCTCGCTGTCCGGCAGTGCCCGCGCGAGCTGGGCGACCGCCCACGGCAGACCGCCGGTGAGCCGGTGCGCCCAGTCCGCCTCCTGGGTCCAGCGCGGACGCCCGAGCGCGGCGAGGGCGGCGACGTCGTCTCTGGTCAGATTGCGCAGCCGCACGGCGTACCACCAGGACCCGGCGCCGCCGTCCGCCGACCGGTGGCCCAGCCAGTCCGCGAGCGAGGCCGCGTCCGACCCGACCACCCGTACCCCCTCGCCCGGTCCGCCGTCGCGACTGGGACCCCAGGCGGCGGGCCACTCGTGCAGACTCCCGGCGATCACCGCCGGGTCGTTGCCGTCACCGTCCTCCGGCAGCGCCTCGCGCACCCGGGCCCAAGCGCGGACAAATTCAAGGCCCATCGGCTCCTGGCAGTTGTCGAGGAGCACCAGCATCGACTTGTTGTGCAGCGGCCCTCGCGCGTGCGCCCGCAGATCGTGGACGAACGCCTCGAGGAGCAGGCGCTCCACCCGCGCCCGGTGCTCCGCCGTCTCCTGGTACCACCAGGCGTTCAGCTCGACCAGCGCGTCGTCCGGGTCGGTCAGGCCGGCCACCCGGCCGGCGTACCACTGCCGTCCGCGGCGCTCCTGCAGCAGGTTCAGCTGGCGCCCCGGCGACACCTCGATGTGCTCGGACACGGCGGCGAGCACCGAGAACGGCCCGGGCACCTCGAAGGCGCTCGTCACCTGCATCGCGGTACGGCTGAGCGAGCCGACGATGTCGCGCGTGCGGGACGGCATCGGGTGGCGCAGCCGTTGGGTGATGCCGACCCGGGCGAGTCGCCTGGCGCCGCCGCGGGTCGGCGGATCCCAGCGGTGTTCGGTGGCGAGCAGTCCGATGGTGAGCCGCGGGAAGGCGACCGGGTCCAGCGGCTTTCCCGACTGCAGCTGGTGCGCGAGCGCGGCGAGCACCTCACGCATGGAGAGCTGGCCGCCGCCCGCGCGCGGTTCGAAGTTGAGGTACGCCACCGGGCACACTGTCCGGAAGTACTCCAGCGCCGACTCGTGCATCTGGCTGGCGCCCGTGCCACGCGGCCCGAGCAGCATCAGCAGCGGACGTGGCGGCGGACTGCCGGGCGGGGTGTGCAGCGCGTCCGCGAGGAACCGCAGCACTGGCCGCCGGCCCCGGAAGCCGCCCGGTATCTCCTCCGCCATCCCCTGTCACCCCCGTCACCTGGCGCGAACAGCAGTGTGGCACCAAGTGGGTGTCGCTACCAGGGAGTTGGGGAGAGTCCTCGAGGCTGACAGGCGGGGCGCTGGGAACGGTGGACGGACCGTCAGGTCTCGCAGGCCCGAGGCCTGACCGGTCCGGGGTGCCGCGCGCCTGGACCAGGGCTCGTCCCGGCCCACCGCCCCGCCGCGGCGCGGCCGGGACACACGGGCGCGCCCCGGCCTCAACGCGGGGCCGCCCCCCGGCCCCCCCGAGCTCAGGACAGTCGCAGCCCCAGGTCCGCCAGGTGCACCGGGGCGCCCGTGGCCAGGCTGCGGTTGACGCCGATGCCGACCGCGACGCTGCGGAGTCCGTCCGGGTAGCCTGCGCGGCGGCGCAGAGGGTCGTCGCCGGAGCCGACGAAGACGTCGTGGAGAAGCAGTGCGTCGCCGCCACCGTGCCCGCCCTCCCCCTCCTTGACCTCGACCTCCCGGGCCTCCTCCCAGTGCCGCTGCACCACCAGGCGGGTGCCGTTGACCCGGACCGCGCCGCCCTCGCCGGCGCCGGGCCCGGCGGCTTCGGGCGTGGCGCTCGGGTCGACGGCCGGGCGTACGGGTGCGGGCTTGGAATGCAGAGTGCGGGCCGTGTCGCCCGCCGTGACATGGGCCCGCTCGACGACCTCCAGTTCGGCCCGGCCCTCCGAGCCGTTGACGCACACCCGGTAGCCCTCCCATGGGCTGTGCGCGGTCAGCGCGTACGACATGGACACGCCGCCCCGGTAGCCGACCAGGACGTTCAGGGTGTCCTCGGTGGTGATGCCCGGGTCGAAGACGTCACGGTCGCGCAGATATCCGTCCACGTGCTCGGCGTCGAGGTAGAGGGCGCGCAGATGCGGGTCCGTGGCCATGTCGAAGCCGAACGGGTCCTCGGCCGCGGCGTCACGGCCGAGTGAGGGCCGCTCGCCCGGCTGCCGTCCCGCGCCCGTGTCGCCGTAGAAGCGGAGGCCGCCGAGGGCGAAGACCGTCTCGGGTACGTCGTCAAGCCACCAGTTGACCAGGTCGAAGTGGTGGGTGGCCTTGTGTACGGCGAGTCCGCCCGAGACGGTCTTGTCGCGGTGCCAGCGGCGGAAGTAGTCCGCGCCGTGCACGGTGTCGAGCAGCCACTCGAAATGCACGGAGAGCACCTTGCCGACCCTGCCGTCCGCGATCACCTGTCGCAGGGTCGAATTCCTCGGAGAATAGCGGTAGTTGAACGTCACGGTGAGACGTGCGGTGGACGCGTCGACCGCGGCCTGGATCGCCCGCAGCCCGTCCTCGTCCACCGTCAGCGGCTTCTCACAGACGACGTCGACACCCGCCCGCAGCGCCGTGCACACGGCGTCGGCGTGCGTACGGTCGGGGGAGCAGACGACCAGGACGTCCACCTTCTCCTCGGCGAGCATCCGCTCCAGGTCGTCCGGGTGGTAGTGGCGGGGCCGGTGCCCGGCGTCCGCGACCAGGGTGTCGTAGTGGCGCATCCGGGCCTCGTTGGTGTCGCACCAGGCGACCGGGACGGCCTCGGACGCGTAGGTGTCGAGCAGCGCCTGGACGTACATCCGTGCGCGGTGGCCGGTGCCGTACACGGCGTACCGGCGGGGGGCGGTGCGGGTGGGCACAATTCCTCCGGATCGATGTTTCCGTATGACGTATGTGCGTGGTGCGGCGTCGTGAGGTGTCTACGAGGGCGTCGTGTGGTGTCTACGAGGCCGACTCGATCAGTCCGCTGAGCTCATCCGCGAAGCCCGCGCCCGCTTCCGGTCCGCTGCTTCGACCGAAGACCACCTCCTCCACATAGCGCTGCAGGATGTCCTCGACCGCGCTCGCGCCGTTGGGGAAGAGCGGCAGGGGGGCGCCGGCCAGGTTCTTCTCGATGCGTTCGACGTAGCGCAGGGCTGCGGTGTCGTCGGGGGCGAGGGAAGGCGCGATGTTCTCGCGGGTGCGGGCGGCGGCCGGGATGCCGCGCTCCGCGCCGAGTATCTTGGTGCACTGTTCGTCGCCGACCAGGAAGTTGACCAGGAGCGCGGCCTCGGCAGGGTGCTGGGTCTGAGACGAGACCGACCAGTACATGCCGGGCTTCACGAACTGGTGGCGGCGTGGACTGCCGGGAAGCGTGGGCATGTCCACGAGCTCGAGCTCGTCACCACCGGCCGCGGCCTTGTACGCGATGAGCTGGTTGCACCAGGCCGGCGAGATCGCGACCTTGCCGGTGACGATCGGCGACTGGTCCAGGGGCAGCACCTGGCTGTCGACGATGACGCCGGCACCGGGCGCCGCCCCGTTGTCCGACCAGTCCCGGGTCATCTCCCACAGGCCGCCGAGGACGTCCGGGTCCACCGCTACGCTCCCGTCCCGGCCGAAGAGTTCCTGCCGGTGCTGGCGTGCCCACAGGATCGGGATGCCGGGGCCACCGAGCGGGATCGCACCGTGCACCTTGCCCCCGGAGGCGCGGGCCACCTCACGGCCGAACTTCTCCAGGTCGTCCCAGGTCCAGGAGCGGGTGTCGGGCAGCCGCAGGCCGAGCTCGTCGACGAGGGTGCGGTTGACGAGCATGGCCATGGAGGTGACCGAGGCCGGGACACCGTACAGACCGCCGTCGTGCCGTCCGGTGTCCAGGGTCTCCTCGGTGAACAGGGAGGCGTCGAAGTGCTCGGACCGGCCGAGGTCGAACAGGCCGCCGCGCTCCGCGTACGAGGCGAGGTAGGCGATGTCGTTCTGGATGACGTCGGGGGCGTTGCCGCCCGCGGCCGAGGTGGCGAGCCGGTCCCAGTAGCCGTTCCAGTCGGCGAACTCCGCCTCGACCCTGATCCTCGGGTACTTCTTCTCGAACAGCGCGATCGCCTTGTGGGTGGCCTGGTGCCGGGCGTCTCCGCCCCACCAGGTCATGCGCAGGGTGACCGGCCCGTCGGAGAGCCGGTCAGGACCGGTCGGCCCGCCGACGGCGCAGCTCGTCGTGGCTGCGGTGAGCGCGGTCCCGCCCGCCAGCGCGGCCAGCGCGCGGACCGTCGTACGGCGGGACGGACCGGAGGCCTTGGACGGACCGGACGGCTCGGACGGACGGGACGGTGAGGTGTGCTGTGGCATGTCTTCGGGCCTCACTTCATGCCGGTGGTGGCGATACCGCGGATCAGGTACCGCTGGCCGACGGCGAAGGCGAGCAGCACCGGCAGCAGCGACACCACGTTCATCGCGAACATCGCGCCGTACGAGGACTGGGACTGGGCGTCGATGAAGGAGCGCAGCGCGACCGGGACGGTGTACAGCGCCGGGTCGGTCACGAACACCAGCTGGGTGAAGAAGTCGCCCCAGGTCCAGATGAACGTGAAGATCGCGGCGGTGGCCAGGGCGGGCTTCATCAGCGGCAGGATGATCTGCAGGAAGATGCGCGCGTGGCCCGCGCCGTCGATCCGCGCGGCCTCGTCCAGCTCACGCGGCAGACCCCGGATGAACTGCACCATCAGGAACACGAAGAACCCGTCCACGGCGAGGAACTTCGGCACGATCAGCGGCAGGAAGGTGTTGATCCAGCCGAGCTGAGCGAAGATCACGTACTGCGGGACGATCACGACATGGATCGGCAGCATGATCGACATCAGCATGATCGCGAAGGTCGTACGGCGGAAGCGGAACGAGAGGCGCGCGAAGGCGTACGCCGCCATCGAGCAGCTCACCAGATTGCCGATGATCGAACCGAGCGTGACGATCGCGGAGTTGAGCAGATACGTGCTGAAGGGGTGGGAGAGCGCGTTCCAGCCGTTGGTGTAGTTCTCCGGATTGAAGGTGTCGAGGAAGATGCCGGTGTCCGTGAAGATCCGGCCCTCGGGCCGCAGCGAGCTGACGGCCATCCACACCACGGGATAGAGCGCGATGACCACCATCGCGACCATGAGGACGTGTTTCCCGGCCCGGGCGAGGGAGGTGCGGGCGGGCTTCCCGGTCACCGGGGCCGCCGTGCCGGACGGTGCCGGGGCCGGTGCGGAGGACAGGGGCGGCTGGTCGGCCGTTTCAGTCGTCATAGAACACCCAGTACTTTGCGGCCCAGAAGTTGACGGCGGTGAAGGCCCCGATGATGACCAGGAGCAGCCAGGCCAGCGAGGAGGCGTAACCCATCAGGAAGGAACCGAAGCCTTCCTGGTACAGGTAGAGCGTGTAGAAGAGCGTCGAGTCGGCGGGCCCGCCGGTGCCGCCGGAGACGATGAACGCCTGCGTGAACGACTGGAAGGCGTTGATGATCCCGAGCACCAGGTTGAAGAAGACGATCGGGCTCAGGAGCGGCAGCGTCACCGAGCGGAACTGCCGCCAGGCGCTCGCCCCGTCGATGGACGCGGCCTCGTAGTAGTGGCGGGGTATCTGCCGCAGGCCGGCGAGGAAGATCACCATCGGGGACCCGAACTGCCAGATGTGCAGCAGGATGATGGTGCCGAGCGCGGTGTCCGGATTGGAGATCCAGTTCTGGCCGGTGACGCCGAAGAACGCGAGCAGCCCGTTGAAGAGACCGTCGTCGCCGAAGATGACGCGCCACAGAACGGCGATGGCGACGCTGCCGCCGAGCAGGGACGGCAGATAGAGGGCCGAGCGGTAGAACGACAGGCCGCGCATCCCGCGGTCGAGGATCATCGCGAGCGCCAGGGCGACCACGAGCTGGAGCGGTACGCCGATCAGGACGTAGGCGAAGGTGACCCCGAGGGACTGGTGCAGCCGCTCGTCGTTGATCATCTTCACGATGTTGTCGAAGCCCGTGAAGTCGGCGTCCTGCAGCAGGTTGTAGTCGGTGAAGGCCAGGTAGAGCGAGACCAGCATCGGTCCGACGGTCAGCCCGACCAGCCCGATGAGCCAGGGCAGGAGGAAGATCGCGGCGGCCTTGTTGTCGCGCTCGGAAACCCGTCGGAGCTTGCGTTGTTCCTTGCGTTCTTCGCTGCGGAGCCGTGGTTTTCCGCGCCTGTCGGCAGTCAGATGCTGCAGTTCGGCAAGGCTCATACGGTGGGTCTCCCTGGGGCGGGTGCATGGGGGGACAACAGGGGGTACAGAACTGGGCGAGCAGGGGTTTGTAACGTTTCAGGAAGAGAAGTCGGTCGGTTCATGTTCGTGAACCGGGTTCAGTGGGCGGTCTGTCGAACCTATGGACCTGCTCGACGCCGCGTCAAGAGTTGTGCAGCGTGCGGGGGGTGACGGGACGGGAGGATGCGGGGTCGGACGCCTGGTCAAGGGAATCCGGAAGTTCCCGCCGGTGGCCTACGACGCCATCGTGATGGGCGGGACCCCGGGTCCGGCCGAACTCTGCTGGTGAATCAGGCGGGTGTGCTCCCGGAAGTGTGGCGCGGTGCCTCAGGCCCCTCGAAGCGTGCGAGGCTCAATGCCCGGCGGTACGTGTGGTGAGGTCCTCGTCCGTGATGGGGCGGACCACCCGGCAAGGGGTACCGACCGCGACGGTCATCGGGGGAATGCTGCGGCTCACGACGCTGCCGGCGCCGATGACCGACCCGTATCCGATGCGAACGCCGGGCAGGACCACCGCGTTGCTACCGATCCAGACCTTGTCCTCGATCACGATCGGTTCCGAGAATCGCCCAAAGTCAGCGCGTCGCAAGGGATGCACCGGGTGTCCCGTCGTGGTCAGTGTCACGCTGGGAGCGATCATGACATCGTTACCTATGCGGATGTCCACGTCGTCGACGAACGTGAGGTTCACGTTCCCGAAGAAGTCGTCGCCGATGTAGACGTTGCTGCCGAACCCGGCGTGGAACGGCGGCAGCAGGACCGTGCGTTCACCGACCGAGCCGAAGATCGCGACGAGCAGCGATCGACGCTTCTCCGTTTCGCTCGGTGGTGTGTGGTTGTACTCGAAGATCTGCTCGGTGCGGCGCCGAGGGGCCTGGAAGGCCGCTTCCGACTCGGTGTAGACCAGCCCCTTGGCGATCCTGGCCAGCACTTCTTCCTCGTGAGCATGCGTCACAGCGGAACGCTCCCTTCGTCCAAGCCCTCGGGCCTGAAGATGATGAGTTAAATCATGCCGGGGCGCCGCACCTTTGTCCGAGGACATGGCCCGCCGGGACGCGGTAGTCCTTGCTGCCGTGCACGATCAGCACCGGCGCGCCCGCCCGCGTCTTCGACGGGGGCGGGCGCGGCCTGCTCCTGGTTGCCCAACGTGCCGAGCCGCGTCGATTACATCGCGTACGTCTCGAACTCGGCGATCCGTGGCGTGGTGCAGTCGCCGTCCGACACCCGCAGGCCCTTGCCGACGCCGGCCGTCCGGCCGACGACGTCCGGCACGCAGCTCGCGTCGTCGAGGGTGTAGGCGTACGGAATCGAGACGGTGGTGTTGGACTGCGGGTCGGGGCCGGCCGGGTTGTTGTCGTCGCCGGGCGCGGACCACGTCACGTTGTCGAAGATGTTGCCGCTGACCTGCCAGTATCCGGCGGCGTCGGTGTAGAAGGTGCCCAGGACGTCCTTGGAGTCCTTGAAGTAGTTGCTGTCCACCTTGGCCTTGGCTCCGGCGCGGGAGTTGATGCCGGATTCGTTCAGGCTCACATAGTAGTTGTTGTACATGTGGCCCGTACCGCCACGCAGCAGCGGGGCGCGTGAGTCGATGTTCTCGTACAGGTTGTGGTGGTACGTGATGAAGCCGTTCGAGAGGTCGCTCTCGCTGGAGCCGACCAGGCCGCCGCGGCCGGAGTTGCGTAACGTGCTGTAGGACAGGGTCACGTACTGGGTGTTATCCTTCATGTCGAAGAGACCGTCGTAGCCCTCGGACTCCCCGCCGGACGCCTCCAGGGAGACGTGATCCACCCAGACGTTGCGGACGTCCGCCTCCATCCCGATGGCGTCACCGCCGTTGGACGTGGGCGAGCCGGACTTCTTGACGTTCCGGACCGTCACGTTCTGGATGATGATGTTGCTCGATTCGCGGATGTGGATGCCCAGTTGGTCGAAGACGGCGCCGTTCCCGACGCCGATGAGCGTGACGTTGCTGATCTGCTTGAGCTCGATCACGTCGTCGGCGGTGTTGCAGCTGTCGCCGGACACCTTGCTGGTGTTGCCGTGGTGGATGGTGCCCTCGACCTCGATGGTGATCGGGGTGTCGCTCGCGGCGCGGTTGCACAGGGCCTGGTGGATCTCGGTGCCTGTGGTGGCGCGCACGGTCTGCCCGCCGGCACCACCCGTCGTCCCGCCGTTCTGGGTCGCGTAGCCGGTGGCGCTGCCGACGGCGGCGGACGCCTCGGGCGCCGACACCGCCACACCGATCCCACCGGCGAGGGCGATCGCGGCCAGCGCTGCGGAGAGCCGCAGCGCAATCGGTCGTCGCATCCTGGTCTCCCCAATTCGTCGTTGAATGTTGGGTGCAGGTTGTTCACCTCTCTGTCGCCACTGCGGTGGAAAAGGTTTGCGGGTGCAGCGTGGGTTATCTCGTACCGCTGCCGCCGGTGCGAAAGAACTGCCGGTGCGTACCGACTCGCAAGCGAGCGGTACGCACCGGCAGCTACTCAGGTGCTCAGCCGCTCACCCGCCGACGGCAGCCTGCATCCGCCACTGGATGACGGCGCGTCAGAGACGCCCGCCCGGTCGGCACATGCAGGTCCCCGTCCCGCAGCCGACCGGTCGCCCATACGCTCACCAGGCCGGTCAGCGCCAGGTAGCTGCAAGCCCACCACGGGCTGCCCGAACCGAACGCCAGCAGGGCGGTCATGATCAGCGGAGTGATGCCGGATGCGAAGATGCCGGACATCTGGTAGACGAAGGACATGCCCGTGTACCGGACCGGTGTGGCGAACAGGGCGGCGAACAGGGTGCCCTGGGCGCCGTAGAACCAGGCGTGCACGATCCCCAGCGTCACGACGAGCGCCGCCGCGAAGGCCCATGTCCCACCGGTACCGAAGAGCCAGAACGCCGGGAAGACCGCGACGACGAACGCGGCCATGCCGGTGAGGTAGACCGGGAGGGCCCCGCGGCGGTCGACCGCGGCCCCGGACACCGGTATCAGGGCGGCCATCACGAGCGCCGCGGCCGTCACCGCGAGCAGCACCGGCGTGCGGTCCAGCTTCAGCGTCCCGGTCGCGTAGGTGATGGCGAAGACGCCCCAGGTGTTGAAGGCGGCCCCCTCGCCCCACCGCGCGAGCATGCCTAGCAGGACGTGCCGGCGCGCGGCCGGCTCACGCACCAGCTCCACCAGCGGCGCGGATCGAGGCAGCTCCTGAAGGCGGCGTACGGCACGGAAGGCCGGCGTCTCGTCGATCTTCAGCCGTACGGTCAGCCCGACCACGACGAGCACCAGGCTGATGAGGAAGGCGATCCGCCATCCGTAGTCGAGGAACGCCGCTTCGCTGAGCAGGTCGCTCAGCAACGCGAACACACCGGTCCCCAGGGCGAGTCCGAGCGCCAGTCCGATCTGCGGATAGCTGCCGAACCGGCCTTTGCGGCCCGCGGGCCCGTACTCCACGGCCAGCAGCACCGCCCCGGCCCATTCCCCGCCGAGCGCCACGCCCTGCGCGACCCGCAGGACCAGGAGGAGCGCGGGGGCGAGGATGCCGACCTGCTCGTACGTGGGCAGCAGGCCGATGAGGGCGGTGGAGACGCCCATCAGGCCCATCGTGAAGGCCAGTGTGTGCTTACGGCCGATCCGGTCGCCGATGTGCCCGAAGAGCAGGCCGCCTATGGGGCGGGCGACGAAGCCCACGGCGAACGTGGCGAACGACAGCATCGTGCCGACCGTGCCGTTGGCCGCGGGGAAGAACAGCTTGTTGAAGACCAGCCCCGCGGCCGTGCTGTAGAGGAAGAAGTCGTACCACTCCACGGTGGTGCCCAGCAGGCTGGCGAGCACCACGGTCTTCAGCCGCCCGGGAGCCGAGGCATCCTGGTCCCGCTCCGGGTCCCCGGCCGGCGCCTGCGAGGGCACAGGCGCGGGCACACGCGACGCCGCGCTCATCGGGCCGCGAACGGGACGATGCCCGCCTCGACGGTACGCGGACCTGCCGGGTGCTGCCACAGGCCACGTTTTTCCAGCACCGGCAGAACGCCCTCGCCGAACCAGTACGCCTCCTCCAGGTGTGGCACCCCGGACAGGACGAACTCCTCGATGCCGAGCCGGTGATACTCCTCGATCAGGTCGGCGACCTCCGTGTGGCTGCCCACCAGCGCCGTGCCCGCACCGCCGCGGACCAGGCCGACACCCGCCCACAGGTTGGGGTAGATCTCCAGACTGCTCGTGTCTCCGCTGTTGTGGAGCTCGCGCATCCGCCGCTGCCCCTCGGACTCGCTGGTCGCCAGGCCCTGCTGCACCGCCTTGATGCGCTCCGGGTCCATGGCCTTCAGCAACCGCTCCGCCTCGGCCCACGCCTGTGCCGAGGTGTCCCGGCTGATGGTGTGCAGCCGGATGCCGAACCGTACGTCGCGGCCCTGCGCGGCGGCCAGCGAGCGCACCCAGTCGATCTTCTGCTTCACCTGCTGCGGCGGCTCGCCCCAGGTCAGGTAGACGTCGGTGTACCGCGCCGCCACCGCACCGGCCGCGGGCGACGAGCCGCCGAAGTAGATCTGCGGCGCCGGCTCGGGCAGCCGGTTCAACCTGGCGGCCTCGACCCGCAGATGCTCGCCGTGGTGGTCGACCGTCTCCCCGGCCCACAGCCGCCGCACGATGTCCAGGAACTCCCCGGTACGGGCGTACCGCTGGTCCTTGTCGAGGAAGTCGCCGTACGCGCGCTGCTCGGCGGACTCGCCGCCCGTGACGACGTTGAGCAGCAGCCGGCCGTGCGACTGCCGCTGGTAGGTCGCGGCCATCTGTGCGGACAGCGTCGGGACGATCTGGCCGGGGCGGAAGGCGACCAGGAACTTCAGCCGCTCGGTGACCTGGGTCAGCATGGCCGTGGTCACCCAGGCGTCCTCGCACCACGCGCCTGTCGGGGTGAGCGCCCCGACGAAGCCGAGCTGCTCGGCGGTGCGGGCGATCTGCCCGAGGTACTCGATGGAGGCCGGGCGGTCACCGCCGGCGGTGCCGGGCGTGGAACCGTGACCACCGCCGACGATATGCCGGCTGTCACCGGTCGTGGGCAGGAACCAATGGAAGGTAAGGGCAGACATGAGTACGGGCTCCGGTTGGGGTCGGAGGACGGTGTGCGGGGCATGCCGCAGGGGGCATGCCGCTGCGGCCCGGCGGCGTACGTTCAGGTACGCGTCGAGGCACGCAGGTGCACGGGAAGGGGACAGCCGCGGCGCAGTGTGTTGAGCGTTGGCTGTGAGGATGCAGACGGGCGAGGAGCAGACCTGTGAGGAGCGGACGCGCGAAGAGCTGAGGGGCCGTTGGCTCTACGGCAGGGAGGGCCTCAAAGGCCCGAAAGGCGTCAGCCGCGACAGGTGGCGCTGGACTGGCGACAGAGATCGACGTGCAGTCGTCCCACGAGGATGTCGGCAGCAGCGGTCATGCCGGGCATTGTGCGGCAGCCGCGCCACCCGGCTCAAGTGGTGCCCCGCGGTATGTCAGCAGGTGAGACGGGCAGGGGCGGAGGGAGTCGGGGGGGGTGGACGTCAGGAGACCGAAGCCCGGCAGACCATCCGCGCTGACGTCGAAGCCACAAGACACCTGCACGGCAAGTGCCCAGTGCGGCACGCTCGTCCGGGATGTGGGATCGCATCAGGGCTTTCTTGACCGGCTGGACTTCCCACTGGTTGGATCGGTGGCATGAAGCGACAGGACCTCACGCGGCGACGCCACGTCGACCTTGCGCGTGTTTCCAGTGCCTTCTGTTGCCGTCGCGTCTGAGCGAGCCTGAGCTGATCTGAGGAAAACCCTCTTGCTCGCCGCCTCTGTCGGGCACCTGCCGCGCCGTTGATCGTAGGGCCGCAGTGCCGCCCGCCTTGGTGAAATCCAGTAGCAGTGGATTTCTGCTGCCCTGATTCTGCGATTTCCAAAAGCATCAACTCGGCGCCGCCGCAAGACGAATTCGTGGTCGGTCGTATCCATCACCGGCTTTCCACTCCTCGTCATGCGGAAATTCATGCCACGCGCATGCCACGCGCATGCCACGCGCATGCCACGCGCATGCCACGCG
>NZ_LOHS01000072.1 GCF_001642995.1 Streptomyces jeddahensis
CCGCCGGGCCCGGGGGGCCTGCCGGTCCCGGGGGCCCTGCCCATCCCGGCGGTCC
The DNA here is from genome assembly GCF_001642995.1 of Streptomyces jeddahensis. GTDB lineage: Bacteria > Actinomycetota > Actinomycetes > Streptomycetales > Streptomycetaceae > Streptomyces > Streptomyces jeddahensis. The sequence continues at coordinate 56 of NZ_LOHS01000072.1, forward strand.
TGTGGGCAGCGCCGGCCCTGCCGGTCCCGGCCGCTCTGCCGGCCCCGGCGGACCAGCCGCTCCCGTCGGCTCTGCCGGCCCCGGCGGCCCTGCCGGACCCGCCGGCCCTGTGGGCAGCGCCGGCGCTGAGCACTCCCAGCCCCAGGCGGCCGAGCCCGACCCGCACCGGCCGCGTCCGGCGCCGCAGGGCGCTCCGCCGCCGCGGGGCGGCGAGAGTGCGCAGTGGGCCGATGCGAGGGCGATCGCCGAGGCCGGGCACCGCCCGGGCGAGGCGGGGGCGCGCCCCGTGTCCGGGGTGCCCTCGCCCTCCCTCGGCCCGGCCGCGATGCAGCGCGACGGCGACCGGCTGCGGTTCGTCGGGGCCGCGACCCGGCGTATCGCCCGCGGCATGGACCTCGACGAGATCGTGATGGGACTGTGCCGGGCCACCGTGCCGACGTTCTCCGACGCGATCCTGGTGTATCTGCGCGACCCGCTGCCGGTCGGCGACGAGCGGCCTTCCGGGCCCCTGGTCCTGCGGCTGCGGCGCACCGACCGGCTGCGGCGGATCGAGGACGGGACCGAGGACGCGGACACCGAGGGCGGCCTGCCCGGGCTGCTTCTCGGGCTGCAGCTGCAGCCCGACTTCGCGGCGACCGACCTGTGCGAGGTGCTGCCGGGCGGTCCGCTCGCCGAGGTGCTCCGCGGCGTACGCCCCGTCTTCGCGGACACGCCCACCGCGCTGGGCGCGTTGCCCGAACTGCTGGGCGTGGAGCGGCGGGGGCCCGGCGGGCAGCACACGATCCTCGCGCCGCTGCGCGGCCGCCGGCGCGTCATCGGTGCCGCGGTCTTCCTGCGCCGTGCCGACCGGCCGGCGTTCGAAACAGAGGACCTGCTGGTCGCCGCCCAGCTGGCCACGCACAGCGCGCTCGGCATCGACAAGGCGGTGCTGTACGACCGCGAGGCGTACATCGCGGACGAGCTGCAGCGCACGATGCTGCCCGAGTCGCTGCCCCAGCCGCACGGCGTGCGGCTCGCGTCGCGCTACCTGCCCGCGGCCGAGACGGCCCGCGTCGGCGGCGACTGGTACGACGCGATCCCGCTGCCCGGCAACCGCGTCGCCCTCGTCGTCGGCGACGTCATGGGCCACTCCATGACCTCGGCGGCGATCATGGGCCAGCTGCGGACGACCGCGCAGACCCTGGCCGGCCTGGACCTGCCCCCGCAAGAGGTGCTGCACCACCTCGACGAGCAGGCGCAGCGGCTCGGCACGGACCGCATGGCGACCTGCCTGTACGCGGTCTACGACCCGGTGACGCACCGCATCACCATCGCCAACGCGGGCCATCCCCCGCCGGTCCTGCTGCACCTCGGCGGGCGCGCGGAGGTGCTGCGGGTGCCCGCGGGCGCGCCGATCGGCGTGGGCGGCGTCGATTTCGAGGCCGTCGAACTCGACGCACCCGCCGGGGCCACGCTCCTGCTGTACACGGACGGTCTCGTCGAGTCCCGGCTGCGCGACGTGTGGACCGGCATAGAGCAGCTGCGCGAGCGCCTCTCCGCGACCGCGCAGCTGACAGGGCCGGACCACCCGCCGCCGCTGGAGGCGCTGTGCGACGAGGTCCTCGACATGCTCGGTCCGGGCGACCGGGACGACGACATCGCGCTGCTCGCCGCCCGCTTCAACGGGATCGCGCCGAGCGACGTCGCGTACTGGAACCTCGACCCCGAGGACGCGGCTCCGCGCAGGGCCCGCCGGCTGGCCCGCAAGGCGCTGGCCCGCTGGGACCTGGAAGAGCTGACGGACTCGGTGGAACTGCTGGTCAGCGAGGTCGTCACCAACGCCGTGCGCTACACGTCACGGCCGGTCACGCTGCGCCTGCTGCGCACCGACATGCTGCGCTGCGAGGTCGGCGACGACGTGCCCCAGCTGCCGCGGCTGCGTCAGGCGCGGGCCACGGACGAGGGCGGGCGCGGGCTCTTCCTGGTCAACAAGATGGCCCGCCGCTGGGGTGCGACCCGGCTGAGCACAGGGAAGGTGGTCTGGTTCGAGCTGCCGACACGTGCGTCGGGCTGAGGCACCGCGGTACTTCTGGGACGTCCATGTCCCGGGGGCCTCGCGGCGGCCACCCGGGACTTTCGTACGAGTTTCAGGCTTGGACCCGGTCCAAATGTTGCCGACGTCGTGGTGGCGGAGTTGACTGCTGTGGTGGGCGAAGCGACCTGATCTATCCCAAATGCACGACGGGAGGACGCTCGTGACCGAAGCAGTACGGAAGGTCCCGTACACCACCACCAACGCCGGAATACCGGTGGAGAGCGACGAGCACTCGCTCACGGTCGGCGATACCGGCCCGATCCTCCTCCAGGACCACTACCTCATCGAGAAGATGGCCCAGTTCAACCGCGAACGGGTTCCCGAGCGGGTGGTGCACGCCAAGGGATCGGGTGCGTACGGAGTCTTCGAAGTCACCAACGACATCAGCCAGTTCACCAAGGCCGACCTCTTCCAGCCGGGGAAGCGGACGGAGATGCTGGCACGCTTCTCGACGGTCGCCGGGGAGCAGGGCTCGCCCGACACGTGGCGCGACCCGCGCGGCTTCGCGCTGAAGTTCTACACGGAGTACGGGAACTACGACCTGGTCGGCAACAACACGCCGGTCTTCTTCGTGCGCGACCCCCAGAAGTTCCAGGACTTCATCCGCTCCCAGAAGCGCCGCCCCGACAACGGCCTGCGCGACAACAACATGCAGTGGGACTTCTGGACGCTGTCCCCCGAGTCCGCGCACATGGTGACGTGGCTGATGGGCGACCGCGGCATCCCGAAGACGTACCGCAACATGAACGGCTACAGCTCCCACACCTATATGTGGGTCAACGGCGGCGGCGAGAAGTTCTGGGTCAAGTACCACATCAAGACCGACCAGGGCATCGACTTCCTCACCCAGTCCGAGGCCGACGAACTCGCAGGCACGGACGGCGACATCCACCGCCGGGACCTGTTCGACTCGATCGCCTCCGGCAACGCCCCGTCGTGGACGATGCACGTGCAGGTCATGCCCTTCGAGGACGCGCCGGACTACCGCTTCAACCCGTTCGACCTGACCAAGGTGTGGCCGCACGGCGACTACCCGCTGATCGAGGTCGGCCGGATGACCCTCAACAAGAACCCGGATGATTTCTTCGTCCACATCGAGCAGGCCGCCTTCGAGCCCTCGAACATGGTGCCGGGCATCGGCCCGTCCCCGGACAAGATGCTGCTCGGCCGGCTCTTCTCGTACCCGGACACCCACCGCTACCGGATCGGCCCCAACTACGCGCAGCTCCCGCCGAACCGTCCGCGGTCGCCCGTCAACTCGTACGCGAAGGACGGCCCCATGCGGTACGAGCCGGCGAACACCGGCGCCGTGTACGCGCCCAACTCGTACGGCGGCCCGGCCGCCGACGTGGGGACCTTCGGCGAACCCGCGGGCTGGCACGCGGCCGGCGAGATGGTCCGCGAGGCGTACAAGCTGCACCGCGAGGACGACGACTGGCGCCAGCCGGGCACGATGGTCAGGGAGGTCCTGGACGACGCGGCCCGCGAGCGCCTGGTGTCCAACGTCAGCGCCCACCTCACCGCCGGCGTCTCCCGCCCCATCCTCGACCGCGCCTTCCAGTACTGGCGCAACATCGACAAGGAGTTGGGCGACCGAATCGCAAACCGAGTAAACGGCAGTTAACCGTTATGGGCAATCGTTCCCACCGTTGCGGGCAGGCACGTCCCTACCGTTGTGGGCAATCGTTCCGCATGGCGGAACGGGTGGGCACAACCCACGACGGCGGGTGGCATTACTCGTAGGGGTGCCGCAGGCAAACGTAGGGCGCCCGGAACCCCATGGGCTCCGGGCGCCCTACGGCGACTACGAGGCGTCAGCCGCCCCCATCCCGCGCGGACCCGGTCTGCTCCGGAATCCCAAACGTCGGCCTGGTCGCCGTAGGAGTCGGCTGCTCAGTCGTCGCCCCATCCGAAGGCTCAACGGTCGGCGCCTCCGTAGGCGCCTCACTCGTAGGCGCCTCGGTAGACGGCGCCGCACTGGTCTCCGGCGCCGACGGCGTGTCCGACGGCATCTCCGTGACGGTGGGCGTCGGCTCGACGGTCGGCGTGACGCCCGCCCCCATGTCCGTATCGAGGTCGAACTCGCTCGTCGACCCCATCGCACCGAAGGTGTACGCGGCCCAGATCTCGGCCGGGAAGCCACCACCGTTGACCCGGCCGCCACCTGCCGTGCCCTTCAGCGAGACCTGCTTGCTCTCGTTCTTGGTGCCCACGGCGCCCTCGCCGAACAGTCCGACGGACGTGACGAGCTTCGGCGTGTAGCCGGTGAACCAGGCCGACTTGTTGTTGTCGGACGTACCTGTCTTGCCCGCGACCTGCTGGCCGTCGCGGTTCGGGGCCTCGCGCACCGAGAGCCGGGCCGTACCGTCGTCGACCACGCCGGTGAGCACGGAGGTCACGGAGTCGGCGGCCTCGCGGCTGATCACCTGCTCGCCGATCGGGTTCGGGAAGTCGACCTCGCGGTCCTTGTGCTCGGCGGACTTCACGATCGCCGGGGTGACCTTCTTGCCGTGGTTGTCGAGCGTCGCGTAGACCCCGGCCATCTCCAGCGGGCTCGCGCCCATGGAGCCGAGGGTCTGCGCGGGCACGGCCTGCAGGCCGTCGACGTCCATGCCCAGCTCGCCCGCGGTCTTCATGACCTCGTCCATCCCGACGTCGACGCCCATCTGTGCGAAGACGGAGTTGATGGACTTGTTCATAGCGGTCTGCACGGTGACGTCGCCGTAGTTGACGTCGTCCTCGTTCGGCGGCGCGAACCCGACCTTCTTGCCGCCGTCCACGACGGGACGCTCGCTCGTGCCGTCGTAGACGGTGGACGCGGTGATCGGCTGGCCGTCCTGCGTCGTGGAGTCGTTCTCCAGCGCGGCCGCGAGGATCAGCGGCTTGAAGGTCGAGGCGACCTGGTAGTCACGGCGGGTGGCGTTGTTCTGGTAGTGCTTCACGTAGTCGACGCCGCCGTACATCGCGAGGACCTTGCCGGTCTTCGGGTCGACGGACGCGGCTCCGGCCTGCACGTCCGCGTCGACGTCGCGCTCCTTGGGGTCGAGCTTGCTGGTGAGCTTCTTCTTGACGGCCTGCTCGAGGAGCTTCTGCTTCTTCGGGTCGATGTTGAGCGTGATGGTCCAGCCGCCGGCGTCGACCACCGCCTTGGCCTCGTCCAGGTCGGCGGCGGTGCCGTCGGAGACGAGCTGCTTCTCCAGCGCCTCCTTGGCCGCGCCCACCAGATAGCCGGTCTGCCCCTCAAGGCCCGGTGCCGCCTTGGGCGCGTCCGGGACGGGGAACTTCAGGCCCTGGCGCTCGGAGGCGCCCAGCCAGTGCATCTCGACCATGTTGTTCAGCACGTAGTTCCAGCGCTGCTCGGCGAGCTTCTTGCCCTCGGCCGACGCGACCGCCCAGTCGTACTGGTTCGGGGCCTGCAGCAGCGCCGCGAGGTACGCGCCCTGCGCCACGTTCAGGTCCTCGGCGTCGATGCCGTAGTACGCCTGGGCCGCGGCCTGGATGCCGTAGGCGCCGCGGCCGTAGTAGCTGGTGTTGATGTACCCGGCCAGGATGTCGTTCTTGGACATCTGCTGGTCCACCTTGAGCGAGATGATCAGCTCTTTGAGCTTGCGGCTGACCGTCTGGTCCTGGGTGAGGTAGTAGTTCTTGACGTACTGCTGCGTGATCGTCGAACCACCCTGCTTGCCCTTGCCCGAGAGCGTGTTGATCAGACCTCGGGCCGTGCCCTTCAGGTCCACGCCGCTGTCGCTGTAGAACGTCTTGTTCTCGGCGGCGACGAAGGTCCGCTGCACCTCCCTGGGGACCTTGTCGAGGTCCACGACCTCGCGGTTGAGGGCACCGTCGCGGGCCAGGATCGAGCCATCGCTGTACCGGTAGATGTTGCTCTGGATCCTCGCGTCCTCGTTGCCCGACGCGGGAACGTCGATGACCATGAACAGCACGACGAAGGCACCCATGCCCAGCAGGCAGAGCCCGAAGAACGTGCCGAGGATCTTCTTCCAGGTGAAGAGGCGGCGTATCACCCCGCGCTCAGCGCCGGACGAGCGCATGCGCGCCGCCCGGCGCGCACCGCGCTGCCGCGCTCGTCGCTCTTCCGCTCGTCCCATGGGTCCGTAACGCTCCGCTTCGTTCTCGTATGTCCGGCAACCGCATCAGCAGACGCATCAGCGGCCTCACGGGCATACAGGCCAAGTCAGCTTCGAAAGCTAACACCGCACCCTGGGGCAAAGGTCCCTCGATCCGGTCTTTTCCGGACGTGAGAATCAGCACCTGTCCCCATGGGAACCGACGAGCAGAACGCCCCGAAGGTTGCGTCCGAGCGGCTCACAAGTAACCCACAGCATCACGAATGCCGCCCACGCGAAGATCCTTCCGAAACGCGAGCAGTCCGCGGCCGGCGCCGTCCCTGCGGGTCAGAGCACCCGCACGGGCAGCGGCCGCAACGCCTCCCGCAGGGCGGCGGCAAGCTCCTCGTACTCCGCGCTCCGCGCCGCTCCGGTCCGCATCGCCAGCGCGATGCGGCGGCTGGGCGCGGGCTCGGCGAAGTACCCGGTGAGCAGCTGGTTGCTGCGGCTGGTCTCCACCTTCACGGCGGTGCGCGGCAGCAGGGTCACGCCCACACCGCCCGCGACGAGCTGGACGAGCGTCGAAAGACCGGCCGCCGTCGTCGTCACCGGGGCGTCGTCGCGGCCCGCCTCCCGGCAGATCTCGAGGGCCTGGTCCCGCAGGCAGTGCCCCTCGTCGAGCAGCAGCAGCTTCAGCTCCCGCAGAGCATCGCGCGGAATGCCCTCGCGCCCGCCGAGCCAGTGGTCGAGCGGCGTGACCAGCACGAAGTCCTCGTCGAACAGCGGCAGCTCGGTGACGCCGGGGACGCCGAGCGGCACGGCCAGCAGCAGTAGATCGAGCCGCCCGGCAGCGAGCCCGTCCAGCAGGGACGCGGTCTGCTCCTCGTGCACCTGGAGATCGAGATCCGGATACCTGTCGTGGAGCAGCCGGAGCACGGTCGGCAGCAGATACGGGGCCACGGTCGGGATCACACCGAGCCGGAGCTCGCCCGTGAAGGGCGCACGGAGCGCCTCGGCCTCCTCGATCAGCGCCCCGACCTCGGCCAGCACGGCCTTCGCCCGCGTGGCGAGCCGCTCCCCCGCGGGCGACAGGAGCACCTTGCGCGTCGTCCGCTCCAGGAGTTGTACGTCGAGGGCCTCCTCCAGCGCCGAGACGGCGCCGGACAGCGCGGGCTGGCTCATGCCGATGGCGGCGGCCGCGTCGCGGAAGTGAAGATGCTCTGCCACGGCGGCGAAGGCACGCAGCTGCGCAAGGGTGGGCTGACGGGCCCGTCCGCCGCCCGGCACCACCGCACTCCGCTTGTTCACCTGTCGCTCACCACCCTGCACGGACTGTCACCGCCCACTCTTTCTCGTCCCGCATCGTCCACCGCCATCGGTTACTCACCGCGACTGATAGCCGCCGCCAATCAACCTGACCGAGTCTAGCTATTTCACTAATCAATGCAGCGTGTGCCACCCTCGTGATCAGTCCAACCCATGGAAATCCCGTCAGCGGGATTCCCTTTTGCTGCAAGGAGAGCGCGTGCTCACTGTCGGTGACCAGTTCCCCACGTACGACCTGACTGCCTGTGTGTCGCTGGAGAGCGGCAAGGAGTTCGAGCAGATCAACCACAAGTCCTACGAGGGCAAGTGGCGCGTGGTGTTCTTCTGGCCGAAGGACTTCACCTTCGTGTGCCCCACCGAGATCGCGGCCTTCGGCAAGCTGAACGACGAGTTCGCCGACCGCGACGCCCAGATCCTCGGCGTCTCGGGCGACTCGGAGTTCGTGCACCACGCCTGGCGCAAGGACCACGCCGACCTGCGTGACCTGCCCTTCCCGATGCTCGCCGACTCGAAGCACGAGCTGATGCGCGACTGCGGCGTCGAGGGCGAGGACGGCTTCGCGCAGCGCGCGGTCTTCATCGTCGACCCGAACAACGAGATCCAGTTCACCATGGTGACCGCGGGCTCCGTCGGCCGTAACCCCAAGGAGGTCCTGCGGGTCCTCGACGCGCTGCAGACCGACGAGCTGTGCCCCTGCAACTGGAAGCAGGGCGAGGAGACCCTCGACCCGGTCAAGCTCCTCGCCGGCGAGTGAACGAAAGCGGTCTGAACTGACATGGCTCTCGACGAACTGAAGTCCGCCGTACCGGACTACGCCAAGGACCTGCGCCTGAACCTCGGTTCGGTGATCGGCAACTCGGATCTGCCGCAGCAGCAGCTGTGGGGCACGGTGCTCGCGTGCGCGATCGCGTCCCGTTCCCCCCGCGTCCTGCGCGAGCTCGAGCCCGAGGCGAAGGCGAACCTCTCGCCCGAGGCGTACACCGCGGCCAAGTCGGCCGCCGCCATCATGGCGATGAATAACGTCTTCTACCGCACGCGCCACCTGCTCTCCGACCCGGAGTACGGGACGCTGCGCGCCGGCCTGCGGATGAACGTCATCGGCAACCCGGGTGTGGAGAAGGTCGACTTCGAGCTCTGGTCGCTCGCGGTGTCCGCGATCAACGGCTGCGGGCAGTGCCTCGACTCGCACGAGCAGGTGCTCCGCAAGGCGGGCGTCGACCGCGAGACGATCCAGGAGGCGTTCAAGATCGCGGCGGTGATCCAGGCGGTCGGCACGACGCTGGATGCGGAGGCGGTGCTGGCCGAGTAGGCCCGCCTCCTGAATCGGCGGCTTCGCCGCCTCGTCCTCAAGCGCCGGACGGGCTGAAAATCAGCCCGTCCGGCGCTTGAGGACTGTTCTCAGCCACCCGACGGCGGTCTCTCCACCGGCGCCATCTCCATGGCAGTGGACCCATGCGGCGGCGGCGAATGCCTCAACCCCGCGCGCCCGCGGTCGTACGCATTCAGGTAGCCGACCACCGTATTGGTCACCGCGACAAGCGGCACAGCCACGACCGCTCCTCCGATCCCCGCCACCAGCCCGCCCGCGGAGACCGACAGGACGACGGCGAGCGGATGCACCCGCACGGCGCGCCCCAGGATGAACGGCTGCAGAATGTGGCCCTCGATCTGCTGAACGGCCAGCACCACCACCAGCGTCATGACGGCCGTGAAGACGCCCTGGGTCACCAGCGCGACCACCACCGCCAGCGCACCCGAGATCACGGCACCCACCAGCGGGATGAACGCGAACAAGAAGATGAAGACGGCCAGCGGCACGGCCATCGGCACATCGAGGAAGTAGATGCCGAGCCCGATGAAGATCGCGTCGATCAGGGCGACGACCACCGTGCCGCGCACATACGCCGTCAGCGTCCGCCACGCCCGCGGCCCCGCACCCGCGACACCGGGCCGGGCGGGCGAGGGGACCAGCTTGAGCGTCCACTCCCAGATGCGCCGCCCGTCGTAGAGCAGGAACAGCGTCGAGAACATCGTCAGCAGGATGCCGGTCAGCGCCTCGACAACGACCGTGACGCCCTCAAGGCCCGCGGAGGTGATCGCGTCTGTGTTCGCACCGATCGCCTCGCGCAGGTTCGCGGCGATCTCGTTGATCTGTTTCTCCGTCACATGGAACGGGCTGTTGAGCAGCCAGTTCCTGAGCTCGTCGATGCCGTCCTGGATCTGGTCGGACAGGTTGTCGATGTTCTCCATGACCTGCCAGGCGACGAACCAGCCCACGAGGCCCATCACGACGAAGCCGAGGATCGCGGTGAGCGCGGTCGCGGGGCCGCGGGGCACGCCGTGCCTACGCAGTCGCGCCACGGTGGGCTGCAGCAGTGCGGTGATCAGCAGGGCGGCGGCGAACGCCAGCACCACGAGCTGAACGGCGCTGATCACCCGCATCAGCACCCAGAGCGTCCCCGCGAGAACGAGGACCCGCCAGCCGACCTCGGCTGCGACACGCACGCCCCAGGGCACGGCGGCCGCGGGATCGGGCCGGGGCCGGGAGACGACGCCGGGGGCGACGGGCGTCCGCTGCGGGACCGCGGCCGGGCCGGAGTCCTGGCCGCCGGAGGGGGTCGGTACGTCATGGCCGGGGCCCGGATCGGAGGGCTCGCCGCCCAGCGGGGGCAACCCGTCGTCCGCGTCCTCCTTCTCGGCCTGGGCACGGCGTTCGGCCAGCCGCTCCCCCATACGGCTCAGTCCGGCGCCGAGCCGGTCCAGCCACCCTGGCACTCGCGACATATCCGTCCTCTTCCCCCCGTTTGTCCCCACCACTCCCCCCGGGTCGTCCGCTCCGACCGTACATGCCGGAAGCCCCTCACCGTAGGACGGCGAGGGGCTTCGGAAGGTTGAGCGGCGGCCGCGGCGGCGCCGCACATCGGCACACCCAGCGGAGCGCCTAATACCAGCGGTTGGCCTGCCAGAAGTCCCAGGCGCCACAGGGGCTGCCGTAGCGGTCGTTCATGTAGTTCAGGCCCCACTTGATCTGCGTGGCGGGGTTGGTCTGCCAGTCGGCGCCGGCGGACGCCATCTTGGAGCCGGGCAGCGCCTGGAAGAGACCGTAGGCGCCGGAGGAGGGGTTTACGGCCTTGTAGTTCCAGCTGGACTCGTGATCCACGATGTTGCTGAAGCACGTCCACTGGTTGGCGGCGACCATCTGCCGCGCCATCGCCTGGATCTCGGCGACGGTGTAGGAGCTCTGGACCCCGAAGCTGGAGGCGTCGCGCGCCGCGCTGCGGCTGGCCGCTTCTTCCGCCTCCTTGCGCTCCTTGGCCTCCTGCTCGGCCTTCTCCGCGGCCTTCTGCTTGGCGATCGCGTCCTCGGCGGCCTGCTTGCGGGCCGCTTCCTCGGCGGACTTCTTCGCGGCGGCGTCGGCGGCGATGGCCTGTGCGTCGGCCTGCTGCGTCAGCGAGGCGGTCTGCACCTGGGCCTGCTGGCCCGCCGGTATGTCTGCGAGGAGGGTCGCGTCGCCTGCCGTTGCCTCGAAGTCGTTCGAGGGCTGCTGGGTGCTGCCCGAGGCAACGCCCACGACGGCGCCAACAGTGGTGACCGCGGTGGCGGATGCCACAGCGAATCCCCGGACCGAAATCCGGCTCACACGGTTTCCTTCCAGCATCGCCCGCTTGCGGGTGACCCTCGCGGACGCAATCGTGCCCCTGGCACTGGCCTCCCAACGACGGGTCACGGGAGACACGGGCCCGGTGGGCAACTCCCCTGCGGGGAGCGCCGCGTGGTGCTCGGGCGGCATACGACGGCCTCTATGTAGTTCTGTTGCGCCAATGGTGCGGCGGGACACAAGTGTCGTATGCGGGGCCTGACAGGACCCACACACTGCCGTAGCAGGACGCCGCAAGGCAATTCCGAGTTGCGTGTGAAAGCTCACACGCCGTTTGTCCCAGGAGTTTTCCGGAAAAGCGCAGACGCCAAGGCGCCGCCCGGCTAGGCTCTACGCCTTTGCCAGACGGCGCCAACTCCCGCGTAACCGCCACTCATTGGACGAGCGGGACGGTCCGGTACGGACGGGTCAGATCTGCCCGTCCTCCAGCATTTCGGTCACAAGTGCCGCAATCTGCGAGCGCTCGGACCGGGTGAGCGTGACGTGCGCGAAGAGCGGATGGCCCTTCAGCTTCTCGACGACGGCGACGACTCCGTCGTACCGGCCGACCCGCAGATTGTCGCGCTGGGCCACGTCATGGGTCAGTACGACACGGGAGTTCGCCCCGATTCGGGACAGAACGGTCAGCAGGACGTTCCGTTCCAGCGACTGCGCCTCGTCGACGATCACGAAGGCGTCGTGCAGGGACCGGCCGCGGATGTGGGTGAGCGGCAGCACCTCCAGCATCCCGCGGGCCGTCACCTCCTCGATGACCTCGCGGCTCGTCACCGCGGACAGCGTGTCGAAGACCGCCTGCGCCCAGGGGCTCATCTTCTCGGCCTCGGTGCCGGGCAGATAGCCGAGCTCCTGCCCACCCACCGCGTACAGCGGCCGGAAGACCATCACCTTCTGGTGCTGCCTGCGCTCCAGCACGGCCTCGAGCCCCGCACACAGCGCAAGCGCCGACTTGCCGGTGCCGGCCCGGCCGCCCATCGACACGATCCCGACGTCCGGGTCGAGCAGCAGATCCAGCGCGATGCGCTGCTCGGCGCTGCGCCCCTTGATGCCGAAGGCCTCCCGATCGCCGCGTACGAGACGGACGTTGCCCTCGGGGGTGACGCGCCCCAGCGCCTTGCCCCGCTCCGAGTGGATCACCAGACCCGTGTGCACCGGCATCTCGGCCGCCTCCGGGACGTACAGGTTCTCCTCTTCGAAGAGGAGGTCCACCTGCTCTCCCGAAAGGGTGAGTTCGGACATTCCGGTCCAGCCGGAGTCCGTGATGGCGAGCTCGGCACGGTACTCCTCGGCGAGCAGGCCCACCGACGACGCCTTGATGCGCAGCGGCAGGTCCTTCGACACGACCGTGACGTCGCAGCCCTCGGCCTGGAGGTTGCGGGCCACCGCGAGGATCCGGGAGTCGTTGTCCCCCAGGCGGTAGCCGGCCGGGAGCACGGTCGGGTCGGAGTGGTTCAGCTCGACCCGGACGGTCCCGCCGAGGTCCCCGATCGGGATCGGGGCGTCGAGGCGGCCGTACTTCACCCGGTAGTCGTCGAGCAGGCGCAGGGCCTGCCTGGCGAAGTAACCGAGCTCCGGATGGTGCCTCTTGGCCTCGAGTTCCGTGACCACCACGACGGGCAGCACGACCTCGTGCTCGTCGAAGCGGGACAGGGCGTTCGGGTCGGCCAGCAGGACGCTGGTGTCGAGAACGTAGGTGCGCCGGTCTGGCTTGGGGCGCTTTGTGCTGGTCACCACGGAAGGACGTACCCCCTCGGATGAGGTCGGGGAGCGACGAAAAGGATCGGGACCGGTCCCGGCCGCGATGCGCGGGCCGAGCGCCGGCCCTCCGGCTCTCCGACGGAGAAGATGCTCCCCGCGCGGTCGTCCTGGTGCAAAGGGCCTCCCGGGCGGACGGCCCCGTGCCGCCCGCTGAGATACGACGCCCACGTACACGGGCGTCGACCTGGAAGGCTTATTCCCTCGAACACGCGCAGCCATGCAATGGCATATGACGGCGCGTTGGTGAACTCTGCGTTACTCGTGACCCAGGGGCCTGAGGGCTATCCGCCGTAACGCCGGTGCCGGGCCGCGTAGTCGCGCAGGGCACGGAGGAAGTCGACCTTGCGGAAGGCCGGCCAGAAGACCTCACAGAAGTAGTACTCGGAGTGGGCCGACTGCCACAGCATGAAGCCCGACAGGCGCTGCTCGCCGCTGGTGCGGATGACCAGGTCCGGGTCGGGCTGGCCGCGCGTGTAGAGGTGCTCGGAGATGACGTCGATGTCGACGAGCTCCGCGAGCTCCTCGAAGGTGGTGCCCTTCTGGGCGTGGTCCAGGAGGAGGGAGCGGACGGCGTCGGCGATCTCCTGGCGGCCGCCGTAGCCGACGGCGACGTTGACGAGTATCCCCGTGTTGCCCTGGGTGGCCTGCTCGGCCTCCTTCAGGACGGACTGGGTGCCGGCGGGCAGCAGGTCGAGCGTGCCGACGTGGTGGACGCGCCAGCGGCCGTCGGCTGCGAGGTCGCGCACCGCGTCCTCGATGATGCCGAGCAGCGGGATGAGCTCCTCCTCGGGACGGGCGAGGTTGTCGGTGGACAGCATCCACAGGGTGACGACCTCGACGTCCGTCTCGGCGCACCAGCCGAGGAACTCGGCGATCTTGTCGGCCCCGGCGCGGTGTCCCTGCGCGGTCGTACCGCCGGACGCCTTAGCCCAGCGGCGGTTGCCGTCCAGGATGACCCCGATGTGCTTCGGGACCTGGTCGTGGTCCAGACGGCCTTCCACCCGGCGTGCGTAAAGTCCGTACACCAGGTCACGCAAGTTCACGTGTGGTCAGTCCCTCCGTGTGGCCGTGCAGCGTTACGACAGTCCCCGAGGGCGACACCCTACCGCCGGAGTATGTCGACTCGGGCACAGGGTTCGTCACAGCCGGGTTCGTCACAGCCGCGCGGCTTCCGCCGGGTGAAGAGAAACGGGCCGGTCCGTGGGGGGGAGACGGACCGGCCCGAGGGGGGGCTTCCACCATAACCCTTCGTGAGTGATGCTGCGTGCATTGGCGCGCGACAACTACTCTCCGGAGTTGTTCAGCGACGGTTTGCGCCCGCTTCGCCGCACTCAGGCCGGCTTGCAGGCCTCGATGAGGAAGCGGGTGCTGTGGGCCAGGAACGGGCCCTCCGACTCGATCTGCTCGTGCAGCTCGCGCAGCCGCGTCCGGTACTGCTCGACGGTGAACCCCGGCACCATCCACACGACCTTCCGCAGGAAGTGGACGACGGCCCCGACGTCGTGGAACTCCATCCGCAGCCGCTCCGAGCGCAGGTCGACGACCTCGAGACCCGCCGCCTCGGCCGCGGCCCGCGCCGCGTCGGGATGCCGCCCGTTACGCACGTCCTCCGGCTGCGACCCGAGGAAGTACTCCACAACCTCGAACACACTTGCGGGACCGACCTCCTGCGAGAGGTACGTGCCGCCCGGCTGCAGCACCCGCGCGATCTCGTCCCAGTGCGCACGCACCGGGTGCCGGCTCACCACCAGGTCGAACGCCTCGTCCGCGAACGGCAGCGGCGCGTCCTCGGGCGCTGCCACGACGACCGCGCCGCGCGGGCGCAGCAGTGCGGTGGCCTTGGCGAGGTTGGGCGGCCAGCCCTCGGTGGCGGCGGTCACCGGCGGAAGCTTCGGGACGGACGCGAGGACCTCTCCTCCCCCGGTCTGGATGTCCAGCGCGGCAGAGGCCCGCGCCATGCGCTCGCCCATCGCACGCGCGTACCCCCATGAGGGCCGCTCCTCCGTGGCCCGGCCCTCGAACCAGGAGAAGTCCCATCCCTCGACCGGAGCGGCCTCGGCCTCCGCGACGAGCTCCTCAAACCTGTCCATGGGGTGATCGTCCCAACGGGGTGCGGCCACCCGCGACCGAATTACGCGGCCGGGACCGAATGACGCGGCCGGGCTCACCCCGCCGCGAGCCCTCCCAGCAGCAGTCCCACGAACGCCCCGCCGATCATGAACGGCCCGAGCGGGATCGCCGACTTCCGCCCGGCCCTGCGCAGCGCCACCAGCGCCACCCCGTAGACGGCACCGAACAGCAGCCCCGCGAAGGCACCCGTGAACAGGACCGTCCAGCCGTACCAGCCGAGGGCCGCGCCGAGGCCGACGGCCAGTTTGACGTCGCCGAACCCCATGCCGGCGGGGTTGATCAGGAAGAGCGCGAAGTACGCGCCGCCGAGCACGAGCGCGCCGAGCAGCGCCGTGGGCCAGGATCCCGCGCTGCCCGGCAGCAGCGCGGCGAGCCCCAGCAGCAGCGCGGCAGCGGCGGCGAGGGGCAGGGTGAGCACGTCGGGCAGCCGGTGCACGGCGTAGTCGGTGAGGGCGAGCAGCACGGCGAAGGGTGCGGCGAGCAGCCAGACCCCGAGTTCGGGGCGGGGCCCGGTGGCGGCGGCGAGCAGCGCGCACACCAGCGCGGTGACGGAGGCGACGAGGGCGGTACGCGGCCCGTACGCGGTTCCGTCGGCGCACCGCGCGCGGCCCACCCAGCCGCCGAGCGGCCCGGTGAGGGGATGCCCGGCGGGGCAGTCGCCGCGCCACGGCTCCTCGGGTTCGACGGCGAGCCGGTAGGCGGCGCGGGGCAGCAGGGCCCCGGTTGCGGCGCCCCACGCGGCGGCCACGGCGATCAGCAGCTGATACACGCCGTGGACCCTATGCGCCCGCGACCCGAGCGGCATGGGCCCCTGGGCCCATGACAGGACCCACTGTGGTGCGGATACGGTCGGGGCGGCGTCGAACGACAGTCGAAGGTCTAAGGACGACGGACAGGGGGCGGGCGATGGGGCGCTGGCGCGACGGCCGGGCGAAGCTGGTCGTACACGCGGACGGTCACGGAGAAGGCCACGGGGAAGAAGCCGAAGGCTCCGCCGTCACGGTCCCGTTGGAGCTGGCGACCTCCTTCCGCGCCCGGACCCGCGGCCTCCTCGGGCGCGACGGGATCGACGGCGCGATCCTGCTGTCTCCCGCGAACAACATCCACACCTTCCGCATGCGGTTCGCGATCGACGTGGCCTGCCTGGACCGCCACCTGAACGTCCTGAGCGTCCAGACCGTGAAGCCGGGCCGCCTCACCCTTCCCCGCCTCAGGGCCCGGCACGTACTGGAGTCGGACGCCGGGACGATGGCGGGGTGGGGGCTGCGGCCCGGCGCACGGGTGACCGTGGAGGAGAGCACCCGGCTGTCCTAGGACCGGGTCCCGAGGACCGCGTCACGTTCCCCGGTCCTCCAGTTCGGCGAGCATCCCCAGGGCGGCGTCCGCGTTCTCCCAGCTCGCCGGGGTGTCCGTCTTGTCGGCCAGGCGCCGCAGGGCGGCGACGGCGTCCGCGTCGCCGATCGCACCCAGCAGTTCGATCGCCGAGTCGGCGCCGATGTCCGCCACCACACAGCGCTCGGCCAGACCGACCGCCCAGCCGGCGAAGCGCCCCGGGGCGGGGTCGAGGGCCAGCCAGCGGAGTACCGAGTCGGCGATGTCGTCGCGCAGCCACGCGATCAGGTCGAGCATCACGACCTCGACGTGGTCGAGGACGTGCCGCTGCAGCGGGTACAGCCCGTCCCGCTCGCGGCCCTCCAGTACCAGGCCGTCCACACCGGCCCAGGTCACCAGGTCCGTACGCGGCATCCTGGCCGCGACCTGACGCTGGAACTCCTCCCATGCGTGCCGGAGCAGGCCGGGCGACGGAGGCTGCGGTACGTACGGTGCCGCCTCCGGGTCGTCGAGGAGCGCGGACAGTACGCGGCGCGCCTCAGCCAACCGCTCGTCGGTGCGCGGCAGTCGGGCGATCCTGGGCCAGTCGGCTCCGACCCCGTTCCAGGGCTCGGGCAGCTCGCGCAGGACGCGGGGCAGGACGTAGTCGCCGTCGGCACTGTGCCAGCGCGCCACCCCCGGGTCCCACGTCTCCTCGCTGCGCTCCGCGTCCTGCTCACTCATGGTCGTCCTGTACGCGCTCGTTCACTTGATGCCCAGATACGCCTTGGCGCTCTCCGGGTCCTTCATCTTCGTCCAGTCCATCGTGCCGTTCTTCGTCCGCTCGTCGATGGCGCGCTGCATGCTGCCCAGCTCGTCGGCGGACAGGCCCTGGCCGGCCACCTTCACGTCCACGCCGTTCCTAGCCATCTCGCCGGCCGCCGTCCGGGTGTCCTTCGCCGGCTTCCCGTTCCGGGCCTGCTTGAACTCGCTGAAGATCTGCGTCCAGCGGTCCGTCGTCTCGATCTCGACGGTGGCCTTGCGGCCCGGCTCCTTGCTCGCCCACTTCTTGAGCCGCTCCACCTGGTTGGCGAAGTCGGCCTTGCGTGTGGCCGAGCCGGCGTTCTTGACCTCCTTGACGTGCACGATGCCGTTCTTGTCCTTGTAGACCACGTCGGCGTCCGGGATCTCGTCGAGGTTGACCTTCTCGCCGTTGCCGAGGTCGGCCTCCTTGCGGTTCATCTTGCTGCCGACTCCGGCGTCCACCTGGCTGCCGGGGGCCGCGTCGTCGGCGGCGCGCCGTACGGCGTTCACCTCGGCGCGGGCCTCGGCGAGCTTGTTGGCGTCGGACGCGTTCGCGACCTTGCCCTCGAGCGCGGCTGCCGCGTCGCCGTCGACGTTCTTGCGGCGGGAGAGGTCGGTGATGTCGTCGAGCGCGTCGGCCGCGTCCTTCTTGCCGATCTCGCCCTTGCTCGGGTCGGGGTTGTCCTTGGCGCGGTTGACGAGGCCGTCGATCTGGTCGTCCGGCACCGAGGAGCCTCGCTCCCGCAGGGCTGCCTTCGCCGCCTCGGCCCTCGCTTCGAGCGCCTGCTGCTGCGCGTCGCGTGCGTCCTTCTGCTTCGCGACGTCGCACTTCTCCTCCACCTGGAGGACGGAGGGTGCGTTCGCCGAGTGGACGGCGGGGGTCGTCGGGGCGCTCGCGGTGCCCGGGACACCGGTCGTGTACGACGCGGAGACGATGCCGCCCGAGGGGCCCGCCGGCGCCGGTTCTCGCCCGTACTCGCCGCCGCCGTACGGGACCCGAGCGCGCGGTGCCGCCACGACGCAGCCGCTCTTCCGGGCCGTGTCGGCCGCCTCGTCTGCCGCCTTCTGTGCCTCGTCCGCAGCCTTCTCGGCGCCCTTGAGGTCGCCCGCCCTGGCCGCCTTGCGGGCCCTCTCGGCCGCCTCGGCCGCCTTCTCGACGGCCTTCACGACCTTGGAGACCTTGTTCACCTTGTTGAGCTTCAGCAGGAGGTTGCCGAGCTTGGCCTCGCCGTAGCCAGGGATGAAGTACGAGCCGCCGTTCCACAGGGTCAGGCCGACGGCCTCGCCGTAGTCACCGCGGTTCCAGGCGTCGCTGACGCCGTCGGTGATGATGAAGTCGTCGATCATCCTCCCCGTGTTGCGGAGGTTGAAGGTCAGGGCCTGCGTGACGATGCCCGCGTAGTCGCCCTTGCGCCACTTGTCGACGTACCCGTCCACCTCCGATACGACGATGTCCTTGCCGTAGTTCCACAGGCCGGTGACCGTGCCGGTGACGGTGTCGATGGGGTGGATGACGGCGTCGACGGCGTCGACGATGTCGCCGCCGACGCCGTCCACGACCACGCCCTTGACGAAGCCGCCGGTCTCTTTCGCGGCGCAGCCGAAGAAGGAGCCGAAGCCGGAGAAGCAGCCGTCGTCCTTCTGCTCGTCGCTGCCTCCGCCGCCGCCTCCGCCGCCGTCGCCGGCGTTGTCGCCGTCGCCGGACTGGGTGTCGCCGGTGGATCCGGAGCCGTTGCCGTCGTCGGTGCCGCCCGATGCGCTGCCGGAATCGCCGGAGCCGCCAGAAGTACCAGAGCCACCAGAGCCGCCGGAGCCTCCGGTGGCGGAACCCCCGGCGGCGGAACCCCCGTTCCCGCCGCCAGCCGTGGCTCCCCCGTCATCACCGGCGCGGACGTCCGAACTGCCGTCCCGGCCGCCCGAGTCGGCCGGACACGACGTACCCGTGACCTTGCAGACCGCGGCCTGGAATCCGCCGGCTATCTGCGGCCCCACGCCGCTGACCAGCAGAGCGATGATGATCGCGGCCACGACGACCACCAGCCCGACATACTCGGCCGCGCTCTGCCCCTCGTCGCTGTGCCGCCACTTGAGCATGCGCGGCAGGCTGAACTCCGGCCGGTTCTCGCGCGCCGGCTCGGGCAACCGGAACCACGCGCGGGACGCGGGCCGCGTCAGCAGCACGATCAGGGTGACGGGCAGCAGGAGTTGTGTGAGGCCCCGGCCGCTTCCCTGGGCCATGGTCCCGAGGGCCTCCAGGGCCAGCCAGACCTGTACGCCGACCAGCGCCCGGCCCGTCCAGGGTCCGCCCGCCCACATCCGGCGGGCGAGGAGCATCCCGGCCGTGCCGGGCGCGATGGCGTACAGCAGTGCGCCCAGCACCGCGCCGTCGACCGGTGCCGCCAGCAGCACACCCAGTGCGGGCAGCACGCTCAGGACGAAGAGGACGACGAGCAGCATGAGGGCCGTCGCGAGCGCCCGCGGCATACGCGCGGGGCCCGCGACGGCGGGCGTGGAGGCCATTCCCCCGTCATCGGTCCACGACATGAAGCGACGGTACGTTCACGCACCGCGCAGGGCATGGGCCCGGGGACCCAACCCCGGTCCCAATCAGTCCCGTTCGCGGGACCACGCCCAAAGGCTCACGTCCGGACGCTCAGAAGCGGCGCGAGGCCACGGCCTCCCGCACCCGCACCAGCTCCGCGTACATGACCTCGCCGGGGCACTCGGTCACCATCCAGTCGCGGTGGCCGCTGATGGACTGGACCTCCTTCTGCGTGCCGGTGATGGGGTTCGTGTAGGTGAGCCGTGCCTGCGGGTCGAGGCCGTGGTAGCGGCACAGGACGCGCACCAGCCGGGTGAGCGAGGTGCGGGCCGCGTCCGTCGGGCCCTGCTCCATCAGGTTGCCGAGGAGGGCGATGCCGAGGTTGCCGGAGTTGAAGCCGGCGACGTGGAAGGCGGTGACGAGCTTGCCTTCGCCGTCGTGGGCGGGGATGCCGTCGGCTCCGGAGTAGCGGCCCTCGTAGATGCGGCCTTCCTCGTCGATGAGGAAGTGGTAGCCGATGTCGCCCCAGTCGTTGGTGATCGCGTGCAGTTCGTAGATGGCGCGGACGGTGGCGGCGGGGTCCGGGTCGTGGTTGGGCGTCGCGGTGTGGTGGACCGTGATGGTCTGGAACGGGTAGTACGCGGTCGGCGTGTTCTCCGTGCCGTCGGGCTTGAAGCGCTTGGACTCGTCGGCGCCCCAGGCCGCCCGCGGCAGGTAGGCGACGCCGCGTACGCGCGTGGTGTCCGACGGCACGTCGACCTTGCGATCGGGCCCGTTGCTGGTGTCGAGGGCGACCGACCGCAGCCCGGTGGCGCCCTCGGGGGCCTTCACCTCGTACCCGGACGCGTTGTCGGCGGGGACGAGCAGGCAGCCGCCGTTCGCCTCCGAACAGCCGTTGCCGTTCAGGGACTTCCAGTCCCCGCTCGCACCGTCGGCACCGCGCAGCCGGATGGAGCCGCCGTCCGTCGGACGCGCGTCCTTCCAGCGGACGCCGACATAGCTGATGGGGAAGGCGGCCTCGACGGGTGTCTCGCCGGTGGCCGCCGTGGAGCGGGTCTCGGGGAACGTCTCGACGGTGGTGCCGCCCTGCGCGGCGCCGCTCGAGCCGCTGGAACCGGTGGATTCGCCGGAGTCGGTGGTGGCCGCCATGACGGCGGGAGTGACCACCGCCCCGGCGGCGACGGCACTCGCAGCACCGATCAGACCGCGGCGCGTGACGCGGGACTTGGCGCGATGGGTGGGGGGAACAGCCATGGGGGGTTCCTTACGTGTTCCTTGGTCGGTCCTGCCGGCTGACCGGCCCAGGCCAGGGCACACGTGTCCCCCCGACCCAAGCCAGTGCTTGAAGACTCAAGGAAGCGTACGCGCTTGACCAATCGACTCGAAAGCCGCCTTGCCCCCATCCGTCACAGCTGAAGCCTAGTCATCTGATCGCGGAATCAAGGGATTTGCGGTACGCAACGGCCTAGGGGGCACGTTACCGACCTCATCGGGCTACGGTCTCCGCCTCCACCCGTCCTTCACGAGACCGTCGAGGAACGCAGCCGTACGTCCGTGATCAGCGAGCTCGGATGGCGTCCCTCCCGGCTGCGCGTGATCCTGAGAGGGTGGACGGTCTCACGGACACGCTCGTGGACGGCTTCGGCGCGAGGCTGCGCGGGCAGCTCGTACGGCCTGGGGAGCCGGGCTACGAGGAGGCGCGCACGCTCTGGAACGGCCTGATCGACAGGCGCCCGGCGCTGGTGGCGCGGTGCGACGGTGACGAGGACGTGGCCGCCGCGGTGGACTTCGCCCGGGAGAACCGGCTGCCGCTCGCGGTGCGCGGGGGCGGACACGGCGTGGCCGGTCATGCGGTGTGCGACGGCGGGCTGGTCGTCGATCTGTCGGGGATGACGGCGGTCGATGTCGACCCCGAGGGGCGGACGGCGCGCGTGCAGGGTGGCTGCACGCTGGCGGACGTCGACCGGGCGACCCAGCGCCATGGGCTGGCGGCTCCCCTGGGCGTGGTGTCGGCGACGGGGGTCGCCGGTCTCACGCTCTCCGGGGGCATGGGCTGGCTGCGCCGCATATACGGCCTGAGCTGCGACAACCTCGTGTCCGCGACGGTCGTCACCGCCCAAGGGAACGTCCTTTCCGCCAGTGCGAGCGAGAACGACGACCTCTTCTGGGCGATCCGCGGGGGCGGCGGGAACTTCGGCGTCGTGACCTCGTTCGAGTACCGCCTGCATCCCGTGGGCCCCGAGGTCTTCTTCTGCAACGTGTACTACCCGGTGGACCGTGCCGCGGAGGTGCTGCGGTCCTGCGAGCGGTACCTGTCCGAGGCGCCCGACCAGGTCGGTCCGCTCGGGGTGCTGGGCCGGGTTCCGGAGATCGCGGAGTTCCCGTCGGAGGCGCACGGCGCGCCCTTCGTGGCGGTCCTCGCGCTGTTCCCCGGTGACCCGGCGGACGGCGAGGAGGCGCTCCGGCCGCTCCGGGAGATCACCAAGCCGATCTGCGACCTCAGCGGCGCCCTCCCGTATGTGGAGGCGCAGACCGTCCTGGACGAGGACTATCCGGACGGCGGGCGCTACTACTGGAAGTCCCTGAACGTGCCGCAGCTCGGCGACGAGCTGATCGAGCGCCTCGTGGAACACGCCGCCGCGGCTCCGTCCCCGGCCTCGACCGTCGACGTCTGGTACCAGGGCGGCGCGATGGCGCAGGTCGGCGAGGAGGAGACCGCGTTCGCCAACCGGGGCGTCCCCTATCTGATCGGGATCGAGGGGAACTGGGACGACGAGGCCGACTCGGCGGCGAACGTGGCCTGGGTGCGCGACACCTTCTCCGGGCTGCGCCCGTTCTCCGGCGGAGGCATGTACCTGAACTTCCCCGGTTTCCTCGAGGAGGGCGAGCAGCTCCTACGGGAGGGCTACGGCCCGAACTACGAACGGCTCGCGGCGGTCAAGGCGGCGTACGACCCGGAAAACCTGTTCCGCCTCAACGCGAACATCGAGCCGAAGAAGCCGAACAGCTGAGGACAGGGGCGTCTCGGCCTGGCCCCCAGGCCGCATTCACGACCACTTCGCTCGGCATAGGCACGCGCCGTTTACAGCTCCCCCTCCAGTTCGACGATCGGCCGGTCGCTGGCGACGGCCACCATGACGAGTGGTGCGTCGCCGTCGCTGTGGCCGACCGAGACCCCGACCCACCGGTCGGCGTCACCCTCGCCCCCGGCCGGGACGGGACCCCACACCGTCAGATCCCCGTAGGCGTCGTGGTCGCACAGCGCCTGGAACAGTGGCGGCATGGGCTGGTCTGCCTGCTTCCGGAACAGCGGCACATGCATGGCCACCCTCCGGTGCGCGGCCCAGCGTCGGTCCAGCTCGCGTACGAGGTCGGCCAGATGTCCCTCGGCAGTCTCCACCGCTTCGTTCCACTCGGGTTCGTAGAGCCCTGTGAGGCTTCCGCTCTCCCAGAGGGGGAGGATCACGAAGCCTTCGCCCCTGGTCACGGTCCATTCGTAGGTGTCCGGCTCCTCCTCGCCGACCGTCGGCCCGGTCGCCGGTACGGGCTCCGTCAGCAGCGCCTCGACTTCGGACACGGCCCGTCCGAGGTCGAACGCCTCCCCGGCCCGGGCACTCACAACGCGGCCCGGTTCATCGGGCGGGGCAGCGGCTCCAGTGCTCCGGCGTCCCGCAGCCGCACGTTCGCCTGGACCACGTCGTCGACGTCGCCGCGTGTCGCGATCTCGAGGAGTACTCCCCCCGCGCGTACCTCCTTGCGAGCGGCGGCCATGCCGTCGGGCAGCAGCGCTGCCCGCCCAGGGGAGAGGTAGCCGACCCAGCCGACGGACGGCTCGTCGGGGCCGAAGTCGGCGTCGTCCTCCAGGCCGTCGAGCACATCGTCGTCGGTGACGCCACCGAAGTCCGGCTCCCACACCTCCGCGACCATGGTGAGCAGTTCGGCGTCGGGGACGTCAGCGTCGTCCGGCGACTTGACGCCGATCACGACTGCCTGAAGCAGGGACTCCGAAGTGCCGCCGGCCCGACCGCTGACCTCGATCTCCCAGCCCGGCTCGCCCGCGGTGACGAGCCGCAGGCCGGTGCCCGTACGGTCTGTCCATCCGTCGGCCTCCTGGACGGCGCGCAGGGCGCCGAGGAGAGACGCCTCGTCCGACCGCAGATCGGTGGCGGGTCCGGACGCGTGGATGTGCCGCCACGTGCGCACCTCGCTCGCCCCAGCCCCGGAAGCGGCCGCCGGAAGCAGGTCGGCGAGCCGGTCCAGGGTCTGCTTCCACCGTCCGGCCAGCGCCTCCGCCGACTCCTTCCGGGGCCCCCAGAAGCCCCGCACCACACGCCGCATGTTCTGCCTCCGTCGCCGCTCATCCGACCTGTCCGGCAGCTGCCACCCTAGTCAAACGCCTCGGGCTTCCTCGGGTAGTCGGCCGGCTTCTGCTTGGTGTAGACGACCTTGATCGGCAGGCCCTCTTCTCGAAACGCCTTCCGGGCGGCCTTGGCCACATCCGGGTTGGAGAAGTGCCATTCGATGGCACGGCCGCCGGCCGCGTCCACCTGCCGCTGTGCCTCAGCGACGAACTTCTCCTTGCCGGACTTCGTCAGCGTGCCCTTCTCGGATTGGGAGAGGTAGCTGTCGTAGCCGTTCTTGGCTTCCAGGAACGTCTGCCTGCTGGAGTCCCATCCGTCGTACTCGACGTCCGGCACGCCCTCGTCGGGGTGTGGGACGACGTATTCCTTGCCCCGTACGGTGCCGGTGACCTGCTCCTGGTAGCGGAGCCAGGACTCGTTCGGCCAGTCGGGCTTGGGGTTGCGGTCGCGGCCGGCCCAGTAACCGTCGCCGTTGTCGGCGGAGCCGAGGGGCGGGTCGTTGAGGCTCTTGGTCCACTCCGACCGGTCGTAGTTGCGCGGGTCGGAGGTGTCGCCGTGCTCGGGCTCCGGGTACTGCTTCTTGTTCTTCTCCGCCTCGGCCGCGCGAGCCGGCTCCTCGGCCCGCTTCTTCGCCAGATAGGCATCCCGTTCCTGCTGGCGGGCCTCCTCCGCCTGCTTCTTGGCCTCCTCGTCGCAGCTCGCCTCGGCGAGGACGACGTACGGAGAGGGCGATCCGCCTGCGGCGATGACCGTCGTTCCGGTGCCGGATGAGCCGGTGAGGCCGGGGCCTCCGCCGCCGTACGGAACGGTGAGACGGGGGGCGGAGATGGTGCAGCCGGACTCACGGGCATTCTTCTCGGCCTCGTCCGCCGCCTCGTCGGCCTCCTTCGCGGCCTTGCGCGCGCCCTCCACATCGCCCGCCTCAGCGGCCTTGCGTGCCTTCTCCGCCGCTTCGGCAGCGTCGTCGGCGAGCTTGCCCAGCTTGCCGAGTTTGGCCACCTTGCCAAGCTTCTGGACGAGCTTGACCTCGCCGTATCCGGGGATGGCGAGGGAGCCGATGTTCCAGATGACGGCGCTGACGGCGCGGGTCTCCTCGCCGTTGTCCCACTGGTCGCGGACCTCGTCGCCCACGAACATGTCGT
Organism: Streptomyces jeddahensis; assembly: GCF_001642995.1. Classification (GTDB taxonomy): domain Bacteria; phylum Actinomycetota; class Actinomycetes; order Streptomycetales; family Streptomycetaceae; genus Streptomyces; species Streptomyces jeddahensis. The sequence goes on from NZ_LOHS01000072.1 coordinate 25,223, forward strand.
CCAGGACCGTGATCCCGGTGTCCACCGACGCCCCGCCCCAGTCGGTCAGCGCGTCGAGGTAGTCACCCCTCTCCCACTTCTCGCCCGCATCCTTGGAGCCCTCCGACCACTGGTCGCCCAGCGAACTGCCGTAGTCCTTCAGGCCGTTCCAGGTGTCGACCGGGTGCATGACCGTTTCGAAGATGCCGGTGACCTCGCCCCAGAGGCCGTCGACGAACAGGCCCTGGCCGACCTGCTTGATCTCTTCGCCCGCGCAGCTGAAGAAGGCACCGAAGCCGGAGAAACAGCCCTCGTCGTCGCCTCCGTCGTCACCGCCCTGGTCACCGCCGTCGTCGCCGGAGCCGTCGTCGGTGGCCGTGTTCTGGTCGTACTGGGCTTCCTCGCTGGTGGTGTCGCCGGAGTCGCCGTCGGTGCCCTGCGAGGCGGATCCGTTCCCTCCGTCCTCGCCGCCGGTCTGGCCGGCGGTCTGGCCGGCGGTCTGGCCGCCGGTCTGGCCGCCGGTCTGGCCGCCGGTCTGGCCGCCCGAGCCTGAGCCGCCGGATCGGCTGTCACCAGTACCGCCGTTCCCGGTGCCACCGTTTCCTGTGCCACCGTCAGCCGTTCCGCCGTCCTCGGCGCCCTGGCCGCCGTTGTCCTGGCCGCCCTGGTCCTGGCCGGCGTCCGTGCCGCCGTCCGCACCCGCGTCGGTTCCCCCATCGGCCCCCGCGTCCGTACCGCCGTCGGTTCCGCCGTCGGCTCCCCCGTCACCGCCCGTCTCGTCCGTGCCGTCCCCGGCCTGCACTGTGCCCTCGTCGCCACCGTTCCCGGCGGGGCAGTTCGTGCCCACGACCTCGCACACCGCCGCACGGAACCCGTCGGACACCCGACCGCCGACCCCGCTGAGCAGCAGCGCCACGATGATCGCGGCGACCAGCGAGATGAGCCCGACGTACTCGAGCGTCGACTGGCCCTCGCCGTTCCTCCACTTGATCATCCGGGCGAGCGAGAACGGACGGCGCTCCGCCCGGTCCCGATCGGGCAGCCGGAACCACTCCCGGCTCTCCGGACGAGTCAGGAACACGACAATCAAGATGGGCAAGAAGAGCTGCGTGAAGCCGCGCCCGGAGCCGTCGCCGAGATTGCCGATCGCGGCGACGATCAGCCACGCCTGCAGGGCGAGCAGACCTCGCCACACCCACACCCCGCCCGTCCACGACCGGCGGGCCAGCACCCAGCCGATCACGCCCGGCGCCGCCGCGAACACCAACTGACCGAGCAGCCAGCCGTCGACGGCGTCCAGCGATGCGCCGGTCAGCAGCAGACCGAGCCCGCCCACCACCGTGAACGCGAACAGCGTGTGGACGAGGACCAGTGCGACCAGCAGCGGTTTGGGCAGCTCCTGGCGACTTCCGCTCCCCGGCGACGACCATCCGCCGCCCCCGAACGCCGGAACGCCCCCGAACGCAGACATGCCACTCCTCAACTCGCCGGTCAGGAGGATCAGTTCAGGGGCAGGGCACCCAAGGATGCGGCTGAGGGGTTGTGCACTGCGAAGGGCCGACCGCTCCCGAACGCATCATGCGCGACCGAGCTCCGTCGTGGTCAGGACGGTGACCCACGCATGCTCCCCCAGATCCCCCTCGTCGATCCGAGCTCCGAACGTAACGTTCCGTCGCCTCATGCCGCATGGGCCCACGGGCCCAAATCAGGGGCCCAGTCGCCCTATTCGGCACCCGGGTTGAGATGCCATGCGCCCGACGCCGCGCCACCGAGGCCGGGTCGGCGGCCTCGCTCAGCACGAAGAGCAGGACGCGCGCCGCCACAACGGTGCGACCTAGCGAGGCGGCGTCTCCGCACCGAAGGCAATTGTGTTCTCCGCCTCAGGGATCCGACCGCCGAGGCCACATTCTCGCAGGTCAGAGATCCTCAGCCACAAGCCGCCCTGAGACTTCGACAGCACTTACCCCCTGTGTTCGCCGCCGCCCTGGTGGTTGTCCACAGGAGGTGGGGTCCGTGTCCATGGGGAGTGCGAGCGTGGGGGCATGCGGGGATTGCGGGATATCGCTCTGGGCGGGCTGCTGTTGACATCGTGGGCCGTGGACGCGGGGTGGTCGCGTGCCTCTGTCTTTCGGCGCTTGAAGGAGGAGGGGTGGAGCTCGCTCGGCGGGAGCGTTTGGGCGGAGCCGGGGGTCCGGCCGGACTTTCCGATACGGCTGCGGGCGGTACAGCTCGCCGCACACTGAAACCTGCCCAGCGGATCATGTGACTACTAGGCTGTGCCGATGGAACGCGTAACCGACGTGACCGAGAGCTTCGCCCAGTCCGCAGATCGGGACCAGGTGAACGATTACGACAGTTTCGCCGAGGCGTACTCGGCGGAGAACGAGAACAACCTCGTGAACGCGTACTACGAGCGGCCCGCGATGTTGACCCTCGCCGGAGACGTGGCCGGCCGTCGGATCCTGGACGCCGGTTGCGGCTCGGGCCCCCTGTCCGCTGCACTCCGCGACCGCGGTGCGATCGTCACCGGCATCGACGCCAGCGCCGGGATGCTGACGTTGGCAAGGCGGCGGCTCGGTGACGACGTAGCCCTGCACCTGGTCGACCTGAGCGACCGCCTGCCATTCGACGACGGTGCGTTCGACGACGTGGTCGCGTCGCTGGTGCTGCACTACCTGGAGGACTGGGGGCCGACGCTGGCCGAGTTGCGGCGAGTGCTCAGGCCCGGCGGCCGGCTGATCGCGTCGGTGGACCACCCTTTCGTGGCCTACACGCACCGGGATCCTCGACCCGACTACTTTGCGACCACGGCCTATACCTTCGACTGGATGCTCGGCGGGCAGTCCACCCCGATGCGGCTCTGGCGCAAGCCGTTGCACGCGATGATCGATGCCTTCACCACCGCCGGGTTCCGCATTGCCGTCATCGGCGAGCCGCAGCCCGACCCGGCCGCCCGTGAACTGTTCCCCGACGGCTTCCATGACCTTTCGACCAAACCCTGCTTCCTGTTCTTCGTCGTCGAGGTACCGCCTTCGGCTACCGGCTCGGACGACTAAGCGGTTTCGGCGAAGTTCGCTGCGGTTTGCGCCCCTCTACGTCACCTACGGCGCCGCAGATGCGATCCCGCGTAAGCGCGGGCGCCCTCCCTCGGCAGTACCGCCCACATCCGCGTACCGCCCGTCGGTTCCCGTGCCTCCCCGGAGCCCCAGTCGCCGCCGCACGCCCGGACCACGCAGGCCAGCAGCCGCAGGTCCGCCCTGCGCCGCGCCTCGCATGCCGCCGCCAGGCGCGGGTGCGTATGGCGAGGGTGCCCGTCGTAGACGATCACCCTCAGCGCGCCCTCCCGGTAGCGCAGCGATACGTACACCTCCGCGGTGGGCGTGAACCGGCAGGCGCAGGCCGCTAGTTCGCCCACCACCTGCACCGCCGCGTCCGTCACGTCCTGCAGGCCGTGGGCCTGCAGCATCGTGCGCGCCGCGGCCCTCGCGACCGCCGGGCTCGCGGGCGCGGCGGGGAGGGTGAGGCTGTACGCCAGCGTTTCCGGGGTCGGCGGTGTTGTGGGTTCTACGGGGGTCGGGCTCGGGCAGGACGAGATGGTTACGGACACGGCGACTCCCTCTGGGGTGCGGTGATCGTTGAGCGGTGGTGTCTTCACGTCTGCGCGCGACCGGTGGCCTGTCTCCCTGGCGCGGGGCTGCCCCTCCCAGGGCAGGAGGTTGCGGGCAGGCTCGCGCGATGCGCTTCCGGTTGCGGAATGCGTAAGCGTCGCGTTACTCACTGTAGAGCACCGCGGAGTACATGTACTACCGATTCGCCGAAGTCGGCTTCGGTCGCGGTGGACCGGCCATGGAGTACGGAGGCAGACTGAGCCCGTCGCCGGTCGGACAGGAGGGCTGATGGCGCCGAGAAGTACCCCAACTGAGCGTCAACGGCGCCTCGGTACGGAGTTGCGCAAGATGCGCATGGCCGCCGGGATGACCACGGAGTACGCAGCCGGGCTGCTGGGCGTTCCACGCACGAACGTGCCCAACATGGAGTCCGGCCGCTCCGGCATCAGTCCCGAGCGCGTACGCACGCTGGCGAGCAACTACGGCTGTGTGGACCAGGCGCTCGTCGACGCTCTGGCCGCCATGGCCGCCGAGCGGGACAAGGGCTGGTGGGAGCGGTATCGGGGCCAACTCCCCGTCAGCTTCCTGGACATCGCCGAGATGGAGTGGCACGCCAGGCGTCTGAGGATCGCTGTGACCGTGCACCTGCCGGGCCTGCTCCAGACCGAGGATCACGCGCGCGCGGTGTTCGAGGCCGTGATCCCGCCTCTGCCGTCAGCCGACGTCGACGTACGGGTGGCGCATCGCATGGACCGGCAGCAGGTACTCGACCGACCTGAGCCACCGGTCCTCGACGTCATCGTCCACGAGGCCGCCCTGCGCATGGAGTTCGGCGGTGCGGCCGTGGCCCGGCGGCAGTTGGAGCATCTGCTGCGCATGTCGGAGCGCGAGGCCGTGGCCGTTCGGGTCATCCCGTTCAAGGCGGGCGGCTTCCCGGGGGCGGGCCAGTCGGTCGTGTACGTCGACGCGGTCGTACCCCAACTGGACACCGTCGAGCTCGACAGCACGCACGGCCCCGAGTTCATCGACTCGGAGATGCAGCTGCGCAAGTACCGGGCCCAGCTCGACGCGGCGGAGTCCGTGGCGCTGTCCCCGGACGCCTCACGCACATTCATCCGCGCTCTCGCCGACGACCTCTAGGAGAACCCGTGCCCGACATCAGCTGGGAAGCGCCCTTCTGCGGGGAAGGCGCCAACTGCTTCCGCATAGGCACCGACGGCGACGGCAACGCCTACATCGCCGTCGCCGGTCACGAGGACCACTACGTCACCGACACCCGGGAAGCCCTCCGTACTCTCATCCGGGACATCAAGGCGGGGAAGGCCGACCACCTGCTGTAGGGCGTCGCCCGCTACGCATGGCACGAGGCCGGTCCCGCGTCGTGGCGCGGGACCGGCCTCGGCTGTGGGGGGTGGTCAGCTTTCGGGGCGGGGGAAGGACACCTCGACCCGTCGGTTCTTCTTGCGGCCGTCCTCGGTCGAGTTGTCCGCGATCGGGTACCGCTCGCCGTATCCGCGGACCTCGAACGTGATGTCCATGCCGTCGAGTTCCTTGGCCAGCACGTTGTGTACGGCCTCGGCGCGCTGCTTCGACAGGACGTCACCGTGGGCCGAGGAGCCCAGGTTGTCGGTGAAGCCGAAGACCCGGACCGTCGTGGCCTTCTGCTTCTTAATCTCGTCGGCGATGGCCGAGATCCGCGACGTCGCCTGGCTGCTCAGCTTCGCGCTGTCCTTGCCGAACAGCACCTCGGACTGAAGCGCGAACTTCACATCCGAGTTGGTGTCCTCTCGGCGCTCCTCGCCGTCCAGGTCCTCGACCACCGACTTGATGTCGAGCACCTTGGGCGCGGCGAGCGTCGCGCCGTCGGGCAGCTTCAGGTCGGGGTCGTTGCCGTCGACCTCGACGGGGGCCGCTGCCGAAGCGGACGGGTACGGGTCGTCGTCGGCCAAGGCGTTCGGCGCGGCGAAGAGGCCGAACGCCAGCGCCCCGGCGACGACCGCGACCGCCGTCCGCACGCCGGCCCTCTGGGTGCAGGTGGCGGCGCTCATCAGGAGATCTCAATCGTCGCGTTGGGGAAGCCCGGGAACTGCAGGTCGACCGAGGTGGTCGACTCGGGCGGGGCCGGGAACTGGGCGAAGAAGGTCATGCCTTCGCCGGCATCGATGCTGGGGTCATAGCCCGTCGTCGTAAGCGGCCGGTTATCGGTGTCGCGAAGCACGTAATAACGCTTCTTCTCCTTGGAGTCCACCAACGTCATTCCCGCTAGCGAGTTGCCAGCGGCCGCCACGTCCTTCTCCAGCCCGTTCCATTGAACCGGGATGGTGTACGTGTCCTGGCTGGTGTTCTTGAACTCACCACTCACAGTGACGAATCCGCCGCTGTCGCGCTTGGCCTCGTGGATGACCATGTCGATGCCCTTGTCGCCCTTGAGCGTCGCGATGGTCTTGCTGGTGTCGGGCACGGTGTTTCCGCTGCCGCTGTTGCCGCTCTTGCCCGTGTCCTGGCTGGCGCTCGACGTGGACGTCGCCTTCGTGCCCCCGTCGTCGCCCCCGCCGCACGCCGTCGCCGTGAAGGCGAGAGCCGCGGCGACAAGAGTGGACGCTGCGGCCCGACGAAGGCGCCTCGCGTGCCGAATACTCATGAGTGGTGTTCCTTTGCGCTCGTTCGTGGTCAGTTGTCGGCCAGTCGGACGGTGAAAAGGTCCGCCATGTCCGGAAGGAGGTCCAGATTCTTCGGGTCGATGGGCCAGTCCTTGCCGTCGCAGACGATCTTCCCCGGCGAAGGCTTCGTGCCATTGCCATTGCCATTGCCATTACCGGGCGGGTCGGCGTCCTCGTTCGGCTGGAACTGGCACCGCGGCTCGACCACGGCTGTGGCCGTCGCCTTCGCGTGCTTGTTCTCCGTGCCGGGGAGGATGGTGTCGCCCATCGACTTCTTGGAGACGAGGTTGACGGTGAATCCCCAGCGCCCATCGTTGAGCTGGGCGCAGGTCACCTTGTCCGGGTCCAGTTCCGCGTCGTTCAGCTCGGCGAAACGGGCTGCGGCCTGGCAGCCGTTGTACGTGCCGATCTGGTTGCCGTTGAGGATGTCCTGGAGGTAGCCGCCGTCGAGGATGTTCTGCAGAAAGCCGTTCCGCAGCTGGTCCCTGGACTCCTGTGCCGCCGCCAGGGCGGCGGCGTCGGCCGCTGACTGAGTGCCGTTGCGCGCCGCGTCGGCTTTGCCGAACGCGAAGAACAAGAACGCGAGAAAGAGCAGACCGACCACCGCTGTGATGTACAGCGGTGCGGCCTGCCCTTTTTCGCAGCGAGCCGTCCCAGGCATCAGCCGTTCAGGACCTCGTTGACCTTCTCGCGGAACTTGTTGGCGATCGTGGCGCCCATGTTCGTCTGGAGCAGGGCCACGATGATCGCCACCACGAGGATCGTGATGCCCACGTACTCCAGCGCGCCCTGACCCTTGTCGCTGCGGCGCTTGATGGCCTCGACAGTCGTGTTCTTCCAGTTGTTCAGGTAGACCTGGGAAGCAGTGGCGGCCTTCAGCGTGACGTCCTTCATGGTGTTCCCCTCCATGCCCGGCCGGCCGCTCACCGGCCGACGCAATCGCGTAAGTCTTCGTGTCGTCCGCGCTTCCGGCTTCCTCCTGGCCGGACTCGCTGGCGACACCAAGAACGTACGGCCGGGGGCACCCCTGGAGCATGGGCCCGCGGGCCCAACCCCGGGCCCAAAAGCCGGCTTGGGCTTCCGGGCCCACGTACTCGTGGAGACCCATGCGGAGACCCACGTGGGGACCCATGTGGAGACCCGCGTGGGGACCCACGAAGCCACCGAGGTCATCGCCCCGCATGCGCTCACACATGGCGCGACCCCCCGCCCCGGGCCGTGCCCAGCCAGATCGCGATGGCTTCGCTGCGGCTGCCCGCGTGCAGCTTCGTGAAGATGCGGTTGATGTGGTTCTTGACGGTCTTCTCGCTGATGAAGCAGGTGGCGGCGATCTGCTGATTCGACATGCCCGACGCGATCAGGTCCATCACCTCCACCTCCCGCTGACTCAGTCCTGACGGCACGCCACGCGCCTCCTGGGCACCCGGGGCCGAGGGGGGCGGCGCCGCGGCCGACGGAGAAGACTGTGACACATTCGCTTGCGAAAGCGAAGAGTTCTGAGGCAAGTTTTGCGCGCCCGTAATCGGCTCAACACTTGGTGGTTGCTGGCTTCTTGGCCAGGCTTCTGGCATTTGCGCTGCCGTATCGTGTGCGGGTGCAGATGGTTGAGCGTAGGGCTGCGCGGAGGGTGGGGCATAGGGCTGAGGCTGAGGCTGAGGCTGGGCCTGCGGGGCGGGCTGGTAGCCAGGCCCGCCCGTGAAGGCCGTTCCGAGACCTTCCGGCAGCGGGGGCGGGGCCTCCCCCGGGGCTCCCGGCGCCCCCGGCCCACCGCGTACGGCCGCGAGCAGCGCGCTGGACGCCGTGTGGGAGAAGGGCGCGCGGCCCGCCTTGATGTCCCGTACGGCTGCGACGAGCTGGTCGGCGGTGAACTCGCCGTGGACGAGGTAGCCGCCGGCGCCGAGGCGGAGCGCCTCGTGGACGATCTCCGCCTCGCGGCTGTACGTCATCATCAGCACCGGTGCCAGCCGCACCAGGTGCGGGAGTGCGGAGATGCCGTCGACGCCCGGCATGCGGACGTCGAGGAGGATGACGTCGGGGCGGTGGCGCTGGGCCTCCTCGTAGGCCTGGCGGCCGTCGGCGGCCTCGGCGATGACCTGGATGTCGTCGCGGCCGGAGAGCAGGACGGTCAGTCCGGCCCGTACGACGGGGTTGTCGTCGGCCACGACGACGCGCAGCGGTTCGGCTCGGGGCGGGCCGGGAAAGGCGGGGAATCCTTCAGACGCCGCGGCCGACGGGGGAACGGGGACGTGAGTCGGGGTGTGCTCGGACCGTGCGACCGAGTTCCCTGAGGTGTGCTGGGACGCGTGGTGTGACAGGTGGTGCCCGGTCTGGGGTTCGTCCGGCATCGTGCGGCCTCCTCTCCGGAGGTGGGGGGACGGTTGGGGAGCGGATCAGTCGGTGCGGTGATCAGGTTGTTGCGGCTGGAGCGGTTCCTGCGGTCAAGGCAGTGGGGAGCGGCTGCCGCGGGAGGACGGCGGCCAGGGGGAGTTCCACGCGGACCTCGGTGCCGACGGGTGCGTGGCCCTTGCCGATGCGGATGCGGGCGCCGATCGAGGCTGCCCGCTCGACCATGCCGACGAGCCCGAAGTGGCCCGCGCGTCTGAGTTCGTCGAGCGTTGTGCCGGGCGGCAGGCCCCTGCCGTCGTCGTAGACGCTGAGGCGGACCTGGTTGCCGACGATGCCCGCGGAGACCTCGACGCGGGTCGGCTGGGCGTGGCGGTGGGCGTTCTCCATCGCCTCGGAGGCGATGGTGAGCAGCTGCCGCCCCACGGCGTTCGGCATGGACGGCAGGGGCATGCCGCCGAGCCGCTGGTAGGTGGCCGGGAGGCCGGTGCGGCGGCCGAAGTCGTCGGTTCGCGCAGCCAGTTCGGTGGCGATGTCCACGCCTGCGTCGAAGCCGGCCTCGCGGCGCAGGTCCGACAGGAGCTCGCGGGACTCGGACGCGGCGCGGCGGGCCGAGCGGGCGACGAGCTCGGCCTGGTGCTTGACCGTGAGCGGGTCCATGCGGTCGGCCGATGCGGCGAGGCCATCGGCGGCGAGCGCGAGTCCGTGCAGGGTCTTGGCGACCGAGTCGTGCATCTCGCGGGCGAGGCGGGCTCGTTCGCCCTCCACCGCCTCGCTGACGGCGAGCCGGGCCCGGGTCTCCGTCAACGCCTGGGACGCGGCGCCGAAGCGGAGCAGCAGGCCCCGGAGCGTACTGCCGACCGCGCCCGCGATGAAGCAGAAACCGGCCAGCAGTAGTGCGGAGGCGCCTGCTTCGACCTGCGCGTTCACGCCGTACGCGGTGGCGAGGAGCAGCACCTGGAGTGCGGCGAAGACGCCGGCGCCGCGCCAGCTGTAGACGAGGCCGGCGAGCAGCGGGGTGCAGATCGTGACGAACGCCAGGGTCGAGTTCGGCGAGGCGGTGAACAGCAGCAGCGCGCCGAAGAGCATGTCGAGGGCGAGCAGCGAGGGGTGCCGCAGCAGGACGGGGCCGAACCGCTCCCAGTCCCTCAGCAGCACGTAGCTGACCATCACCGTGACCAGTACGGCCGCGCCGACCAGCCAGTTGGACAGCTCGGAGTGGGTCGCGGAGAGCGCGAACGGGGCGGCGAGCGCCGTCATCGCCAGCCGGAACGCGAACAGCTGACGGCACAGTGCCTGCAGCGCGTTGACCTGGAGCGGCAGCGCGGGCACATGGCCGGGGGCCGTCTCGGGGCCGCCCGGGACGGAGCCCCCGGTCAGCGCCGGGGCCGCGGTGAACTGCTGGAACACGGCACTCGCCTCCTTCCTCTGTCAGCTGCCGAGCAGATCGTTGAAGTCGACGCCGGACGCGTAGTAGAAGCCGACGCCGATCAGGATCATCGTGGCGGGGAGCATGACGCTCGTGACGATCAGCGTGGCCTTCGGCACGGCCTTGGACGCCTTGCGGCGGGCGTTCTGGGCGTCGGTGCGGCGCATGTCGTTGGCGATCTGGATGAGCGTGTCGACGATCGGGGCGCCGAGTTCCTCGCCCTGCTGGAGCGCCGACACGAACATCGAGACCTGCTCGGAATCGTTGCGCTTGCGCAGCTGGTCGAAGGCCTCGCGGCGGCTGACGCCCATGTCCATCTGGCGCAGCGTGATGCGCAGTTCGTCGGCCCAGGGCCCCTGGTACTTCTCCGAGACGCGCTCCAGGGCCTGGCGGAAGCCGAGGCCCGCGGAGACGACGACGGCGAGGACGTCGAGGAAGTCGGGCAGGGTGCGCTCGATGTCGTCCTTCCTGCGGCCGATCGCGGAGCGGATCAGGACCTCGGTCCAGAAGAAGCCGTAGAGGGCGAAGAGGACGGCCAGGAACACCTGGCCGTTCATGAGCATCACCAGTGCGGTGATGGAGCCGAGGCCGGTGTAGACGGCGCGGCGGGCGGCGTAGCGGTCGATGGTCATGCCGCCGGGGTTGCCCGCCATGTCGAGCCTGCGGCGCATCTGGTCGACGCGCTTGGGGCCCATCATGTTGAGGACCCGGGGCGCGTACCGCATGCCGATCCGGTCGATGGCGGACCCCGCGGCGGTGGTCCGCGTGGCGCCGACCTCGAGTGCCACGGCGAGGTCGTCGGGGAGTCTGGCGTCGGCCCGGTAGAGGCGTATGCCCTTGAACGCGCCGAAGACGGAGAGTCCCATGACGAGGGCGAGCAGCAGGTCCATCGCGTGGCCTCCTTTCCTGGTTCCTGGGTTCTGCTGGGGGTTTCCCGGGCCTTCCCGGGTTCGCCTGGGTGCTGGGTCTCCGTCAGATACGGACGCGGGTCATGCGGTTGATGAGGAAGAAGCCGAGCCCGTACAGGCCGGCCGAGACGACCACGGCCACCTTGCCGACGAAGGAGCCCGTCATGTCGTCGAGGGCGCCCGCCCGCATGCTGTTGATGATCAGCAGGAAGCCGAGGCCGAGGACGGGGACCGCCACGGCGGTGACCTTGACCTGGGACAGCAGCGTGGTGACCTCGCGCCGGGTCTCCTTGCGCTCCTCCAGCGTCTCGGTGAGGTTGCGCAGGCTGGAGACGATGGTGCCACCCGCCCTGTTGGAGAGGATCAGCGTGGTGACGAGGACGGTGAGCTCGCGGGACGGGAGCCTTTCGGCCAGCTCGTTCATCGCGTCGTCGAGGGAGTGGCCGACGGCCAGCTGGTCCGCGACCCGCCGCAGCTCCTCGCCCGCCGGGTCGTCCAGCTCCTCGGCGGCCATGCCGATCGCCGTACGCAGGGCGAGGCCCGCCTGGGTCGCGTTGGCGAGGATGCGGGTCAGCTCGGGAAGCTGGGCGATGAACGCCTCGGTGCGCTTGTTGCGCTGCCAGTTGAGGAAGGCGTTGGCGCCCCAGAGCCCGATGATCGCGGCGATGATGCCGAAGAACGGTGCGAAGAGGGACCCGGCGATGAAGTACAGGGCGATCAGCGCGGCGACGACGTACACGAAGTACTCGCCCGGCGTGATGTCGAGGCCGGTCGTCGCGATCTTGCGCTCGATGCGCCGGCCGAGCCCGGTGCCGCGCAGCCGCCGGTCGATGTTCCGGAAGCGGCGCCGCCGGCCGGTGACGATGGGCATCTGGCCGGTCGCGGTGAGCCGGTCGACGAGGGCCTGCCGCTGGGCCTTGCCCGCCGCGTAGGTGTGCACGCCGATGACGGCGAGCACGCAGGTCAGCAGCGTGGCTCCGATCGTCAGGAGTGAGAGATCCATGGGGACTGGCTTTCTCCGGAGCGGGGGTTCGGGGAGGGGTTCGGAGACTCGGGGAGGTCGGGGGCGTTGGGCGCCTACACAGGCGTACGCGTCACAGCGGCGCTGAGCGCCTGAGGAGCTGCGTCTCCTCGTCCGCGACGCCGAAGACGGGCGAGACGGACTCGTTCCTCATGTAGAGCCGGTCGGCGATCCGGCGCGGCAGCGGGTAGTACTCGAACTTGCCGTGGATGCGGCCGTCGCCGGACATGGGCTGGGCGTGGAAGCGGCACACCGTCGACATGCGGTACTCCTCGCGGCCGTGGGAGTCGACGATGGCGATCTCGGTGATCCGGCGGGCGCCGTCGGCGAACCGCGTCAGCTGCACGATCACCTCGACGGCGCTGTTGATCTGGTCCTTGATCGCCACGAAGGGGATCTCGACCTCGGACATCGAGGCCAGGGTCTGCAGACGCATCAGCGCGTCCTCGGCGCTGTTGGCGTGGACGGTGGCGAGCGAGCCGTCGTGACCGGTCGACATCGCCTGGAGCATGTCGAGGGTCTCGCCGCCGCGGACCTCGCCGACGATGATGCGATCGGGGCGCATACGCAGCGAGTTGCGGACGAGGTCGCGGATGGTGATGCGGCCTTTGCCCTCGACGTTCGGGGGCCGGGACTCCAGCGTGATGACGTGGCTCTGCTGGAGCTGGAGCTCGGCGGAGTCCTCGATGGTGATGATGCGCTCGCCGTCGGGGATCAGGCCCGACAGGGCGTTGAGGAGCGTCGTCTTTCCCGTGCCGGTGGCGCCCGAGACGATGATGTTGAACTTGGCCCGCACCAGGCTCGTGAGCAGCATCATCATGTGCTCGTCGAGCGAGCCGAGGTTGATCATCTCCTGGAGTGTGAAGGCGCGGGGGAAGCGCCGGATGGTGAGGATCGGGCCCGAGAGCGACAGCGGCGGGATGATGACGTTGACGCGCTCGCCGGACGGCAGGCGCGCGTCGACCATCGGGTTCGCCTCGTCCACGCGGCGGTTGACGGTGGAGACGATGCGTTCGATGGTCTGCATCAGCTGCTCCGGCGAGCTGAACCGCATCGGGAGCTGCTCCAGGCGGCCGCCGCGCTCGACGAAGACCTGGTCGGGGCCGTTGACCATGATCTCGCTGATGGACGCGTCCTCGAGGAGCGGCTCCAGGATGCCCAGGCCCAGCGCCTCGTCGACGACCCGCCGGATCAGCGCGGACCGCTCGTGCGTGGAGAGGACGGGTCCCTCGCGCGAGATGATGTGGCCGAGCACCCGCTCGAGGCGGATACGGCGGTCGGCCAGCGCGAGCGCCGACATCTCCGCGAGGTCGATCTCCTCCAGGAGCTTGGCACGGTAGACGCCGACGAGGTGGTTCTCCTCGTTGTGGCCGCTCTGCGGCTCGGGGTTGCTGATGCGGGCCTTCAGGCTCATGGACGTGACTCCTCGTGGGGGGACGAACGGGTGCCGTTCCGGTCGCTAGTCGCGGGGCATGGTGACCGAACGCTTCGCCTCGCCGAATCCGACTCCCGGGATGACGGAGGGGACGTCGACCCTGGCCGTGACCTTCACCTCGTCGAAGGCGCCCGCAGGATCGAGCTCCACCTGGACGTCCAGCCAGTCGCTGACCGCCTCGCGACCCGCGGTGCGGTAGTCGACGGCCGTGTTGTCGTGGGACGCGACGCGGGCGGCGGCCCGGGCCGCGGTGCCGGCCTGCTGGGCGGCGTAGACGGCGAGCCCCAGCTGGACGGCGAGGAGGCCCACGATCAGCAGGATGGGCAGCAGACCGACGTACTCGATGGCGACCTGGCCCCGTTCCCGGAGGCGTACTGCGCGGAAGCGTTCGCCACTACGCCGGAAGCGGACCGTTCGGCTCACCATGACTCAGCTCTCCTTCGCAGCGGCGGACGTGCCAGGAACGGTGAGGGGCATGTCGACGAAGCCGGGGAACAGCAGCGGCACCTTCAGGTCGGCGTGGGCCTTGACGAGGTCGCCGTCCACCTGGCAGCCGATGTCGGCGCCGTCGCGCCACGCCGCCGGGAGGTCCTGCTCGCCTGCCTCCCGGCACGCCTGGTCGCGGCCCGCCCAGGGATTGGCCTGGGCTCCCGCGTGCACCGCCCTGTCGGCGGCGTTGCCCGCGAGCACGAAGGTGTAGCCGACCAGCACCGCCTGCCAGAGCACGATGACGGTGGCCAGGATGACCGGCGTCATGGCCGTGAACTCCAGCGCTAGCTGGCCCCGGTCGTCGCGTGCCCCGCGCGGGCAGCGGCCCGCCGTCGTCCTGTTCGTCCTGAGTAAGCGCCGGTGTATGCCTGTAACCCTCATGGCCCCTCTCGCCCCCCTCAGCTGTCTCTCGTCGTCTGCGGGTCTGCGCCGCCGCCCTTGCCGCGGCGGCGCAGACCAAACGAACCTCGGTCGTCGCCCCGGAGCCTGCCGCTCTTGCCCTGTGCGCCCGCGGGCGCCTTGACCAGGCCGAGCTCGCCGGCCAGGGCCCACAGCGCCTGCTTCACCGTCGACTTGGCGTCCAGATCCTGCATACGGCCCGCGTCCACGACGGACTGGAGCTCCTTGAAGTTCGCCGGCACGGCGACCGGGGCGACGTTCGTGCCGGTGATCTTCTGGACCAGCGGCGGCTGGATCTCGGTGTTGCGTATGTGGCGGTTGATGACGGTGACGGTCTCCTCGGCCTTGCGGATCTGCAGCCGCTTCCACATCCGCACGATCCGCTTGGCCGCCCGCACGGCGACCACGTCGGGCGTGGTGACGAGGAGCGCCGTGTCCGCCATCTCGATGGCCGCCGCGTTGGCCCCGTTCATCTGGGTGCCGCAGTCGATGACCACGACCTCGTACCGCGAGCGCAGGGCGCTCACGATCTGGCGTACGGAGCGGTCGGCGACCTCCTCGCCCCGCTCGCCCTCACCGGGTGCGAGCAGGATCGCCATGCCGCTGGCGTGGTTGAACACGGCGTCCTGCAGCACGCGCGGCGAGATGTCCTGGACAGACGCGAGGTCGACGATGGAGCGGCGGAACTGCACGTCCAGGTACGAGGCGATGTCGCCGGCCTGCAGGTCCATGTCGACGAGCGCCACGGTGCTGCCCGAGGCCCGTGCGGCCAGGGCGAGCTGGACGGCGACGACGGTCGTGCCGACGCCGCCCTTGGCACCGGAGACGGTGACCACGGTGCCGCCCGGGCCGGCGGGGATGTCGGAGCCGCTGCTGAGATGGCGGCGGACGCCCACCGACCACTGGGCAGCCGTCTGCACGCGGCCGGCGAGCTCCTCGTAGCTCAGCGGCAGCGCGACGATGCCGCGTGCGCCGGAGTCCATGGCCGCGGTGAAAAGCCCCGGGCTCGCGTCGGCGGTGATGAGGATGACCCCGACCGCCGGGAAGCGCAGGGCGATCTCCCGGATCAGCTCGAGCGCCGGGACCGGCCCGATCCGTTCGTGGACCAGGACGACCTCCGGCACCTCGTCCAGCGACTCCGACGCGAGCCGGGCCAGCGTGTCGAGGAGCGACGTGGAGTCGCCGACGGGCGCCGCCGGTTCGGCGTCGGGCAGCTGGCTGAGCAGTGTGGTGACCGACCGTGCCGCGTCGAAGTCACCCACCGCCGGGAGGATCCTCGTACTCATCCGAACCTCACTGGTCCTGTGCTCATCCGAACCTCACTGGTCCTCGTCGAGGGAGTACGAGCGATCTCCCGGGGGGATGGTCGTGTCGCTGCCGGGCGCGACGAGGGCGAGCCGCACGTGCTCGGCGAAGGACTCGGCGTAGGCGACGCGCTGCGCGTCCTTGGTGTCGAGGGCGAAGGTGATCGGGACGGCCTCCGTGGGCGCGTTCTGGTCGTCGTTCTTCGGCTCGAGCGCGGTGAGCCGTCCGACGTCGAGGACGCGCGCGTTCGGCACGATGATCCGCGAGATGGGCTTCTCGCGGTCGGTCTCGCCGCCGAAGGTCGCGTAGATGTTCACCGTGGAGCCGGGGGTGATCTTGCCCGCGACGCCGGTCGCGGCGTCGATCATGATGGCGATCTCCTGCTCACCAGGCCTGAGCGCGGGCTGCTTGACGATCATGTCGCTCTGCAGCAGCGAGCCCTTGCGCAGCGTGGTGACGGCGATCTTCCCACTGATCTCGGAGAGGTCGGTGACCGCGGTCTCCGGCAGCCAGCGCTTCGGCATCTTCACCTTCTCGAAGGCGCCGCTGCTCAGCCTGGTGTACGGCGGGATGTCCGACTTCAGTTCGTACGCGGTGACTTCGGGGCCCACCTTCGAATTCACATCGCTGATCACCGACAGCACGCCGACGAAGGCGGCGAAGGCGCACAGGACCGAGATGAGCAGAAGTATGACGCCGCGACGCTGACGGGAATTCATGAGCGGATGAACCTCGTTCGAGATCTGGGCCGTTGACGGTCGTGCATCTCACACGGCTCGTATGGGGGGACGGGGACGGGAACGGGGGGACGGTTCGGGTGGGGTCGTGCACGGCTATGACGTGCCGGGTGCCTGCGCCCCGTGGGTAGGGACACCAGGGGCCTGCGTTTGGTTCTCAGGCGGATTGAGCGGCGCGGTGCAAAAGCAGCAGCGGTCGCCGATCAGTTCCATGCCGCACCAGGTGCAGCGCTCGCGCCGGACGGACGCGACCAGTTGGTAGAGCGTGTAGAGGTCGGGGAAGTACGTGGCGAACTCGATCAGCTTGGATGTGCCCCACCAACGGGCCGAGTCTGCGGGCATCCCCACCTCCTGCACGCCCTGCACCTGCCAGGACGGGGCCAGGGTCCCGGTGACCCAGTCGGACTGGAGCTGGCCCCGGGCGACGGCGAGGTGCGTGGCGTAGTTGGGTCCGGCGAGCCGGGCGTCGGGGCCGAGCCGGACCAGCTGGGGCTGCGGGGCCGCGACGACGCCGAACTGGGAGCCGGGCAACCAGGACTTGGCATGCGTCTTGAGGTCGACGGGGACGTGGTCGAGCTTGGCGACCGAGTTCAGCAGGGCGCCGGCGTGGATGTAGTAGGGCAGCAGCCGGGACGCCGCGGCCACGACCCCGGCGCTAAAGTCGCAGACGGAGAGCTGCCGGAGCTGCCGGACCAGGACCGCCACGCCCAGCGGCGGCAGTTCGGACCTGATGACCGCGATGCGGTCGCTCTCGAGGATCGACCGTACGGTGTGCAGCCGCCGCTCGTATGCCACGTCCAGCGTCGCCGGGTGGACGATCACCGCGTACCCGAACTGCTCGAGCAGCATGTGCATGTCGCCGAGTGCCGCATCCAGCGGCTGCTCGTGCGGCGGGCGCAGGAGGGCCGCCGTGGGCGTCTGCTGATCCGTGGCCGGTAGCACCAGGTCGGCACTGGTGACTGCTATCGCGGTCGGCACGTCGGGTTCCCCGTTCCCCGTTGTTCTCCTCGATCACCGGTTAGCCCGGTGGTCGTTGGCGTTCACTGCTCCGTCCAGCTGCCTCAGCACTTTATCCATGACGTACCACCCAGAAAACGGTTGTTCTTCACTGTGTGGGGGTTCGTTCCGCCCAATCCCGTTTGCGTTCAACGGCCTTGGGCCTGTCCTTGGGCTGGCCTTGGGCTGGCCTTGGGTCTCAGCGTGGGCCTGGGCTTGGGCCTCGGCTTGGGCCTGCGGGCCCATGTGGGCGGGTGCGCCCCGCGGTTAGCCTCCGAGCGCCACAGTGGACTGGTGTGAGGGGTGCAGAGGTGGTCCTGGGGGACGGCAAAGCGCCGAGATGCAGAGGGAACGACCGGGGTGCCGGTGCACTCGAGTACGTCGGTGCCGTCATCGTGATGGTGGCGATCGTCGGCGCGCTGCTCGCGACCGAGGTGGGAAAGCAGATCGCCGGGAGCTTCGCCCAGCACGTGTGCCGTGCGCTGGGCGGCGGCGACTGCGGATCGACCGGTCCGAACGCCGGCAAGCCCCTCACCGACGCCGACTTCGAGCCCGCCCTCTGCCAGATCTCCTCGATCACCGACAAGGCCGGCTCCAAGGCCAAGGTGCTGTTCGTGGAGTTCGGCAAGGAGTACGGCTTCCAGGAGCAGCGGTTCAAGGCCAACACCGACGTCAACAAGGACGGCAAGGTCGACGACAAGGACGAGCTGGTGTACATGACGTTCACCGACGCCGCGTCCGTCGCCGCGAAGAAGGACTGGAAGCCGGGGGCGAAGGTCGGGAAGTTCGGCTCGGACAAGGTCGAGCTCGGCGCGGGCATCAAGGTGACCAACGGGGACACCTGGGTGTTCGAGAGCGAAGAAGAGGCCAAGCAGTTCCGGGACGACATCGAGAAACTGCAGATGTACGAGATGCGGCGCCAGTCCCCCGGCGGCGCCGAGGCCAGCGTCGGCGACAGCATCCTCTACCTCTTCGGGACCGGGCCCCTCAAGGACGAGGAGGAGACCCGCGAGCGGGTCGAGAAGGGCCTGGGCGGCGACCGGCAGATCTCCTACGGCAAGGTCGGGCTCGAGCTCTCGGCGGCGGGCGGCATGAAGCTGTCGGCGGCCGACGAGAAGAAGCTCAGCGCCACGCTCGGCGGCAACTTCAAGTTCTCGCCGGATGTCACGTGGACGGACAACAAGTACAAGAACACCAAGTCGTACACGTACTCCGCGGCCATCGAGTACGGCACCAAGGTCGGGTACGAGGCCGGGCCGCTCAGCGGTGAGTACTCCGCGTCGACCACGCAGACCGGCACCATCACGGTCACGCACGACAAGGCGACCGGCAAGCTGATCCGCATCGACATGACGCGCACCGTCGAGAAGGGCGGCACCAAGGACGGCGCGAAGGTCGGCGGCGACAACGGCAAGAGCGGCGACGACAAGCGGGGCGGCAGCGGAAGCGCCAAGGGCACCGACAACCAGACCGGCATCGAGGTCGTCACCAACTCGGTCAGCTTCGACCCGGGCCCCGAGGGCGACGCCGACCGGGCTGTCGCGGAGAAGTGGCTCGACGGCTACGGCGACAACGCGGCCCCCTTCACGTACATGTTCGACGACCACGCGCCGACGTCGCGGCCGGGCGCCGACGACCCGTTCGGGCAGCTGCTCTTCGACAAGGGCAAGTCCAGCAAGACGGTGTACACGGGCCAGACGGAGGCGGCGGAGTACGGCTTCGAGCTGAACCTCGGGCTGAGCCTCGGCTTCTCGGTGAGCACCGAGAAGAAGGAGGAGATGCTCAACGACGCGCAGTTCCTCGGGGCCCCGCGGAACGGACACCGGTCGTACGTTCCCTACAGCTACTGTGCGCAGTGATCAGGGACCAGGGACCACGGCAGGCCAGGGAGCGATCGCATATGAACAGCAGGAATGCCGGTAACGGCCGCAACGGCCGCAAGGACGCACACAGCCGCGGGAGGGGCCGGGCCTTCGCCGGGCTCGTCACCGGGGTGTGCGCTGCCGCCCTGCTCCTCACCGGGTGCGGCGGGGGCGACCAGGAGGCGGGCTCGGTGCCCAGCGGCTGGGGCACGCTGAAGACGAAGGGCGTGGACGTCTCGTACCCCAAGGGCTCCGGCGGATACGTGGAGCAGAGCGCCGCCGAGCGCAGCAAGCACAACGCGGCCGCGGCTGTCCGCACCGAGGACGGCACGATCGTCTCCACGATCACCGTGCAGCTGGACTTCACCAACGCCGACTCGGCCGAGGAGGCGGCCATCGCCGCCGAGGCCGGTGTGCAGCTGGGCTCGACCCTCAAGGGCCAGAAGGACGTGAAGCTGGCCGGGACGGACGACGCCAAGCGGGTGGACTTCGAGTTCAGCTCGACCGGTGAACAGGACACGCCGCCGAAGGGCACCCGTATCCACGGCGTGATCCTCACCGGGCTCGACTCGCAGAAGAAGACCTTCGCGGTCCGCATCGACGCGCAGAAGGGCGCGCTGGACGACGCCGACCTGAACAAGATCATCGACTCGGTCCAGGTGCACTGACCATGGAGATTCCCGGTTCCGGGTACGTCGTCGTCGGGGCCCTCGTGGTCTTCTTCGGCTGGCTGACGGTGAAGTACGCCCGCCGTCTGGTGACGGTCGCGCGGATGATGCGCAGCGGCACGCGGACCACGGGGACGTGCGTCCGCGTCGAGACCGAGCCGTACAACCGCTCCGACGCGACGCGGCACTTCTTCGCCTTCCGGACGGCCGACGGCCGCGACGTCGAGTTCGAGGACCTCGCGGGCTGGTCCCTGAAGGAGGGCACCGAGGTCACGGTCGCCTACGACCCGCGCGATCCCGGGCGGACGGCGACCATAGCCGGCCGCGGCAGCTGGCCACCCGTCCTGCAGTCTCTCGCGCTGGTCGCCGGGTGCGGCATGGCCACGCTCGGCTTCACCGCCGTCTTCGTCTACCAGGTGATAGGAGGCAACTGACATGCCCTGCCCGCACTCCGGAGGCACGTGATGTCGTACTACCGCGCGTCCGCGTCCACGTCCCGCAGCGGCCGGAAGGGAAACGTCCTCGCGTTCACGCGCGCGTGGGCCGCGGGCATCGTCGTGCTCGCCGTCTCCGAGTACGTGCAGATGTCCCTGGTCTACGACACGTTCGTCGGGCCGCGCGGCCCCCGCTCCTTCGGCGGCGCCGTGCTCCTCGTCCACCTGCCGAACCTGGTGTGCCTGGCGCTGGCCACCTGGGCCGCGGCCCGCGCACACGCCGAGCCCCACCGCGACCACCTGCTGCGCCACGCGACCGCCGCGTTCGCCGTCCCGGCGGCCGCGCAGCTCCTGACCCTCGCCCTCCAGTGGAACCGCCCCGGCTTCGGTGCCCTCGACCTGGGCATGTCGAGCGCGGTGCTGCTGGCGGGCTGCGCGGTGGGGTGGGCGGCGGAACGGTGGCAGGTGCAGCGGGACAGCTGAGCGGAGCGTCATCCTCACTCGCGTGACGGCTCACCGACGGGCTGCGACCCACCACTCGGGATCGCCACGACCGGCCGCTCAGGCGGCGCGGCCCTCGAAGCGGAACTACACCGCCCAGGTGGACAGCTCGCACAGGAATTTCGCAGTAGGCCCCGGCCGCCCTGGGGTGTGGGCAGACGGGGCCGGGGCCGCTCGGGCAACGGCGCGTGAACCGAGCGGAGCTCACGGGCGGCGCGGGTAGGGCGTGAGCCAAGGTCGGTGGCTACTCGCGCAGGATCCGTGCGGCGCGCACCACGCCGACCGGCTTGCCATGCCCGAGGACGGGGGCGGTGGCCAGTTCCGTGAGGGCTTCCTCGGTGTCCGTGGCGACGCCGAGTCGCCGTAGTGCGGCGATCATGACGACGGAGCGGGCGCGGGTCGAGCCGTCGGCGATTTTCAGGGCGACGGAGGAGCCGTCGGGGAGTGCCAGCGCGTAGACGCCTTCCGCGCCGTCCTTGGCGACCGATCCGGGAAGTGCGCCCATGAGCCGGGTCACGTCCCGGCCAGTTCCGCCGACGTATTCGGCATGCGCGTTCATCGCGTAGGCGACCTGCCGTTCCAGCGATCCGGGCCGGCTGGTCGCCAGCTTGGCGAACGCGCGTGCCAGGCCCTGGTAGCCGATGGCGAACAGCGGCGCTCCGCAGCCGTCGACGCCGGTCGCGGCGACCTTTTCGCCGGCCAGGTCCTCGATCGTCTCGCGCAGTGCGCGCTGCAGCGGGTGGTGCGGGTCCAGGTAGGTAGCCGTGTCCCAGTCGTTGGCGACGCAGGTGGCGAGCATCGCGGCGTGCTTGCCCGAGCAGTTCATGGTCAGCGGGGTCGGGACGCCGCCTTCGGCCAGGTAGGTGCGCAGCGCGGCCTCGCCTATGGGCAGTGCGGCGGTGCACTGCAGTGCCTCGGTGTCGAGGCCGGCGTCCTTGAGGATCCTGCGTACGCCGTCGAGGTGGAAGGCTTCGCCGGAGTGGCTTGCACAGGCCAGGGCCAGCAGTTCGCCGTCGAGGTCGAGCCCGGCGCGCAACATGCCGAGTGCCTGCAGGGGTTTGTTGGACGACCGGGGATACATCGGGCGGTCCGCCTCACCGATGCTGAGCACGGTCTGCCCCTCCGGCCCGGCCGCGTAGACCGTTCCGTGGTGCACAGATTCGAGGAAGTCTCCTCGCCAGACCTCTGCCACCACCGCGTGCATAGCGCGCTCCCTACCTCTTCGGCCGAACCGGCCGGGCGACTTCAACTGTTAACAGTTATCACTTTGAAGGCGTGCGCGTCGATGCCGCGCGGAGTATTGACAGACCCCGACCAGCCCCTGTCCACTGTCATCTGTCAACACTTTGCCGCTGCAGTCGCGGGCCCCGGACACACCCGTGGCCTCGCGATTCGCCAGCGGTCAGCTTTGAACGGACGGGAGGCACACATGCCTGACACCCTTCAGCGCGGCCTTGCCGTCCAGATGGTCGAGACGCTTCGCGAACGCCTCCTCAGCGGCCAGATCGCCTCCGGTACCCGGATCAACGAGGTCGAGCTCGCCCGCGAGCTGAACATCAGCAGGGGGCCCCTGCGCGAGGCGATCCGGCAACTCGTCAGTGAGGGCCTCCTGGTGCACCGCCCCAACAAGGGCGCTGTCGTGTTCGAGGCCGAGCCGGACGAGGTGGAGGCGCTCTTCGAGTTGCGCTCAGCGCTCGAGACCGCCGCCGCGCGCCTGGCCGCCGTACGACGCGACCGCAAGGACATCACCGCGCTGCGCCGCGCCTGCGAACGGTCGAGGAAACTCCTCGCCGCGGGCCGCCAGTTCGTCCACCACACCGACCTCGACTTCCATCGCGCGCTGCTCGACGCGGCCCGCAGCCCCCGCATCACCGAGCAGGTGTGGCGGGTGCACCAGCAGATCATCGTGGTGCGCAGCCGGCAGGACGTACCCGGGTCGCACACCGACGCCTCGCTGGCCGACCACGAGGAACTCGCGGAGGCCATCGCCGAGGGGCAGGCCGACCGTGCCGCCGAGCTGATGGAAGGCCATCTCGACCGTGTACGGCTGCAGATGATCGCGAGCATGAAGGGCAGCGGCGCCTCCCGCGACTGACGATCCACGTCCGGCGCCGCTGTTCTCCTCCCTTACCGCTCCCCCAATACCCGCCTGCGCTCCCCACGCGCTTCTTTTCCACGCCCTCGTACCCGTCTGCCGGCATGCCCGGCTCCGAGGAGTACCGTCCCCATGTCTGAAATGCCCGTTGTCGACGTCGCGCAGGCGTCGCCACGCCGCCGCCCGCGCCGCACGCCGACGCTGTTCGAGGCGGCCCTGCCCATCGTGCTCATGCTGGCGCTCGTCATCCCCGGCTCGATCTGGCTCAGGCTCAACCCGGTCGTCCTGCTCATAGCCGCGGGCTCGTGCGCCGGGATCATCGCCTGGCGCCTGGGGGTGACGTGGGAGGAGATGCTCCGGGGCATCCGCGAGAAGATCGACTCGGCGATGCCGGCGCTGCTCATCCTCGTCGCCATCGGCATGCTCATCGGCACGTGGACGCTCTGCGGCACCATCCCGATGATCGTGGACTTCGGGCTGCGGGTCATCGAGCCGTCCTGGATCGTGCTGGTGGCGTTCCTCATCACCATGGTGGTCTCCACGATGACGGGCACCTCGTGGGGCTCGGCCGGCACGGTCGGTGTCGCGCTCATGGGCGTCGCCGCCGGGCTCGGGGCGTCCCTGCCGATGACCGCGGGCGCGGTCGTGAGCGGCGCCTACTTCGGCGACAAGATGTCACCGCTGTCCGACACCACCAACCTCGCCCCGGCGGTGGCGGGTTCGACGCTCTTCGAGCACATCCGCCACCTCTTTTACACCACGCTTCCGGCGGCCGGTGTCTCGGCGGTCCTCTACTTCGTCCTCGGCCTGACCCAGGACATCGACGCGCACGCCGCCGCCCGCTCGGACACGCTGGTGACGGCGCTCGACCACGCCTTCGACTTCAACGTCCTGCTCCTGCTGCCGCCCGTGGTGGTGCTGGCGGGCGCGATGATGAAACAGCCGCCGGTGCCGACCATCGTGCTGTCCTCGATGATCGCGGCCGTCCTGGGCATGGCCGTTCAGGGCTTCACGATCCACGACATCAGCGACGCCGCGGCGACGGGCTTCGACGTGACGATGCTGGCCGGGCACGGCGTCGACCCCTCCCAACTGCCCGCCGCCGCCGAAACGTTGCTCAACCGCGGCGGGATGGCCTCCATGGCACAGACCATCCTCATCGGCCTGGTCGGCTTCGCGCTCGCCGGCATCCTCACCGAGGCGGGCTGCATGGACGTACTCATGCACCGCCTGCTGCGGCGAGTGCGCCGCACCGGCGGCATCATCCTGGCCACCGCCATCTCCTCGCTGGGCACGGCGATGGCCATGGGCGTGTCCTACCTGGCGATCCTCATCCCCGGCCAGGCGTTCAAGAACGTCTACCGAGAGCGCGGCCTCGCCGCCAAGAACCTCTCGCGGACGCTGGAGGACTCCGGCACGGTCTTCGTCCCGCTGGTGCCGTGGACCGAGGCGGGAATGTACATGGCCACGACGCTGGGCGTGGCGACGATCGCCTACGCCCCGTACGCCTTCCTCAACTACCTGGGCGCGGTGTTCGCGATCATCTGCGGCTTCACCGGATTCGGCATCGCCCGGATCAAGACGCCCGACAACGCCGCGAAGCAGCCGTCCAAGGCAGTCGTGTGATCGCATCCGCCGACGCAACCGGCAGCGACGCGCCGGGCGGACGGCACGGTAGCCACGCCCCGCATGGGGGGGCTCATGAAACCAATCCGACGGAAACCGACCCCATCTGAAGCAGCGAACCGGAGGAGTACACGCACATGCGACCTTTGAAGCTGATTGTTCCCGCTCTGGCAGCAACCGCGGCGGTGACCGCGGCGCTCGCCGCCCCCCAGGGAGGAGCCTCGGCCTCGGCCACCGAGCGGACCCTGCCCGCCGCCCAGCAGACGGCAGGCAAGACCGGCACGAAGCCCGAGCCGGATGCCGAGGACGTCGTGCTCGCCGTGCACGGCGGCGCCGGAACAGCACTGGACCGCGCCACGACCTCGCCGGAACTCGCCAAGGCGTACCGGGACGGACTCAGCCAGGCCCTGCAAGCGGGGCAGCAGGTCCTCGACCGGGGCGGCAACAGCACCGACGCCGTGCAGGCGGCAGTGGAGCGGCTGGAGGACAATCCGCTGTTCAACGCCGGGAAGGGAGCAGTGTTCAACGCAGACGCAGGGCACGAGCTCGACGCCTCCATCATGCGCGGCACCGACCTGAAGGCGGGAGCCGTGGCCGGGGTGCGCAACGTGCGCAATCCGATCCAGGCGGCCCGCCTCGTGATGGACGAGTCGAAGCACGTGATGCTGGCCGGTGAGGGAGCGGACGACTTCGCCGCGGCGCACGGGCTGAAGATGGTGACGCAGGACTACTACTTCACCCAGGCCCGGTGGGACGCCCTGATGAAGGCGAAGGCCGCGGCGGCGGGCGACACGAGCGCCGCCAAGTCCAAGGAGACATTGGCCGATGAGCAGGCCAAGGGCACGGTCGGCGCGGTCGCGGTCGACCGGGACAAGGACCTGGCGGCGGCGACGTCGACCGGCGGGCTGACCAACAAGCTGCCCGGCCGGGTGGGCGACTCGCCGATCATCGGGGCCGGCACGTACGCGAAGAACGGGACCGTGGCGGCGAGCGCCACCGGCGCGGGCGAGGTGTTCATCCGGGGCGCGGCAACGTCGACGATCTCCAACCTGATCGAGTTCGGGAAGATGAACGTGCCCGAGGCGGCATACCAGGTCATCGTCAAGCGGCTGCCGCAGCTCGGCGGGACCGGCGGAGTGATCGCACTCGGACCCGACGGCACCTTCGACGCCCCCCACAGCAGCCCCGGGATGCTCTACGGCTACCTCACCAAGGACGGCACGATCACGACCAGGATCTTCCCGGACGAATCCCCCGCCAACTCCTGACCGGGCGCTCGGTAGCGGCACCGGGCCGACACTCGGACACGAGCGCCGGGCCCGGGCCGACCGGCACAGCCACGGCTGTCCGTGGCCCGCACGGGCGACGATCCGCCGACCCACGGTCCGGCGCCGTCCGCGGCACGTAAGCGGTGTGCTTGGCGACGCCATCAACGAGTGGCCGTGACCGGCGCCATTCCGTCGGCTCAGGCGGAGCGCCGTGCCAGGTCCTCCAGGACGGCCACCGCCTGGTCGGCGTGCTGGTATGGCACGAACAGGTGGTCGTGGTGGAACCCGGCGACAACGTTGCAGCTCAATCCCGCGTCGGCGAGTTCCCGCGCGACCATGGCGGTCAGCCCAACCGCCTCAAGCGCTGAGTGAATGCGCAACGTGATCCAGCCGGCCACGTAGTCGTACGCCAGCCCCGCCGCGTCCGCCTCTTCCTGCCGTACGACCAGGGTCAGGCCCTCGTCCTCGGCGACGGTGGCCACCCGGGTCACGCCGGAGGGCACACCGTCCTTGACCGTGGTGAATACATAGCGGCCCGCATTCAGCTCCGGACGCATGCCGCTCAACAGTGTCCGCAGGTCGGTCTCGCCAGTCATGATCACCACACTACGCATGCGCTGCGCCGCGTGCGAGGCCGACCGACAGTCGGGGCTCGGTAAGCGTCCACCGGTGATGAAACATTTCCCGGGGCCCAGCGCATCAATGAAGTGAGGCCGGTGCACGGAAACACGGGGGACACAGCATGAGACAGACTCGAGCGGACGACTACGCGGAGTTCGCTGCGGCGCGCGCCGGGCATCTCTACCGGTCCGCCTGTCTGCTCACGGCCGGTGACACCCATCTCGCCGAGGACCTGGTCCAGGAGACGCTCGGCCGCCTGTACGTCAGCTGGCGGCGGGTGTCCCGGGTCGGCAATCCCGCCGGGTACGCCCAGACCGTGCTCACCCGTGTGTTCCTCACCCATCAGAGGCGCCGCAGCAGCACGGAACGCGCCACGGACGTCCTTCCCGACCTCCCCGATCCGCGTACCGCCGATGCCGACACGCCCCTGCGGCTGACCCTCGTCGAGGCGCTGGGCCGGCTGCCCGCCAAGGACCGGGCCGTGGTCGTCCTGCGCTACTGGGAGGACCGCAGCATCGAGGAGACCGCCGAGGCGATGAATGCCAGCTCGGCCGCGGTGCGCACGCGCTGCGTCCGGGCGCTCGCCCAGCTGCGGGTGCTGCTCGGCGACGCCCTCAGCGAGCACGCGGCACCCTGACCGGCCGTACGTTCCTCCCCTTCCGACAACGTTGCAGAGACGGTGGTTCGCCATGCCCGTTGAAGACCACAAGGAAGCCGGCGTCCTCTTCGAGGACCGGCTCGGCGAAGCCCTCCGCCACGCCGGTGGCGGCTTCGAGACCGACCGGAGCGCCCTCGCCGCCGCCGGCGCGGTACGCGGCCGCAGGCTCCTGCTGCGGCGCAGGGCCGCCGTCGCGGGAGGCGTGGCAGCGGTCGCCCTCGTGGGAGTGGGCGGGACGCTGCTCGTGCCCTGGAGCGGCGACGAGGGCGGGCAGTCCGTTGCCTCCGGCCAGCGGGTGACGCCGCCCCGGCCCGCCGAGGACGACGGTGAGGTCTCCGGCGCCGACCTGGTCCGCACCCTCAAGAAGCTGCTTCCCAAGGGGAAGTTCAGCGAGGAGCAGGGCCGGGGCACCGGTGAGAGTGGTCGTGATGGACTGGGGATGCCGTACGCCCAGGTCGTGTACGACGACGGCAAGGGCGCTGCGGCCGTCGGGGTCTCCCTGAACCGGATCGAGCCGGGGAGCGAGCAGGCCCGCGAGTGGACCCGATGCCCGGACAAGAGGCTGGTCTCGTACGACGCCTGCACCGCGAGCACACTGCCCGACGGCTCGGATCTGCTGCTCTTCCAGGGGTACGAGTACCCGGACCGCCGCGTGGACACGAAGCACTGGTACGCGTCGCTCGTCACCCCGCAGGGACACCACATCACGGTGAACGAGTGGAACGCCGAGGCCGAGAAGGACGCGCCGGTCACGAGGGACGAACCGCCCTTGTCCACCGTCGAGTTGACGAAGGTGGTCAGCGCCACGGCCTGGCGTACGGCCGTCGACGCGATCCCCGAGAGCCCCGGGCACTCCGTTGCCCCGAAGCCGTCGGCCACCACCAGCGCGCCTCCGGCTGCCGACGCCGCCTCGGTCGGGACGACTCTCGCCTCGCTGCTCCCCGAGAACCTGAAGGTGACCGCGAAGGGCGGCCAGGAGCCCGAGTACGCCTATGTCGTCGTCAACGACGGCAAGGGCGAGAGCATGGTCCAGATCAACGTGCAGTCGAACATGGGTGAGGCGCTGAGCGGCCACATGGCGGGCGCCGAGAAGCTGCCGGACGGCACGCTCGTGCTGACGCAGGAGGCAGCGGACGAGAAGGGCCGCGCGGGAGTCGTCGTACGGACCGTCGACGTCCTGCGGCCCAACGGCGACCGCGTGGTGATCATGGCTTCGAACGCCGCCGGGCTGCAGGGCGGGGCCACGCGTAAGGCGCCCGCCCTGACGATCGCCCAGCTGAAGAGGATCGCGACCAGTGAGAAGTGGCAGGAGGCCCGATAGAGCCAGGCCTCGTCAGAAGAACTCCGACCACGGCTGGTCCCAGATCTGCTTCACGCACAGGACGACGAAGAGCAGGCCCGCGATCGTCAGCATCGCGTTGCTGAGGATGCCGTTGCGCCATTCGCGGGGGGTACGGGAGGAGTTGAGGAGCCACATCAGGGTGAGGGCGAGGAACGGCATGAAGGCCGCGCCGAGGACGCCGTAGAGGATCACCAGGCGGAAGGGCTGGCCCTGGAAGAGCAGGATGATCGGCGGGAACGTCAGCCAGAGGAGGTAGGCGCGGAAGGGGAGGGACTTCTCGCGGCGGCCCGAGGCCACCTCCTCGCCCGTGACCGCGGCGGCGTCCTTCCTCACCCGCTGTTTGCGGTACCGCTCCACGAAGTCCGCGAACATCAGGCTCACGCCGTGCCACACGCCGATCAGCGATGTGAACGACGTGGCGAAGAAGCCGACCAGGAACAGCTTGGCGGTCGCCGTGCCGTACTCGTCGTCCAGGATCGCGGTGAGGTCGATCAGGCCCTTGTCGCCGCTCGCGATGGCGGTGTGCGAGGCGTGCAGCAGTTCGGCGCCGACGAAGAGCATGGCGATGACGAAGACGCCGGTGGTGATGTACGCGACGCGGTTGTCGAGGCGCATCACCTTCATCCAGCTCGTGTTGGTCCAGCCCTTGGCGTTGACCCAGTAGCCGTACGCGGCAAGCGTGATCGTGCCGCCGACGCCGCCGATCAGGCCGAGCGTGTTGAGGACTGAGTCCTTCTCGTCGGGAAGGACCGGCAGCAGGCCCGCGAAGGCGTCGCCGAGGTTCGGCGTGACGCGGATCGCCAGGTAGACGGTGACGACGAACATGACGCCGACGAGGACCGTCATGACCTTCTCGAAGACCTCGTACTTGTTGAACCAGACAAAGGCCAGGCCGACGAGACCGCAGATGATCGCCCACGGCTTGATCGACCACTCGGCCGGGAACACGTCCGGGAACAGCGCCTGGAGGGGCAGCGCGCTCGACGACATCGCCGCAGCGCCGTACACGAACCCCCAGATCACGACGTAGACGACGAAGAAGGCCGTCGTCCAGCGGCCCAGGCTCGCCCAGCCGTCGAAGAGGGTGCGGCCGGTCGACAGGTGCCAGCGGCCCCCCGCCTCGGCGAGTGAGATCTTGACGATGCAGCCGAGGACGGCGGCCCACAGCAGGGTGTAGCCGAAGTTGCTGCCCGCGACGAGCGTCGCGACGAGGTCGCCGGCGCCGACGCCGGTCGCGGCGACGACGATGCCGGGGCCGATGTACTTCCAACTCGACTTGCGCGGCGGGGAGACCGAGCCGTCGGCTGCGGTACCCGCCCCGTTGCCCTTGTTCGTGTGTTCTTCCGGCCCGGTCCCTGTCGTGTCCCTCGTCTCCGCCATGCGGATCAAGAAAGCGTAAAGAGCACGGCTGCACAAGAGGGCGCGCAGGCCCTATTGACCCGGTCATGCCACACCAGGACGATGTCGCCACACCCGCACCACGTACGTCGCAGTGAGCAAAACCCCCCACTTTTCAGGAGAATTCATGCGACTCCGCATACGCGGAAGGCGGTCGGCGACCCTGGCCGCCTTACTGGCGCTCGCGGCCGGTACCACCCTCACCGTCAGCACCGCGGACGCCTCACCACCGTCCCGGGCGGACAGGACCGTCGCATCCGACGGCGACGTCCGCCAGTACGAGATCCACATGCACTCCAACCGCGTGACGCGCACCGACCTCGCCAGGACCGGCGTCACGATCGACGAGTCCGACGGCCATGTGGTCGTCGTCTCCGCCGACGCGTCGGAGGCGAAGAAGCTCCGCGCGCTCGGCTACGAACTCGACGCGGTGGGCGCGGTTCCCGACCGCACCGGCGCAGCGGGCGTCCAGCCGCTCGACTTCCCCTCGGCCGACTCCAAGTACCACAACTACGCCGAGATGACGGCCGAGATCGACCAGCGCATCGCGCAGTACCCGAGCATCATGAGCAAGCGTGTGATCGGCAAGTCCTACCAGGGCCGCGACATCGTTGCCATCAAGATCAGCGACAACGTGGCCACGGACGAGTCCGAGCCCGAGGTCCTCTTCACGCACCACCAGCACGCGCGCGAGCACCTCACCGTCGAGATGGCGCTGTATCTGCTGAAGGAGTTCGGCGAGGACTACGGCACCGACTCGCGTATCACCAACGCCGTCAACGGCCGCGAGCTCTGGATCATCCCGGACCTCAACCCGGACGGCGGCGAGTACGACATCGCCACCGGCTCCTACCGCAGCTGGCGCAAGAACCGCCAGCCCAACAGCGGTTCGTCGTATGTCGGCACGGACCTCAACCGCAACTGGGCGTACCGGTGGGGCTGCTGCGGCGGTTCGTCCGGCAGCCCGTCGTCCGACACCTACCGCGGCCCGTCGGCCGAGTCCGCGCCCGAGGTGAAGGTCGTCGCCGACTTCGTGCGCAGCCGGGTGGTCGGCGGCACACAGCAGATCAAGGCGGGCATCGACTTCCACACCTACAGCGAGCTGGTGCTCTGGCCGTACGGCTACACGTACTCCGACACCGCCACCGGCATGACCCGGGACGACCGCGACGCCTTCGCCGCGGTCGGCGAGAAGATGGGTGCCAGCAACGGCTACACGGCCGAGCAGTCCAGCGACCTCTACATCACGGACGGCTCGATCGACGACTGGCTGTGGGGCTCGCAGAAGATCTTCGGCTACACCTTCGAGATGTATCCGGCGTCCAGCTCCGGCGGCGGCTTCTACCCGCCCGACGAGGTCATCGACCGGGAGACGTCGCGCAACCGGGACGCGGTGCTGCAGCTGATCGAGAACGCGGACTGCATGTACCGGTCCATCGGGAAGCAAGCGCAGTACTGCGCCGGCTGACGGGTTCGGCGGGGCATCCGGTACGCGGTACGCGGGTGCCCCGTCTCGTCGGGTACGGCGGAGGGGTTCGGTGGGCGGGGTTCTTCCCCCGCCCCGCCCCTTCCCGTAACCAGGGGCCGGCCCCTGGACCCCCGGATCGCCCTGCGGGCTCGTCCTCAAGCTCCCCCAGACTTCGTCCGGGAGGTGCCCCCAGACGGGCTGAATACGAGCTAGGCCTTGGCCTTGGCTTCGTCGTCGGCCTCGACGTCGGCCTCGGCCTCGGCCTCGGCCTCAGGCTCCGGATCCGGCTTGGGCTCGGCCTCGTCATCGAAGTACGCGTCCAGGACCGCGTCGAGCTGGTCCGTCCACTCCTTGATGCGGGTCTTGTCCTTGACCTCGATGTCGGCCGGGTACCAGCGGCGGTCGGGCGTGTGGACCGTGACCGTGAACCAGCGCCCAAAACGCGAGGTCTCGATCTCGACTGCGCCGATCTCGTCCCAGCGGAACTCGCACTCCTGGTCGTCCAGGCGGAGCCGTACCCCGCTGCGATCCGCGGTGATCGAACCGCGGCGGTCGGAGGCCTCGAAGACCGGGCCGCCGTCGCCGGATCCGGCGTCCGCGGCACTGTCGGCATCGCCCTCGCCGGATGCCGCGGGGGCGTCCGGTTCGGCCGGCTCGCCGGTGTCGTCGGAGCCGTCGAACTCCCCGGAGTCCGCGGCTTCCGGGGCCTCCGGCGCGTCGGCGCCGTGGGTGTCGGCGGCGTCCGCGGTGCCGGAGTCCTCATCGTCCGCCGTCGCGGCGGCGTTCTCCTCGGCGACGTCGGCGACGGCGTCCCGGGGCTCCGTCTCCGGCGCGGTGTCCGCCGGTGACACCGTCTCGTCCGGATCGGCGGCGAGGCGGGGAGGCGTGATGCCGGGGACGTACGCCGGGTCGGTCGCGGCGGCGAGTACGGGCTGGATGTTCGGACCTCTGCGCTGCTCCACGGCGGCAGTATGGACGACGACCCTGTGCCCGCGGTGCCCGACCCCCCGATTGCCCCGGGGGAAGAGTCCCGGCTGTTCCGGTACGGCCCGAACTGCCGGACCGGAACAGCCGGTTACCCACACCGCGCCTACACGAACACGCTCAGCACCGCCGCCACCGCGAAACCGGCCAGCGACAGGACGGACTCCAGCACCGTCCAGGACTTCAGCGTGTCCCGCTCGGAGATCCCGAAGTACTTAGCGACGATCCAGAAGCCGCCGTCGTTGACGTGCGAGGCGAAGATCGAGCCCGCCGAGATGGCCATGATGACCAGGGCGACGAAGGGCTGCGAGTGGTCGCCCGCCTCGATGAGGGGCCAGACGATGCCCGCCGTGGTGACGATCGCGACCGTGGCCGAGCCCTGGGCGACGCGCAGGACCAGCGAGATCAGATAGGCCAGGACGATGATCGGCAGCCCGATGTCGCTGAAGGTGTCGGACAGCGCCTGGGCGACACCGCTGCCCTTGAGGACCGCGCCGAAGATCCCGCCGGCGCCGACCACGAGCAGGATGTTGCCGACCGGCTTCAGGGACGAAGTCGACACCCGCTCCAGGGACTTGCGGGACCAGCCGCGGCGGATGCCCAGCAGGTAGTACGCCATGAACAGGGCGATGGTCAGCGCCACGAACGGGTTGCCGAAGAACTCGATGACCGAGCGGCCCGTGGAGGGGTCGAAGGCGATCGAGGAGAAGGTGGCGGCCAGGATCAGCACCAGCGGGGTGCCGATGATCAGGAAGACGGTGCTGAGCGGGACGGGCTTCTCCGGAGCGGTGCGGCCCGGGGCCGCCTGCTCGGCGACGACCGCGGCCTTGGCCTCGTCGGCGGCCTCGACCATGTCCTGCGGGACGGGTACGAAGATGCGGTTGCCGATCCAGGCGGAGTACGCCCAGGCGGCGAGCACGGCCGGGATGCCGCAGACGATGCCCATGAGGATGACCCAGCCGAGGTCCACCTTGAGCAGGCCCGCGGCGGCGACCGGGCCGGGGTGCGGCGGCAGGAACGCGTGGGTCATCGACAGACCGGCGAGCAGCGGCATGCAGTACAGCAGGATCGACTTGCCGGAGCGCTTGGCCGCCGCGTAGACGATCGGTGCGAGGACGAAGATGCCGACGTCGAAGAAGACCGGGATACCGAAGATCAGACCGGTGAGGCCCATGGCGAGCGGCGCGCGCTTCTCGCCGAAGAGGTTCAGCAGCCGGGAGGACAGTACCTCCGCACCGCCGCTGACCTCGAGGATCGCGCCGAGCATCGTGCCGAGGCCGATGATGATCGCCACGTGGCCGAGGATGCCGCCCATGCCGGACTCGATGAGCGAGACGGCGTCGGACTTCTGGACGGTGCCGAAGAGTTCGGTGACGGACAGACCGGCCGCGAGGCCGACGGCTATGGAGACGGCGAGCAGCGCGACGAACGGCTGCAGCCTGACCTTGATGATCAGGAAGAGCAGCAGGAGGATGCCGAGGGCCGCGACCGTGAGCAGGCCCGCGGTTCCGTCGACGAGGGCGAGGAGACCGCCGGTGTGGGGTGGCGTCTCGGCGGGGGCGGACGCTGCGAGTGGGGACGCGCCCGCAGCGAGCAGGGGGAAGGACAGGGACATGGAGGGGGGCCTCGTAATTCCATAGGGCTTTCGGGCAGGGGGGATCGCGGCACGGCGCCCCAGGGGTGGGCGCCGTGCCGTGATGTACGGCGTGCGGGGAGTTGATGGGCGTCAGCAGCCTGCGGGTCAGCGTCGAATGACGGGGACGGTGACGCGGTGAGGGGTGTCAGCCGAGGACGGCCAGCGCGTCGATCTCGATGAGCAGGCCCTTGGGGAGGCCGACGTAGACGGTCGTACGGGCGGCCGGGGGCTGCTTCAGCCCCTGCTCCTCGAAGTAGGCGTTGTAGATCTCGTTCATCTCCGCGAAGTGGTCGACGTCCGTGAGGTAGACGCGCATCATCATCACGTCGTCCCAGGTGGCGCCGCCCTCTTCCAGGACCGCCTTGACGTTGGCGAAGGTCTGCAGCGTCTGCTCGCGCAGGGTCGGTCCTGCGGGCTTGGGGGCCTCGCCCTCGACGGCCGAGAGGAAGCCGACCTGGCCGGCGACCTGAAGAATGTTGCCCTTCTTGACTCCGTGCGAGAACTTGGCGGGCGGGGTGGTGTGGGTGGCCGGGGTGAGGGCGGTCTTCTCGGTCATGTCGCTCATTTCTCTTACGGGGCTTACAGAGCTCTCGAGGCTCACGGGGCTTTGTGGGCCGGGGTGTGCGGGGCCCGGGTGTGCGGGGCCGGGGTGTCCCTCGCGGGGGCACCACCCGAGTACTCGCGGCTGATGGCGTCGGCGGTGCGGCGCACCAGCGGGAGCAGTGTGAGGAGTTCCTCGGCGGTGACGACGACGTTCGGCGCGGAGACGGACATGGCGGCGATGACGCGCCCGTCCGCACCGCGGATGGGCGCCGCGACGCAGTTGATGGACTCCTCGTGGCCACCGAGGTCGGTGGCCCAGCCCTGTTCGCGTACGGTCGCCAGCTCCTTGAGGAAGGCGGCGGCGTTCGGGATCGAACGGGCCGTGTACATGGGGTAGTCGAGCTTCTCGGCGAGCGCGCGCCGCTCGCCCTCGGGAAGGTCGGCGAGGATCAGCTTGGCGACGGCGGCGACCGTGATGGCGACCGGCTTGCCGATACGCGAGTACATGCGCACCGGGTAGCGGCTCTCGACCTTGTCGATGTAGAGGACCTCGTTCTCCTCGTACACGG
This sequence comes from Streptomyces jeddahensis, assembly GCF_001642995.1. Classification (GTDB taxonomy): domain Bacteria; phylum Actinomycetota; class Actinomycetes; order Streptomycetales; family Streptomycetaceae; genus Streptomyces; species Streptomyces jeddahensis. The sequence goes on from NZ_LOHS01000072.1 coordinate 60,205, forward strand.
CGAGGTGCACGGTGTGCCCGCACTTCTCGTTGAGGTCGACGAGGTAGGGGTGGGCGATCTCCCGTATGTCGAGGTTCTCGACGGCCTCCTGGGCGAGGGCGAAGAGGCGGGCGCCGAGGCGGTAGCGCTGGTCGGCCTGGCGGTGGACGAGGCCGTGCTCGTGCAGGGTGCGGAGGAGCCGCAGCGCGGTGGACTTGTGGACGCCGAGGCGGTCGGCGACCTGTCCGAGGTCGGCGGGGCCCTCGGCGAGCAAGGGCAGGATGCTCAGCGCGCGGTCGACGGTCTGGCTCATGGGATGCGTACCTCCTCCGTGGCCACCGTCTCGTGCACGTCCTCGGTGACGGCGTCCGTCCAGCCGGGGCCCAGTCGCAGTGTCCCCCACGCGTCGTCGTCGAGGGCGGCCAGGCGGTCGGCGTGGTTCCGGGCCGGTGGGGTGCCGAGGTCGCCGGGCACGGTGAGGGCGGCGGCGGCCATGAGGTGGCCGTGCCGGAGGCGGTCGCGTACGGGGAGGCCGCGCAGCGTGGCAGAGAGGAACCCGGCCGCGAAGGCGTCGCCCGCGCCGACCGGCGCCACGACGTCCACGCGCAGGGCCGGCACGAAGGTGACGGTGCCGTCCTGCTCGAAGACGGTGGCGCCCTCCGCGCCCTTCTTGACGACCAGCGTGGACGGCTCCGGGAGCGCCGCGCGGACCGCGGCCGGGCCTCCGGTGACACCCCAGGCGGCGTGCGCCTCGTCCTCGCCGACGAAGACGAGGTCGCTGCCGCGGGCCAGGCCGCGCAGGATCTCGCCGGCCTCGGCGGGGTCGCGCCACAGGTTCAGGCGGTGGTTGACGTCGAAGGAGACGAGCGGGCGCCCCGGGCGGCGCGCCGTCAGCTCGCGCAGCAGGCCGCGGCAGTCGCCGGAGAGCGCGGCCGTGATCCCGGAGAGGTGGAGGACGCGACCCGAGCGGATCGCGTCCAGGTCCATGGTGTCCGCCGCCATGGCGGAGGCTGCGGACCCCGTCCGGTAGTACGCCACCTCATGGTCGTCGGTGGCCCGGTCCCCCGCCGTACGGAAGTAGATGCCCGTCGGGCGCGCGGGGTCGCGTCGTACGGCGGAGGTGTCGACGCCGTACGACGCGATCGCCTCCACCAGGTGGTCACCGAAGCCGTCGTCGCCGACGCGGCTCACCCACTTCACGGAGTGCCCGGCGGCGGCGAGCATGCACGCGACGTTGGACTCCGCACCCCCGATGCCCCGGTCGAACGACGGTACGTCGGCGAGGCGGCCCGGCCGGGAGGGCAGGAACGTGACCATGGACTCGCCGAGCGTGACCACGTCCACGGCGTTCGTGACGTTCGTCGTGTCGCGTTCGGCACTGGGCGGTCCGGTGGGGGTCACGATGGCGGTGGCTCCTCGTTGCTCGCGGGTCTCAGCGGCTCCGTTGACCCGGCGTCGGCTCGGATGTTAGACAGCAGTAAGCGAAATACGCAATGGCCGTTGCAGATGTTGCAATGAATGCTCGATACGGTACTCCCCCAGGAGGGTCCATGGCCGCCGACAGCCCCATCGAGAAGCCGGCCGGGGGTTCCTCCCAGGCGCTCCAGGCGCTGGTGGAGGAACGGGTCGACCACCGTTTCAAGGGTCTCCCGCCGGACGCGGAGGGCCTGACCGTCGGCGAGCTCGCGGCCCAGCGCCGCAACCTCTTCACGGGCGGTTTCATCACTCCGGTGCTCTGCCTCTCCGCCGAGCGCCTGGAGCACAACCTCGCGCTCATGGAGACGTACGCGACCCGCCACGGCCTGGCGTTCGCACCGCACGGCAAGACCTCGATGGCGCCCCAGCTGTTCGCCCGCCAGATCGAGCGCGGCGCGTGGGGCATCACGCTCGCCGTGCCGCACCAGGTGCGCGTGGCGCGCGCGTTCGGCGTCCAGCGGGTCTTCCTGGCGAACGAGCTGGTGGACGCGGCGGCACTGAAGTGGATCGCGGCGCAGCTCGCCGCCGACCCGTCCTTCCGCTTCGTCTGCTACGTCGACTCCGTCCGCGGCGTCGAGCTGATGGACGCCGCGCTGCGCGGAACCTCGCGCCCCGTGGACGTCGTCATCGAACTCGCGGCCGGCGACGGCGCCCGTACCGGCGTCCGTACGGAGGCGGAGTGCGCGGCGGTCGCCGACGCGGTGGCCGCCGCCGGGACGCTGCGTCTGGTCGGTGTCGCGGGCTACGAGGGGGAGGTGCCGGGGGCCGACCCCGAGCGGGTGCGCGCCTGGCTGCGCCGGCTCGTCGCCCTGGCCGTCGACTTCGACAAGGCGGGGCGCTTCGCGGACGCCGGGGAGATCGTGGTGAGCGCGGGCGGCAGCGCCTGGTTCGACGCGGTCGCCGACGTGTTCGCGGAGATCCCGGAACTCTCCCAGCCGGTCCTGAAGTTGCTGCGCTCGGGCGCGTACGTCTCGCACGACGACGGCCACTACAAGCACCTGACGCCCTTCAACCGGGTCCCCGAGGAGGGCACCCTGGAGCCCGCCTTCCGCCTCTGGGCCCAGGTGGTGTCACGACCGTCGGCGGAGCAGGCGTTCGTCAACGCGGGCAAGCGGGACGCGGCGTACGACCTGGACCTGCCCTTCGCGCAGGTCGTACGCCGGGACGGCACCGAGCGCCCCGCCACGGGTGTCTCGGTCACCGCCCTGTCCGACCAGCACGCCTGGCTGCGCACGACCCCGGAGGCCGACGTGGAGGTCGGCGACTGGGTCGGCCTGGGCCTGTCCCATCCGTGCACGTCGTTCGACAAGTGGCAGCTGATCCCGGTGGCGGAAGCCGACGGGACGGTCGTCGACTACATCCGTACGTTCTTCTAGGGGGCCGCAGTGGATCTCGTCATCCGTGACGCGGACGTCGTGGACGGCACCGGCGCGCCCTCGTACCGCGCCGATGTGGTCGTCGACGACGGCAGGATCGTGTCGATCGTCAAGGAGGCCGCGGCGGCCGGCTGCCAGCGGCCCACCGCCCGCAGAGAGGTGGACGCCGAGGGGCTCGTCCTCTCCCCCGGCTTCATCGACATGCACGCCCACAGCGACCTCGCCCTCCTCCGCGACCCGGACCACAGCGCGAAGGCCGCCCAGGGCGTGACCCTCGAGGTCATCGGCCAGGACGGCCTGTCGTACGCACCCGTCGACGACCGCACCCTCGCCGAGGTCCGCACCGCCATCGCCGGCTGGAACGGCGGCGGCCCCGGGGACGACAGCATCGACTTCACCTGGCGCTCGGTCGGCGAGTACCTGGACCGCCTCGACCACGGCTTCGACGGCGAGGGCATCGCCGTCAACGCGGCGTATCTGATCCCCCAGGGCACGGTCCGTATGCTCGCCGTCGGCTGGGACGACCGCGAGGCGACACCCGCCGAGCTGGACCGCATGCGGCAGCTGGTCGCCGAGGGCATGGAGCAGGGCGCCGTCGGCATGTCGTCCGGCCTCACCTACACGCCGGGCATGTACGCCAAGGACTCCGAACTCGCCGAGCTGTGCCGGGCCGTGGCGGCGCACGGCGGCTACTACTGCCCGCACCACCGCTCGTACGGCGCGGGCGCCCTCGAGGCGTACGCGGAGATGGTGGAGCTGACCCGCACCGCCGGCTGCCCCCTCCATCTCGCCCACGCCACCATGAACTTCGGCGTGAACAAGGGCCGCGCGCCCGAGCTCCTGGCCCTCCTCGACGACGCGCTCGACGCCGGCGCGGACATCAGCCTGGACACGTATCCGTACACCCCTGGCTGTACGACGCTCGTGGCGATGCTGCCGAGCTGGGCGAGCGAGGGCGGCCCGGAGGCGGTCCTCGCGCGTCTGAAGGACGACGCGACGGCCGAGCGGATACGCCACCACCTGGAGGTCGTCGGTTCGGACGGCTGCCACGGCGTGCCCATCGAGTGGGACACGATCGAGATCTCGGGCGTCTCCCAGCCGGGGCTCACGTCGTACGTGGGCAGGACGGTCCAGGAGTCGGCGGACGAGCGCGGCGAGGACCCCTGGGTCACCGCCCGCCGCCTGCTCGTCGAGGATCGCCTCGGCTCGACGATCCTGCAGCACGTGGGCCACGAGGAGAACGTGCAGGCGATCATGCGGCACCGCGTCCACACCGGCGGCTCGGACGGGATCCTGCAGGGCGACAAGCCGCATCCGCGCGCGTACGGCACGTTCCCGCAGTATCTCGGCCGGTACGTACGGGAGTTGGGCGTCCTCTCCCTCGAGGAGTGCGTCGCGCATCTCACCGGCCGTCCCGCTGCCCGCCTCCGGCTCCCCGACCGGGGCCTTGTCCGCGAGGGCTACCGTGCCGACCTGGTCCTTTTCGATCCGGACACGGTCGCGGCGGGGTCGACGTTCGAGGCCCCGCGGGTGCTCCCGACGGGCATCCCGCATGTCCTGATCGACGGCCGTTTCGTGATCGAGGACGGACGGCGCACCGGCGCCCTCGCGGGGCGCGCGGTCCGCGGTGCCGGGGCACGGTGAGCGTACGCCCCGCCCGCCCCCGCCCTGTCAGGCCACGCCCTGGGGCCGGAACTGGATGCTGATCCGCGGCCCCGTCGCATGCGTGCTCTTGGGCACGGCATGTTCCCAGGTGCGCTGGCAGGAACCGCCCATCACGATCAGATCGCCGTGGCCGAGCGACTGCCGTAGGGTCGCGCGGCCCGCACCGCCTCTGCCGGCTGCGCCCGCCGGGCGGCGCGGGCGCAGCAGCAGGTCGCGCGGTGTGCCCACGGACAGGATGGCCACCATGGTGTCCTCGCTGGCGCCGCGGCCGTGGCGGTCGCCGTGCCAGGCGACGCTGTCGCGGCCGTCGCGGTAGAGGCAGAGCCCCGCGGTGGCGAAGGGTTCGCCGAGTTCGGCGGCGTAGTGCGCGGAGAGGGCGTCCCGTGCCTCGTCCAGGACGGGGTGCGGGAGGGGGTCGTCGGTGCCGTAGAAGGCGAGCAGCCGCGGCACGTCCACCACCTGGTCGTACATCTGGCGGCGCTCGGCGCGCCAGGGCACCGCGTCGGCCAGGTGCTCGAACAGCGCGTCGGCCCCGTGCAGCCAGCCGGGCAGGAGATCGATCCAGGCTCCGTCGCCCAGCACGGTCCTGCGTACGCCGCTCAGTGGGCCGAGACGGATGTCGTCGGTCTGGTCGAACAGCGAGCCCTGGAGCCCCTGAAGGTGCGCGGACATGGGTCCAGCGTACCCACTGAACCGAACATGCGATCTATTTAGCGGGTGGTCGGCCCACTCACCTGGACCCCTTCGTCGCTCCCTGTTCGCGGCCGGGATTGTTGCCGGACATGGGCGGGGATTGGAGAGACTCCAGGGAAAGCTGATGCAATCGAGGGACATACCGCCCCCGCGCCCGTATCTCACGTGGCGGATAACACGGAGCGAATCCGGCTACACGCCCGTAAGCTCGCGGACATGCAGGTGATCCAGTCGACCAAGCTCGCCAACGTCTGTTACGAGATCCGGGGCCCGGTTCTCGAGGAGGCGATGCGGCTCGAGGCGGCAGGACACCGCATCCTCAAGCTGAACACCGGCAATCCGGCCGCGTTCGGCTTCGAGTGCCCGCCCGAGATCCTCGAGGACATGCTCCGCAACCTCTCCGGCGCCCATGGCTACGGAGACGCGAAGGGCCTGCTCGCGGCGCGCCGCGCGGTGATGATGCACTACCAGACGCTGGGCGTGGAGACGGACGTCGAGCACGTCTTCATCGGCAACGGCGTCTCCGAGCTCATCGTGATGGCCATGCAGGGCCTGCTCGACGACGGCGACGAGGTGCTGGTCCCGGCGCCGGACTATCCGCTGTGGACGGCCGCGGTCTCGCTGTCCGGCGGCACGGCGGTGCACTACCGCTGCGACGAGCAGTCCGACTGGATGCCGGACCTCGCCGACATCGAGCGCAAGGTGACCGACCGCACCAAGGCGCTCGTGATCATCAACCCGAACAACCCGACGGGCGCCGTATACAGCGAGGAGGTCCTGCGCGGCCTCACGGACATCGCCCGCCGCCACAACCTCCTCGTCTGCTCGGACGAGATCTACGACAAGATCCTCTACGACGACGCGACGCACAAGCCGACCGCGGCCGTCGCCCCGGACCTGCTGACCCTGACCTTCAACGGCATGTCGAAGGCGTACCGGGTGGCGGGCTACCGCGTCGGCTGGATGGCGATCTCCGGCCCCAGGGCGCACGCCGACTCGTACATCGAGGGCCTGACGATCCTCGCGAACATGCGGCTGTGCGCCAACATGCCGGGGCAGCACGGTGTGGTGGCGGCGCTCACCGGACGCCAGACGATCAACAACCTCGTCCTGCCGGGCGGCCGGCTGAAGGAGCAGCGCGACACGGCGTACGAGCTGCTGACGCAGATCCCGGGCGTGACCTGCGTGAAGCCGAAGGGGGCGCTGTATCTCTTCCCGCGCCTCGACCCCAAGGTCTTCAAGATCAAGGACGACCGGCAGATGGTGCTCGACCTGCTCCGCGCCGAGAAGATCATGGTCGTGCAGGGTACGGGCTTCAACTGGCCGGAGCCGGACCACTTCCGCGTGGTCACCCTGCCGTCGGTGACGGACCTGAAGGACGCGGTGGGACGCATCGGGAAGTTCCTGGACGGCTACAGCCAGCCCTGACCTGCCTCTGGCCCCTCACGCGCGCCCGCATCCTGCGAGGCCCCGGCGATCTTCGCCGGGGCCTCGCCTCGTTCACGGTGAGTAAAGCCTGTGCTCGATTTCGCGAACCGACTCAACTTTAGACTGAATCCAAGCTAGGATGGTTTCCTGTCAGAGCACAGGAGGCCATCCCCATGTACGAGCCGATCCGCACCAAGTCGGTCCACACGATGGCCGGCGCCGCCGAGGATTTCCCGCACCGCTCCCGCGAGGAGGAGCTGGACATCCAGCTCGCCGGTCATCTCGCGGCGCTGCTCGCCGTCACCGACGACCTGCGCGCGCTCTCCCCCGACACGGACCTGACGGACCTGGACGCCGCCGCCGAACAGCTTGCACAGGAGGTGGCCCGGCTGCGCGACGGAAAGGCGCCGGTGCGGGCGGCCGCAACGGCCACGGGTGACGACACTCCGGGCGACCGGCGCGACCCGCGCCTCGCGGCTCTGCACCAGCGCGCGCACGCCCTCGCGGGGCGCGCCCTGGTGGTGGCCGCGTCGCGTGCGGACACCGCCGCTGCGATTCTTGCGGCGCGCCGCATGGACGCGCACGCGGCAGCGCAGGAGGGCCGCCAGCTCGCGGCCTGCTGACCCGCACCGCGGGTCTCCATGACGGCCCCGGTCCGCGCGCACCACGGCGTGGCGCGGACCGGGCGCCACCAGTTGGCAGAGCACGGCGGAGGAGCCTGCTCCCCGGTCACGGAGCAGCCCGCTCCGGTTGCATACCGGGATCGGTTGGTCACTTCGGGTTCACCCGGATCGCCCTGGAACGTCGGGTTCCGGGAGCACGCTCCCCAGCGTGAGACGTATCGCAGGAATCGTCCTCGCGGTGCTGCTGATCGGCGGAGTTGTGGCAGCCGTCGTCGCGGGCCGGCACACAGAGGACCAGGGCACGGCAACGAAGACCGTGCGCGGAGTGATCGGGTCGGAGAAGGCGGAGTTCTTTGCCGATCCCGACGTGGTGAAGGCCCTTGCCGCACAGGGCTACACCGTCAAGACGGAGGCCTCCGGGTCCTGGGCCATGGAGGGCCTGGACCTGAAGGGCTACGACTTCGCCTTCCCGTCCAGCCAGGCACCCGCCGACGAGCTCGCCGACAAGTACACGGCGCAAAAGCCCCTGCCGCGGCCCTTCTACTCGCCCCTCGTCGTCGTGGCGCACCGGGGCGCCGCCGAGGTGCTGGCCGCGAACGGGCTCGCCACCCTCGGCGAGAAGAACCGCGGCACCCTCAAGATGGCCGCGTACCTCGACGCCGCCCGCCGCGACCGCACCTGGCAGCAGCTCAAGGGAGCCGAGCAGTACGGCGAACTGACCGGCACCCTCTACATCGCCACCACCGACCCGGAGACCTCCAACTCCGGTGCCCTGTACTTGGCCGCGGCCTCCTACGTGGCCAACGGCGGCAAGGTGGTGACGGGCGACGCCGACGTCGACCGCACCGCGCCCCTGCTGCGCAAGCTCGTCAGCGTCCAGGGCGCCCAGCAGTCCAGCACGGACGCGGCGTTCCGCGACTTCATCAGCGGCGTCGGCAACCCGCTGGTCCTCGTGTACGAGTCGCAGGTCGCCTCGCTGCTAGCCCAGGACCAGAGCGTCGACGACCTGACCGTCCTGTACCCGGACACCACGGTCAACAGCGACCACACGATCGTCCCGCTCACCGAAGAGGGCCGGGCACTCGGGGAACTGCTCAGCACCGACCCGCAGTTGCGAAAGCTCGCGGTACGACACGGCTTCCGGCCGCAGGGCGCGACCGCGGAGTTCACGGCGGCGACCGCCGACCACACCACGTATCTGATGCAGAAGCTCACCGTGCGGCAGGCGCCCGTGCCCGCGTCCGAGGTGCTGCACGACATGGCGCGCCGGGCGCGCGGACAGACGGGGGACCCTGCATGACCACCGAAGACAGCAGCACGTTCACGCTCACGCCGCCCGAGGCCGTCGCGCCCGTGCCGCGTGAGAAGGCCGGCGGGCTGGTGCCCGTCGAGGACTCCGTGCGGGCGGACATGGCGCAGAAGGCCGCCGCGTACGTCCAGGGGCTGGCGGCGCTCGATGCCCGCTCCCCCGAGTTCGCGGGCAAGGTCGGCGAGATCACGGCCCTCGGCGCGGGCGAGATGCGGACCGCGGCAGCGCAGTCCAACCGCATGCTGGAGCGCACCGTCCGCAGCCTCCCGTCCAAGGGCGGGGACGCCCAGTCGCAGGTCGCGGGCTCACTCGTCGAACTCCGGCGGGTCGTGGAGGACCTGGATCCGCGCGACCTGCCCGCGAGCAAGGGCCGCAAGTTCCTGTCCCGGCTGCCCGGCGGCAACAAGCTGCGCGACCACGTCGCCAAGTACGCCTCCGCGCAGGGCACGTTGAACAAGATCGTGGGGTCGCTGCGGGGCGGCCAGGACGAACTGCGCCGCGACAACGCCGCCCTGCAGACCGAGCGCGTCCGCCTGTGGGAGACCATGGGCAAGCTCCAGGAGTACGTCGTCCTCACCGAGGCCCTGGACACGGCGGTCGAGCAGCACATCGCCGGCGTCGAGGCGACCGACCCGGCAGGGGCCGACACCCTGCGCGCGGACGTGCTCTTCCCCGTCCGGCAGAAGCACCAGGACCTGCTGACGCAGCTCGCGGTGTGCGCACAGGGCTACCTGGCCATGGACGTCGTACGCCGCAACAACGAGGAACTCATCAAGGGCGTGGACCGGGCCGCCACCACCACGGTCTCCGCGCTGCGCATCTCCGTGATGCTCGCCTCCGCGCTCGACAACCAGCGCAAGGTCGTCGACCAGGTCAACGCCCTGCGCGGCACGACCGAGGACCTCATCCGCGGCAACGCGGAGATGCTCGCCACGCAGAGCGGCGAGATCCAGCGCATCGCCGCCGACCCGGCCGTGGGCGCGGAGACCCTGCGAGCCGCGTTTCAGCAGATCTACCGCACCCTGGACGCGATCGACACCTACAAGGTCCAGGCCACCGAGACCATGGCGGCCACCGTCGAGTCCCTCACCTCCGAACTCCAGCACGCCACCGCGTACCTGGAGCGCAGCCGCTCGCAGGGCGCGCTGGAAGGAGGGCTCGGATGAGACGGCGTACGGCGTTCGCGGTCGCTCTTACGGCAACTGCCGCTCTCCTGACCGCCTGCACGGCCGAGGAGCAGACCCCCGCCGAGAACAACGAGCCCATCCCCGGCACCCTCCGCATCCTCGCCTCCAGCGAACTCGCCGACATGAAGCCGGTGTGGGAGCAGGTCACCAAGGACACCGGCATCGAGCTCCGGCCCACCTACATGGGCACCCTCGACGCGATCGACCTGCTCGCGAAGGACCGTGCGAAGGGCTCCTACGACGCGGTCTGGCTCGCCTCGAACGACTACCTGCGGCTTCGCCCGGAGGCCGCCGAGCAGGTCGTCTCCGAGACGCCGGTCATGTCCAGCCCGGTCGCGATCGGCGTGAAGCCCGAGACCGTACGGGAGCTGGGCTGGAAGCCGGAGGACGTCACCTGGTCCGACATCGACGAGGCGGTGGCGGACGGGAAACTGACGTACGGCATGACCGACCCGTCCCGCTCCAACTCCGGTTTCTCGACGCTGGTCTCGGTGGCCTCGGCGCTGTCCGGCGCCCAGTCGGCGCTCACGGACGCGGACGTGGCGAAGGCGACCCCGAAGCTGAAGGAGTTCTTCAAGGGGCAGCAACTGACGTCGGGTTCGTCGGGGTGGCTGGCGCAGGCGTACGACCGGCGCGGCGACGTCGGCGCGCTGCTCAACTACGAGTCGGTGCTGAAGGCCCGTAAGGACCTGACCGTGATCCGGCCGCGCGACGGCGTGGTCACCGCCGACTACCCGCTCTCCTCACTCGCGTCGTCAAGCCAGGACGTCCGCGACGACGTCCGCCGGCTCACCGACGCACTGCGGACTCCGGAGATCCAGCGGTTGATCACCCAGCGCACCCTGCGCCGCCCGGTCGTCGCCTCCGTGCCGCCCGCGGCAGGGCTCGACACCGGCCGCCGCCGCGAACTGCCCTTCCCTGGCAACCGGTCGGTCGCCGACGGGCTCCTCGACGCGTACGAGAACAAGCTCCGCAGGCCCTCGCGGACCGTGTACGTCCTGGACACCTCGGGCTCGATGGAGGGCGACCGACTCGACGGGCTGAAGAAGGCGCTCACCGATCTGACCAGCGACTTCCGGGACCGCGAGGAGGTGACGCTCATGCCGTTCGGCTCCGAGGTCAAGAGCGTCCGCACCCATGTCGTCGAGCCCGAGGACCCGCAGAGCGGGCTCGACGCGATCCGCAAGGACACTCAGGGCCTCAGCGCCGACGGCGACACCGCGATCTACACATCACTGCAGAGGGCGTACGAGCGTCTGGGCGCGGACCGCGACACGTTCACGTCGATCGTCCTGATGACAGACGGCGAGAACACAGCGGGTGCGGGCCCGGACGACTTCGAGGACTTCTACGACGGGCTCACCCGGGCCCAGCGGGACATCCCCGTCTTCCCCATCCTCTTCGGCGACTCCGACAGGGCCGAGCTGGAGCACATCGCCGAGCTGACCGGCGGCCGCCTGTTCGACGCCCAGCAGGGCTCGCTCGACGGCGCCTTCGAGGAGATCCGTGGCTACCAGTAAGTTCCTCGGCTATCTCGAGTCCCGCAAGAACCTCACCGGCAGCGCCTGCGGGCTGGTGGGTGTGGTGCTGACCTTCACGGGCGTTGCGGGCCCGTACTGGCCCGTCGTCGTCGCGGGGCTGTACGGCGCGGGCGCCCTCATCGCCCCGCCGGAGCGGCCGCCGCTGCCGGACTTCCCGGACCCGTCCGCCCAGCTCGACGAGGTGCGCGGCGACTTCGGCACGCTGCTGGAGTACCTGCGCGGAGTCGAACTCCCGCCCGCCGCGTCCGGACGGCTCACCGAACTGACCGACCTCCTTGCGGCGCTGCTGGAGCCCGGCTGGGTCGCCGAGGTGCTGGCCCAGGACCCCGAAGGCGTGCACGCGCTCTCGCGGGCCGTGCGGCAGGACATCCCGGAGGCCGTCGACACCTTCGTCCGCACCCGGTGGTGGACTCGGCTGACACCCGGCCAGGAACCGCCGGAACGCCACCTGGAACGGCAGTTGACGCTGCTCCAGAAGGAGGCCGAGCGGCTGGCGGCGGGGCTGCGAGAGACGGAGGCCCGCCGCCAGGAGTCCCATACCCGGTATCTGGAGGAGCGGGGCGGGACTTACTGACCCGGCGGGGTCACCGCCTGACGTACACCGTCGCCGAGGCGGTGGACCCGCTGTGCAGGTCGTCGCCCGGCCAGCTGACCGTGTAGGTCACCTCGCGCCGGGCGCGCGGTATGTCGTTGATCGTGAAGGTGCCGTCCGCGGCGACGGTCACCGACGACAGGGTGCCGGTGCCGAGGCTGTCGGTCCGCTCGACCTTGAGCACCGCCCGGTCCGGCAGCGCCTTGCCCTGCGCGGTGAAGGTGCCGGTGATCTCGATGCCCGTGCTCATCGAGGCCTCCTCGGGGGCGGTGAGCGCGATCGAGGTGGGCGCCTTGCCGACGGACACCGTGGTGGTGACGTCCTCGGCGGGGCGGTGGGTCAGGTCGCCGAGGAAGGACACCGTGTAGGTGGCGTCGCCGACGAGGTCCGGCTCGTCGAGGACGGTGAAGGTGCCGTCGTCCTTGACGGTGAAGGTGCCCAGGTCATGGGTGCCGTTCGCGTCGGTGCGGGTCGCCTTGACCTTCAGGGGCTCGGCGGGCGCCGGGCCGTCCTGCTCCAGCTTGCCCCGCACGGCCAGCGGCTCGCCGGCGGTGGCCTGGGCGGGGCTGTGGGTGAGGCCGCCGGTGAAGCGGGCGTCGTACTGGACCGCCGGCGGCTGGATGATGTGCAGCCAGTACTGGCTGCCGGCCGTGTTGGTGGTCACCGCGAACAGCCGAGAGCCGTCCGCCGACCACTCCATGCCGCGCGGCACGACCTTGTCACCGTCGAGGCTGCCCTCGAAGACGAACTCCAGCGGCGCCGTCGCGTCCGTCGGGTCGGCCGGCTGCACCAGCAGGTCGGGAGTGGAGCCGGTGGCCGAGGCGCCGCGCGCGATGTACTTGCCGTCGCCGCTGAAGGCGACCGAGCTGGCGGTGGCTCCGGACGGCAGCGCCTGGTAGCCGGTGGCCGCGTCGGACAGGTCGTCGGCGTTCAGCAGCCGGGTGCCGTAGGCGGCGTCGGCGACGGCGACCTTGGCGCCGTCCGGGGAGAACGCCATGTCCTTGAAGTCCAGGGCGCCCTTGCCCTCGCTGTCGGCGAAGCGGCGGGCGGCATTGCGTACGAGGCTGTCGCCGCTGGTGTCGAAGACCGTGACGAAGGGGTTGGCCGCGTTCGCGTTGAGCGGCTGGCCCATGAGCATCCTGTTGCCGGGGCCGGCCTCCAGCTGGAGCTCGCCGGAGTCGTTCCAGCCGGTGCGGGTGAGGGCGCCGTTGACGACCCCGTCCACGTAGGTACTGGCGGTGGCGCACTGGCCGACGTACTGCGAGTACGGCGTCGTGAAGTACAACTGGCCGCCGGAGTAGGCGAGATCACGACCGCAGGTGTCGGTGCTCGCGTAGGAGACGTGGGTCTTCTGGAAGGTGGTGGTGTCGTACGACTCGATCCGGTCCCGCAGACCGGCGTAGACCTTGGCCCCGTCGGCGCTCAGCGCCAGACCCGAGACGTGGTAGGTCGTGGTGATCGTCGTGAGGCGTTCGCCCTGAAAGTTGTAGACGGCGATGATGCCGCTGTTACCGGAGTAGCTGGTGCTGCTGTCCGCGACGAAGACCCGTTCGTGGACGTTGTCGACGGCCAGCGCCGAGTACGACGAGATCGGCAACTTGACCACGGCGTCCGAGGCCGCCGCGTGCGCCGCGGGTGCGGCGGCGACAGTCAGGCCGGTCCCGGCGAGAGTGGCGGCGAGCAGCGTGGCCGCCAGACGTCTGGGACGGTGTGCAGTATTCAACTGTGCCCCCCACAGGCTGTGTTCAGCGCCCACTGGGATCAGTGATGCGCCTGCGATGAGTATGAAACAGCCGTGAAGATCCGGTACGCAAGGGGGACTTGAGTGAACAAAAGCAACGGCCCCGCACGCCGTTGTGCGGGGCCCTGCCGGTACGGGGTTGCCTCTTCCGAGCGTTCGTGCGGTCGGAGGAGGACCCCACCGCGGCCGGCCGTGGCGACATCGCGGGTCAGGGCAAGGTCAGGCCGGCCGCGGAGTTCAGGGGACTGCTCAGCCCAGGCGCTCCACCAGCGCCCGGTACTCGTCCCACAGCTCCTTGGGCGTGTGGTCGCCGAAGGTGTTCAGGTGCTCGGGGACCAGGGCTGCCTCCTCGCGCCAGACCTCCTTGTCGACCGTGAGGAGGAAGTCCAGGTCCTCGTCGGCCAGTTCCAGGCCCTTGGTGTCCAGGGCCTCCTTCGTCGGCAGGATGCCGATCGGCGTCTCGACGCCCTCGGCCTTGCCCTCGAGGCGCTCGACGATCCACTTCAGGACGCGGCTGTTCTCGCCGAAGCCCGGCCAGACGAACTTGCCTTCGTCGTTCTTGCGGAACCAGTTGACGTAGTAGATCTTCGGGAGCTTCGACTGGTCCTTGTCCTTGGCGACGTCGACCCAGTGCCCCATGTAGTCGCCCATGTTGTAGCCGCAGAACGGCAGCATCGCGAACGGGTCGCGGCGCAGCTCGCCGACCTTGCCCTCGGCGGCGGCGGTCTTCTCGGACGCGACGTTGGCGCCGAGGAACACGCCGTGGTTCCAGTCGAAGGACTCCGTCACCAGCGGGACCGCGGAGGCGCGGCGGCCGCCGAAGAGGATCGCCGAGATCGGCACGCCCTTCGGGTCCTCCCACTCGGGCGCGATGATCGGGCACTGCGAGGCCGGGACGGTGAAGCGGGCGTTCGGGTGGGCGGCCGGGGTCTCCGACTCCGGCGTCCAGTCGTTGCCCTTCCAGTCGGTGAGATGAGCCGGGGTCTCCTCGGTCATCCCCTCCCACCAGATGTCGTTGTCGTCCGTCAGCGCGACGTTCGTGAAGACCGAGTTGCCCCACAGCGTCTTCATCGCGTTGGCGTTGGTGTGCTCGCCGGTGCCGGGCGCGACACCGAAGAAGCCCGCCTCGGGGTTGATCGCGTAGAGCCGGCCGTCCTCGCCGAACCGCATCCAGGCGATGTCGTCGCCGATGGTCTCCACGGTCCAGCCGGAGATCGTCGGCTCCAGCATGGCCAGGTTGGTCTTGCCGCACGCGGACGGGAAGGCCGCCGCGACGTACTTGGACTCGCCCTGCGGCGGCGTGAGCTTGAGGATCAGCATGTGCTCGGCGAGCCAGCCCTCGTCACGCGCCATGACGGAGGCGATGCGCAGGGCGTAGCACTTCTTGCCGAGCAGCGCGTTGCCGCCGTAGCCGGAGCCGTACGACCAGATCTCGCGGCTCTCCGGGAAGTGCGAGATGTACTTGGTGGAGTTGCACGGCCACGGAACGTCCTGCTGGCCCGGCTCCAGCGGCGCGCCCAGGGTGTGGACGGCCTTCACGAAGAAGCCCTCGGAGCCGAGCTCGTCGAGGACCGGCTGGCCCATGCGCGTCATCGTGCGCATGGACACGGCGACGTACGCGGAGTCCGTGATCTCCACGCCGATCGCGGAGAGCGACGAACCGAGCGGGCCCATGCAGAACGGCACCACGTACATGGTCCGGCCGCGCATCGAACCGCGGAAGATACCGCCCTGGCCGTCCCGGCCGGTGAATATCTCACGCATCTCGGCCGGGGCTTTCCAGTGGTTCGTCGGGCCCGCGTCCTCCTCCTTCTCGGAGCAGATGAAGGTGCGGTCCTCGACCCGGGCGACATCGGTCGGGTCGGAAGCCGCGTAGTACGAGTTCGGGCGCTTGATCGGGTCGAGCTTCTTGAAGGTGCCCTTGGCGACGAGCTCCTCGCACAGTCGCTCGTACTCGGCCTCGGATCCGTCACACCAGACCACACTGTCCGGCTGAGTCAGTTCGGCGATCTCGTTGACCCACGAGACCAGTTCCTGATGGCGGGTGGGGACGGTGCTGGGAGCCGCGATGTCGCGCGCCACGGTTGCTCCTAGAAAGAGGGAATTTTGACTTGGTGCCCCGTGGGGGCTGCGACCCGGATGCTGTGCGCTTCGATCATTCGCGAATCCTTCGCTCGATCTTTCGCGCTCATCCGGTGCCGACCGCACTCATCTGATCATCCGCCGTATTCGCGCATCTGTCCAGACGGCCTCACACCTGAGCGGAGTGACCATCACCACTCTGTGCCCTTTTGTTCACCGGGAGGCATAGGTGACTTACGGCTCCGTAGGTACGATGCGGCAATGACTGCGCCTGCCGCCGACGCCACCGGGAGTTCAGCGGCCCCTGAAGGGGGGCCGGCACAGATCCCGCACCAGTCCTCTCAGTCGCCGCTCCAGGCGGCCCTGGCCCCGATGAAGCCGCACCTCCGCGGCTGGCTGCACGCCGGAATGTTCCCGGCCGTGCTCGTCGCGGGCCTGGTCCTCACCGCCCTCGCCGACTCCACCCGCGGCCGGATCGCCTGCGGCGTCTACGTCCTCACGGCGTGCCTGCTGTTCGGCGTCAGCGCCCTGTACCACCGCGGCAACTGGGGCCCCCGCGCGGACGGCATCCTGCGCAGACTGGACCACGCGAACATCTTCCTGATCATCGCGGGCACCTACACACCGCTGACCCTGCTGCTCCTGCCCGGCGGCAAGGGGCAGTGGCTGCTCTGGGGCATCTGGGCAGCGGCAGCAGCCGGCATCGTCTTCCGCGTCTTCTGGGTCGGCGCCCCGCGCTGGCTCTACACCCCCTGCTATCTCGCGATGGGCTGGGCCGCCGTCTTCTTCCTCCCCGACTTCATGCGCACGGGCGGGATCGCCGTCCTCGTCTGCGTGGTCGTGGGCGGTCTGCTCTACAGCGCGGGCGGCGTGATCTACGGCATCCAGCGCCCCAACCCGTCACCCCGGTGGTTCGGCTTCCACGAGGTCTTCCACTCCTTCACCCTCGCGGCGTTCGTCGTGCACTACGTCGGGATCTCCCTGGTGGCGTACCAGCACTCCTGACCGCGCCCGTACGCCCCGACCGCGGCCCGTACGCCCTGGCGGCGCCGCGTACGCCCGTACGGAACGTGAAGCAATCTCCACCCGAGAGTGACATGGACCACTGACAGTGAGTGGCCGACAATAAGCCGCATGACGGCCGCACGCATCACGTCCCCCGCCGAACGCCCGCAACTGGGCCTCCGTGAACGGAAGAAGATCAAGACCCGGGCGGCGATCCGCGAGGCGGCCTACCGGCTGATCAGCGAGCAGGGATACGACGCGACGACGATCGAGCAGATAGCCGACGCCGCCGAGGTGTCGCCGTCCACTGTCTTCCGGTACTTCCCGACCAAGGAGGACATCGTCCTCACGGACGAGTACGACCCGGTCCTCGAACAGGAGATGAGGGCCCGGCCCGAGGACGAGCCGCTGTTCGACTCCCTGCGCCACGTCCTGCGGAAGGTCGTCGGGTTCGGCTTCGAGGAGGAGCCCGCCGTGTCCCGGCTGCGGACGCGGCTGATGGTGGACGTGCCCGCCGTGCGGTCCCGGACGACGGAGAGCATGCAGGTCACCGGCCGCCTGCTGCGCCGGGCCATCGCCCGGCGCACCGGCCGCGACACCGGCGACCTCGAGGTACGCGTCCTCGCCACGGCGATCGTCGGCGCCCTGCTCGAGACCAGCCTCTACTGGGCCGAACACGACCACCAGGACGATCTGCCCGACCTCCTGGACCGGGCGCTGAGCACGCTCGAGGGCAGCCTGGTGCGCTGAGGGGCGGTCGTTGTGCGGTGAGGGCCAGGGGTTGGGCCACCAGGCCGCCGGGCCACCCGGGAAAGACAGGCAATGGCCCCGGATCACATGACATTCTGAGCGCGTGAACGGACCCGAGATCCAGGTGGACTTCGCCCCCGAGCTGGGCACATTCGTACCGGCCGGGCGGCGCGGACGCCCCACGCGGCTCGTCACCGACGGCGCCTCGACGCTCGGGCATGTCATCGAGTCGGCCGGTGTGCCACTGACCGAGGTGGGCGGCCTCGTCGTGGACGGCCGCGAGGTCACCGTCGCGCACATCCCCACGGCCGGGGAGTCCGTCGAGGTGCGCGCCGTCGAGCGCCCGCAGCAGGTGCCGGGCGCGCCCCTCCGCTTCCTGCTCGACGTCCATCTGGGCACGCTGGCCCGGCGGCTGCGGCTGCTCGGCGTCGACGCGGCGTACGACTCCGCGGACCCCGGGGACGCCGCGCTCGCCACCCAGTCCGCGGCCGAGCGCCGCGTGCTCCTCAGCCGCGACCGGGGGCTGCTGCGCCGCCGCGAGCTGTGGGCCGGCGCGTACGTCTACAGCGACCGCCCCGACGACCAGCTGCGCGACGTGCTGGGCCGCTTCGCCCCGGAGCTGCGCCCGTGGACCCGGTGCATCGCATGCAACGGCACCCTGCGCGACGCCCGCAAGGAAGAGGTCGCCACCCTTCTCCAGGGCGGCACCCAGCGGACGTACGACGTGTTCGCACAGTGCGTGGAATGCGACCGCGTGTACTGGCGGGGCGCCCACCACGACCGCCTGGACCGCATCGTGGGAAGCGCCGTAGCCGAGTTCGGCTGAGCGCGGTTTGTGGGCGGGCACCGTGGTTTGTGGGCAGGCTTCGTGGTTTGTGGGCAGGCTTCGTGGTTTGTGGGCAGGCGTTCCGCAGGGCGGAACGGGTGGGCACAAACCACCCACCGGGCCGCAGACGCCGCTACGACAGGGGCCCTAGGGGCCCACCGCGCCCACGGCCACCCGAAGCCGCTCCACATCCGTCGTCGGCGCATCACACGTGAAGTTCCGGCACACATACGCGGCCGGCCTCCCATCGACCAGCGGCCGCCCGCCAAGCAGCGGCATCTCGTCGTTGCCGGCCTCGCCAACAGCGACAACCGCCCCCGGCGCCGTACCCAGAAGCGCGGCCCGATGCAGCTTGCCCGTGGCCGGGTCGTCCACCGGCCCGACGACGGCGACCTCGCGCGGCCCGTCGAGCAGTGCCTCCGCCACGGCGAGCCCATGCCCGATGAACCGCGGCACCCGCGGCCCCAGCACCTTCACCACGCCCAACGCCCGCTCGGCAGCCGCACGATGCGGCTCGGACCCCGTCTGGGCCGCATAGGACAGCAGCGCCCCGGCAGCAGCCGTCCACCCCGACGGCGCCGCATTGTCCGTCGGGTCCTGCGGACGCCGGATCAGCCGCTCGGCGTCCGCTGCCGTGTCGTACAGCTCTCCGTTCTCGCCCGCGAACTGCACCAGCACGTGGTCCAGCAGGAACCCTGCGAACTCCAGCCACACGCCCTCGCCGGTCACGGACGCCAGAGCGAGGAACCCCTCGGCGACGTCCGCGTAGTCCTCGAGGACGCCCGCGTTGGACCCCACCCGGCCGTCCTTCGACGTACGGGCGAGCCGCGCGTGGTCATCCATGTGGAGGCGTACGAGCAGGTCGGCCGCCCCGATCGCGGCCTCGACGAGATCGGGCCGGTCGAAGTACGCGCCGGTCTCCGCGAGCGCGGCGATCGCGAGGCCGTTCCAGGCGGCGACCACCTTGTCGTCGCGGCCGGGCGCGGGGCGCTGCTCCCGCGCGGCGAACAGACGCGCACGCACGGAGCCGAGCCGAGCGGCATCCACCACACCCTCCCGCTGCGGAAGCTGGAGCACCGAGGCACCCTCCTCGAAGGTCCCCTCCTCGGTCACCCCGAAGTGAGCGGCCGCGAGCTCGGCGTCCTCATTCCCCAGCACCTCCCGCAGCTGCGCGGGCGTCCACGCGTAGTACGCCCCCTCGACATGCCGCCCTGTGCCGTCATCACTGTCGGCATCCAGCGCCGACGCAAACCCACCCTCGCTCGTCCGCAGCTCACGCACCATGAAGTCCGCGGTCTCCAGCGCCACGCGCCGCGCGAGATCCGACCCCGTGGCCCGCCACAGATGCGCGTACACACGGCACAGCAGCGCATTGTCATAGAGCATCTTCTCGAAGTGCGGGGTCACCCACGCACGGTCGACCGAGTAGCGCGCGAAGCCGCCGCCCAGCTGGTCGTAGATCCCGCCGCGCGCCATCCGCTCACAGGTGTCGGCGGCCATCTGCAGGGCACCCTCCGCACCCGTGCGGGCGTGGTGCCGCAGCAGGAACTCGATCACCATCGACGGCGGGAACTTCGGCGCGCCGCCGAACCCGCCATACGTCGGGTCGTACTCGCGCGTCAGCCCGAGCAGCGCCTGCACGAGCTCCTCCTCACCGGGCACCCCCGTGCCCCCGTACGGCAGCTCCCGACCCGCAAGATCCCGCACGATCTTCCCCGCGACCTCGGCGACCTCGTCGCGCCGCTCGGCCCAGGCCTGCTGCACGCCCTGCAGCACCTGCCGGAACGACGGCATGCCGTGCCGCGGCGCGGGCGGGAAATACGTCCCGAAATAGAAGGGCTCGGCATCCGGCGTGAGGAACACCGTCATGGGCCACCCACCCTGCCCAGTCGCCGCCTGCACGGCCTCCATGTACACGGCATCGACGTCGGGCCGCTCCTCACGATCGACCTTGACGCTCACGAAGTGCTCGTTCATGTACGAGGCGACGGCTTCGTCCCTGAAGCTTTCACGTTCAAGGACATGGCACCAATGGCAACTCGAATACCCGACGCTCAGGAGTACAGGCACACTCCGCTTGCGCGCCTCCTCGAACGCCTCGGCCGACCAGGGCCACCAGTCGACCGGATTGTCTGCGTGCTGGAGCAGGTACGGGGACGTCTCGTGGACCAGGCGATTCGGCATACCTCCATCCTGCCCGACACACCTCCCGCCCGGACGTCCCACGGCCTCACAGAGCCGGTCCGACCCCGGCCACACGGTCCGCCCAACGCCAGACCGGCTCCAGCCGGGAGTAATCCCAGGTGTGGTTGCCTTTCGCGCCGGGCCGGACGGTGAAACAGGTGAAGAGCGATACGATGATCTTTCGCTTCTCCTCGAGCTCCATGTGCCCCGACTGCCAGCGGTTCCGCATGGAATCGGGAAGCCTCACGCGCCCCTGAGTTTCAGGAAAGAGCAGCCTCTCTATGGCTGCGCCGGCCAGTGGCCCACTGATCGCACACCGCCCGCAGCGACCACAGGAGTAAACGTAAGGACTCTTCTTACTCCTGCCGCTCTGCGCACCCAGCTTGCTTTGGCAGACCGTGCCGTCGGAGCGCTCCGCTCCACACCGTAGAAAGCCGCTGCCGAGATGCTGGGGAGCCAAGGTTCTGTTCGTGAGTCTCGGAGCGCCGCTGCCGCGATGCATGTAGAGGCTGCCGGGCGAGAATGTGGCGCATACCGCCTGCCAGTGGTCCGGCGTGACTATGGGTTCCCACCGCCCGAGAACAGGCTGTCCGGTCGCCGAGTCGAGGAGGAGTGTCCCCCTGTTGGCGCGGTAGCCGCATACCCTCGGTGCGGTCATGATCTGTGTGACCGTTTGGGCGTTGGGCCTGCCACCCCGCGTGCCGGTTACACCGCGGTGATCCCAGTCCCGCGCAATGGCCCGGACCGCCATGCCTCCGAGGCGATCGTTGATCGCCTGCGCGACCAGCTGCGCCTCCACAGGGTGCAAGGCGATCCTGTCCTCGAGCCATCCGAAGGGACGCGGGCCGCTGTGCGGCAGACCATCGACAGCGCGCGCCCAGTGCCAGTCCTGCACGCGCTGACTCCTGACCTGTGTTTCCTCGACCGCGCTCTCCAGCGACCGCACGGCTTGCAGCAGCCCCTCCTTCGAGTAGGGATCTCGCACGCCTCGCGGATCCACGTGGATGCGGCCAGGACGGCTGGTCAGCGCCGCGATGTATCGGGCGAAGTCCTCTGCCCGGCGATACAACCTGTCGTCGGCGACACACACCACCCCTTGAAGCGGTGCACCGCTGATCGTGGATCCGCGGGCCAAGTCCCTGACAAGACGATCGAATCCCGGTCTCTCCACACCGTCCTTGGAGGCGCTGCGAGCGTTGTCGGTGTACGTCGCAACCACCGTGCAGCCGTACGCACACGCAGTCCGCTCGTTCAGCCGCAACTGATTGCGCACTCCATGCGCGTCGCGTTTGCGAGTGTCCTCCGACGTACGCGCATAGGAGGCGACTGGAATGAGTCCCGCCGCAGCAACAGTGGAAAGGTGGCCCATGAAACCCCCGTCGGCAATTCATCCGATGCTCGGATAAACGAGCGACACTCTGCCGGGTCACCGTTCTTCGCCACGGTGTCGGAGCTCTGCGGCCCGGTGCGATGGACGCCCGCACGCCCGCGCCCGGGGGGCGAGGTTTCGCGCTCTACGAGCGTTCCGTGAGCAACTCCGCCAGGCGGTCTGCGAACTCGATGACCCAGTCCAACCGTGACCCGCTGCGGGCAATGCGGAATCCGTGGCGACGGCCCCAGAACGCGGCCCGGACGGCGTGGAACTGAGCCCAACGCTGGACGCGCCCGCGATCGACTTCGGCGGCCTCGGCGAAGACATCCAGGATGCGGTGAACAGCCTTGCGCAAGTCGTCCGCTTCGAGGAGCGTCAGCGCGCGCGACTTGAGCAGCGTGCCGCCGTCGTAAGCGGGGTCTCCTGCGTAACCCTTGGGGTCGACGGCCAGCCATGGCTCACGGTCGGCGCGAAGGATGTTTCTGGCGTGGAGGTCCCCGTGGATGAGGACGTCCGGCTGGGCGCGGCCCAGTTCGCGGACGGTCGCCACGGCGGCGTCCACCGCGTAACGCGACAGCACGTGCGCCAGTTCCTCGGCATCCTTGCGTAGCTCTTCCTCCCAGGCGTCGGCCTGCTCCCGCAGTCGGGGCAGGCCAGGCGGCGCGGGGATGGCCAGTAGGCGATTGATCCGCCCTGCGACCGACACCACCTCATCGCCGTCTTCCACCTCCGCCAGGGTCGACGTCCCGGCCCGCTCGAGCAGCATCGCGAAACGCACGTCATCGCGCTCGTGCAGCAGAACGGCTCCGCGCCCGCCCCACGCCGCAAAGGCATCCGGCTCATGGACGTTGCCGGGATGCGGAAACGACACCTTCAGCACAGCGGTCCCGTCTGCCGGCCGTCGCACCGGGACGATGACCCCGACACCCCCATGCATGACCTCACCGTCCAGCACGCATCCCCAGCGCCCCGACAGCTCGTCCACGATCCCGGGCAGTTCGGCGAGCCACGCCGCTCCACGCTTTCCTTCACGCTCGACAGTGCTCCGCGCGAATGCCTCTGGTATCCCGATCACGCGGGCACCGTACGCGCCGGCTCGACGCCACCGCCAGGCTGGCCGTAAGCCACGCTGCACACGCCTGCTTCAGGCGATGCCGTCCCATTACCGCACCCCAGCACAGGACACTTGTCCAACGAGTGCGGTTGGGGTCGGTGAAGGCTTGAAGGGTGGGGACCGTGACGGTCTTTGACGAGAGCGAACGGCCGATCTGGGCCGGCCGGGCGCAGGCCTACGCCGACACCTTCGCCCGGCTCTGTGCCCACCCGGTGCCGTTGCTGCTGGATGCGGCGGCGGTCGCCGATGGGGCGCGGGTCCTGGACGTGGGGACCGGCACGGGGGCCGCTGCGGCGGCGGCCTGTGCCCGGGGTGCCAAGGTGACGGCGGTGGACGCCGAGCCGAGCATGGTTCGGCTGGCCGAGCGGTCCGTACCGGAGGCCGACGTGCGGCTGGCGGCGCTTCCCGATCTGCCCTTCGCCGACGGGGAGTTCGACGCCGTCGTGGCCAACTTCGTCCTCAACCACGTCGGACGGCCTCGTGCCACCGTGGCCGAGCTCCGGCGCGTCACCCGTGTGGGCGGGCGCCTCGCCCTGACGATCTGGGCGGCACCGCCTGGCGCGGGCCAGACACTGATCGGACGCGCGATGCAGGCCGCAGGGGT
Organism: Streptomyces jeddahensis; assembly: GCF_001642995.1. GTDB lineage: Bacteria > Actinomycetota > Actinomycetes > Streptomycetales > Streptomycetaceae > Streptomyces > Streptomyces jeddahensis. The sequence continues at coordinate 83,752 of NZ_LOHS01000072.1, forward strand.
GACCCGGCCCGACCACCTCCCCTCCCTCGACTCCCACGAGGACTTTCCCCGCACCACGGACGGCCTCACCGGTCTGCTCCGGGCCGGCGGCCTGCGGGAGGTGCGCTGTGAGCTGCTCACCTGGGAGCACAGGGCGACCGCTGAGGAATGGTGGGCCGGGCCCGCGTCCGGTGTGGCCTGCATCGGGCACCTTCTGACCTCGCAGACTCCGCACGTCATCGCCGAGGCCAAGCGGCAGTACGACCTGCTGAGCGGCGAGTTCGCCGGCCCTGACGGCATGCTGAGTCTGCCCCATGCGGCTCTGCTGGCTCACGGACGAGTGGAGTAGCCCAAGTCTCCCGTCACACGTCCCTTGTCCATCTCGCTCCTTCACGTGATCCCCTCCCAATCCCGCCTCATACGCAGGACACTTGTCCGCGGATGCCGTAGCCACCGGAGGGGGACGTGAGATGCGGGACAGCCATCGGGCCGAAGCCGAGCGGCTGTTGGCCCGGGCCGTGGAGGAGGAGGTGCGGCGCTCGGGCGGGCGGATCGACGGGAGTGTGCTGCTGTCGCGGGCCCGGGGGGCGTTGGATGCCATGGCGCAGAACGCGGCCGAGGAGTACGGCGCGTACACGGCGGCGCTCGACGAGGCCGAGGCGGGGCAGCTGTCGTTCGGGCAGCGGTTCGCGCGGGAGGGTGGCGGAACCGCCTTTCTGGTGGCGGGCTCCGCGGCCGTCGCGGCGTGCCTGGCGGACCTGATGGTCGGCACGAGCACCGGCACGGCGATGGGCGTCGGTGCGGTCACCGGTGTGGTGGGCGCGGCCATGACGGTGGTGAAGGTGACCGCGTCGCATGTGCCGGCCGCGAGCCGCAGCGCCGGGGCCCGCAACCAGCCCGGCGGTCCGGAGCAGCTGCGGCTGCAGTGGCTGACGGCGCTGGAGGTGCGGGGCATCCGGCCGTTCCTGGATCAGCAGCGGGTGATCATCGCCAGTACGCAGGGCGGTACGAAGAAGGCGGCGCCGCAGTTGCGGCGTACCGACAAGAGCGCGGAGGCGCGGCGCCGGCGTGTGCTTGAGCAGTCGTTCGGGCATCTGCCGGGGCCGCAGGGGGCGTTCGCGGGCCGGCGTCAGGAGATGGCGCGGATCGCGCAGTGGGTGCATGCGGCGCGGGCGAGCACGGAGACGCGGCCGACGGTGGTGGTGCTGCACGGTGCGCCCGGGTCGGGCCGCTCGTCGCTGGCGGTGCGTGCGGCGCTCGATCTGAAGGACCAGTTCCGGGGCGCGTGCCTGGTGGACCTGCGCGGTGACAACCCCGAGGCGCCTCCGCTGTCCACGCGCGACGCGCTGCTGCACCTGCTGAACCGGCTGGGCGCGCCGCGCGAGCAGCTGCTGTTCCGGGAGCGGTCGTCGCAGGACCAGCAGGTGCGGCGGCTGGCCGAGCTGTACCACCAGCATCTGACCGGGCTGCCGGTCGTCGTGGTCCTCGACGACGCGAGCGACGCCGAGCAGGTGCGCACGCTGGTGCCCGAGCGCTCCGACAGCCTGGTCCTGGTCACGGCCCGCAAGCCGCTGGAGCTGCCCGCCGACCTGCCCGCGTGGGTGCACCAGCTCGCCGTGGAGCCCTTGGAGGCGGCGGGCTCGGACGAGCTGCTGCGGGCGTCGGCGCAGGACGACTCGGGGCCGTACGACGCGGAGTCCTCGGACCGCGTGCGCGAGCTGTGCGGGGGTCTGCCGCTCGCGCTGCGCGTCGCCGGTACGTCGCTGGGGCCGCGTTCGGCGCGTCAGCTGGCGGTGGATCTGGGGGCGTACGGGCCGGTTGAGCCGGTGGAGCGCGCGCTGTGGCTGCGCTACACGGATCTGCCGGACACGACGCGGCGGCTGCTGCGGCGGCTGGCGCTGGCAGGGCGGGCGTCGCTGGGCGCGGCCGCGGCGGCGGCGCTGCTCGGCACGGACGAGACGGAGGCGACGCGGCAGCTCACCGCGCTGTCCCGCGCGGGCCTCATCGACCACGTCCGCGGCGACCGCTACCGGCTCCACGACCTCGTACGGGCCTTCGCGCAGGCCCGTCTCCTCGACGAGGAGGATCCCGCGGAGCGCACGGCCGCGCAGGAGCGGCTGATCGTCAACTACGCGGAGCTGGCGGACTCGGTGATCCGGCTGGTTGACGGCAAGACGTCGACCAGGGCGGACACCTCCTTCCACTCGAGCACGGTCGGCCCGCACGGGTTCACCTCGCTGGACGCCGCGCTGCGCTGGCTGGACGACGAGTCGAGCTTCATCACGGCGGCGCTGCGGAACGCGGAGGGCGTGGACCAGGCGGCGGTGCTGAACCTGCTGGGTGCGCTGTGCGACTACTGCCTGCTGCGCGGCGACCTGTACCGCCTGGGCGAGATCAGCGAGCTGACGCAGGCCGTGGACCAGGGCTTGCTGGTACGCAGCGTCCAGTGGCGCACGGGCATCGCGGCCCGTCAGCTCGGCGAGCTCGACAAGGCCCGCTCGACCCTGGCGTCGGTCGTGGATCTCTACTTCGAGGCGCATCACGACGCGGGCGCGGCCCGTGCGCTGTGCTCGCTGGGGATCACGCTGCACCACCAGGGGAATCTGACGGAGGCGGCGGCGAAGCTGCGCGAGGCGCTGGATCTGCAGGCGTCGGACGCGCTGGCGGCCGACCGGGCGTGGACGCTGCACGCGCTGGCCGCGGTGGAGCGCGACCGCGGCCGGGTCGTCGAGGCGCTGGAGCAGCTGTCGACGGCCCTGGCCCTGCACCGGGAGAGCGAGTCGGTGCACGGCGAGGCGTGGGCGCACTTCCAGCGGGGGCAGCTGTGCCTGCGCATGGGCGACGTACCGAGCGCGGAGAGCGAGCTGCGGACCGCGCTGGACCTGTTCGGGCGGACGCGGGACGGCCGTGGTGAGGCGTGGGCGATGACGCAGCTGGCGCGGGCCCGGCTGGTCGACGGGGAGCCGTCGGCGGCGATGGACGGGCTGCGGCAGGCGGCGGCGCGGCACCACGGCAACGAGGACGCGCGCGGCGAGGCGTGGTCGATCTACTACCTGGGCCAGGCTCTGGAGGAGACCGGCGACCTCGACCAGGCGGTGCGTGAGCTGGAGCGCTCCCGCACGATGTTCTCGCGCATGCGCGACGTGTACGGGCTGGCCTGCGCCCGCCACCACTCGGCGCGTGTCACCCGCGACCAGCGGGCGGCGCAGACGGGGTCGCTGCGCAACTCCGGCTTCGCCCGCCAGCTCCTGGTCGACGCGCGCGCCGACTTCCAGCGCATCGGCGTCGCCCACGGCGAGGCCTGGACGTGCCTGGAGCTGGCCGTGGTCGATGCCGGGAACGGCCGTACGCAGGCGGCCCTGGCTCTCTGTGACGGTGCGGCGGCCCTGTTCGCCGGCTACGGCGACCGCCGTGGCGAGGACTGGGCGCACTTCCTGCGCTGCACCCTGCTGCCGTACGCGTCGCCCGGAGGCTCGGAGGTCGGCACGGCGGTCGCCCAGGAGGAGCTGGCCCAACTGGCGCGGACCCCGCACCCGGCCCGCGACGGCAAGCTGGACGACTACGTGGAGGCGTACCAGCTGCTCCTTGAGCGCGGCGTGGACCTGGACGCCGGCTGGCAGGCGTGGCGCCTGGGCATGGTGCCGAGGCGGCACTCCCGGGAGGTCATGGGGGTGCCTGTGGGGGTGGGGTGAGATTGCTGCCGCCGGAAACGGCATGATCCCGCCGTACGTCACGGGATCACGCCGTCACGCTGACGCGCGCCCCGAAGGGGCGCGGGGAACTGCGCGACCAGCCACGACGGCGCCGCAGATAATCGACGACACATCTCGGCCCCGCGCAGCGGAGCCGCACATCGGCACAACCAGCGGAGCGCTAGCCCTTCGCCGCCGAGGCCGAGCCCGTCCTGCCGCCGTCGGAGGCCTCGGAGGTGCCCTCCTCGGGTTCCTCCTTGAAGTCGACCTTCCTCATGTGGCGGTTCATCGACTTCATCAGGCCCCAGACGGCCAGCGCCATCACGGCGAAGACGATGAAGCCGAGGACGCCGGGGGTCACCTTGTCCTCGTCGAGCTCCTTGGCGAGAGGGACGAGGTGGGTCATTGCCAGGCTTGCGCTTGCGCTCATGTCAGGCATTGTCTCGGATGCCCGCAAAGAGGTCGTCCTCGGGGAGGGACGTATCGACGAGGGACTTCGCCAGCTCGTACTCCTCGGTGGGCCAGACCTCCTTCTGGAGGTCCATCGGGACCCGGAACCAGCCGCCGTCGGGGTCGATCTGCGTGGCGTGCGCGATCAGCGCCTTGTCGCGGATCTCGAAGAAGTCGGCGCACGGGATGTGCGTGGTCAGCGTGCGCTCGACCCGCTCGAACTCGTCCCAGCGCCGCAGCCACTCGCCGTACGGGGACTCCAGGCCCCGATCGAGCATCGCGTTGTGCAGCGCCTCGGTGCGGGGACGGTTGAAGCCCTGGTTGTAGTAGAGCTTCAGCGGCTGGTACGCCGGGCCGTACTCGCCCTCGGGGTACTTCTCGGTGTCCGCCGCGCCCTCGAACGCCACCATCGTGATCTTGTGGGTCATGATGTGGTCGGGGTGCGGGTACCCGCCGTTCTCGTCGTAGGTGGTGATCACCTGGGGACGGAAGGAGCGGATCTGCTTGACGAGCTCGCCGGCCGCTTTGTCGACGTCCTCCAGGGCGAAGCAGCCGTCGGGCAGCGGCGGCAGCGGGTCGCCCTCGGGGAGACCGGAGTCGACGAAGCCGAGCCACTCCTGCTTGACGCCGAGGATCTCGCGCGCCTCGTCCATCTCCTTCTTGCGCACCTCGTGGATGTGCTCCTGGATGTACGTGTCGCCCTGGAGCTTGGGGTTGAGGATGGAGCCGCGCTCCCCGCCGGTGCAGGTCACGACCAGCACGTCCACCCCCTCGGACACGTACTTGGCCATCGTGGCCGCGCCCTTGCTCGACTCGTCGTCGGGGTGGGCGTGAACGGCCATCAGTCGCAACTGCTCAGTCAAGACTCGTTCCCTCGGTGGTCTCGGCGGTGGTGTGACCCCGCCCACGGTCGTCGGACAGCGGTGTGGGGCGGCGGTCGGCCGGCGGGTGGCAGGCTTCTATAGTGACCGACTCGGGGGGCGATTCATTCCAGGGCCCGCCCCGGCCGCCCCGAACCGGCCGGATCCGGCCCCCGGCCCTTGCGAGAGGACGATCATGAGCGCAGTGCGGGACGCCGGCACCAGCGGCTCCGCCGCGCGGCCACCGGAGGGCCGCTACGGCCACTCCGCGTCCGCGGACGAGCGCGCCGACCGCAAGCTCAAAATCGTCGGTGCGGTGCTGGGCGCGGCTCTGCTCGCGTTCGTCGGCTGGGCCGGGTACGACTACATCGCCGGGACGAAGATCAGCGGCGAGGTGATCAAGTTCGACGTGGTCTCGGACCGTGCGGTCGAGGTGCATCTCGAGGTGCGCAAGGACGAGGACGCCAAGGGCTACTGCACCGTGCGCTCGCAGGCCGAGGACGGCGCCGAGGTCGGCCGCGCCGACTTCCGCTTCGACCAGCACTCCAGCCGGATGGACAAGGTCGTCACGCTGCGTACGACGTCCCGTGGCACCACGGCCGAGCTGGTGGGCTGCCACGGCGACTGACACGGGCCCTGACCGGCGAGGCCGGGCGGGGCGGGGCGGACGCGCCCGGAGAGTAGCGCGGGTGTTTTCTCACTCCGTCGCCTGACCTGCGGCGACGTAAATCTCAGGCCTTATGTCCTCCCCGTTCCGCCACTGAATTGTTAGGCTCGTGGTTTCGCCCACCTGTGAAGGAACATCTTTCTGGGTAGGGCGATGCTTTGTATTCCCAGTACCGACGAGGAGCACCTGTGACCCAGACCAGCGAGAACGTCACCTGGCTGACCCAGGAGGCGTACAACCAGCTCAAGGCCGAGCTGGAGTACCTGTCTGGTCCTGCGCGTGCCGAGATCGCCGCCAAGATCGCGGCTGCGCGCGAGGAGGGCGACCTGCGGGAGAACGGCGGGTACCACGCGGCCAAGGAGGAGCAGGGCAAGCAGGAGCTCCGCGTGCGCCAGCTGACCCAGCTTCTGGAGAATGCGAAGGTCGGCGAGGCGCCCGCCGCGGAGGGCGTGGTGGCGCCCGGCATGGTCGTGACGATCGCCTTCGACGGCGACGAGGACGACACGCTGACGTTCCTGCTGGCCTCGCGTGAGTACGCCAGCGAGGACATCGAGACGTACTCGCCGCAGTCCCCGCTGGGCACCGGCGTGAACGGCAAGAAGGTCGGCGAGGACGCGCAGTACGAACTGCCGAACGGCAAGTTCGCCTCGGTGAAGATCCTCGAGGCCAAGCCGTACCAGGGCTGACACCAGGCCCACGCGCACACCAGGCATACGGCGATGCCCCCGGGTGTAGTCCCGGGGGCATCGCCGTATGTGGGTCAGGCCGTCGCGTTGCGGTACTTGCGGACGGCCAGGGTCCGGAAGACCGCGATGATCAGCACGGACCAGATGAGCGAGGCCCAGACGGGGTGCTGCATGGGCCACGCCGACGAGTCGACCACGCCCGGGTTCCCGACGTGACTTCCATGGGCGGCAGGACCATGAGTGGCGGCACAGGGACCCCGCCAGAGCCCTTCAGAGCCTCCATGGCAGCCTGCCAGGCGCCCGAGGTGCGCCAGGCTTCCACACGCCGCCTCACAGCGCTCCAGGAGTTCCCGGAGACCTTCACGTCACTCCACCGGGCAGCAGTGCGGAGCTTCCACGTGATCGCGTCGAACATCTCGCGCTTCGGTGTCCAGTTCTGGCGAGAGTCGGGAAGTAGGGCATCAACCCTCCCCCACTCCTCATCGCTGATCTTGAAGGGCACCAGCGCGTCCGTCTCCCTGTGCCACTCCGTGAGGGGGTCGGCGATCCCCTTCCGGCGCGGCTGCCCCTTGCCGACCACCTGTACGCGGATTTCCAGCAGCTCAAGCAGGTCCCGACGCTGCGCGGGAGTGAAGGAGTCCATCTCGGTCGCCTGCTCTTCCACGAGGGCAATGATCTCGTCCGCCCGCTGCTGCTGATCTTCGGCTTCTCGGAGCCAGCGAGCCACACGGTCATGCTCGGCGGTCAGTTCGTTTTCCTTCGCTTGGAGGGCTTGTTTCACCTCCCGGATCGTCTCCTCGTCGATCTCGTCTCCGGCGCCCTCACCCAACTCGTCCTCAAAGAGCTGGGTGAGCTTTTGGAGGAGCTGACCCTTGCGGCTGGCCTTCTTCTTCTCGATCTGCGCCTCCAGCTCAGTGAGACGCGCCCGATACGTCTCGGCGCGTTCCGGGATCACTCCCAACCACTTGGCAGTGAGCGCCCTGAACTTGTCCACGTCCGAGAGCAGGGCCTCAACCTCAGCCCAGATGGCCTTTTCAACGTCGGGTGCGGGAAGCTCTGCGCACTCGCACTTCAGCCCCAGCCGCTTGCCCATGCACCGGTAGTAGCCGATGGGAGATTCTGCCGACTTTCCTCCCGTGTAGTAGCCGCCACACAGCGCGTGCAGTCGCCCCGTGAACAGGTAGTGATTGAGGCTCTTCTTCTTGAACGACCGCCGGTTGAGAGCCTTGCGAAGGGATTCCACACGCTTCGGATCACTGATGGGCCGGGGAACCTCGATCCGGAAGACCTCAAAGGCCTCCTCTTCGTCATCCTCCGTGGTGCGTTCAATGCGAAACTCCACGTATCCGTCAAGGGCTGTGGAGTTGAGCCGCTTGGCCAGGTTCGTACCGGTCCACGGCAGGCCCTTACGAGTACGGATGCCGAGGCTGTTCAGATGCTCGGCAGCCTCGTCCCGCGAGTAACCAAGGTCCACGATCAGGTTCGCGGCGAGATTGATCACGTGCACCTCGTCCTCACAGAGGACCGGAATTGCCTTGCTGCCCGTACCGCTGAGGGTCACGCCGTACGGAGGTTGCCCCAGGGGCCAGCCGCCAGCAGCCAACTTCTGGTCCCGACCGCCCGTGGTTCGCTCAAGGATCAGGGTGTGTTCCAGCTCCGCCATGTACGACAGCAGGCTGAGCATGATGCCGAACAGTTCGTCGTCACTGTCCAGACGACCATCCGCCGTAGCAACCCTGATCTTGTGGTGCTTGGTGGCGTTGAACACCCAGAGGTGGATGTCCTCCATGGTCCGCCCGATGCGGTCCAACTTGCCGAAGACGACGAGGTCAATCAGACCCTTCTCAATTGCTTCGGTCATCTCGTCGAGGTCAGGTCGCGAGTCCTTCTTTCCGGACTCTCCACTGTCAACGTAGATCTTGTGAATCTTGTACTTGCCAGGGCCGAGCTTGTAGTTCAGCCATGCCTTGCACTGCTTTTCCTGAGCGCCAAGGCCGTATCCCTCGACCTGCTTCGCGGTCGATACGCGAAGGTAGATGGCTACCCGAATCACGCCCCGAGCGGTCCGGCGCCCGCGCATGACGGTACCCTTCCCCATGTCAGTCCCTCCGTGACTGGCAGGCTGGTCCACGACCGGCCTGGCCCCAGGGGGTGGCCGCCCCCTGGGGTCTCCATGTGATGCTTCATCAGAATAGCTGCCCTACGTTGTTACTCGACAGGCGGTCTCAGTTAACTTTCGTCCTGCTCACGCCTGTTGAGCAGGAGATCGAACAAAAGGTCAGCAATTCGCTGCTCTTCGTGTTCGCCCCACTCAACAGTGGGCTAGCGAGAAATGACTTCGCCGGGTTGCGGCTTCGTCCTCTTCTTCGGGCAGTTCATTTGCCCCATCCCCGTTCGTCCATTGCTTCGCGGGGCGAACTCACGGCTTTGGGCGAGGTCTTCCGCGATTCCGCGATTCTGGCAGCGAATTGGGCAGCACCAGGTGTGTAGTCGAAGCCGACATAGCGCCAGGTGGCTTCTGTGATAGTGCCCGTGCCACCCGGGGGTGGCGGCGGCCGGTGAGGATCACGATTCGTGCAGCGGCTCAGTTAGTCGCTAGGGTGCCAGGTCACGACCGCACCCGTTCGATCCACGGGCCGGTCAGGGCTCTGCCGCAGTTGGTGGCACCTCCACGGCTGCCGTGCTGATCTCTGCCTGCCCGGGCCTGGGATACGGGGGCGATCCTCACGGCGGGGCAGTCGGGCCCCGGCCGACGGGTCAGGAGGAACGAGTGGCGCAGATCATCGCCGAGGTCTCACGTACGTTCAACGAGTTTCTGCTCTTGCCGAACCGGACTCGGACCGACTGCTCGGCTGCGACGGTTGACCTGCGCACGCCCCTGGTGCGGCACATCGCGGGCGAGGCGTCGGCGATCGAGTTGCAGTCCCCGTTCACGTCTGCGATCATGCAGGCCGTCAGCACGCCCGATCTCGCGATCGCGCTCGCGCGCAACGGTGGTCTCAGCTTCCTGCACCACAACCAGCCGATCCAGGGCCAGGCTGCAGCGGTCCGCCAGGTGAAGAACTTCAAGGCCGGATTCGTCACCAGCGACACCAACGTCCGCCCCGACGACAGCCTGAGCCTCCTGGTCGACGTGATGCGCCGCACCGGTCACAGCACCGCCGCAGTCACCCACGACGGGACTGCCACCGGCCGCCTGCTCGGCCTGGTGACCTCCCGGGACTTCCACCCCCAGCGCCATGACCTGGACGGACCGGTCAGCGGCCGGATGACCGCTATCGCCGACCTGGCCCATGCCGGGTCCGACATCACACTTTCCGAGGCCAACGCGCGGCTGTGGGACGAACGGCTGGACTGCCTCCCGGTGCTGGATACCGAGGGTCACCTCCAGCATCTGGTGTTCCGTTCCGACTACACGGACAACAAGCGCTTCCCGAACCAGCTCGTTGACGCTGCCAAGCGTCTGCGCGTGGGCGCGGGTATCAACACCCACGACTATCAGGAGCGCGTCCCGGCCCTGCTGGAGGCGGGCGCGGACGCGCTGTGCTTCGACTCGTCCGACGGCTACAGCGACTGGCAGGCGCAGGCTCTGACCTGGGTGAAGAAGCACTATCCGGAGATCCCGGTCGGTGGCGGCAACGTAGTCGACGGCGAGGCGTTCACCTTTCTCGCCGAGGCGGGGGCGGACTTCGTCAAGGTCGGGGTGGGCGGCGGCTCCATCTGCATCACTCGGGACCAGAAGGGCATCGGGCGCGGCCAGGCCAGCGCTGTGCTGGACGTCGCGGCGGCCCGGGACGCCTTCCGCGAGCGCACCGGCGAGTACGTGCCGATCTGCTCCGATGGCGGGCTGGTGCACGACTACCACGTGGCCCTGGCGCTGGCGATGGGAGCCGACTTCGTCATGATGGGGCGCTACTTCGCACGCTTCGACCAGGCGGCCGGCGCGAAGCTGCCCACCCGTGACGGCTTCGTGAAGGAGTACTGGGGTGAGGGCTCGAACCGGGCCCGCAACTGGCAGCGCTACGGCCAGGGAGGCCAGGAGCTGGTCTTCGAAGAAGGCGTGGACGGCTACGTCCCCTACGCCGGCGACCTCAACGAAGGGCTCGCCCTGACCATCGCCAAGCTCAAGACCACAATGGTCTCCTGCGGCTCCAAAACCCTGCCGGAGTTCCAGGCCACGGCCCGGCTGACCCTCGTTTCAGAGCAGAGCTTCCAAGAGAGCCACGCCAACGTCACCCTGCGGGACACCCCGGCGACGGTCTCCTGACAAGCTGCCGGGTTCCGACGAAAGAACTACCGGTCGGAGGGGAATAGTGCACGGTTGGAATAACCCCCTCCCGCCAGTAAGAGCTCGTCATTCAATCTCATTGAGCGGCACTGGTCTGCCGCGACTGGTATGACGATTCGGCCGTTCGGGATGGTGCGACTATCCGGCCGTGGATCGTGGACGATGACCTGTGGGCGCTGATCGAGCCCTTGCTGCCGCCGCGCCGCAACCTCCGAGATCTGCTCACTCCTCGGGGAACTTCGCGACACCGATGTGGCAGGCGCGCCAGTGCCACCCCAAGCCACAGCGCCCGCACAAGAGGAGCCCCCCTCCGTGGGGAGGGGGGCTTCGTCAGAGGCCGTTCTCTGCGTGCTCGGTGCGGCGTGCCGGCCAGCCGCAACCTAGCCGACTTTGGCGAACAGGATCCGGCGGAGCCATCAACCGGCCGCCCGGCGGTACTTGCGGACCGCGAGCGTACGGAAGAACAGGATGATCACGACCGACCAGATCAGCGAGGCCCAAACTGGGTGCTGCATGGGCCAGGCGTCGGGCGTCTGGAAGCCCGGGGGAAGGTTGCCGAACAGCTCGCGGCACGCCTGCACGGTGGCGCTGAACGGGTTCCACTCCGCGATGTGCCGCAGGAAGGACGGCATCTGGTTCGCGTCCACGAACGCATTCGAGATGAACGTCAGCGGAAACAGCCAGATCAGACCGCCCGAGGTCGCCGCTTCAGGAGTGCGCACGGACAGGCCGATGAGCGCGCCGATCCACGAGAACGCATACCCGAACAGCAGGAGCAGGCCGAATCCGGCGAGCACCTTGCCGAAGTTCTCGTGCGTGCGCCAGCCGACCAGCACGGCGACGACCGCGAGGACGAGCAGGGTCAGCGCCGTCTGTACCAGGTCGGCGAGGGTGCGCCCCGTCAGGACCGCACCGCGCGCCATGGGCAGGGAGCGGAAGCGGTCGATGAGGCCCTTGTGCATGTCGTCGGCGATGCCCGCCCCCGCGCCCGCCGTGGCGAACGTGACGGTCTGGGCGAAGATGCCGGCCATCAGGAATTCGCGGTAGGCCTGGGTGGAGCTGGACGAGCCGACCTGGATCGAGCCGCCGAACACGTAGGTGAACAGCACCACGAACATGACGGGCTGGATCAGCCCAAAAATGAGCATCTCGGGAATCCGGCCCATACGAATCAAATTCCGGCGGGCGATGACCAGGGAGTCCCGGACGGACTGCCCGACACCGCCGACCCCCTTGGGCGCGCTGATCGGTGCGGCATCGGTCACGGCGGTCACTTCGCGGCCTCCTTCTCGGCGTTCTGAGCGTTCTGGGCCTTCTGGGCCCTGCCCGGGGTGGTGGTGCCCTCGCCCTCTTCGCCGTTGTCCCCCACGGCGTCCTCCGCGGCGTGGCCCGTCAGGGAGATGAAGACGTCGTCGAGGGTGGGGCGGCGCAGCCCGATGTCGTCGATGGCGATGCCGCGGGTGTCGAGCTCACGGATGATCTCGGCGAGCAGTTTGGCGCCGCCGGTGACCGGGACAGTCAGCTTGCGCGTGTGGCTCTCGGCCGCCACCTCGCCCTTGCCGAATCCGCGCAGCACCTCCGAGGCGGGCGTGATCTCCTCCGGCTCGTGCACGACGACCTCGACGCGCTCGCCGCCGGTCTGCGCCTTGAGCTGGTCGGCGGTGCCGCGGGCGATGACGCGGCCGTGGTCGACGACGCAGATGTCGTGCGCCAGACGGTCGGCCTCTTCGAGGTACTGCGTGGTGAGCAGCAGCGTCGTACCGCCCGAGACGAGTTCCTCGATGACCTCCCACAGCGCCTGGCGGTTGCGCGGGTCGAGGCCGGTCGTCGGCTCGTCCATGAACATCACGGGCGGCGAGACGACCAGTGCGGCGGCGAGGTCGAGGCGGCGGCGCATGCCTCCGGAGTACGTCTTGGCGGGGCGGTCGGCCGCGTCCGTCAGGTTGAACCGCTCCAGGAGCTCCGCGGCGCGCGCTTTGGCGGCCTTGGCCCTCATCTGGTAGAGCTGGCCGACCATCTGGAGGTTCTCACGGCCCGTCAGATACTCGTCGACGGCGGCGAACTGGCCGGACAGGCCGATGGAGCGCCGCACCTCGTTGGGGTGCTTGAGGACGTCGATGCCCGCGACGACCGCCCGGCCGCTGTCGGGTTGCAGCAGCGTCGTCAGACAGCGCACCGCGGTGGTCTTGCCCGCGCCGTTCGGCCCGAGCAGGCCCAGCACGGTTCCCTCCGGGACATCGAGGTCGACGCCGTCCAGAGCCCTTACGTCGCCGAAGGTCTTCACCAGGCCTTCGGCGTAGATGGCGCCTGGCATATGGGTTCCCCCAGGGGTGTGGGTGATTTTTACGGAAAGCTTGGGTGTGCCCGTTGGTGCTGGGCGAATGGGTCCGTGAGTCACTGCACGGGTGAGCCGAATCGACCGGTAGGCGCGACACCTCGCCCAGCTGTGCGACGAGGGCACACACTATCGCGATACATCGCGTCTGCTCAACCGCTTTTCCAAACCCGGCAACCCTCGGAGAACAGGGCCGCCGCCGTCAACGGATTTTCCGGCTTTCCTCTGTCCCGCCGGTCAGCCGATGACCTGGTATCCCGCCTGCCGCAGTGCCGCGCCCACCTCGGCGCAGTGCTCCGGTCCCTTCGTCTCCAGATGCAGCTCGACCTCCGCCTCCGTGAGCCCGAGCCGGGGATCGGTCCGTACGTGACTCACATCGAGGACGTTAGCGTCGACCACTGACAACACCCCGAGGAGCGTGGCCAGGGCACCGGGACGGTCCGTGAGCCGGAGCCGTACCGCGAGATACCGGCCCGCGGCAGCCATGCCGTGCCGCAGGATCCGCTGCATCAGCAGCGGATCGACGTTGCCGCCGGACAGCAGCGCCACCACCGGCCCCTCGAAGGTCTCCGGACGGCTCAGCAGGGCCGCGACCGGACTCGCGCCGGCCGGCTCGACGACCATCTTGGCCCTCTCCAGGCAGAGCAGCAGCGCGCTGGACAGCTCGTCCTCCGAAACGGTCCGCACCTCGTCCACGTACTGCTCGATGATCCGGAACGGCACGTCGCCCGGCCGCCCCACCTTGATGCCGTCGGCCATCGTCGCCGGGTTCTCCACCGTCACCGGGCGCCCGGCCGCGAGCGAGAGCGGATAGGCGGCCGCGCCCGCCGCCTGGACGCCGACCACCTTCACCTCGGGGCGCAGCGTCTTCACGGCGACGGCGATGCCCGCCGCGAGACCGCCGCCGCCGATGCCGACGACGATCGTCCGCACCTCGGGGCACTGCTCCAGGATCTCCAGGCCGACGGTGCCCTGCCCCGCGATGATGTCCGGGTGGTCGAAGGGGTGGATGAACACGGCGCCCGTCTCGGCCGCGTACTCCTTCGCGGCGGCCAGCGAGTCGTCCACGACCTGCCCGTGCAGCCGCACCTCGGCGCCGTAGTCCCGGGTCGCCGCCACCTTCGGCAGCGGGGCGCCGACCGGCATGAAGACGGTCGAGTGCACGCCCAGCAGGGACGACGCGAGCGCGACGCCCTGCGCGTGGTTGCCGGCGCTCGCCGCGACGACCCCGGCCGCGCGCTCCTCCGGGAGCAGCCCTGCTATCCGCACGTACGCGCCGCGCAGCTTGAACGAGCCCGTGCGCTGCAGGTTCTCGCATTTGAGGTGGACCGGCGCGCCGACCAGACCGGACAGATGTCTACTGCCCTCCATCGGGGTTACCCGGGCCACGCCCGCGAGCATCTTCTGGGCTCCGCGGACGTCGTCGAGGGTGACCGTCGGAAAGGAGTCAGCCGTGCTGTAGCTCATGTCGGTCAGTCTCGCAGCTCACGCCGGGGGCCTCCCAGCATGGACGGGTTTGGCCAGCGCCGGTACGGTCCGTGCCCTAGCCGCGTACTCTGTCCCCCAACCCACCACCCACGCACGAATTGAGCCCCGGCCATGCCCACAACACAGGACTTGTCGATGGACATGACGACCGCCGGAGACGCCGGTCTCCTCGACACACTGCAGCACGAGGTCGCCGTGTTCGCACGCCGCGCCGAACAGACCCGGCTCGGCGGGGTCGGGCAGGTACGCAACTCCATGGACCGCGCCGCGTATCTGCTGCTCAACCGCCTCGACAAAGAAGGCCCGATGGGCGTCAAGGCGCTCGCCGCCAGCATGGGCATCGACTCCTCGACGGTCACCCGGCAGGTGGCTCCGCTCGTCGACACCGGGCTGGTGAAGCGCACGTCGCATCCCGAGGACGGGCGTGCGGTCGTGCTCCAGCTGTCGCCGCGCGGGCACGCCAGGCTCGACGAGGTGCGGTCGTCGCGGCGCGAGCTCATGGCGCAGCTGACGCAGGACTGGGCGCCGGAGGAGCGGGAGACGTTCTGTGCGCTGCTCACTCGCTTCAATACGGCGTTGTCGGCCCGCATGGCGGGCCAGCCGGCCGTTGCCGGGGAGGCCCCGGCGGCCTCCTGAACCGGCCACCATCGGGGCCGCCCTTTTCGGGCGGCCCCCTACGTATACGTATGTATACGTGCGTATACGGCGCGCCGTACGTCGTGGGCTGCGCCCCCGGAAGCTGCGCTGACGCCGTACGCGAGGCACCCGCCGTCGTGGGTTGTGCCCACCCGTTCCGCCTTGCGGAACGATTGCCCACAACGGGACGGGAGCGGCGCGGCCGCCCACAGCAGTCACCGGCCACGGCCGGTGCCGCCCGCGTGCCGAAGGGGACGTGGCGGGATGTGCGCCCGCAGCGGCTGGCGCAACCGTAGGGCTCCCTTCAACGACGTACGGCTCGGCGCCAGACCGAGGACGTACATCCCGGCGCGGCCCCGACCCAACCACCGGCGGTAGGCGCACCGGCACGGACCCGCAGACGCATGGCAGCCCCCGCCACCCACCGGCAGAAGGCGCACCGGCGCAGACCCGCAGGCGCCGTGCCCTTGACCGGCGGTGGCCGTCTGGCCTCATATGAGATCGGGGTTCCGTCCGTGCGGGACCCCGAGGCGGGAGGCGCGCTTGCGACGACGACAGGCGTCCCAGGACGCCCGCCGGGCCCGTGAGTTCGAGACTTTCGTCGCGGGCGCGGCAGGGCGGCTGCTGCATGCCGCCACACTGCTCACCGCGGAGGCGCGCGACGACAACCCACGCGCGCGGGCCCTGTTGACCGCATCCCTCGCGCACACCTACGCCACCTGGGACCGGCTGCGCGGCGAGGACCCGTACGACCGCGCCCGCCAGCAGCTCGCCATCCGCTACGCGCGCGGCGCCTGGCACCGGTACCGCGGCCACAGCGGGCTGCTGGAGCGGCTCGCACCCCAGGAACGGCTGATCCTCGTGCTGCGGATGTACGAGGGCGTGGCCGAGGAGCAGACGGCGGCGCTGCTCGGGCTGCCCGTGGAGCGCGTACGGGCGATCTGCGCACGGGCGATATCGCTGCTGCTGCACCCTCCGCGCGGACCGGCACCTAAGGCGACCGGACCGGACCCAGCCGCCCAACGAGGCCCAGCCGCCCAACCACGCACCGGCCCTGAAGCGGGCGCAGACGCGGGCGCCGCCATGAACGGCGGGTCCACCCGCACAGAGGCGGCACCCTCATGAACCAGTCCCGCCGCAAAGAGGCGACGGTACGGCGGCTCCTGGAGGAGGCGTCACCGCCACCGGTGCCGCAGGAGCTGTACGCGGAAGCGGTGCGCCGCGGCGGCCGGCTGCTGCGCCGCAGGGCGGCGCTGCGCCGCGTCATGTGGCTGTTACTGCTGGCGGCGGCCGTCGCGTTCGTGGTGTGGGCCTCGACAGCCCGGCCCTGGGTGGAGCCGCCGTCGGAGACGACCCCACCGCTCACGGGCTGGTGACCCCGGAGGGGTCGCCGCGTCCGCTTACCGCAGGGCTTACCCCAGGGCCTGCTGCAGATCCGCCAGCAGATCGTCCACGGCCTCGATGCCCACCGACAGCCGTACGAGATCGGCCGGCACCTCGAGGGCCGAGCCGGCGGCCGACGCGTGCGTCATACGCCCAGGGTGCTCGATCAGCGACTCGACACCGCCAAGGGACTCACCGAGCGTGAACAGCTTCGCGCGGTTGCACACCTCGACGGCCGCCTCCTCGCCGCCCTCGACCTGGAACGACACCATGCCACCGAAGGCCCGCATCTGCTTGGCGGCGACCTCGTGACCGGGGTGCTCGGGAAGGCCCGGGTACAGAACGCGCGTCACGCGCGCGTGCCGCGTCAGCATCTCCGCGATCCGCCCGGCGTTCTCGCTGTGCCGGTCCATGCGTACGCCGAGCGTCTTGATGCCGCGCAGCACCAGCCACGAGTCGAAGGGCCCGGCGACCGCGCCCATCGCGTTCTGGTGGTACGCCAGCTCGTCGCCCAGGGCCGCGTCGCTGACGACGAGGGCGCCGCCGACCACGTCCGAGTGGCCGCCCATGTACTTGGTGAGCGAGTGCACGACGACGTCCGCGCCCAGCGCGAGCGGCTGCTGCAGATAGGGCGTCGCGAAGGTGTTGTCGACGATCAGCCGCGCGCCGGCGGACCGCGCGACGTCCGCGACCGCGGCGATGTCGGTGATGCCCAGCAGCGGGTTGGAGGGCGTCTCGACCCAGATCGCCTTCGTACGCGGCGTGATCGCGGCCCGCACCTGGGCCGGGTCGGAGGTGTCCGCCACCGACCACTCGACGCCCCACCGCGAGACGACCTTGGCGAAGAGGCGGAACGTGCCGCCGTACGCGTCGTTGGGGATGACCACGTGGTCGCCGGGCGTCAGCAGCGTGCGCAGCAGGCAGTCCTCGGCGGCCAGCCCGGACGCGAACGCGAGCCCGCGGCTGCCGCCCTCCACGGCGGCGAGGTTCTCCTCGAGGGCGGTCCTGGTGGGGTTCGCGCTGCGGCTGTACTCGTAGCCGCCGCGCAGCCCGCCGACACCGTCCTGCTTGTAGGTGGACACCTGGTAGATCGGCGGGACGACCGCGCCGGTGAGGGGATCCGCGGTGTTGCCCGCGTGGATCGCCACGGTCTCGAAACTGTGCCTGCTGTGCCTGTCGCTCATGGGCACCGAGGGTAGTGCGGGACGGGGGTTTCCGACGTGTTGGCCGGTCCCGGCCGGGGTGGGTGGCGGACCTGCCGGAAGGTTCCCGCACGGGTGGTCGCCGACCCGTTGGCCAATTGTCGTACCCGTCTGGTTCGCTTGGAGGCATGGAGATTCTCTGGGCCCTCTTCGCGCTGCTCATGATCGGGTTCATCGTCGGGCCGGTCATGTACCGCAGGCGCGGCGTGATCCGCCAGGTCGCCCCCGGCTCGCCGGACGCCGCCGACCCGGCGGACTACGGCTTCGTACGGCAGGAGCTGCTGGACATCCGGATGCCGGGGCCCGACCAGGACCTCCTGGACGTACTGGACCTGGTGCAGCGCACGCAGGACTGGCGGGCCGCGTCGCAGCTGCTCGCGGGCACGGAGGCGGACGGCGAGGTGCGCTGGCAGCGGGTCCAGGCGTTCGCGGGAGCGGCCTCGCTGGAGCTGCAGCAGCGGCCCGGCGGCGTCTCCGAACAGCCCGGCGGGCAGTGGCTGCGGGTATGGCGAGCCGAGGCGCCGAAGGACGCGGGCGGCGCCGCGGTGCACGCCGAGTTCCTGGTGCAGCAGGCGTGGCGCACGGCCGCCTCCGGTACGGACGAGTTCCGGATCATCCTCGAGGAGGCGCGGAAGGCGTGCGCGGAGGCGGCCCTGCTCGCCCCCGGCGACCCGATCCCGTACATCATCGAGCTCTCCATCGCCCGCGGACTGGCCTATCCGCAGCAGGAGTTCGAGCAGCTCTGGCTGAAGATCCTGGACCGCGCGCCGTCCCACATGGGGGCGCATCTCGCGGCGCTCCACTACTGGTGCGAGAAGTGGCACGGCTCGCGCGACCTGGCGCACTCCTTCGCGGAGGCCGCGGCGTCCCGCGCCCCGAGCGGCTCGCTGCTCGCGGCCCTGCCGCTCTTCGCGGTGTTCGAGCACCTGCCCGAGGTGGAGCTCGTCCGCGGCTTCTACCAGAGCGAGGTCGTGACCAAGGCCGTCCACGGCGCGCTCTTCGCGGTGCAGGCGGCGCGCCCGGACGACCCGATGCTGTCCCACGTCCGCCATCTGCTGGTCTTCTTCCTTGTCCGCTCGGAGCGCTGGGGGGAGGCCATGAACCAGCTGGTGCACATCGACGGCCACGTGGGCGCCCTGCCCTGGACGCTCTCCGCCGACCCGGCCGCGGACTACGCGGTGTACCGCGCGCTGGCGGTGGCGGGGTACGAGGCGAACGGGGGGAGCCCGGCGACGCTGCTGCGCTGAGCCGGCGACGGGCTCGTTGGATGCACGTAGGACCCGAACACCTTTGCGGCACCGCCCGGCGGTAGGGCATACTCCGGTTCCCCCCACGTCAATTTGCCATGTCCCATTCCGTGGGGAGAACTGCCCGATGGGCGCAACCCTGCGCGCAGTGCGCGCCCTCGTCCTGCTCGCCGGCTTCTATCTGCTCGGCTTCGTCATGCTCGGCGCCCTCGTCGCCGCCGACTGGGCCGCCGCGCAGACCAGCGTCGGCAGCGCCTACGTGAAGATCTGGATCCTCAGCGCGCTCCTGGCGATCCCCATCGTGCAGGGAATGTTCGCCCTCCGCACGCCGAAGGCCGAACCACTGGCCGGCCTGCCCGTCACCGAGCAGCAGGAGCCCGCGCTCTGGGCCGCCGTACGCGCCCTGGCCGAGCAGACGGGCACCCGCGCGCCCGACGAGATTCTCCTCACCGGTGATGTGAACGCGGCCGTGTCCGAGGACGCGACGTTCCTCGGCCTGAAGGCGGGCCGACGCCGCATGTACATCGGCCTCCCCCTGATGACGGGACTGAGCGAACCGCAGCTGCAGGCTGTCCTGGCCCATGAGTTCGGGCACTACACACACCACGACACCCGGCTCTCGGCGATCACCCTGCGCGGCCGCCACCAGGTGATGCGCACGGTCGCCGCCCTGCACGAGCGATCCCGCAAGAAGATCGCCAAGGAACAGGCCAGGCAGGAGAAGAAGAACGCCAAGCGCGTCGCGCGCGGCAAGGAGGCGGCCGAGGTCGGCACCGGGGTGGCGGGCCTGAGTTACCGCCTCGCAGCCAAGCCCTTCCTCTGGTACGGCATCTTCTATCTGCGCGCCTCCCAGGGCGTGGGCCGGCAGCAGGAACTCGCTGCCGACCTGGCCGCCGCGCGCATCGTGGGACGCAACGCCACCGCGTCGGCGCTCCGCGAGATCCCCGTCCTCGACGCCGCCCACGACTTCTACATGCGGTCGTACGCGACCCTCGGCACCGGTGCCGGACTGCTGCCGCCGCCCGGCGAGGTCTTCGGCGGCCTGCGCCACCTCCTCGCCGGACGAGCCGCCGAGCTCGACGAGATGCGCCGCTCCACACCGGACGAGGAACTGTCCCCGTACGACTCCCACCCGCCCATCGCCGAGCGGGTCGCCCGCATCGAGCAACTCCCCCACGACGGACGCACCCTGGCCGGCGCCCGTCCCGCCCTCGCCCTGCTCAGCGACCCCGCCCGCGCCTTCGTCGAGCTGGAGCACGCCACCCTCACCCCCGAGGCCCGGCAACTGCGCCGCGCGGCCGACTGGCCGTGGCTCGTCCACGAGTCGATGCTCTGGCACGCCGACCAGGACGCCGAACCGCTGCGCCGGGCGATCGCCGACGTGCACGGCGGCGACGGCTCACTGGCGTCCTTCCTCGCCGCCGTCGAGGCCGGCCGGCTGTGGCAGGTGGCAGACCGGCTTCCCAAGTCGGAGGAGGCGGGGGCCGCCACGGGCCGCGCCGCCCGCGAGTTCGTACGCCCCCAGCTGCGCGCCCGTCTCTCCCGCCTGGTCGCCGTGGAACTGGTCCGGCTCGGCTGGGCCCACTGGGAGCTGTCCTGGACCGACTCGGCGAAGCTGCGCCTGCCGGACGGCTACGAAGAGTGGCTGAAGTCCGCGCTGGACGCCGCAGTGGCAGACGTACCGGACACGCGGGAACTGCGCCGGCTGCTGACGCCCGCGGGCTGACGTACGCGCACCCGGCCTCACCGGTAGGACCGCAGTCACCGGCACTCGCTCACACCCACTGGCACTCACTGCTCAAGGAAGTCCCCCATGGACCGCATCCTCCCTGTCATCGGGATCCTCGTCGGCGTCTACTTCTGGTACCGCAGACGGAAGGCCTCCGGCGGCGGACGTGTCCGCAACGGAGACCTTGCGAAGGCCGCCGCCCAACTGGGCTTCCTGCCCGCCGAACAGCTCGACACGGAGCGTTACCGCGCCCCCGAGCCGCACACCACGGCCGTCCTCGACGCCGTACGGGCCGGGAACTGGCAGGTGGGCGCCCAGTACCTGGCCGAGGCCGGACGCGACTGGCAGGAGCGCGACCGCCGCTCCAGTCTGCTGGCGCAGGAGGCCGTCAAGGACGACTCCTGGCTGCTGGCCTGGCGCACGGCGTACCCGCAGGATCCCGGCGCGGCCCTCGTCCACGCCGAGTCCCTCATCGACCTCGCCTGGGAGATCCGCGGCAGCGCGCAGGCCAAGCACACGACCCAGGAGCAGTTCGCGGGCTTCCACCGAGTCCTGGACCAGGCGCGCGAGGCCTGTGCGCAGGCCCAGGCGATGGCGGGCGACGACCCCTGCCCGTTCATCGTGGAGCTGCCACTGGCCATGGGCCTCGGCTATCCGCGCGCCGCGTTCGAGGAGATCTGGAACGAGATCGTCAAGCGCGACCCGTACCACCTGGCCGCGCACACCGCCGCGCTCCAGTACTGGTGCGCCAAATGGCGCGGATCGCACGAGCTGGCAGAGTCCTTCGCCCGCACCGCGGCCGCGAAGGGCACCCCCGGCCAGTTGCTGAGCGTGCTCCCGCTGTACGCGTACTTCGAGTACGAAATCGCCCACGACGACCTCGACGAGGACGAGTACTACAAGCGCCCGGAGATCGTCGCGGCGGTCGACGCCGCCCTGGTCGACGTCGCTGCGGCGGCCGCCGCGAATCCCGACGACTGGCGGATCCCCGGGGTCCGCCACATCCTGGCCAGTCTGCTGTTCTGGCAGGACCGCTACGAGGCGGCGGTCGAGCAGTTCCGCCTGGTGGACGGCTACATCGACACGGAGCCCTGGTCGTACGCGGGCGACCGGGACGACATGATCGAGTCCTACGTCCGGGCCCGCGACTACAGCGCGGTGCAGGTGCTGAAGGCGCGCGGCGGAATCTGACACCCGGTCCGCACGTTGAAGGGGGTACCGCCGCACGTCGTGGGGCGGTACCCCCGCCCCCGCCTGCCAGGAGGAAGCCATGCTTTTCGGCCGTACGCCCGTACTCCCCACCCCAGAGCAGGCGCTGCGCGGCCGCCCGGAGCCGGCGTTCACGGTTCCCGAGCGCCACACGGTCCTCGGCAACCCGCTGCTCGGCCCGTACCCCGAGGGCCTGGCGGTCGCCGACTTCGGCCTGGGCTGCTTCTGGGGAGCCGAGCGCAAGTTCTGGCAGACCGACGGCGTCTGGACGACCCTGGTCGGCTACCAGGGCGGCTACACCGAGAACCCCACGTACGAGGAGGTCTGCTCGGGCCTGACGGGCCACACGGAGGCGGTCCGCGTCGTCTTCGACCCCGAGAAGGTCTCGTACGAGCAGCTGCTCAAGGTCTTCTGGGAGTCCCACAACCCCACACAGGGCTTCCGCCAGGGCAACGACGTCGGCACCCAGTACCGCTCCGCGATCTACACCCACACCCCGGCCCAGGCCGCGGCCGCGGAAGCCTCCCGCGACGCGTACCAGAAGGTCCTGACGGCCTCAGGCCACGGCACGATCACCACGGAGCTCCTGCCGTCGGAGGGCCGTCCGTTCTACGCGGCAGAGGCTTACCACCAGCAGTACCTCTCGGACACCAAAAACCCGAACGGGTACTGCGGGCTGGGCGGGACCGGTGTCTCTTGCCCGATCGGCGTGGCCAAGGCAGATGGCTGAACCACTGTCGTTGGAAGCCACGGCGACACTGCGGGCGCTGCTGGCTGGCTCGGATCCGGTGAGCAGCGCCCTGCTGGCCCAGATTCCACACACGCGGGTGGTGGGCAGGTGTGGCTGCGGCTGCGTGACGGTGGATCTGGAAGTGGACCGTACGGCAGCAGATCCTGCGCCACAGCATGACAATCCGACCGTGGACGCCTGGTACGACGCCCCACACTCGGCCGGCGTCATGATCTGCACCGAGGACGGCTACCTCTCGCTTCTGGAGATCTACTCAGTCTCCGACGAGCCGATCACCGCCTGGCCAGACCCCCGCTTCATTGAACGATGAGCAAGAGAGGGGACGCACCAGCAGTACCTCGACAAGAACCCGGCGGGGTACTGCGGGATCGGTGGGACGGGTGTGTCCTGCCCCATCGGCGTGGCGAAGGCCGAAGGCTGACGTCACCGGGTGGCTTCGGAGCAGACGCGCGCAGAGTGCGTTTGCGAGCGGTTGCCGCTCGCCCGCAGAGCCGGCTGCCGAGGCTCGTCCTCAGGCTGGTCCAGGCGGGTAGCTGTATCGCTTCTCCCTCACTCGTTCGGGCGGTGGGAGGGCACCCGTGCCCGATACGCTGACGCGTGGGATCAGAATCGCGCCCATGGGAGCAGCCATGACCACCTCCGCCTCTGGGCAACCGCTCATCCCCCAGCCCCCCGCCACGGTTGCCGCACTGCGGCAGGCCATCAGCCAGATCGCGCCTGCCGCGCTGCCGGCCTTCACCCGGGAGCTGGACCAGGCGGCCGACCAGTCCCGGCAGGGCTCCGATCTGGCACCGCTCCAGCGGTTCATCGCCCAGTGGGCCGTCTACGTCCACATCCAGCGGCAGCCCGACCTGGCAGCAGACCTCCGCCGCTGGGAAGACACCGCCGAATCGGGCGACGCCACCCGGGCACGACAGGCCGCCTCTGAGATCGGACGGATCCTGGACGAAGCCCACGCGGCCATTGGCCTCCCGGCCCGGTGAGCACGGACTGGCACTGGGAGTACGACCCCGACCACGACCACGTGGCGGGCGGCATACCCGCTCACGTGGTGGCGGAAGTGGAACGTCTGGCCGGCCAGCTCGTCGACCTTGCCAGTACGGGCATCGACGTCAGCGACCTCGGCAACGGCCCCCGACCGGGCGGTCTGCGCCGCATGGACGCCGCCGGCGGCTGGTTCTACTTCCTGGTGGCACCGCGTGATCCGCTGATCATCATTGTCCGTATCGTGCCGCCGTTCGACGCGCTGTAGCCCAGGCTTGCCGGGACAGGCGTCTTCTGCCCGGTCGGTGTAGCGAAGGCCGAGGGCTGACCCCCTGCAGTCAGTCGTTGTACGCCGCCTCCTGGATCCCGTACAGGTCCGCGTACCGGCCCCCGTCGACCGCGCTCAGCTCGGCGTGGGTGCCGGACTCGACAAGCCGGCCCCCGTCGAGGACCAGGATCAGGTCTGCGCCCGTCACCGTGGAGAAGCGGTGGGAGACGATCACGGTGATGGCTCCCGTGTGGTCGGCGAGGCGGCGTGCGCGGGACATCTGGCGCTCGAAGATGGCGTGTTCGCTGGGGGCGTCGAGGGATGCGGTGGGCTCGTCGAGTACGAAGAGCAGCGGGTCGTCGCGCATCACCGAACGGGCGAGGGCGACGCGCTGCCACTGGCCCTCGGAGAGGTCGACGCCGCCGAGTTCGCGGCCGAGTTGGGTGTCGAGGCCCTGGGGCAGCCGTTCCACGAGAGTCGAGGCGTCGGCGTCCCGTATCGCGCGCGTGATGCGTTCGCGGTCCGTCAGGTGCGGCAGGTCGCCGAGGCCGACGCCCTCGGCGAAGGTGGTCTCCAGGCGTCCGAAGTCCTGGAACGCGGCGCTGATGCGGGAGCGCCAGTGCGCGGTGTCCAGGTCGGCGAGGTCCACGCCGTCGAGGGTGATGCGGCCCGTGTCCGGTCGGTAGAACTTGGCGAGCAGCTTCACCAGGGTGGTCTTTCCCGATCCGTACTCGCCGACGACGGCCACCACTGTTCCCGCCGGGATGTGGATGCTCACGTCGTCGAGGGCGAGGCGGTCTGTGCCGGGGTAGCGGTAGGAGACGTGGTCGAAGGCGATGCCCTTGTCCAGCCGGGCGGGGGCGAGGGCGGCGCCCGTCGTGCGGGCCGTCTCGGCGGCGGCGTAGTCGCGTAGCCAGAAGTACGACTCGATGGCCGTCCGCGTACCGAGCGTGTTGGCTGTGGATCCGACCACCGCCTGCACGGTCTGCCGCAGGCCGGAGGCGACGGTGACGGCCATCACGACGTCGCCCGCCGTGGCGTTGCCGTGCGCTGCCCCGTACACGACGAGGGCGAGCCCTCCGGCGAACCCGCAGGCGAACACCGCCCAGCCGCCGAACTTCCACCAGGCGGCGCGTACGCGCGCCCGGTAGCGCAGGTGCGCCGCCTCGTCCCAGGCGGCGGCCTGCCTGCGGGCGATCTCCTCGCCGGCGCCCGCCACGCGGATGTCCTTGCCGCTGTCGGCGCGGGTGCCGAGCTGGAAGAGGTGGCGCTGCAGGCGGAACACCTCGGCGGTGGCCGTCTCGGTGTCCACGACCGCCTGCTTGCCGCGGTGGTCGAACCACAGCGGGAGCGCGGCGAACGGCAGCAGGAACAGCAGCCAGGGGCTCACGGTGCCCAGGACCAGGAGGGTCGCGCCCAGTTTCAGTGCCGCCTGGACGGCCAGGACCACGTCCCACAGGCTGGTGCAGAGCCGCCAGGTGTTGTTGCGTGCTCCCTCCAGCCGGTCCAGGAAGTCGGTGCGCTCCAGGTGGTCGAGCCCCTCGATTCCGGCGATCCAGCCGTAGATCCGCGGACGCAGCTCCAGGTCGGTCTCGTCCGCAAGGAGCAGGTACAGGTCCACGATCGTCGCCTGGAACACCGCGGTCGCACCGTGGGAGACAGCCACTCCGCAGGCCCCCACTACGGCCGTGCCCAGCGCTCCGTGGACGCTGCCGTCGATCACCGCCCGCAGCGACAGGGCGATCCCGGCGGCGGCCGCGATGCTCAGGGCGCAGAGACCGAAGAGCGCGGCCGTGGCGCCCGGGGCGCGCCGCCAGCAGATCCTCAGCATCTCGGCCCACAGGGCCAGGTAGCGCCTCACAGCAGTTCCCCCTCCTCGATCGCGTCCTGGTAGCCCTGCTGGAAGCGTTCCGCCTGGATCGCGAACAGCTTCGCGTAACCGCCGCCCTGAGCGATCAGCTCCTCGTGGGTGCCCGACTCGGTGATGCGGCCTCCGTCGAGCAGCACGATCCGGTCGGCCTGGCGCACCGTCGACAGGCGGTGCGAGATGAGTACGACTCCTGCCTCGGCTCGCTGTTCGGCGAGCCGCTGGAACACCTCGAACTCGGTGCGGACGTCCAGGTGGGCGGTGGGTTCGTCGAGTACGAGGAGTTCCGCGCCGGTGCGCAGGGCGTACAGCGCCCGGGTCAGTACGACCTGCTGCCACTGGCCGCCGGAGAGGTCCACGCCGCCGGTGCGCGAGCGTGCCAGCGGCGTGTCCCAGCCGTCGGGGAGGCGGTCGAGGACCGGCCCGAGACCGGCGTCCCGGGCCGCCGCCTCCAGCACCGCCTTGTCCGGTGCGACGCCGGGGCGGCCGAGGGTGACGTTGTCGGCGGCCGAGAGCTCGTACTTGACGAAGTCCTGGAAGACGACGGAGATCCGCTCCCGCCATGCCTGCACCCCGAGCTCGGACATCTCCTGGTTGCCCATCTCCTGGTTGCCACGGACGAGGATGCGCCCGCTGGTCGGCTCGTAGAGGCCGGCGAGCAGTTTGATCAGGGTGGACTTGCCGGCGCCGTTGAGCCCGACGATCGCGAGCAGTTCACCGGGGCGGATCTCCAGGTTCAGTCCGTCGAGTACGGCACGTGTCGTGCCCGGGTAGGTGAAGCCGACATCCTCGAAGCGGACCAGACTTGACGAGCCCGCGTCGGTACGGTCGAGGGCCGCCCCGGGGAGCGGACGCCGGGTGTCCTTGGTGAGGAGCTCGGCCAACTCGTCGTACGCCTTGAGGGACTCCAGCCCCGCCAGCCGGCTCAGGCCGGTGTAACCCAGGTCGATCATCATGAACAGCGAGGCTCCCGCCGTCAGCGCCGCGGTCGCCGTCGCGACCGAGCCGTGCCCGTGCACGGTGAGCGCCGCCACTGCCGTGAACGCGATCAGCAGGGGTGGTACGACCAGCAGAAGGGACCGCGACTGGCCGCGCAGATTGCGCTTCCACACGGCGAACTGGGGCGCGGTGCGGGCCACGTGCTGCCCGTCGAGCCTGCGCACCGCCCAGTCGGCGAGGCCGAAGACCCGCAGGTCCTTGCCCACGCCCGGCGAGGCCAGGGTCTCCTCCCAGCGCTCGACCCGTACCATCACATCGAGTTGGGACCGCCAGAGCCGGATGAACTCCATCCGGCCCCGGTAGCGCAGCCGGGCGTTGAGGAGCGCGGGAATCAGCAGCAACGGCACCAGCCACCAGGCGAACTGAGCGATCACCACGCAGGCGGCGGCCACTCCCACGGCGTCCGCCAGCTGGTCGAGCTGGGCCAGGGCGGCCTGCCCCGGGGTGCGCTGCGAGAACTCGTCGGGGTCGGCCTTGGCCTGCCGGATCAGCCGCTGTGCCTCGGGCTGCTCCAGCAGATCGATGGTCGGGCTGCTCGCCGCCAGGCGGGTCACCGCCGCGCGGTGCGCCCCGTCGATGCGCTGCTGCACCAGATACGCCAGGGGCTCGGTCACAGCCTCCGCGGCGTGGCCCACGAGCAGCACCACGCCGAAGCCCGTCAGGGGTAGCAGCGCGGCACCCATCTCGCCGGTGCCGCCGAGCGCCGTCACCCGGCTCACCAGCAGGGCCAGCACCATGGCGGTGGCCGCCGGAATCAGCCGTTCCGCCAGCCGGATCGCGGCGATGACGACCGCGATCCCTCGTCCGGCCGACCACAGCACACGCAGCAGACGGAGCGTGTCCCCCACGTCCGGTCCTTTCGTACGGGCAGAAATTCCGCCGCGTTGTCCGGCCGCAGCCGCAGCCGCCGCCCAAGCCGCCACCGGCCCAGGAAAGCCAAACAATCCGATGCGCTGAACAGCAAGGGGTCGCTTGCCCCGAAAGTTTCGAATTCAGCGGGTGAGGCGCGTCGCGGGCGGCACGACGGCACGACGGCGAGCGGTACCCCTCCCAGGGTTCTCCGGGGAGGGGCACCGCTCGTATGTCTTTGTTCGGTCTGTATCAGGGCTTATACCTCAACCAGTTGAGTGTGCGTCAGAACGGCGCCGGCCCGTAACCCGCCATGGTGGCAGGCCCGTAACCGGCCATGGACGTCGTGTACGCGGACAGGGTCGGGGCGAGCTGTACTCCGGGGGTCAGGCCGAGGGCGACCAATGCGTCGGGGATGCCGCGGCCGGTGCGGGCGCCCTCGAGGGTGCCGGGGGCGGCCAGGGGGCGGCAGCTCGACGCGATGATGTCGAAGAGGTGCTGCACCCGGACGGGTCCGCGCGGCGGCAGGTCTCCGCGGAAGTCCTCGTGGTGGGCGAGTACGAGGGCGGCGAGCCCGGCGACGTGGGCGGAGGCGGTGCTGGTGCCGTCCAGGGCCGCGTATCCGCCGTGCGGTGAGCACGACAGGACCGCCACACCGGGGGCGGCCACGTCGACCTCCGGTCCTACGCAGCTGAATCGCGCGCCGAACAGGCCTTCGGGGGTCAGGGGCGGGCCCGCGTGGGTGGCCTGTGAGGTGTCGGGCGGGTAGGAGCCGAAGGCGCCCAGCGCGCCGACGGTGAAGACGGTGGGCAGCGAGCCGGGGAAGGCGACCGGGCCGGCCGTGTCGCCCGCGGGGGCGATGCACGCGATGCCGGCGGCGTGGGCGTCGGCGAGTTTCCGCGAGACCAATGCCGACGGGTACGGGGTCGCCACGCCGATGTGGGCGATGTCGACCTCGTTCTCGATGCAGTGGTCGAGCGCCGCGATCAGGTCGCTGAAACAGCCGCCCGGCAGCACCCGGCAGGCCTCGATCTGGGCGTCGACGGCGATGCCGATGACGCCTGTGCCGGAGTCCGCCGCCGCGATGATGCCCGCCGCATGGGTGCCGGTGCCGACCGTGTCGTGGGCCCAGCCGCGATCCGTACCGCCGACGACGTCCGCCCCGGAGCGCACCCGGTCCTTGAGATCGATGTGGTCCGTGGCGATGCCCGAGCCGATGACCGCGATCTTGATGCCGAAGGCGCGGAA
Organism: Streptomyces jeddahensis; assembly: GCF_001642995.1. Taxonomy (GTDB): domain Bacteria; phylum Actinomycetota; class Actinomycetes; order Streptomycetales; family Streptomycetaceae; genus Streptomyces; species Streptomyces jeddahensis. Next base: position 112,569 of record NZ_LOHS01000072.1, read on the forward strand.
GGTGGGCGGCAGCCGGTCGAGGCGCATGGCCTGCTGGCCCCAGCCGTACTGCTGCCGTTCGTCGAGCCCCGGGTACACCTTCGTCAGCGGTGTGAGGGTGACCAGGTTCTCCTCGGTGACCGACAGGTCCGGGCGGTTGATCCAGCGGTCCACGTAGCCGCCGGCGGGACGGACGTACAGGGCCTGGATGGACTGCGGGGTCTCCGTCGCGAGTGTGATGGTGGCCGTTCCGTCGTCGCCGGTGAAGCCCTGGACGGGCCACGACGATCCGATCAGGAACACGCCGGCCCCGGCCAGCGGTTCGCCGTCCGGTCCGCAGACGCGTAGGGAGATCTCCACCGCGTGCTCCAGCGGCACGACCATCCCGGGGTCGCTGAGCGGCAGCACGCCCGCGGTCGCCGTGGGGGCCGGGCCGGTTCCGCCCAGCTGCAGGTCCGGCTCGACGTGGACGTGCACCGACCGCATCGCCGGCACCTGGTCCTCGGCCGCCTCGACCACGGCGATCTCGGGGCAGTTGGGGCGCAGCCCGACCGCCTCGAGTTTCGCCGACGGCTGGAGCCTGCGCACGACTCTGACCTCGGGCATCCGCTCCAGCCGGTCGCAGACCGCGTCCATGCTGAGCTCGGCCACCGCCGGCGGGAGCATGTACTGGGGCAGCGGCGTCACCAGGTACCGCTCACGGCGCGGTCGCACCGACACCGGCGACCTGGCGCCCTTCCTGCCGGGCTCCTCCTCCTTGCCGGCGCGCCCCGGTCCGGCCGCCCCCGCGCCCCCGGGCTCCTTGTCGCTTTCGTTCTCAGGCCTGTTCTTGACCATCACGTCCACCTTCACCACGCCTCTGTCGTTCCCTGTGCTCCTGATCCGGCGAGCCCTGCGCTGCCCTGCGCTCCTGGTCCGGCGAGCCCTGCGCCCCTGATTCGGCGAGCCCTGCGCTCCTGGTCCGCCTCGTCAGCGGGAGGCCCGTCGTGCTCCCGCGGTGATGGGCACGCGTGCTCCCACGTGGCCCGCGCTCCCACGGTGATGCGGTGTGCCCGGACGTCTCCGGGCACACCGCACGCTGCCGCCCAGGCGTCAGCCGATGCCGAACGGCTGCTGCGTCATCTGGCCGAAGCCGAAGCCGGGCTGCTGGTACTGCTGGTACGGCTGCTGCTGGTACGGCTGCTGCTGGCCGAACCCGCCGCCCCACTGCTGGCCCATGCCCTGCTGGCCCATGCCCTGCTGGCCGCCCCACTGCTGACCGATGCCCTGCTGGGACTGCTGGAGCAGCGACACGATCGCCGTCGGCAGCGCCTGCTGCACGGACTGCTCAACGGCCTGCCGGATGCCGCTGTGCAGCGACCGGTGCAACGCGACCGCCAGGTAGGGGTGCGCCTGCTGGGCGAGGCCGGGCTGCTGCTGGAGCTGCTGCTGGATCTGCTGGATCTGCTGGAACGTCTGCTGTACTCGCTGCGCGACCTGCTGCGCAGCCTGCTGACAGGCCTGCTGGACTGCCTGCTGAACCGCCTGCGCGATCTGCTGCTGGCCACCCATCTGCTGGCCGAACTGCTGCTGTTGCAGGGGCTGAGTACCGGTCATTACGGACATGAATCCTCCGCGGGATGAATGTGATGAAAATCCAACACAGAAAAGGCCTCGGACATGAGGTCACGGGTGATCGGCCACGGGCATAAGACCACGGGCGAGCACCCAGCCCGGCAGGCATTTGTCGGATTCTCGGGGCATTTGAACGGTAGATCGAGCCCGGCGGCGCCGCAATCGGACCGACACCTACCGTCACCAGGAAAAGGCACTCGTCCGGATCATCGACGCATCCACCGAACGCCTCACCGGCGGCCGCGGAACCACGTCTATTCGACATGTCGCGACGGATTTGGATCTACGTATCGGGTTCCGCAGCCCGAAACAACTTCGACGAGCCCGAAAGGGCTTAAGCGGATTCCATGGGCCAGAAAGGGCTGTCCCCGACGTCCGCCGGTCCGGCACCGGTTCCATGGGCTCGAAAGTTCATGTCCCCGTCTGCACCTGCTCGACCTGGCCGCAAGGCCGGTCCCCGGTTCCACCTGACGGGCACCGCTCTGGCCGTCGGAACTGGGCAGACCGCCTCGCGCGACGTTCATACCGCCGGCTCTGCTGCCACCCGTCCGGCGGCAGACTCACACCCGCTCGAGCACGCCCGGGCACCGGGCACCGGCGTCGTGTTGCGAGGCGACGCGACGCGTCAGCCGACCGCGATTCCGTCGAGTTGCGAGATTCCGGGATTCCGGCATTCGGGGATTCCGCCGAGGGCGGGGGATTCCGGGATTCTGGGATTCCGGGATCGCGGACTGCTACGGCGGCGGGATCACCGCGGATCATGGAATTCCGCGACGACAGGGGGATATTTGACGGATCATGAAATACCGGATCATGAAAATGTCGCGGATTGAACGAAGTCGGGGCGAACCCGCCTTCTCCCGCGGGACGCTCGGCAAGCCGCGCCCACCGCCGTTTCCGCGCCTATTTCCGGCGGCTCACTGCGAATTTCAGCGGGATCAGGGTGCGCCCGAACCACATGGCCGACAGGCGGCGAGACGAAGGCGAGCGGCACGGCGCCGGCCGTTCCGCCGCCGATGCCTCAGTCGGCGCTTCCGCTGCCGTACGGGCGCGTCAGTATCTCCATGTTGTGCCCGTTCGGGTCGTCGAAGTACGTGCCGCGGCCGCCGTCATTCGCGTTGATCTCGTTGACGCGGCGGTGGTACGGGTCGGCCCAGTACGTGAGTCCCGCGGCGCGGATGCGGGCGAAGATGGCGTCGAAGTCGGCCTCGGAGACGAGGAACGCGTAGTGCTGCGGGGTGATCTCGCCCTCGGCCTCCAGGTAGTCCAGCGTGACGCCGTTGTGCGTGGTGACCGGTATGAACGGGCCGAACGGAGGGCTCGTCTCCAGGCCCAGGAGGTCGGCGAGGAACTGCGCCGACGCCTTCTTGTCGTGCGCGGCGACGATGGTGTGGTTCAGCTCGACGGACATCGTGCAGACCTCCCCAGGTGTCGTGCGGTGACCTTCACCTTCGGCACCTCCCACGCTAGGCAGCCGCCCTCGCCCGTGGCATCCGTCGATCGGCCGAGTTCCGGTCCACCGCTCGCCCTGGGCCCCAGGCCGTAGGGCGCGGCCCAGGCCGTAAGGGGCGCGGCCCGCGCCGTAGGGCCGCGGCCCAAGGCCGTAGGGGCGCCCACGCGAGGGCGCCCCTACGGCTCAGATCGTGGCCGTGTCGATCACGAAGCGGTACCGCACGTCGCTGGCGAGCACCCGCTCGTACGCCTCGTTGATCTGGTCGCCGCGGATCATCTCGATCTCGGCGCCGAAGCCGTGCCCGGCGCAGAAGTCCAGCATCTCCTGGGTCTCGCCGATGCCGCCGATCATGGAACCCGCGAGGGTCTTGCCGCCGCCGATCACCGAGAACAGATTGAGGGAGATCGGCTCCTCGGGAGCGCCCACGTTCACGAGCGCGCCCTCCGTCTTCAGCAGCGTCAGGTAGGCGTTGAAGTCCAGCGGGGCCGACACCGTGGACACGATCAGGTCGAACGTGCCGCGCAGCTCCTCGAAGGTCTTCGGGTCGCTGGTGGCGTAGTAGTGGTCGGCGCCCAGCTTGAGGCCGTCGTCCTTCTTGCGCAGGGACTGCGACAGCACGGTCACCTCGGCGCCGAGCGCGTGCGCGATCTTCACGCCCATGTGGCCGAGGCCGCCCAGGCCGAGGATCGCGACCTTCTTGCCGGGGCCGGCGTTCCAGCGCTTCAGCGGGGAGTAGAGGGTGATGCCGGCGCACAGCAGCGGAGCGGCCACATCGAGCGACAGGCCATCGGGGATGCGGACGACGTAGTTCTCGTCGACGACGATCTTCTGCGAGTAGCCGCCGTAGTTGGGCGTGCCGTCCCGGCCGATGGCGTTGTATGTGGGGCCGAAGCTGCCGTTGAGGCAGTACTGCTCCTGGCCGGCCTTGCAGTTCTCGCACTCACGGCAGGAGTCGACCAGGCAGCCGACGCCCACGCGGTCGCCGACCTGGTACTTGGTGACCCCGGAGCCGACCTCGGAGACGACGCCCGCGATCTCGTGGCCGGGGACCATCGGGAAGATCGCCTCGCCCCAGCCCTCGCGGGCCTGGTGGATGTCCGAGTGGCAGATGCCCGCGAACTTGATGTCGATCAGGACATCGAACTCGCCGACCTGGCGGCGCTCGATGACGGTGCGCTCCAGCGGCGCCTTGGGGGCGGGCGCGGCGTACGCGGGAACGGCGGAAACGGCGGAAGGGGTGGTCATGCCGGATCTCCTCGGAGGGGTGCCGTGCCCGGCTGCCTTTCCGCCGGGCACGACGGCAATCGTGCCGGAAGGCCGCGAAGCCACCCAGACCACAGTTCTGCCTACGACCAGTGGTCCTACTACTGGCGGGGTCAGGTTCGTCTGCCTACGACCGGAATACGACCGTGAATACTGGGTCCATGGACATACGCCCAGGCGAGGAGAGCGCGGTCGGCCCCGGCCTGGAGCAGCCGCGCCCGGAGCAGCCGATCGACCGCCGTGCCGAGCTCAGCGAGTTCCTGCGCACCCGCAGGGCCCGGCTGAAGCCGGAGGACGTCGGGTTGCCCGCCTTCGGGCGGCACCGGCGGGTGCCGGGGCTGCGCCGCGAGGAGCTCGCCCAGCTCGCCGGGGTCTCCGTCGCGTACTACACACGGCTCGAGCAGGGCAACGGCCGCAACGTGTCGGCGGAGGTCCTGGACGCGATCGCGCGCGCCCTGCGCCTGACCGACGCCGAGCACGCCCATCTCACGCACCTCGCCAAGCCGAAGCAGCACAAGAAGAAGCCGTCCGGGCAGTCGCAGCACGTACGGGTCGCGCTGCGGCAGCTCGTCGACACGCTGGACGCCGTGCCCGCGTATGTGGTGGGGCGGCGGTCCGAGATCCTCGCCTGGAACCGGATGGCGGCGGCGCTGTTCGGCGACTGGGCGGAGCTGCCGCCGCAGGAGCGGAACTGGGCGCGGTTGGCGTTCCTGTCCCCCGCCTACCGCGACCTGTTCGTCGACTGGGACGCCAAGGCCGCCGACCTAGTGGGCTATCTGCGCATGGACGCGGGCTGCCACCCCGACGACCCGCGGCTCTCCGCCCTGGTCGGCGAGCTGTCGGTGAAGAGCGAGGAGTTCCGGCGGCTCTGGGCCGCGCACGACGTGAAGGAGAAGAGCCACGGCGTGAAGCGGATGCGGCATCCGCTCGTCGGGGACCTCACCCTCTCCTTCGAGACGTTCAAGCTTCCTGACGACCAGGAGCAGTCGATGATCGTGTACCACGCGGAACCGGGGTCCCCCTCCGCCGAGGCCCTGCGGCTGCTGGCCAGCTGGGGCGTCGACGCGCGTGAGGCGGGGCGCCTGCCGCAGTGACGGACGGCCCGCCGGAACCGTGAGGTTCCGGCGGGCCGTCCCCGCGTGTCAACGCCCGGCGCAATGCCTGCTCCGCTGACGTAGCGGTTGATCGCCTCGCGTACCGCGTGTCACTTGCCGTAGTACGCGTTGTAGATCGACACCGTCGACTTGTTGCCCTTCTTGTCCGTGATCTTGGCGTGGAAGGAGATGCCCTTGCCCTTCGCCGGGTTCTTCACGGTGACCTTGCCGTTCTTCACGGTCAGCTTCTTCCAGGTCTGGCCGTAGTCGTACGACACGTACACCGAAAGGGACTTCAGGTTGCTGCCCTTGGCGGCGCCCTGGACGGTCACCGGGACGGACTGGGTCTTGCCGGCGGGTGCCGTGCTGTCCAGGCCGAGCGTCGGGCCGAAGCGCGCCGTGGAGAGCGGCAGTCGCGTGGTGTCGCTGGTCTTCTTGGAGCGGAAGGTCCAGCTGGTGTCGACGCGGGTGGAGGCCGCCCCGACCTTGACGCTGCGCTTGATGGACGTGGTCAGCTTGTACGCGGCGTCCGCGGACGGGACCTTGAACTCGCCGGAGCCGTCCAGCGGGTCCTCGGTCTCGGCGATCTTGGTGCCGTTGCGGTACAGGATCGACTTGACCGACAGGTACTGCGAGTAGCCCGCGTGGTTCTTCCCGTCGGCGTACATCGGCAGGTAGCCCGCGATGGTGTTGCCGTCACGGAAGACGCCGTAGTCGGTGCCCAGACGCGGCCCGAAGACACCGGTGTTGAACGTCTTCGTGTAGGTCGTACCGCCCTTGAAGGTCTGCGGGGTGCCGAGCGTGTAGCCCGCCTCGATGACCGGCCAGCCGTCGGCGTCGGTGCCGCCGTACTGCTCGACGTCGAAGCTCCACTGGACCTTGTCCCCGGTGGACAGGTACAACGTCCGCGTGCCGGGGAGCTTCTGCGGGAACGAGATCGCCGTGCCGCCGAAGCTGTCGGGCAGATAGCCCCAGGCGGTGACCGAACCCTCCTTGCCCTTGGCGGACGCGCCAAGGCCGATCTTCACGGTGGCCAGTTCGCTCGCCTTGTAGTGCTTGGTGTAGCCGGTGGCGAGCTGCTTCACGCGGGTGCCGGCCGTGGTGTCGTACTCGACGTCGTCACCCTTGGTCCAGTGCCCGTCCCACTTCTGGTACAGCGAGCCGTCGGTGATCTGCGGACCGAGGCCCCGGGTGCGGAAACCGTCGTAGGTGTCGAGCCACCAGCCGAACGAGTAGCTGCCCTCGTCCGTGTCGACGGTGAAGTCCGGCGACGCGAACTGCGACGTGGCAGCAGGGTCCGGCACGGTGATGTCCACCGGCTTGGCGGTCCGGGCGTCGAGGGTGATGGTCATGTCCTTGGTGACGCTCAGCTTCGGCTGTGCCAGCCAGTCGGCGCCCTTGTACTCCTCCGGGTCGACGAAGATGCCGGAGTTCAGGACGTAATCCCCCTTGGGGACGCGGACCGTGACCGTGCCGTCCGCCTCGTACGGCGAGAACCATGCCTCCTTGCCCGAGACGGCCGTCAGGTCGGTGGAGTACCACTCGGCGGGCTTGCCGTCACGGTTGATGTGGTTCAGCGTCACGTCGTACGACTCGACCTCGCGCTCGACCGCCGCGGCCGTGCGCACGGACTGGCCGCCGCCGGTCGCCACGACATACGCGGAGTACGCGCCGTCGACCGTGCCGCCCAGCTTGCTGTTCACCGTCAGATCGACCGAGGCCTTGCCGCCCGCCGGGACCGTGACCTGCTTCGCGCCGAGCGTGAAGAAACCGGCCGGAGCCGCCGCGCCCTTGGGGTTGGTGGCCGTCGCCGTCAGATCGAGCGTGACGTCCTCGGTGCCCAGGTTGCGGTAGGTGATCTGCTTGGTCACCGGCGTGTCGTCGGTGTGCGGCCACTCCTGCACGCCGAAGCTCACCGACACCGGATCGGCGATGACCGTCTGGTTGATCGCCTTGTCGAGCTGGATACGGCCCGAACCCTGCTGGAACGCCGTGTACTTGCCGCCCTTCGTGGAGGCGGTCAGCGCGCCCTTCAGCTCGGCGTACGTCCAGTCGGGGTGCTGCTGCTTGAGGATCGCGGCGGCACCGGCGACGTGCGGGGTCGCCATCGACGTACCGGAGATGGTCAGGTAGCCGTCGGGGTTCTGGCCGACCTCCTGGTCGATGACGCTGCCCGGCGCCGCGGCCGCGGTGATGTCCACACCGGGGGCGGTGACATCCGGCTTGATCGCGCCGTCGCCGACGCGCGGGCCGGTGCTGGAGAAGTCGGCCAGCTGGTCGCCGTCGTCGACCGCGCCGACGGTGAGCGCGGCGTCCGCGCTGCCCGGCGAACCGATCGAGTTGGGGCCGGAGTTGCCCGCCGCGACGGCGAACAGGATGCCCTTCTCGGCCGACAGCTTGTTGATCTCCGCCTCGAGCGGGTCGATCGCGGGGGTGTCGGGGCCTCCCAGGCTGAGGTTGACGACCTGCGCGCCCTGCTCGGCGGCCCACTCCATGCCCGCGAGGATGCCGGAGTCCTCGCCGGAGCCGTCGTCGCCGAGCACCTTGCCGTTGAGCAGCTTGGCCCCGGGGGCGACGCCCTTGAACTTCCCGCCGGACTTGGCACCCGTACCGGCCGCGATGGACGCGACGTGCGTGCCGTGCCCGAAGCGGTCCTGGGCGTCGGCCGCGGTGGAGAAGTTCTTCTCGGCGATCACCTGGTCCTTCAGGTCCGGGTGGGTCGCGTCGATGCCGGTGTCCAGGACGGCGATCTTCACGCCCTTGCCGTCGTAGCCTGCCGCCCACGCCTTGGGTGCGCCGATCTGCGGGACGCTCTTGTCGAGGCTCGCCTTGCGGATGCCATCCAGCCAGACGGTGCCGACACCGGCGGTGGTGGTGACGGTGCCGTTGCTCTGCTCGCGCGTGAGCGCGTCCCACAGCTGCGCGGCGTCGTCCTTGGGCGTCGTGACCGCGTCGGCGTTCAGCGTCTTGAGGGTCCTGCGGACCTGGGTGTCGCCCGCGTCGCGCACCTCCGCCCTGGCGGCGGCGGCCGAGGCGCCCTTGTAGCCGACGATCAGCTTGAGGCCCTTCTTCTGGGCCTTGCGGGTGGCGGCCTTGTTCAGCTCGGTGACGTCGAACAGCCGCCGGTCGACCTTGCCGTTCGCGATCAGGCGCTGCGCGTCGAACGGCACCACGTAGGTGTGCCCGTCCGCCGTGCGCGTGCTGACGGGTATGTGCTCGCGGCCCTTGGCCCGTTCAAGCCCGGCGACGCGGCCCTTCGCGTCGACGAGGACGCGGTCGCCGGTGATCAGCGTGATGCGGTGCTTGGGCGCGAGGTCGGCCCCCGCGGCCCGGGACGTGCTGCTGTTCTCACCGTTCGCGGACGCCGGGTTGGTCATGCCCGCCGCCAGCGCCACGGCGGCTGCCGCGGCGACGGTGGTTGCGCACGCTCTTTTCACTTGTCTGCGCAAGTCTCCCCCTGAGACGAAATGTGCCGGATGAACGTGGTTCATCCGGCCGGGGGTTGTCTCGCACGTATGCCCGTACGACCCCCGGAATCATGGAGTATGCCGGGGGACGAACTGCTGCTCAATAGTGGGGCGTATGTGAAGAGCCGGGGAAGGGGTGGTTGGCCACGATCAAGCCATTTTCGAAAGAATTCGATCTCTCGGGAGACGCAGTGGACTCACGCCTTCTCGGTGACCGTGATGGTCCCCTTGCGGATGGTCGCCACGCGCGGCGCCTTCTTCGCGATGGCGGAGTCGTGAGTGACCATGATGAAGGTCAGCCCGTGCTCCTTCCACATGGTCTCCAGTACGTCCATGATCTCGTCGCGCATGGACTCGTCGAGGTTTCCGGTGGGTTCGTCGGCGAGGAGCGCCTTCGGCTGCTTGACCAGGGCCCGCGCGATGGCCACGCGCTGCTGCTGGCCACCGGACATCTCGGACGGCAGATGGGTCAGGCGCTCGTCGAGGCCCACGGACTTCAGCGCCTCGGCGGCCCGTTCGCGCCGCTCCGCGGCCTTGATCCCAAGCGGTACGAGCGCCGTCTCGACGTTCTCCTGGGCGTTCAGCGTGGGGATGAGGTTGAAGCTCTGGAAGACGAACCCGATGGACTCGGACCGCACCTTCGTGAGCTTGGCCTCGGACAGTTTGGCCAGGTCGGTGCCGTCGAGTTCGACGCTGCCCGAGGTGGGCCGGTCGAGGCCGCCGAGCATCTGGAGGAGCGTGGACTTGCCGCCTCCGGTGGGGCCCTGGATGACGAGCCGGTCGCCGTCCGGGATCGTCAGGTCGACGCCGGCGAGTGCATGGACCGTTTCCTTGCCCCGGCGGTACTGCTTGGTGACGCCTCTGAGCTCATACATGGTGGGTGCAACTCCTGCGAGAAGTAAGGGGGTACGCGCGCTGGGGCGCTGACGGGCCGTCCCGGGAACGGCCCGGAGGCGGGCCTTGGGTGGGTATCCCGCCGCTATTCGACGCGGCGCAGCGCGTCCGCGGGCCGCAGCCGGGAGGCGCGCCAGCCGCCGAAGGCGCCCGCGATGAGACCGCCGGCGACGGCGAGGCCGACGGCGATGCCGACCGTGCTGAGGCTGATCGGCGCGGTCAGCGCGACCTCCAGCGCCTTGGACGCGGTCTGCCGGCCGGGGCCGCCCATGCCGCCGCCCATGCCACCGGGGCCGCCGCCCATGCCGCCACCGCCGCCGGTGGAGCCGAGCTGTGCCTGGAGGGTCGGGCTGACCGCGGTGACGGCGTACGCGCCCGCGAGGCCCAGGGCGATGCCGAGGACACCGCCGAGGAGCCCGTTGACGACGGCCTCGCCGACGACCTGGCGGGTGACGCGGCCGGACTTCCAGCCCAGCGCCTTCAGGGTGCCGAACTCGCGTACGCGGCGGGAGACGGCCGACATGGTGAGCAGGCCTGCGACCAGGAACGCGGCCACGAGCACCGCGATGGACAGCCACTTGCCCACGTTCGAGGCAAGGTTGGAGGCGGTGGACAGCGAACCCGAGACGGTGTCGGCGAGGTCGGCCGAGGTGGTCACGGTCGTACCGGAGATGTTCTTCTGGATGGCGCTCTTGACGGCGTCGATCTGCTGCGAGTCGGTCGCCTTGACGTAGACCGTGGTGACCTTGTTCTTGGAGTCCGACAGGGTCTGGGCCTGCTTGAGCGGGATGTAGAGGTTGGCCGCCGCGTCACCGCTGTCCGGCGTGGCGATGCCGACGATCTCGAACTTGGTGCCGGAGATCGTGACGCTGTCGCCGACGGCGAGTTCCTTCTCCTTGGCGTACGAGCTGTCGACGACCGCGACCTTGGCGTCGGTCTCGGAGGTCTTGAACGTACGGCCCTTGGTGATCTTCGAGGAGGTCAGCGGGCCGAGGCCGAGGTCGGTGACGTCGGTGCCGTAGACGGTGTAGCTGTTGACCTCGAAGTCGGCGCCGCCACCCTGGACCCGGCCCTGCACCTCGCCGCTGCCGCCGCCCTCACCGCCGCCGGGGCCGCCCTGCTGACCGCTGCCGCCCCTGTTCTGGTCCTGCTGGAACTGGCCGCGCGTGAACTGGCCGTCGACCTTCAGGACGGTGAGGCTCAGCCCGCCGACCGCGTCGGAGACCCCGTCCTGCTGGCCGACCTCGGTGACGGTGCTCGACGCGAGGGTCTGGAAGCCCTGGACCATGACGCGGTCGCTGCTCTGCTCCTCGCCGGAGTCGCTGTCGCGCGCGTCGAACTGGAAGCGCGGGCGCCCGTTGCCGCTGTCGTCGCCTTCTCCCTGCGGGGTGGCCGCCTTGGTGACGGTCATGTCGGTCCCGAGGCCGTACAGCGACTCGAGGACCTTGCCCTGCGCCTGCTTCATACCGGACGACACGGAGCTGACCACGATGACAAGTGCGATGCCCAGCGCGAGCCCGGAGGCGACGACGAGCGCCGCCTTTCTGCGGCGGCGCAGTTCGCGCCTCAGGTAGGTGAAGAACATGGCGCGACGCTAGGGACGCACCCTGATGACGGGATAAGCCCGGGATAAGAGAAGGATGAGAACGGATGGGAGACGGCTGAGGACGGCCAAGTACGGCTGAGCTCAGTGCGTACGCCGAGCTCAATGCGTACGGCTGAGTACGGCGAAGGCCCGCACCCCGGATGGTCGGGTGCGGGCCTTCGGCGTACGCGGAAGGGGCGCGGGATCAGATCGCGGAGCCGGCCTTCCACTCGGCCCAGCTCATGTTCCAGCCGTTGAGGCCGTTGTCCGGGGCGATGGTCTTGTCGCCGGTGTTCTGGACGATCACGACGTCACCGACGATCGAGTTGTTGTAGAACCAGGCGCCCGGGGTGTTCGGGTCGTCCGCGCCCTTCTTGTCCTGCAGGCCGACGCAGCCGTGGCTGGTGTTGACGTTGCCGAAGATGGACTTGGCGCCCCAGTAGTTGCCGTGGATGAACGTGCCCGAGGTCGACAGGCGCATGGCGTGCGGCACGTCCTTGATGTCGTACTCGCCCTTGCCGTCGTCGTCCTTGAAGCCGACGGTCGCGCCGTTCATCCGGGTCTCCTCGAACTTCTCGGAGATCACCATCTGGCCTTCGTACGTCTTGTTCTCGGGCGAACCGGCCGAGATCGGGATGGTCTTGATCGTCTTGCCGTCCCGGGTGACCTTCATGGTCTTGGTCTCGGCGTCGACGATGGAGACCTGGTTGCGGCCGATCTTGAAGGAAACCGTCTTCTGCTGGATGCCGTAGACACCGTTGGCTCCCTCGACGCCGTCGAGGTTCAGCTTGAGGGTGACGGTGGAACCGGCCTGCCAGTACTTCTCGGGACGGAAGTCCAGGCGGTTGGGGCTGAACCAGTGGCCGACGACCTCCTGGCCGCTGCTGGAGCTGACCGTGATGCCCTTCTGGACGGCCGCCTTGTTGGCGATCGCCTTGTCGAAGTTGATCGACACCGGCATGCCGACGCCGACGGTCTTCCCGGCGTCCGGCGTGAAGTAGCCGATGAAGCTGTTGGCCGGGGAGACGGTGGAGAACGACGCGTTCTCGTGCGCGGCGCGGCCGTCGGCGTCCTTGGCCGCGGCCGCGATCTTGTACGTGGTGGCCCGCGCCAGCTGCTGGGTGGGCTTCCAGCTCTTCTTGTCGGCGGATATCTGGCCGGGGACGGCGGCGCCGTCCGCGCTGGTCATGGTGACGCTCGTGAGCGTGCCCTTGCTCACCGTGACCGCGGTGCCGTTGTTGATGGAGGCGTTGTCGGAGCCGTCCTTCGGCGTGATCTTGATCTGGGCCTCGGAGGTCTTCTTCGCGGCCGCCTCGTCGACCTTGGCCTGCGAGGTGCTGCCGCCGCCGGCGGTGCTGTCGTCTGCGGCGCTGCTGTCAGTCCCGCTGCACGCCGAGAGCATCAGCACACCGCCGAGCACGGCGGCCACGGTCGTGAGACCCTTGCGCCGCCTACAGTCCGTCATCACACGCTTCTCCATCGTTGCTGAATCCCCGAACCCAGAAAATTATCCGCAGACCTTCACAACGTACTGTCCGATTCGTGCCGTTCCACGACCGGCAGAAGTGTGGGATACGCCACTCCGCCGGCGCCCCCGAAGAGGGACGATCGGGACTGAAGATGCTTCGGTGACTGACGGTGCTGATGGTTGCTGCTGTCAGTGTGTTGTAGCAGCGCCATCAGAGACGAAGAAACCCCGGACGGCGGTTGCCGTCCGGGGTGTGGGCTGCGACACCTTTCCGCGCTGCCACCGCAGTTGATCACCTGATGCGGTCGGCATCCTCCTCGCCCGCGAGGCCCTCGTCGTCCCCTTCGTCTTCGTCGTCCTCATCGTCCTCGTCGGCGAGCCCCCAGTAGTCCGGCGCGTCCGGGTCGTAGTCGACGTGCTCGCTGCTCCATGAAGCCTGCGCGAGATCTACTCCGGGCACCTCGCCGACCAGGTCGAACGGGTCCACGAGATACGCGATGGCCTCGGCCTCGTCCTCCTGGACCGCGGACTCGGCGTGGGCGCGCTCGTCCGCCGGCATGTCCTCGTCCTCGGCGATGCGTTGGAGTGCGGCGCCGGTGAGCGCACCGGAATCCTCGATTTCCAGGACCAGTTCCACACGGAGCCGAACATAGCGGGATGTCTCAGGGGTGTTCATAGGCCGGATCGTACGGTCCGGACGCCACTCGACCGCCCCGTGACTTTCCCGTGACCCGCCGCTTTCACTAACATCGCTGCACACGGCCAAATCGCCAGCGCCACAAGGGGGATCGATACCGTGTCCGCCGCACGCCGATCGCTGCTCACCGCCACCGCCGCAGGCTCACTCCTGTGCGCCCTGTGGTTCGTCCCGTCCGCCAACGCGACGGCCGACAAGGCGGTGTCCCACCTGCAGCGCGGGACGTCGACGGCGACGATCAGATCCCAGGGCGCGGAGTCGGCCGACTCGTCCAGCGCCTCGGTCGGCATGACGTCCTCCGAAGAATCCGGCGACGGCGCACGGTTGGCGGACACGGGCGGCATCGACACGACCCCGTACGTCGTCGGCGGCACGCTGTTCCTGGGCGTCGGGGCCGGGTTCGTGGCGTATTCGGTGCGGCGGGGGCGGCTGGAGGCCTACTGAGAGGCATCCCGGCAGGCATACCAGGCATACGGAGAGGGGCCGCTGTCGCGTGACAGCGGCCCCCTCTCCGTATGCCTCAGCTCGCCGTTTACCCAAAGGCGGTGTTCAGGCCAGCGGGCCCGTCACCGGCTCCACCGCCGCGACCAGGTGGCCGCCGCGTACGAACGCGTCCGCGGCCGCGAGGTCGGGAGCCAGGAAACGGTCCGGGCCGGGTCCCCCGACGCCCGCCGCACGCGCCGCGTTGATCGCGGCGCGGGATGCCGGGGCCGGGGTGAGGCCCTCGCCCTCGCGGAGTTCGATCGCGCGCGTGGCGGCGTAGAGCTCGATCGCGACGATACGGGTGAGGTTGTCGACGGCCGTGCGGAGCTTGCGGGCGGCCGACCAGCCCATGGAGACGTGGTCCTCCTGCATCGCCGACGAGGGGATGGAGTCGGCGGACGCCGGGACCGCCAGCCGCTTCAACTCGCTGACCAGGGCGGCCTGGGTGTACTGGGCGATCATGAGGCCGGAGTCGACGCCCGCGTCATCCGCGAGGAAGGGCGGCAGGCCGTGTGAACGGTTTTTGTCGAGGAGGCGGTCGGTGCGGCGTTCGGCGATCGAGCCGAGGTCCGCGGCCGCGATGGCGAGGAAGTCGAGGACGTACGCGACCGGGGCACCGTGGAAGTTGCCGTTCGACTCGACGCGACCGTCGGGCAGCACCACCGGGTTGTCGACGGCGGACGCGAGCTCGCGTTCGGCCACCACGCGCGCGTGGGCGATCGTGTCGCGTCCGGCGCCTGCCACCTGGGGGGCGCAGCGCACCGAGTACGCGTCCTGGACGCGGGGCGCGTCGTCCTGGTGGTGGCCCGTCAGGCCCGAACCCTTCAGGACCGCGAGCATGTTGGCGGCCGACGCTGCCTGTCCCGGGTGCGGGCGGATCGCGTGCAGTTCGGGGGCGAGGACCTTGTCCGTGCCGAGGAGCGCCTCGAGCGAGAGGGCGGCGGTGATGTCGGCGGACTTGTAGAGGGTCTCGAGGTCGGCGAGCGCCATGATCAGCATGCCGAGCATGCCGTCGGTGCCGTTGAGGAGGGCGAGGCCCTCCTTCTCGTGCAGCTCGACGGGCGTGATGCCGTGTTCCGCGAGCAGTTCGCCGGCGGGCCTGACCACCCCGGTCGGGCCCTCCGCATCGCCCTCGCCCATCAGCGTCAGGGCGCAGTGCGAGAGCGGGGCCAGGTCGCCGGAGCAGCCCAGGGAGCCGTACTCGTGGACGACCGGCGTGATCCCGGCGTTCAGGACGTCCGCCATGGTCTGCGCGACCTCCGGCCGTACGCCGGTGCGGCCGGAGCAGACCGTCTTCAGGCGCAGGAACATCAGCGCGCGGACGACCTCGCGCTCCACGCGCGGGCCCATCCCGGCGGCGTGCGAGCGGACGATGTTGCGCTGCAGCTGGGTCCGCAGGTCGTGGCCGATGTGCCGGGTCGCCAGGGCGCCGAACCCCGTCGACACGCCGTACACCGGTTCCGGCTTCGCGGCCAGCGCGTCCACGATCTCGCGCGCCGCGGCGAGGGCGGCCAGCGCCTCCTCCGACAGCTCGACCCTGGCGTTCCCGCGGGCCACGGCGAGGACGTCGGCCGCGGTGGCCCCGGCGGTTCCCACCACCACAGTGTGCATATCCATATTCAGGAGCGTACGCAGTGAATCTCGAGATGTCACGACCGGGGTGCGGCTCCACCCCTTACCTCGTACGCCCGCACAGGCACTGACCTCTTACGCCCGGACAGGCACTTCGTACCTCCGTACCTACGCCCCTTCCCGGCCCCGGAACCTCCGCCGCTCCCCCGTCGGCAGCGTCGGCGGCGGCGGTGCGTCGACCAGGCGTACCACCGGGTCCTCGGCACCTTCGCGCCCTGCGACCACCGGGGTCACGGCCCGCGCCGCCTTCGCCCGGTACTGGGCGGCGTCGGCGAGCCGGAACAGACGGCGCGCCGACCGCACAGGACCGATCGACTCCCCGGTCGAGGCCACCCCGCAGGCGACCCCCTCGCCGAGCTCCAACTCGGCCGCGCGCTTGCAGAGCTCCTCCGCCACGCGTACCACCTCGTCCGCCGGCGGACCCACCGCGAGCAGGCAGAACTCGTCCCCGCCGAGCCGCGCGGCGAGCGCGCCCGGCAGCATCGCGCCGCACAGCGACAGCACCGAGCCGAACCGCTCGAGCAGCCGGTCGCCGACCGCGTGACCCTGGGTGTCGTTGACCCGTTTGAGGCCGTTCAGATCGCAGACGACGAGGCTGACCACGGCGCCTTCCGCGCGGTGGCGCTCCAGGGCCTCGTCGAGGCGTACGTCGACGGCGCGCCGGTTGGCGAGGCCGGTGAGGGCGTCCGTGAAGGCCAGGCGCCGCGCCTCCTCGAGGCGCTCTGTCTGGTCGATGCCGGCCGCGACGACGGCGGCCAGGACGGTCGCGAAGTCCGCGTCGCCCCGGCCGAAGACCGGTGCCCCGACCGGGCGGGCGACGTACAGCTCGCCCCAGGCCCTGCCGTGCAGCACGATCGGCGCGACGACGCAGCAGCCGCGGCCCCGGCGCCGGAGCGCGGCCACCCTCTGGTGGCAGTAGCCGGCGTCCCCGGCCGAGGCCTCGGCCGGTCCGTCCGCGGTCTCCACCCAGGCGTTGGGCTCCCCTCCGCCGACCCACCGCTCGTGGAGGAACTCCGTGATCTCGGGGAACTGGTGTACGGGATACGCCTCGCACTCGGGGAACTCCGCCTCGCCGGGCGCGCGTTCACCGGCGTTCACGAGTACGCGGAGCCGGCCCCGCTCCCGCTCCCACACGGACAGCGCGCCGAAGTTCCCCGACAGTGCGCGGCAAGCGCCCTCCGCGGCTGCCTTCCAGGACTCCCGCGGGGTCTGCGCCGCCGCCATCGCCTGCGCCAGCGCCACCACGGCACGCAACCGCACGTCGTCGCCCATCACTCCAGGCTAGGGAGTTTTGCCATGGTTTGAGACATTGATGCGGCGATCGGTACGGCGAACAGGGTCCGCGGGCCGTGTCCCCGCCCGGCCCCGCCCACCGTCCGGGCGAGGCGGAGCCCGGAAGCCCGGTGAGACCTGGCCCCTGCGGCACCGGGCTGGCATGATCGTACGGCCGACGATAACGATCGTTAATCTACGCGGTCCCAAGGGGTGTGGATCATGGATGAGCAGCGGTACGGGGAGTTCGTCGTGGTGCGGCGGCACGAGTACGTCGCCGAGCTCGTCCTCGACCGGCCGAAGGCCATGAACGCCGTGTCGACCGAGATGGCGCGGTCCATCGCTGCCGCCTGCGGCGCCCTCGCCGCGGACCGGGACGCGCGCGTGGTCGTCGTGACGTCGACGCACGAGCGGGCCTTCTGCGTCGGCGCCGACCTCAAGGAGCGGAACTCGCTCTCCGACGCGGAGCTGGTGCGCCAGCGCCCTGTGGCCCGGGCCGCCTACACCGGCGTACTGGACCTGCCGATGCCGACAGTGGCCGCCGTGCACGGCTTCGCACTGGGCGGCGGGTTCGAGCTCGCGCTCGCCTGCGACCTGATCGTGGCCGACCGTACGGCGGTCGTGGGGCTGCCCGAAGTGTCGGTAGGGGTCATTCCCGGGGGCGGCGGGACCCAGCTGCTGCCCCGCCGGGTGGGGGCGGCGCGGGCCGCGGAACTGATCTTCTCGGCCCGGCGGGTCGAGGCCGCCGAGGCCCGGGAGCTGGGCCTCGTCGACCAGCTGGTGGCCGAGGGGCAGGACCGGGCGGAGGCGCTGGCGCTCGGCGCGCGCATCGCCGCGAACTCACCGGTCGGCCTGCGCGCCGCCAAACGGGCCCTCCGGCTGGGCCACGGCCTCGACCTGCGCGCCGCCCTCGAGGTAGAAGACGCCGCCTGGCGCACCACGGCCTTCTCGGGCGACCGGGCAGAGGGAGTAGCAGCATTCAACGAAAAGCGCGCACCGGCCTGGCCCGGCGAGTAAGGCACGCACTCGTACGACCGTTGTGGGCAACAGTTCCGCACCACCGTTGTGGGCAATCGTTCCGCAGGGCGGAACGGGTGGGCACAACCCACGACGACGGGTGCCGTCACGTCTTAGCGCGCCCACTGGGCAAGGGCGCCCACCTCAGTCCCGCCGCGTGAGCAACCACGGCTCCACGACCCCCAACCCCCGCACAGGCCGCTGCCACATCGGCTGCAGCGCAAACCGATACGCGGGCGGCTCCTCCCCCTCCTTCTCCGCAGCGGCCGCAGCCTCCGCCGCCTCCGCCTCGGACGCAGGCGCCTCCCCGGTCCGGGTGAGCTCCTCGGCGAAGGCGTTGTCGACGAGTACGGCGTCCCGGGGCGCTATGGAGGTGAGCCGGCTGGCCAGGTTCACCGTCGTACCGAACACGTCACCCATCCGCGTGGTCACCGTGCCGAAGGCGATACCGACGCGCAGTTCCGGCATCGTCTCGTCGTTGGCCATCGTCTCGATGAGGCGGAGCCCGATCTCGGCCGCCGTCCCCGCGTCGTCGGCGGAGTAGAGGACCTCGTCGCCGAGCGTCTTGATCAGCCGCCCGCCGCGTGCGGCCACCAGATCGGCCGCCGTCGTCTCGAACGCCTCGACGAGCTCCCCGAGCTCCTCCTCCTCCAGGCGTCGCGTCAGCCGCGTGAAGCCGACCAGGTCGGCGAAGCCGACGGCGAGCCGCCGGTCGACCATCTCCTCGTCGTCCGCGACCTGCACGACCCGCCCTGTGGCGGCCGCGAGCTGGCGCCGCCAGACGTAGACGATGAACTCCTCCAGCTCCGGCAGGAGCAGCTCCATCAGGGGATACGTCACCTCGGTGCGCGTCATCCCCGGCTCCGGCGGCTCCGTCAGGCCCGCGAGGAACGAGTCGATCTGCCAGTCCGCGAGGCGGGCGGTGGTCTGGCCCGTGGAGCGGGCCACCTGGACCGCCATCGCCTCGCTCAACAGGCCCGCCTCGACCAGACCGGCGAGCCGCCGCAGCGCCAGGACGTCCGCCTCGGTCAGCGCCTTGGCCTGACCTATGTCGGCGAAGCCCATCGCGCGCCAGAAACGAGAGGCCAGCTCCATGGACACGCCCGCGCTGCGGGCCGCCTGGAACGGCGTGTAACGGCGCTCGGCCCCGAGGATCAGCCCCTCGAGCCGCAGGGCCAGCGGGTCTTCAGCGTGCTCACCGCGGCCGGCCGCTCCGGACCGCCCGTCGATCCGGTCGGGCCCGCGATGGGCGGCGTCACGGTCCGGGGCGCGCTCACGGTCCGGGGCGCGCTCCGGGACATGAACGGAGGCCGGTCCGGAGGCAGAAGCGGGCCCGGGACCGCGATCGGAGCCGTCACCCTGCTCCGCTTCGGGACCGGAGCCCGCGCCCCGTTCGAGCCCCGGATCCAGGGGCCAGCGCTCCCCGTCCGGCCCTGCTTCCGGCCCTGCCGAAGGCTCCGCGGCACGGTCCGCGGCGGCGCCCCCGGCGATACGGCCGGGCTCACCGTCGGGGGCGGGGTGTGCGCCCGCGCCCGAGCCCGTGTCGTCGACGCTCACGCCTGCTGCCCTTCCGATCTGCCGCGGTCAATACGACCGGCCCCAACTTTACTGAGATCTACCTCACGGGGGCGTACCGGGCGCATCGTCCGACCTGCCTTTCCGGCCGGGGCCCCGGGCCGCGCGGTGGAGCCGCCGATGTCACGGTCCCCGGGAAGACACTGAAGACACAGTACGGCAGGTGTGCCCCAGCTCACTCGGACTGCTCCTCGCAGTGCTCCTCGGACCGCTCCCCCACCTCCGAGTCTCCGTCCCTTCCCGAGCCCCCGCCCACTCACCGACAGCCCCGGCGGACGTTTGCCAACAGCCCCGGGACGTTCGCCGACGGCCCCTACGGTCGCGTCAGCCGCACACCCCTACGGCCGCGCCGGCCGCAGATGGACGATGTCGCCCGCCCCCACCGGCTGCTGCACCCCGTCCTCCGTGGCGAGGACAAGGCGGCCGTCGCCGTCGATCGCGACCGCCTCGCCGCTGATCGTCCGGTCGCCGGGCAGCTCGGCGCGCACGCGGCGGCCGAGCGTCGCGCACCCGGCTGCGTACGTCTCCTGCAGCCGGCATGCGGCCGGGTCGCCGCCCGCGGCCCGCCAGTCGATGTACCACCGCTCGAGCGACCGCAGCACCGCGCGCAGCAGCGGATCGCGGTCCGTGGTGGCGGCTCCTGCGAGGGCGAGGGAGCCGGCGGTCGGGACCGGGAGTTCGCCGGCGCGCAGCGTCACGTTGATGCCGATGCCGATGACGATCCCGTCCGCACCGGCCCGCTCGGCGAGGATGCCGCCGGTCTTGCGCTCCTCGCCGCCGACGGTCACGAGCAGGTCGTTGGGCCATTTGAGTGCCGTGTCGACGCCGGCGGCGCGGGACACGGCGGTCGCCGTGGCCACCCCCGCGAGCAGCGGCAGCCAGCCCCACCGCTCCACGGGCACCTCTGCGGGCTTGAGGAGTACGGAGAAGAAGAGCCCCGAGCGTGCGGGCGCCGTCCACTGGCGGTCGAGCCGGCCGCGCCCGGAGCTCTGCTCCTCGGCGACGAGGACGGCGCCCTCCGCCAGGGCGTCGGCCCGCGCCGCGAGGTCCGTGTTGGTGGAGCCGGTCGAGGCGACCACGTCGAGGGAGGTCCACAGCCCGCCGGGCCTCAGCAGTGCGCGGCGCAGGGCGGTGGCGTTGAGGGGCGGCCGGTCGAGGTCGGACCAGCGGCTGTCTGATGCATCTGACGGCGTCATGCAAGCCACACTAGGTGTGGGAAACACCGCACTGCTGATCGGTAGCCACGCCGATACGCTACGAGGCAGTAGCCAGCCCACACGTCCCCTTTGAGCAGGCAGGGAGCCTCATCCCGATGTCCGAGCCGGCAGAGTCGCAGGTGGCGCAGACGCCACGGGAGACCGACATCCACACGACCGCGGGCAAGCTCGCGGACCTGCAGCGCCGTATCCAGGAGGCGACGCATGCCGGCTCCGAGCGCGCGGTCGAGAAGCAGCACGCGAAGGGCAAGCTGACGGCGCGCGAGCGGATCGAGCTGCTCCTGGACGAGGGCTCGTTCGTGGAGCTGGACGAGTTCGCCCGGCACCGCTCCACCGACTTCGGCCTCGAGAAGAACCGCCCGTACGGCGACGGCGTCGTGACCGGCTACGGCACGGTCGACGGACGCCCGGTCGCCGTCTTCTCGCAGGACTTCACGGTCTTCGGCGGCGCTCTCGGCGAGGTCTTCGGCCAGAAGATCATGAAGGTGATGGACTTCGCACTGAAGACCGGCTGTCCCGTCATCGGCATCAACGACTCCGGCGGCGCCCGCATCCAGGAGGGCGTCATGGCCCTCGGCATGTACGGCGAGATCTTCCGCCGCAACACGCACGCGTCCGGTGTGATCCCGCAGATCAGCCTGATCGTCGGCCCGTGTGCGGGCGGCGCGGTCTACTCCCCCGCGATCACCGACTTCACGATCATGGTCGACCAGACGTCGCACATGTTCATCACCGGGCCCGACGTCATCAAGACGGTCACCGGTGAGGACGTCGGCTTCGAGGAGCTGGGCGGCGCCCGCACGCACAACACGACGTCCGGTGTCGCCCACCACATGGCGGGCGACGAGAAGGACGCCATCGACTACATCAAGCAGCTCCTGTCGTACCTGCCGTCGAACAACCTCAGCGAGCCCCCGGCCTTCCCCGAGGAGGCCGACCTGGCAGTGACGGACGAGGACCGCGAGCTCGACTCGATGGTCCCGGACAGCGCCAACCAGCCGTACGACATGCACGAGGTCATCGAGCACGTGCTCGACGACGCCGAGTTCTTCGAGACGCAGGCGCTGTTCGCGCCGAACATCCTCACCGGCTTCGGTCGCGTCGAAGGCCACCCCGTCGGCATCGTCGCCAACCAGCCGATGCAGTTCGCCGGCTGCCTCGACATCGACGCGTCCGAGAAGGCCGCCCGCTTCGTGCGCACCTGCGACGCCTTCAACGTCCCGGTCATCACCTTCGTCGACGTCCCCGGCTTCCTGCCGGGCGTCGGCCAGGAGCACGAGGGCATCATCCGCCGCGGCGCCAAGCTGATCTACGCCTACGCGGAGGCGACCGTCCCGCTGATCACGGTGATCACCCGCAAGGCGTTCGGCGGCGCGTACGACGTCATGGGCTCCAAGCACCTCGGCGCCGACCTCAACCTCGCCTGGCCGACCGCGCAGATCGCCGTCATGGGCGCGCAGGGCGCGGTGAACATCCTGCACCGCCGCACCATCGCCGAGGCCGAGGACGTCGAGGCGACCCGGGCGCAGCTGATCCAGGCGTACGAGGACACGCTGCTCAACCCGTACATCGCGGCCGAGCGCGGCTACATCGACGCGGTGATCATGCCGTCCGACACCCGCCGCCACATCGTGCGGGGTCTGCGTCAGCTGCGGACGAAGCGGGAAAACCTGCCTCCGAAGAAGCACGGCAACATCCCCCTGTAAGCCCTGCGAACCCTGTGGAGCGGTCATGATCAAGGTCGTACGGGGCAATCCGACCCCGGAGGAGCTGGCCGCCGCACTGGCGGTGGTCAGGGCGCGCGCCGCGGCTGAGGGCGGCGGGCCGGCCGGCGCGCCCCCCGCACCCGACGCCTGGGCCGATCCGGCCCGGGTGGCGCACAGCCGCCTGCCCGCGCCGGGCCCGAAGGCGTGGGGACGCACGTACTGGCCCGGATAGGCCGTGTAGGGGTGCGCCGCGCCGCAACGGCTGCGGCGCGGCTCCGGCTGCCCGGCCCTCGGCCAAGTTGAGTACGCGTACTCAGGCGCCCGCGACCGCGGGCGTCGGAGGATCGGTCCCATGCTGTGGTCCGACCCCGAGAACGAGCCGCCGGAGGAGCTCCGCGACACGGAGCAGATGCTCCGGCGAGCGGGTCTGGTCCTCGCCGTGGCAATGGTGCTGTCCATGCTCGTGATCGGCCTCTGAACCCCCGTATCCGCTGGACCCCGGAACGACCCCGCGCGCGCTCGCTACCCTGGCCGCATGAGTGATCAGCGTCGCCGTCTCGTCCTCGCGTCCCAGTCCCCCGCCCGGCTCGGGCTGCTGCGGCAGGCGGGGCTCAGCCCCGAGGTCATCGTCAGCGGGGTCGACGAGGACGCCGTGTCCGCACCGACCCCGGCCGAACTGGCGCTCGCGCTCGCCGAGGCCAAGGCATCGGTCGTCGCGGCCCGGCCGGACGTGATCATGAGCGGTGCCCTGGTCATCGGCTGCGACTCGGTCCTCGAGCTCGACGGCGAGGCCCTCGGCAAGCCCGCCGACGCGGAGGAGGCCACGGCCCGCTGGAAGTCGATGCGCGGCCGCGCGGGCACGCTCCAGACCGGCCACTGCGTGTACGACACGAAGACCGGCCGCTACGCCTCGGCGACCGCCTCCACGGTGGTCCGCTTCGGCGACCCCAGCGACGAGGAGATCGCCGCATACGTGGCCTCCGGCGAGCCGCTGTACGTCGCCGGCGCCTTCACGCTCGACGGCCGCTCGGCACCGTTCATCGACGGCATCGACGGGGACCACGGCAACGTCATCGGACTCTCCCTGCCGCTGCTGCGCCGCCTGCTTGCGGAACTGGGCGTCGCCATCACCGACCTGTGGGCCGACTGACCTGTGGGCCGACTAGACGGCCTGAGCCCGCTTGTCGTACGCCATGAGGGTCAGCACGATGAGGGCAAGGACCAGCATCATGAAGGCGAAGGCGGCCCACCCGACGAGGCCGATGACGACGGCGCCCAGCACGCCGTGCACGACCGCCGCGCTGATCAGCAGGACGCGGCCGATGCCGGCGGGGGCGCGGCCGCGCAGGGCGGGGAGCAGCGCCGCCAGGCCGCACAGGGCGAGGTAGACGCCGAAGACGCCGCCCGCGATCCACGTGGAGACCGACATCGCATGCGGGTCGAGTCCGGCCAGCGACATGTCCTGGCGGTCGACGACATGGCCGAGGAACCAGTTCAGCAGGGCGACGCCGACCGCCTCCACGAAGAGCACGATCGCGGCCACCCACGCCACCGATCTACGCGCCACGGCGCCCCACCCCTCTTCCAGACGCTGTTACCGCAAGTACGGCAATGGGTCGCCCACGCTACTAACGGGTAAAGCCAGGGACAAGAGCCCATCAAGGAGCAAAGAATCATTGGGCCATTCGTAGGGACTCCACAAAGAAACCCGATCCACCGCGGCACGCTCTCACAGAGACCTTGACCACACAGGAGGGCTAGGGTGCCGTGAAGGAGTCCTGCGTACCGCGGTGCGACGTGGGGTTTCGCGGGCGGGGCGAGCCTCGGATCACGCTCCGTGTGGGCAAGCTCACTACTGGGGACGGGTCGAAAGGCCGTGTCGGCAGTCCCTAAACTCGGCTTGTTTCAAGGAGGGAGCCATCGTGCGCAAGGTGCTCATCGCCAACCGTGGCGAAATCGCTGTCCGCGTTGCCCGGGCGTGCCGGGATGCGGGGATCGCGAGCGTGGCCGTCTACGCGGATCCGGACCGGGATGCGGTACATGTCCGTGCGGCCGATGAAGCGTTCGCTCTGGGCGGTGACACCCCGGCGTCCAGTTATCTGGACATCGCCAAGGTGCTGCAGGCAGCAAAGGACTCCGGTGCGGACGCGATCCACCCCGGCTACGGCTTCCTCTCCGAGAACGCCGAGTTCGCCCAGGCGGTCCTGGACGCGGATCTGATCTGGATCGGCCCGCCACCGCAGGCAATCCGCGACCTCGGCGACAAGGTCGCCGCCCGGCACATCGCCCAGCGCGCCGGCGCTCCGCTGGTCGCCGGCACCCCCGACCCGGTCTCCGGGGCGGAGGAGGTCGTCGCCTTCGCCGAGGAGCACGGCCTGCCGATCGCGATCAAGGCCGCCTTCGGCGGCGGCGGGCGCGGCCTGAAGGTCGCCCGCACCCTCGAGGAAGTCCCCGAGCTGTACGATTCCGCCGTCCGCGAGGCGGTGGCCGCCTTCGGCCGCGGCGAGTGCTTCGTCGAGCGCTACCTGGACAAGCCGCGCCACGTCGAGACCCAGTGCCTGGCCGACCAGCACGGCAACGTCGTCGTGGTCTCCACCCGTGACTGCTCCCTGCAGCGCCGCCACCAGAAGCTGGTCGAGGAGGCCCCCGCGCCGTTCCTCACCGAGGACCAGAACCAGCAGCTGTACGCCGCCTCCAAGGCCATCCTCAAGGAGGCCGGCTACGTCGGCGCCGGAACCGTGGAGTTCCTCGTCGGCAACGACGGCACGATCTCCTTCCTCGAGGTCAACACCCGCCTCCAGGTCGAGCACCCGGTCACCGAGGAGGTCACCGGCATCGACCTGGTCCGCGAGCAGTTCCGTATCGCCGACGGCGAGAAGCTCGGCTACGACGACCCGGCCGTGCGCGGCCACTCGTTCGAGTTCCGTATCAACGGCGAGGACCCGGGCCGCAACTTCCTGCCCGCGCCCGGCACCGTCACGACCTTCACGCCGCCCACCGGCCCCGGCGTCCGCCTGGACGCGGGCGTGGAGTCCGGCTCGGTCATCGGCCCGGCGTGGGACTCGCTCCTCGCCAAGCTGATCGTCACCGGCTCCACGCGGCAGCAGGCCCTGCAGCGTGCGGCCCGCGCGCTGGCCGAGTTCCAGGTCGAGGGCATGGCCACCGCCATCCCGTTCCACCGCGCGGTGGTCACCGACCCGGCGTTCGCGCCCGAACTGACCGGCTCGACCGACCCGTTCACGATCCACACCCGCTGGATCGAGACGGAGTTCGTCAACGAGATCAAGCCCTTCGCGGCCCCCGCCGACGCGGAGGCCGAGGACGAGTCGGGCCGCGAGACGGTCGTCGTCGAGGTCGGCGGCAAGCGGCTCGAGGTCTCCCTGCCGGCCTCGCTGGGCATGTCCCTGGCCCGTACGGGCCTCGCGGCCGGCGCCAAGCCGAAGCGGCGCGCGGCGAAGAAGTCCGGCCCGGTCGCCTCGGGCGACACCCTGGCATCGCCGATGCAGGGCACGATCGTGAAGGTGGCGGTCGAGGAGGGCCAGGAGGTCAAGGAAGGCGACCTCGTCGTCGTCCTCGAGGCCATGAAGATGGAACAGCCTCTCAACGCCCACCGCAGCGGCACCATCAAGGACCTCAACGCCGAGGTCGGCGCGTCCATCACCTCCGGCGCCGTCATCTGCGAGATCAAGGACTGACGCCCTCGTAAGTCAGTACTCCTCCGGCCCGCCGAACGAGCGTCGTTCGGCGGGCCCGGGCGTTTCAGGGCCGTTCGGCGGGCCGCGGTGTTTCGCGGCCGTGCGGCGGGCCTGGCGCTTCCCGGCCACCGATGCCTGCGGACCCTCGGTCACAGGGTGCGGTGGCATGCTGGTCGCGGCGGGCCGACGCAGTGGGAGAAGGCCCGACGCAGTGGGAGAAGGCCCGACGCAGTGGGAGAAGGCAGGTGGATGCCATGGCGGGCGCGAGGCCGGAGCCGCCCGGGACGACGGCTCCGCGCCCCCTGCGGGCGGATGCGCGCCGCAACTACGAGCGGCTGCTGACCGAAGCCAGGACTGTCTTCGCCGCACACGGCACCGGCGCCTCGCTGGAGGACATCGCGCGCCGCGCGGAGGTCGGCATCGGCACGCTGTACCGGCACTTCCCCAATCGGCACGCCCTGGTGAGCGCGGTCTTCGAGGACGCACTCGCCGACTTGGTGGCGCACTCGCGGGCGCTGCTCGACGATCCGGAGCCGTGCGCGGCACTCGTGACATGGCTCCGCGCGGTCATCAGCCATGCGAGCGAGTACCGCGGCGTGTCGCGGGCGCTGATGTCGGCCTCCCGCGACGAGAGTTCGGCACTCGCCCGTTGCAGCCGGCCGCTGCGCGAGGCCGGCGCGGCGTTGCTCGTCCGCGCCCAGGAGGCCGGGGACGTACGCCGCGACGTGTCGATCGGCGACCTTCTCCAGCTCACCAACGCGATCGCCCTGGCCGCAGAGGAAACCCCGAACGACCCCCAACTGGCCGACCGCCTCCTGAACCTGACACTACGAGGCCTGAAAGGGTGACTGACGTCTGCGTCGCACCAGGCAGCGCCCCCGAAGGGGCGCGGGGAACTGCGCGACCAGCCACAACGGCGCCGCAGCGAACAGACGGCACAACACGGCACCCCCAGCGGAGCGCTCAGCGACGGCGAAGGTCCGCCACCCGGGCCCGCTCCCCGGCCCCCGTCCCCGTCTGGTCCCCGCCGAGGACGGTCGCGCCGCGGAAGGCCGCCCCGGGTCCGCCGCCGCCCGGCATCTGGTGCTGGCCGCGGCGCGGTCCGGGCAGGGGCCGCGGCTGCCGGGTCGCCGGAACGGCGTCGGCCTCGGGGATCGCGCCCGCCACCGCGATCTGCACCCCCTGATCGGCCAGGGAGTGGAGCTCCGTGGCCGCACGGTCGTCGTGGGCGGGCGGCTCGTCGGTCACCAGGCGGGTGATCACGTCGGTCGGCACCGTCTGGAACATCGTGTCGGTGCCGAGCTTGGTGTGGTCGGCGAGGACGACGACCTCCGCCGCGGCCTGCACGAGGGCACGGTCGACGCTGGCCGACAGCATGTTGGAGGTGGACAGGCCCCGCTCGGCGGTGAGCCCGCTGCCGGAGAGGAAGGCACGCGATACGCGCAGTCCGTGCAGGGACTGTTCCGCCCCCGACCCGACCAAGGCGTAGTTGGAGCCGCGCAGGGTGCCGCCGGTCATCACCACCTCGACGCGGTTGGCGTGCGCCAGGGCCTGCGCCACCAGCAGCGAGTTGGTGACGACGGTCAGGCCGGGCACGCGCGCGAGCCGGCGGGCCAGCTCCTGCGTGGTGGTCCCCGCCCCGACGACGATGGCCTCGCCCTCTTCGACGAAGCTCGCGGCGAGGTCCGCGATGGCTGTCTTCTCGGCGGTCGCGAGATGTGATTTCTGCGGAAAGCCGGATTCTCGCGTGAACCCGCCCGGCAATACCGCACCGCCGTGCCGGCGGTCGAGGAGTCCTTCTGCCTCCAGTGCCCGCACGTCCCGCCGTACGGTCACTTCGGAGGTCTGGACGACGCGGGCGAGCTCACGGAGCGACACGGCCCCGTTCGCTCGCACCATTTCGAGGATCAATTGGCGACGTTCTGCAGCGAACACGAAACTGACAGTAACCCCAACGACCGTCTGCTTTCAGCAGTTTGCGCCGAATAACAGAAGTTGTTCGCACGACGGGATGGAAAGTGGTATACGGCCAGTCGTCGCCGGGACGTCCGTATGGGCACTCCGAATTGACGGCCGTCGACGGCAATCGAGGGCTGTACTCGCGCAGTTGGGCGCGGTCAGCCGCTGCCCATGAGGTCAGGCCACGCCGCCCACCCTGAGGTCAGGCCGCCGCCCGCCGTCCGGACACCGGCCTGAGGGCCTCCGCTCAGGCCTCGCCCGTGGCCTTGCGGGTGTGCAGCTGCCGCGCCACCTCGGCGATCGACCCCGAAAGCGAGGGGTACACGGTGAAGGCGTTCGCGATCTGCTCGACCGTCAGATTGTTGTCGACCGCGATCGAGATGGGATGGATCAGTTCCGAAGCGCGGGGTGCCACGACCACACCGCCGACCACGATGCCCGTACCCGGACGGCAGAAGATCTTGACGAAGCCGTCGCGGATGCCCTGCATCTTCGCCCGCGGGTTACGCAGCAGCGGCAGCTTGACGACGCGGGCGTCGATCTTGCCGGCGTCGACGTCGGCCTGCGAGTAGCCGACGGTGGCGATCTCGGGGTCGGTGAAGACGTTCGCCGAGACCGTCTTGAGGTTGAGCGGCGCGACGGCGTCGCCCAGGAAGTGGTACATCGCGATACGGCCCTGCATGGCGGCGACCGATGCGAGCGCGAAGATGCCCGTCACGTCACCGGCCGCGTACACGCCGGGGGCGCTGGTGCGCGAGACCCGGTCGGTCCAGATGTGGCCCGACTCCTTGAGCTTGACCCCGGCCTCCTCCAGGCCCATGCCGGAGGTGTTCGGGATGGCGCCGACCGCCATCAGGCAGTGCGAACCGGTGATGACACGGCCGTCGGAGAGCGTCACCTCGACGCGGTCGCCCACGCGCTTGGCGGACTGGGCACGCGAGCGCGACATGACGTTCATGCCGCGGCGCCGGAACACGTCCTCCAAGACGGCCGCCGCGTCCGGGTCCTCGCCCGGCAGCACGCGGTCGCGGCTGGAGACGAGCGTGACGCGCGAGCCGAGCGCCTGGTAGGCGCCGGCGAACTCGGCACCGGTCACACCGGAGCCGACCACGATGAGCTCCTCGGGGAGCTCGTCGAGGTCGTAGACCTGCGTCCAGTTCAGGATGCGCTCGCCGTCGGGCTGGGCGTCCGGCAGCTCGCGCGGGTGGCCGCCCGTGGCTATCAGCACGGCGTCGGCGACGAGGGTCTCCTCCGTGCCGTCGGCGGCGCGGACGATCACCTTGCGGGAGCCGTCGATCGACTGCCCGCCCTCCAGGCGGCCGCGGCCGCGCAGCACGCGCGCGCCCGCACGCGTGACGGACGCCGTGATGTCGTGCGACTGGGCGAGTGCGAGCCGCTTCACACGGCGGTTGACCTTGCCGAGGTCGACGCCCACCACGCGCGCGGGGGTGTCGACGTAGGGCGTGTCGTCGGCGACGATGATGCCCAGTTCCTCGTACGAGGAGTCGAAGGTCGTCATCACCTCGGCCGTGGCGATCAGCGTCTTGGACGGTACGCAGTCGGTCAGCACCGACGCACCGCCCAGGCCGTCGCAGTCGACGACGGTCACCTCCGCGCCGAGCTGGGCCGCCACCAGGGCCGCCTCGTATCCGCCGGGTCCGCCACCGATGATCACGATCCGAGTCACGTACTCCATTGTCCCGCACCGCGTCGGCGGCCTCGCCCCCGGGGCCGCCTTTGCGTGGCACATGGGGCTTTATGAGGCATGACGTCCATCACGGGGCGCAAGGTGCCCGCTGCCGTACTCTCGGACCATGTCGCTCTACGCCGCGTACGCCGGCAACCTCGACGCGCGGCTCATGTCCCGCCGCGCCCCGCATTCCCCACTGCGGGCCACCGGCTGGCTCAACGGCTGGCGGCTGACCTTCGGCGGCGAGCACCTGGGCTGGGAAGGCGCACTCGCCACCCTCGTCGAGGCACCGCGCTCACAGGTCTTCGTCGCGCTGTACGAGATCGCGCCGATGGACGAGGAATCCATGGACCGGTGGGAGGGCGTGGGGCTCGACATATACCGCCGTATGCGGGTGCGGGTGCACACGCTGGACGGCGAGGAACCCGCATGGGTGTACGTCCTCAACGGATATGAAGGCGGGCTGCCGTCCGCGCGCTATCTCGGGGAGGTCGCGGACGCGGCGGAGTCGGCCGGGGCGCCGCACGACTACGTGATGGAGCTGCGCAAGCGGCCCTGCTGAGGCGGTCGGGGCCGGTTGCCCACCTTGTCGGGGCCGGTCGCCCATCTCCCTACGGCGGGAAGGACACCGTGCGGTTGGAAACGACACGGCAACGATCGCAGCTCCTTGCCACCAGCATCTACGCGCGTAGGGCTCGACCGGCTACGCTCGTCGCGTGAACGCTTCTGTTAATCCGGACATCCAGGGCGACCCGCACGCCGCCGCCGACGCCGCCGCCGCGCGCCTGCGCGCGCTCACCGGCGCCGACACCCACGACGTCGCCCTCGTGATGGGCTCCGGCTGGGCGCCGGCCGTCGACGCGCTCGGGGAACCCGAGCACGAGCTGCCCGTCACCGACCTGCCCGGCTTTCCGCCGCCGGCCGTCGAGGGGCACGGCGGCACGATCCGTTCGTACCGGATCGGCGAGAAGCGGGCACTGGTCTTCCTCGGGCGCACCCACTACTACGAGGGCCGTGGGGTCGCCGCCGTCGCCCACGGGGTGCGCACGTCCGTCGCCGCGGGCTGCAAGACGGTCGTGCTGACCAACGGCTGCGGCGGTCTGCGCGAGGGCATGCGGCCCGGGCAGCCGGTGCTGATCAGCGACCACATCAATCTGACGGCCGCGTCGCCGATCGTCGGCGCGAACTTCGTGGACCTGACGGATCTCTACTCGCCGCGGCTGCGGGCGCTGTGCAAGGAGATCGACCCGACGCTCGAGGAGGGCGTGTACGCGCAGTTCCCCGGGCCGCACTACGAGACGCCGGCCGAGATCCGGATGGCCCGCACCATCGGGGCGGACCTGGTCGGCATGTCCACCGTGCTCGAGGCGATCGCGGCCCGCGAGGCGGGCGCCGAGGTGCTCGGCATCTCGCTGGTCACCAATCTGGCGGCGGGCATGACGGGTGAGCCCCTCAACCACGAGGAGGTCCTCCAGGCGGGGCGCGACTCGGCGACTCGTATGGGGACGTTGCTGGCGCAGGTGCTGGGGCGTATCTGACGGCGGCCGTACCGCCAGCGTGCTGTGGGCAATCGTTCCACAGGGCTGGGGGCACCTCCTGGGGACACCCCCAGCGTTAGCTGGGGGAGGGTGGGCACAGCCCACGACGGCGGTTGCCCCCTCAGACTGCGGTGGCGCACACCGGTTCCCCGTTTCGACACGGAGAGGCAAGAGAGAACGTGCACGACGAACTCATCGCCCGGGCGCGCGCCTGGCTCGCCGAGGACCCGGACCCCGAGACCCGTGAGGAGCTCGGCGAGCTCATCGACGGCAAGGCCTTCGACGAGCTCGCCACCCGCTTCGGCGGCACCCTCCAGTTCGGCACCGCAGGTCTCCGCGGCGAGCTCGGCGCCGGACCGATGCGGATGAACCGCTCCGTGGTCATCCGCGCGGCGGCGGGCCTCGCCGCGTACCTCAGGGCGAAGGGCCAGGGCGAAGGCCTCGTGGTCATCGGGTACGACGCCCGCCACAAGTCCGCCGACTTCGCCCGTGACACGGCGGCCGTGATGACCGGCGCCGGACTGCGGGCCGCGCTGCTGCCGCGTCCGCTGCCCACGCCGGTGCTCGCGTTCGCGATCCGGCATCTGGGCGCGGTCGCGGGCGTGGAGGTGACGGCCAGCCACAATCCGCCGCGCGACAACGGCTACAAGGTGTACCTGGGAGACGGCTCCCAGATCGTGCCGCCGGCCGACGGCGAGATCGCCGCCGAGATCGCCGCGGTGGGCGGCCTCGACGACGTGCCGCGCCCGGAGGGCGGCTGGGACGTGCTCGGTGACGAGGTGCTCGAGGCCTACCTCGCCCGTACGGACGCCGTGCTCGCCCCCGGCTCGCCGAGGACCGCGCGCGTCGTCTACACGGCGATGCACGGCGTCGGCAAGGACACCCTGCTCGCAGCCTTCGCACGCGCCGGCTTCCCCGAGCCCGTGCTCGTCGAGGAGCAGGCCGAGCCCGATCCGGACTTCCCGACGGTCGCGTTCCCCAATCCGGAGGAACCGGGCGCCATGGACCTCGCCTTCGCGAAGGCGCGCGAGGCCCGCCCCGACATCGTCATCGCCAACGACCCGGACGCCGACCGCTGCGCCGTGGCAGTGCCCGAGGGCGACGCCTGGCGCATGCTGCGCGGCGACGAGGTGGGCGCGCTGCTCGGCGCGCACCTCGTACGGCGCGGCGCGCGCGGCACCTTCGCCGAGTCGATCGTGTCGTCGTCGCTGCTCGGCCGGATCGCCGAGGCGGCCGGTCTGCCGTACGAGGAGACACTGACCGGCTTCAAGTGGATCGCCCGGGTGGATGGGCTGCGGTACGGGTACGAAGAGGCGCTCGGCTACTGCGTCGACCCCGAAGGCGTACGCGACAAGGACGGGATCACGGCCGCGCTGCTGGTCGCCGAGCTGGCCTCCGAGGTGAAGGAGCAGGGGCGCACCCTGCTGGACCTGCTGGACGACCTCGCCGTCGAGCACGGTCTGCACGCGACCGACCAGCTGTCCGTGCGCGTCCAGGACCTGTCGCTGATCGCCGAGGCCATGCGCCGGCTGCGGGAGCAGCCGCCGACGCGGCTCGGCGGGCTGACGGTGACGAGGACCGAGGATCTGACACAGGGCACGGAGACGCTGCCGCCCACGGACGGGCTGCGGTACACGCTCGAGGGCGCCCGCGTCATCGTCCGGCCCAGCGGCACCGAACCGAAGCTCAAGTGCTATCTGGAGGTCGTCGTGCCGGTGGGCTCCCGGGACGAGCTGGGCGCGGCGCGGGAGAGGGCCGCGGAGCTGCTCGGCGCCGTGAGGACGGATCTATCGGCGGCTGCGGGCATCTGACGGACCGGATCCGGAACCGGGGTGGGTTTCGTGTTTCCGAAGCCCACCCCGGTCCCGAAACCGAAGTCGCCCCGAAGTGTGATTTCCCGAGGGCAGTTGACGCAGCGTCCGTCGCGCTGCGCGTCGGTCGAGAGACGGTTGACCGGTAGCGCACGAACGAGTCCCTGGAGCTGCCGCAGTGTCCTCGACCGCCTCCCCGGTGCCGTCCGAAGCGATCGCCCAGCCTTCCAGCGGGATCCTTCCGGGCTCCCGGCGTCCGCGGTCGGCACCGCCGTCCGCCGCCGGGCTCCGCAGCCGCCTGCGCCGGTCACTGCGGCGCGCTGCCCCCGCCCTGCTCGCGTACGCCGGGGTCCGTGCCACGGGACTCGTCCTGCTGACCGTGTGGGCGCGCGCCGCGGACCAGGATGTCTGGCACCTGCTCGCCGACGACTGGGACTCCGTCTGGTACCTCGGGATCGCCGACCACGGGTACGCGCACGAGCTGGGCACCGAGTACGACTCGAACAATCTTGCCTTCTTCCCGCTGTATCCGGTGCTGGTGAAGGCGGTCGCCGCCGTGACGCCCGGATCGCGCGCGAGCGTCGGCCTCGTCATCGCCGTGCTGTCCTCGTTCGTCGCCGCATGGGGGATCTTCGCCGTCGGCGACCGGCTGCACGGCAGCCGCGTCGGTGTGCTGCTCACGGTGGCCTGGGCGGCGCTGCCGGTCGGGCTCGTGCAGTGGATGGGCTACACGGAGTCGCTGTTCACGGCCTTCGTCGCCTGGTCGCTGTACGCGGTGCTCACCGGCCGCTGGGTATGGGCAGGTTCGCTCGCCGCGCTGTCGGGGCTGACGCGGCCGACCGGCATCGCGCTCGCAGCCGCCGTCTCGGTGACGGCCCTGTGCGTGCTCCGCCCGCGCTTCTCCGCGCGCGTCCTCGCCGGTGCCGTCCTCGCGCCGCTCGGCTGGCTCGGGTACGTCGGATGGGTGGGCCTGCGCCTCGGCCGCTGGGACGGCTACTTCGCCGTACAGGAGATGTGGCACAACAAGCTGGACGGCGGTGCCGAGACGCTGGACCGGCTGCGTCAGATGTTCGTGTACGACTCGGCGCCCGAGCTGTTCCTGGTCATGGTCTCGCTGAC
Organism: Streptomyces jeddahensis; assembly: GCF_001642995.1. Classification (GTDB taxonomy): domain Bacteria; phylum Actinomycetota; class Actinomycetes; order Streptomycetales; family Streptomycetaceae; genus Streptomyces; species Streptomyces jeddahensis. The sequence goes on from NZ_LOHS01000072.1 coordinate 146,797, forward strand.
GCTGATCGCGTCCGTCGTGCTGTTCGCGCTGTCGGTGCGGGACCGGCAGCCGCTTCCGTTGCTGATCTTCACCGGTGTGCTGCTGGTGATCGTGCTGGGCAGCGGCGGCGTCTACTTCCCGCGCGCCCGCTTCCTGCTGCCGGGCTTCCCCCTGCTGCTGCCGCTCGCGCTCGCCGTCGCCCGCACCAGCCGGCACCGTGCGGTGGCGGCCGTCGCCTGCGCGGTTCTCGGCTCGGCGTACTGGGGCGCGTACATGCTGCTGGTGTGGCCGAGCGCGCCGTAGGACACCTATCAGCCCGTCCGGCGTTTGAGGACGAGCCCGAAGGGCGATTTCGGGGTCCGGGGGCGGAGCCCCCGGTTCGGGAAGGGGCGGGGTAGGGGATCATCACCCCAGGGCCAGCAACACCACCAGCAGCACCAGCCCCACCACCGCAGGCCCCACGATCTCGTAAGCCCACCGCACCTCGGGGCCGCCCTGCGCCCCCTCGGCCGAGGCCCGCGCCTCGGCGAGCTCGCGCAGATCGTCCATCGTCTGGTCCCCGGCAGCGCGTACGGGACCTGCGGACACGGGTGACGTGTGCCCATGCGGATCCCCCGCGGCAGCCCGCGCCTGGCGTCGCGCGGCCTTCTTCCGGTCGCGCAGCGATACCGGGATCGCCCACAGCTGGTATTTGGTGCCGTCCTGGTCGAAGACCTCGTTGGAGTAGCCGGAGCGCAGGCCGGAGACCGCCGCCCAGGGCAGCGTGATCGTACGGAACGGGTTGCGGATGCGGAGGCGGTCGTCGTTCGCGTACACCGCGGGCCGCACCGTGAAGGCGATGACCAGCGGCACCGCGAGGAGCAGGCCCGCGACCGTCAGCCAGCGCACCCGCGCCTCGCCAGTGACGAGAGCGTCGATGCCCAGCCACCCGCCCAGGGCGAGCAGCATCACACCGCCCGCGATCCCGGCGGGCGACCGGTAGACGCGATCCTGGGACTGGGGCTGCGCCGCGGGGGACGGAGGCTCGGGGGTCGTCATGCTGCCGATTCTGCACGACGGGGCGCGCGGCCCGTCCGCGTGGTGGCCACGACGGGGTGTGCAGCCCGGCCGTGCGGTGGCCACGACGGGGCGCGCGGCCCGTCCGTGTGGTGGCCACGGCAGAACGGCCGCATGGGGGTGTACAGCCGCTACGCGCGTAGATATGCTCGTCTGGTGACCATGCCCACCACCGCACCCACAGCCGCACGTGCGCTCGCAGACGTCACCGCGTCCGACAGCACGCTGCGCCGCTTCCTCCACGGGCTGCCCGGCGTCGACGCGGTCGGCCTGGAGGCGCGCGCCGCCTCCCTCGGGACCCGTTCCATCAAGACCACCGCGAAGGCGTACGCCATCGACCTCGCCATCTCGATGGTCGACCTGACGACGCTGGAAGGCGCGGACACCCCGGGCAAGGTCCGGGCGCTCGGCGCCAAGGCGGTCCACCCCGACCCGACCGACCGCAGCACCCCCGCCACGGCCGCGGTCTGCGTCTACCCCGACATGGTCGCCGTCGCCAAGGAGGCCGTCGCCGGTTCGGACGTGAAGGTCGCCTCGGTCGCCACCGCGTTCCCCGCGGGCCGCGCCCCGATCGCCGTCAAGCTGGCCGACGTCCGCGAGGCCGTCGCCGCGGGCGCCGACGAGATCGACATGGTCATCGACCGCGGGGCCTTCCTCGCGGGCAAGTACCTGAAGGTGTACGACGAGATCACGGCCGTGAAGGAGGCCTGCGGGACCTCCGCCCGCCTGAAGGTCATCTTCGAGACCGGCGAGCTGTCGACGTACGACAACATCCGCCGCGCGAGCTGGCTCGGCATGCTGGCGGGCGCCGACTTCATCAAGACCTCGACCGGGAAGGTCGCGGTGAACGCGACCCCGGCCAACACCCTCCTCATGCTGGAGGCGGTGCGCGACTTCCGCGCCCAGACAGGGGTGCAGGTCGGCGTGAAGCCCGCCGGCGGCATCCGTACCAGCAAGGATGCGATCAAGTTCCTCGTCCTGGTCAACGAGACCGTCGGCGAGGACTGGCTGGACAACCACTGGTTCCGCTTCGGCGCCTCCTCGCTCCTGAACGACCTGCTCATGCAGCGCCAGAAGCTGGCCACCGGCCGCTACTCCGGCCCTGACTACGTGACGGTGGACTGATCCCCATGGCATCCGCATTCGAGTACGCACCGGCGCCCGAGTCCCGCGCGGTCGTCGACATCGCCCCCTCCTACGGCCTCTTCATCGACGGCGAGTTCGCGGAGGCGGCCGACGGCAAGGTCTTCAAGACGGTCAGCCCGTCCACCGAGGAGGTCCTCTCCGAGGTGGCCCAGGCCGGTGAGGCGGACGTGGACCGCGCCGTGAAGGCGGCCCGCAAGGCCTTCGATAAGTGGTCGGCGCTGCCCGGCGCCGAGCGCGCCAAGTACCTGTTCCGCATCGCCCGCATCATCCAGGAGCGCAGCCGCGAGCTGGCGGTCCTGGAGACCCTGGACAACGGCAAGCCGATCAAGGAGACGCGCGACGTCGACCTCCCGCTGGTCGCCGCGCACTTCTTCTACTACGCGGGCTGGGCCGACAAGCTCGACCATGCGGGATACGGGCCGAATCCGCGTCCGCTGGGCGTCGCCGGCCAGGTCATCCCCTGGAACTTCCCCCTCCTCATGCTGGCGTGGAAGATCGCCCCGGCGCTCGCGACCGGCAACACGGTCGTGCTGAAGCCGGCGGAGACGACGCCGTTGAGCGCGTTGTTCTTCGCGGACATCTGCCGCCAGGCGGGCCTGCCGAAGGGCGTCGTCAACATCCTTCCGGGATACGGCGACACGGGCGCAGCGGTCGTCGCACACCCGGACGTGAACAAGGTCGCCTTCACCGGCTCCACCGCCGTCGGCAAGGAAATCGCGCGCACGATCGCGGGCACCCGCAAGAAGCTCACCCTCGAACTCGGCGGCAAGGGCGCCAACATCGTCTTCGACGACGCCCCGATCGACCAGGCGGTGGAAGGGATCGTCAACGGCATCTTCTTCAACCAGGGCCAGGTCTGCTGCGCGGGCAGCCGTCTACTGGTCCAGGAGTCGATCCAGGACGAGCTGCTGGACTCGCTCAAGCGCCGTCTGTCGACGCTCCGCCTGGGCGACCCGCTCGACAAGAACACCGACATCGGCGCGATCAACTCCGCCGAGCAGCTGGCCCGCATCACCGCACTCGCCGACCAGGGCGAGGCGGAGGGCGCCGAGCGCTGGTCCCCGCCCTGCGAACTCCCCTCTTCTGGCTACTGGTTCGCCCCGACGCTGTTCACCGGCGTCACTCAGGCGCACACCATCGCCCGCGACGAGATCTTCGGCCCGGTCCTTTCGGTACTGACCTTCCGTACGCCCGAAGAGGCCGTGGCCAAGGCCAACAACACCCCGTACGGCCTGTCGGCGGGCATCTGGACGGAGAAGGGCTCGCGCATCCTGGCGGTCGCGAACAAGCTCCGCGCCGGAGTCGTCTGGTCCAACACGTTCAACAAGTTCGACCCGACCTCGCCGTTCGGCGGCTACAAGGAGTCGGGCTTCGGCCGCGAGGGCGGCCGCCACGGTCTGGAGGCGTACCTCGATGTCTGATATGACGCGCTTGACTGTCTTCAAGACCTACAAGCTGTACGTGGGCGGAAAGTTCCCGCGTTCCGAAAGCGGCCGGGTGTACGAAGTGATCGACTCCAAGGGCAACTGGCTCGCCAACGCGCCCCTGTCGTCCCGCAAGGACGCGCGCGACGCGGTCGTCGCGGCCCGCAAAGCGTTCGGCGGCTGGGCGGGCAACACGGCGTATCTGCGCGGCCAGATCCTGTACCGGGTCGCGGAGATGCTGGAGGGCCGCCGCGAGCAGTTCGTCCGCGAGGTCGCCGACGCCGAGGGGCTGTCCAAGTCGAAGGCGTCGGCGCAGGTCGACGCGGCGATCGACCGCTGGGTCTGGTACGCGGGCTGGACGGACAAGATCAGCCAGGTCGTGGGCGGCGGAAACCCGGTGGCGGGGCCCTTCTTCAACCTCTCCACGCCCGAGCCGACGGGTGTGGTGGCCGTACTGGCGCCCCAGGAGTCGTCGTTCCTGGGCCTCGTGTCGGTGATCGCCCCGGTCATCGCGACCGGCAACACAGCGGTCGTGATCGCGAGCGAGAAGTCCCCGCTCCCGGCGCTCTCGCTCGGCGAGGTCCTGGCCACGTCCGACCTGCCTGGCGGAGTGGTCAACATCCTCTCCGGCCGCACCGCCGAGATCGCGACCCCGCTCGCCGCGCACCAGGACGTCAACGCGATCGACCTGACGGGCGCCGACGAGGTCCTCGCGAAGGAGCTGGAGATCGCGGCCGCGGACAACCTGAAGCGCCTGCTTCGTCCACAGCCTGTGGACAACCCCGTGAACTGGGCGGCCGACCCGGGCACACACCGCCTGACGGCCTTCCTGGAGACGAAGACGGTCTGGCACCCGACGGGTTCGCTGGGCGCCTCCGGCTCGTCGTACTGATTTACTGATTCCTCTTTGCTGATTGCCCTTTGCTGATTCGTCGTACTGAGGCCGCACGCAGACGGGCCCCGCCTCCCCTCCGTCCCCGGGGAGGCGGGGCCCTCCTGTGTGGTGGCTGTCAGCCCGGCAGCAGAGCCGCCGCCTTGCCGGCCACCGGGAGGGTCCGCAGCGAACCGCCGTCGGCCAGCGAGCCCGTCACCTGTCTCGTCGACACGGGCTTGAAGTCGGCGATCTGCGTGCCGACCGAGTTGCTCAGCGGGTCCACGCCCGTGCCGGCGAGCGGGTCGAGCTTGGCATCCTTGACCGCGCCCAGCGCCTGGTGCAGCGCCACGTTCGTCCCCTGCGCCGCCGCCCGGGGGTCGAGCTTGCCGAGCGTCGTCAGGCCGCCCTTCGGCATCGGCGCCGCGGTGGCCGTGGCCGCGCCCGACGCGCCGAGTCCGATACCTGCGACGGTCAGCGCGAGCCCGGCGCGCAGCAGACCGCGCTGAGCGGACCTGCGCTGAGGAACTGCGTGTCGTGCCATGGGATACACCCGCCTCCTTTGAGTAATCGATTCGCCACGAAGCGTAGTTGAGACGCGCCGCGGGTACCAAAGACGACCCGCGGGCTCGGCGCCGGCCGCGGGATGCCGCACACTGGTCTCTCGTGAGTTCCCATGCCCCCGCCACGCGTGTCGTGCTGCTCGCCGGCCCCTCCGGCTCCGGAAAGTCGTCGTTCGCCGCCCGCTCCGGTCTGCCCGTGCTGAGCCTCGACGACTTCTACAAGGAGGGCGACGACCCGACTCTGCCGCTCGTACCGGGCAGTTCGGACATCGACTGGGACGCACCCGAATCCTGGGACACGGAGGCGGCCCTCACTGCGATCGAGGAACTGTGCCGCACGGGCCGGACGCGAGTGCCGCGGTACGACATCTCGGCCAGCGCGCGGACGGGCGAGGACACGCTCGACATCGGGCACACCTCGCTGTTCATCGCGGAGGGCGTCTTCGCTGCGGACATCGTGGTGCGCTGCCGTGAACTCGGCCTGCTGGCCGACGCGTTGTGCCTGAGGGGGCGGCCTTCGACGACGTTCCGGCGGCGGCTGCTGCGGGATCTGAAGGAGGGCCGCAAGTCCGTCCCGTTCCTGATCCGCCGCGGCTGGCGCCTCATGCGCGCCGAACGCACCATCGTGGCCCGCCAGACGGCACTGGGCGCCCACCCGTGCGGCAAGGACGAGGCGCGTCTCCGGCTGGCGGCGGCCGGGCAGACCATCGAGGCCGTCCAGACTGTCAAGGCTGTTGAGGTACGGGCGGAGGCCTGACCGCCCCGCCCGGATCGACCCTTATCAGCCCGGGGAGCCGGTACACACGAAACACGAACCGGTACACACGGAACACGAAAACGGGACCGGAAAGGCCCCCGGCCTTGGCG
>NZ_LOHS01000073.1 GCF_001642995.1 Streptomyces jeddahensis
TCGGCGCCAGACCGAGGACGTACATCCCGGCGCGGCCCCGACCCACCCACCGGCAGTGGGCACACCAGCCGACGGCAGCCCGCAGCCGCGCACGTGCCCCAACCACCACCAACAGCTGACGCACCAGCCGACACCGCCCCCGCAGCCGCGCAAGCATCCCAAGCACCGCCACCAGCCGGCGCACCGCCCACCGCGCACCCGCCCGGAAGCCACGCGCGCGAAGGGCCCCGCCACGCCCCCTCCGGGGCGTCACCCGATGTCCGGCGGATCGATCCGAATCCGCACCGGCTCCACACCGCCCCGCGCCATGCGCGCAGCCTGAGCCTTCTTCAGCGCGGACGCCAGTGCCGCTCCGCGGCCGGGCGGCACGCGGACAAGCGCGCGCTCCCAGTGCTCGCCGGGCGGCGGCCCCCCCGGCCGGCGCGCAGGACCGGGCCCCGTCACCGGCAGCGGCACAGGTCCCAACACCTCGGCGTCACCGGGCAGTTCGGCCCCGTCGAGGAACGAGGCCACGGCGTCCGGCGGCCCCGACACCGCCGCCATCCGCGACACCGGAGGGAAGCCCAGCTCCGACCGCTCGGCGAGTTCGCGCGCCGCATGTCCGACGGGGTCCCACCGCACCAGCGCCTGCACGGGCCGCAACGTAGGTTCGGCGACGACCACGACCGTCCCGCCGGCGCCATGGTCGCGTACGAGCGCGGCCGCCCCGATCCACCGGCGCAGCGCTTCCTCGCCGGCCCGCAGGTCGGGGCGCCCCAGCATCGCCCAGCCGTCGAGGAGCAGCGCCGCCGCGTAGCCTCCCTCGGCGACGGGCTCGGCTCCCGGCGTACTCACCACCACGGCCGGGGCCTTCGGCACCGTGTCCAGCACTTGTTCGCGTCCGGACGTGCGCACCGGCACCGCGGGGAACGCTCGTCCCAGCTCCTCCGCCGTGCGCCGGGCCCCGACTATCCGGGCCCGGAGCCCGAATCCTCCGCACTCGGGGCAGTGCCAGGCGGTCTCGTCCCGCCCGCACCAGCCGCAGCGCAGCGGCCCGGAGTCCTGAGCGGCCTCCAGTGGCCCGGCGCAGTGCCGGCAGCGGGCGGGCGCCCTGCACTGCGTGCATGACAGCCTCGGCACATAGCCGCGCCGCGGGACCTGCACCAGCACGGGCCCGTGCTGCAGCGCGTCCCTGACGACCTGCCAGGCGAGCGTGGGCAGGCGTGCGGTCCGCGCCGCCTCGTCCCGGGCGAGGTCCGCGTCCCCCACGGTGCGTACGAGAGGGGCCGCGCGCCGTATCTGCTCGCGGTCGGCGACGAGGGGCAGCGCCCAGCCGGTGTCCACGAGTTGGGCGGCCTCCACGGTGCAGCTCCAACTGCCCAGCAGAAACGCGCACTTGGCGTGCGCGGCCCGCAGCAGCAGGACCTCGCGTGCATGGGGCTGCGGCGCGTGGGGCTCGCTGTGGCTGCTGTCCCCGTCGTCCCAGATCGCGACGAGTCCCAGGTCGCGGACGGGAGCGAACATCGCGGCGCGCGTCCCCACGACGGCCCGCACGGAGCCGCGCCGCACGGCGAGCCACTGCCGGTACCGCTTCTCGGGACCGGCGTCGGCGGTCAGGACCGCGTGCCGTCCCGTGCCGAGCACCGCGGTCAGGGCGGCATCGACCCGGGCGGCCGTCCGCCCGTCCGGCACCACGACCAGGGCTCCGCGCCCCGAGGCGAGCGTCGCGGCGACGGCCCGGGCCAGCTCGTCGGCCCACTCCGGCCCCGGCAGGGCGTTCCACACCGCCCGCGGAGAGGCCCCCGTGGCGAGCGCATCCAGGAACGCCGGCCCCTGCGCGTACCGCTCCCACGGTCCGGGCGCGGGCGCCGGTGGGGCGGGCAGGGGATCCGGCGAGGGCTTGGCTTCCGCCCGTGCGTTGCGCGGCGGAACAGCAAGCTGCAGCACATCGGCGACGCTCCCCGCATACCGGTCGGCGACGGCCCGCGCGAGCCCGAGCAGTTCCTCACTCAGCACCGGCTCGGTGGACACCACCTGGGCAAGCGCGGCCAGCGGCCCCGAGTACTCCGACTCGTCGACCCGTTCGACGAGGAACCCGTCGACGAGTCCGCCGCCCTCGCGGCGCCCCTCGCGTACACGGTGCCGCCCGGCGCCGAACCGCACCCGGACCCGCACGCCGGGCTGCGCCTGTTCGTCCAGCTCCTCCGGCACCGCGTAGTCGAAGTACCGGTCGAGGTGCAGCACGCCCTTGTCGACGAGCACCCGCGCCACGGGCCTCTCCTTGGCCAGCGCGGCCCCCCGCCAGGTGCGCGGCTTGGCCCGCGGCGCCTGGGCCTTCCGCACGCTCTCTCGAATCAGCGCGAGCTGCTCCGGCGGCACGCCCCCCGCGCCCGCGCCCTGCCCATTCTCGCTGCTCACAGCAGCATTCCTACCAGACCCCACCGACAACCGGCCCGGACCGAGCTCCCGGCCGACGGCTACCAAGCTCCCGGCCGACGGCTGTCGGACACGGCGGTGACCGGAAAACGGCGCGAGGCCCGGCCCCCTTCTGGGGTCCGGGCCTCGCGGCGCACTCGGTCTTGCGCGTCCGACGGGGTCTCGTGGGCCTTACAGCCCGGCCGCCTTGCGCAGCGCGTCCACCCGGTCCGTCCGCTCCCAGGTGAAGTCCGGGTGCGGGCGGCCGAAGTGCCCGTACGCCGCGGTCTGGGCGTAGATCGGGCGGAGGAGGTCCAGGTCGCGGATGATCGCGGCCGGGCGGAGGTCGAACACGGCGCTGATGGCCGCCTCGATCTTGTCCTGGTCCACAGCGTTCGTACCGAAGGTCTCCACGAAGAGGCCCACGGGCTCGGCCTTGCCGATCGCGTAGGCGACCTGCACCTCGCAGCGGGCCGCGAGGCCCGCTGCGACGACGTTCTTGGCGACCCAGCGCATCGCGTACGCGGCGGAGCGGTCGACCTTGGACGGGTCCTTGCCGGAGAAGGCACCGCCGCCGTGGCGCGCCATGCCGCCGTACGTGTCGATGATGATCTTGCGGCCGGTCAGGCCGGCGTCGCCCATCGGGCCGCCGATCTCGAAGCGGCCGGTCGGGTTGACCAGCAGGCGGTAGCCGTCGGTGTCCAGCTTGATGCCGTCGTCGACCAGGGCCTTCAGCTCCGGCTCGACGACGAACTCGCGGATGTCGGGGGCGAGGAGCGAGTCCAGGTCGATGTCGCTCGCGTGCTGCGAGGAGACCACCACGGTGTCCAGACGGACCGCCTTGTCACCGTCGTACTCGATGGTGACCTGCGTCTTGCCGTCCGGGCGGAGGTAGGGGATCGTCCCGTTCTTGCGGACCTCGGTCAGCCGGCGCGAGAGCCGGTGGGCGAGGTAGATCGGGAGCGGCATCAGCTCGGGCGTCTCGTCGCACGCGTAGCCGAACATCAGGCCCTGGTCGCCGGCGCCCTGCTTGTCCAGCTCGTCGTCGTCGCCTTCGACACGGGACTCGTACGCCGTGTCGACGCCCTGCGCGATGTCCGGGGACTGCGAGCCGATGGAGACGGAGACACCGCAGGAGGCGCCGTCGAAGCCCTTCTTCGAGGAGTCGTACCCGATCTCGAGGATCTTGTTGCGCACCAGCGTCGCGATGTCCGCGTACGCCTTGGTGGTGACCTCGCCGGCCACGTGCACCAGGCCGGTGGTGATCAGCGTCTCGACGGCGACCCGGGACGTCGGGTCCTCGCGCAGAAGCGCGTCGAGAATGGTGTCGCTGATCTGGTCAGCGATCTTGTCGGGGTGACCCTCGGTCACGGACTCCGAGGTGAACAGGCGACGGGACACAACGCTCCCTGGTGTTGCAGCGGCTGCTGGCTGATCATTGACGGACCGGCCGGAGGCTGCGCCCGGCGTCGTCCGAGACCAGTTTATCGGTCGTGCCCGGCCGCCGGACCACGTGTCTCGACACATGGGAGCCCTGTGACCTGGGGCACTGGCATTCTGCGGTACGGCGATCGGCTCGCACCAGGGCTGTGGACCCCGAAAACACGGGGTGGGCGACGTGCCGTGGAACCTTAGCGCTGTTCACCCGAACCGCAACTCGAGTCGTCGTTCGAGTGAACGATGACACGATCGGCCGTCGCCTCTTCGGCGTGTCGTGTCACCGCATCGGCGGGTTTCGTGCCTCGGACGTCCGCCAAAGGCTGGACGCCCCTCAGTCGAGGCGCTCTGCGACCAGGTCCCACACCGTGTCCGCGAGCGCCTCCTTGGGGCCGTACGGCACGGGGGTCTCGCCGCCGTCGGCGCTGAGCACCACGGCCTCGTTCTCCTCTGACCCGAAGGTCTTGCGCTCCCCGACCTCGTTCACGACGAGCAGGTCGCAGCCCTTGCGCTGCAGCTTGGTGCGGCCGTTGGCCAGCACGTCGTCGGTCTCGGCGGCGAACCCGACGATCACCTGCCCCGGGCGCGGCCGCTCGCCCGAGATCTCGGCGAGGATGTCCGGGTTGCGGACCAGGGCGATCGGCTCCGGATCCTCGCCGTCCTTCTTCTTGATCTTGCCGTTGGCGTACGTGGCCGGGCGGAAGTCCGCCACGGCTGCCGCCATGACGACCGCGTCGGCGTGTGCCGCGGCCTTGATGACGGCCTCGCGGAGCTGGACGGCGGTCCCCACGGGGACGACCTCCACGCCCGCCGGGTCGGGCAGCCCGGTCGTGTTGGCGGCGACGAGGGTGACGCGGGCCCCGCGCGCCGCGGCGGTACGGGCGAGCGCGTACCCTTGCTTGCCGGAGGAGCGGTTGCCCAGGAACCGGACGGGGTCGAGCGGTTCGCGGGTGCCGCCCGCGCTCACGACGACGTGGCGGCCGGCCAGGTCGGCCCCGTGCATGCCGCGGGCCAGTGTCCGGCGGCAGAGCTCGAAGATCTCCACGGGGTCCGGGAAGCGGCCCTTGCCGGTGTCGACGCCGGTGAGGCGGCCGACGGCGGGCTCGATGACGACCGCGCCGCGGCGCCGCAGCGTCGCGACGTTCTCCTGCGTCGCGGGGTGCTCCCACATCTCGGTGTGCATGGCAGGCGCGAAGACCACCGGACACCGGGCCGTGAGCAGCGTGTTCGTGAGCAGGTCGTCGGCGAGGCCGTGGGCGGCCTTGGCGAGGATGTCCGCGGTGGCGGGCGCGACGACGACGAGGTCGGCGGTCTGCCCGATTCGTACGTGCGGGACCTCGTGCACGTCCGACCAGACCTCGGTCGCCACGGGGTGACCGGAGAGTGCCGACCAGGTGGCGGCGCCGACGAAGTGCAGCGCGGACTCGGTGGGCACGACGCGTACGTCGTGCCCCGACTCGGTCAGCTGCCGCAGCAGCTCGCATGCCTTGTAGGCGGCGATGCCACCAGTGACGCCCAGAACGACCTTCGGCTTGTCCACCGTCTGCTCTTCTCCCTGTCGGCTGCCGGCCCGCTGATCTGCTGGCTGACCTGCGGACCTGCTGACGAACACATACCCACCCATGACACACCACAGGCCCGGCAGTCGAGCTGCCGGGCCTGTGGTGCTGCGAAACGCCCCTGGGACGCTTCGGAAAACGCCTTACTGCGCCGGGCCCTCGACGGACTCGGAGGTCAGCAGTCCCGCGTTGATCTCGCGCAGGGCGATCGAGAGCGGCTTCTCGTGCACGTGCGTGTCCACGAGCGGACCGACGTACTCGAGGAGGCCCTCGCCGAGCTGCGAGTAGTACGCGTTGATCTGGCGAGCACGCTTGGCCGCGTAGATCACGAGGCTGTACTTCGAGTCGGTGGCCTCGAGGAGCTCGTCGATCGGCGGGTTGATGATGCCCTCGGGCGTGGTGATGGAAGAGGACACGCTCTACCTTCCGATGGATGGGAAAACCAGAAAGATCAAACACTGGGGTCCGGGGCTCCGGGATCGGGGGTGCTCCCCCGGCCTCGACTCCCCGCTGAGGGGGCTCCCCGCTGGGGGGTGGGTCCCTAGTCCCCAGAAGACACCGCCATCAAGGCTAGCAGCTCACGCGCCACGTCCTCGACGGAGGTGTTGACCAGGGTGGTGTCGAACTCGGACTCGGCTGCGAGCTCGACCTTGGCTGCTTCCAGACGGCGCTCGATGACCTCGGGCGGCTCGGTGCCCCGTCCGGTGAGCCGGCGTACCAGCTCCTCCCAGGAGGGAGGAGCCAGGAACACCAGCAGGGCGTCCGGCATGGACTCCCTGACCTGGCGCGCCCCCTGGAGATCGATCTCCAGGAGGACGGACTCCCCGGCCTCCAGCCTCTCGAGCACGGCGCGACGTGGGGTGCCGTAGCGGTTGCCCGCGAACTCGGCCCACTCCAGCAGCTCGCCGTTGGCGATCAGCTTGTCGAACTCCTCGTCGGTGACGAAGAAGTACTGGACGCCGTGCCGCTCGCCCGGGCGCGGCTTGCGGGTCGTCGCCGACACCGACAGCCACACCTCGGGGTGCTCTGCGCGCATATGAGCGACGACCGTGCTCTTGCCGACCCCGGAGGGGCCGGAGAGCACGGTCAGCCGCGGACGTACGTCCGGGGGTACGGGGGTCGCCCCCCGGGTTGTTGCAGCCATGCAGTGATTATCCAGGTTCTCAGGAGTGCCCGAGAACGTCAGGCGGCACCGCCGCCGAACTCGCGTTCAAGCGACGCGATCTGGTTGGAGCCGAGGCCGCGCACTCGACGGCTCTCGGAGATACCGAGTCGCTCCATGATCTGCTTGGCGCGGACCTTGCCCACGCCCGGCAGGGACTCGAGGAGAGCGGAGACCTTCATCTTGCCGATGACGTCATTCTCCTGGCCCTGCTTGATGACCTCGTGAAGGGAGGCGCCGGAGTGCTTGAGTCGATTCTTGACCTCGGCCCGCTCCCGGCGAGCCGCGGCGGCCTTTTCGAGCGCGGCTGCGCGCTGTTCGGGGGTAAGGGGCGGAAGAGCCACGCCTACGTCACCTCGGATGTCGAACTGTCGGATACGGACCGGTGAGGAACCTAGTCGCCCCACACCTGGGGAGCAACGAGCAACGCTTTGCCCGTGCACTCTCGACGGAGACTAGCGGCCAAGTCCGCCGGAGTCAGCGAGAACAGACGAAAAGTCCTGGTCAGCCTCCATTGAACCCGACATATCGGGCATATTGCCCCGGATTTGAGGGTGTATTCGCCCGGAGCTCGGGCCGCGAGGGCCTGTGACGGGGGGTTCGGTGGCCTGCGCGAGGCGCGCGAGCACCGCGCAGGCCACCGAAGAAACGCTTCCACCCGGCCCTCTGCAGCCCAGGACGCTAGCATTGTCCCGCTAGCATCACGGGGCGAGAGACGCCTGCCGTCGCGGGCAACGGGCTCCCGCCCGCGGCTGAGGACTCGCCGGCGCGGTGCCGCGCAGCTGTCCGGTGCGCGGCTTCCGCCCCTGTGGGCCGTCAGGCGGCGGCCACCGCCTCGCGCACCTCGTCCGCGAAGCGGACCGCCGCATCCCGCAGCGCGGCCGACGAGGGGCCGGCCTTCAGGACCGCCCGGCTGACGTTTGGGACCACATTGCGTACCGCGTCGCCGAAGACCCGCGGAAGGTCGGCTGGGGTCGCTCCCTGCGCGCCGATGCCGGGGGCCAGCAGCGGGCCGTTGATCGCGAGGTCGTACGACGACAGGTCGCCGAGCGTGGCGCCGACGACCGCGCCGAAGGAGCCGAGCGGTTCAGCGCCCGCGTTCTCCTCGGCGAGGTGCGCGAGCATGGTCGCGGCGACGGTACGGCCGTCCGCGCGCACCGCGTGCTGGACCTCGGCGCCCTCGGGGTTCGAGGTGAGGGCGAGGACGAAGAGCCCGGCGCCGGATTCGCGTGCGAGGTCCACGGCCGGCTTGAGCGATCCATATCCGAGGTACGGGGAGACGGTCAGCGCGTCCGAGAAGAGCGGCGCGTCCTTGCGGAGGTACGTCTCCGCGTACGCGGCCATGGTGGAGCCGATGTCGCCACGCTTGGCGTCCATGACGACCAGCGCTCCCGCATCCCGCAGGTCCGCCACCGCCTGCTCCAGGACCGCGATGCCGCGCGACCCGAACCGTTCGAAGAAGGCGGACTGCGGCTTGAAGACCGCGACCTGGTCGGCGAGTGCGTCGACGACGGTGCGGGTGAAGGTCTCCAGGCCCTGGATGTCGTCGTTCAGGCCCCAGGAGGCGAGCAGCGATGCGTGCGGGTCGATGCCGACGCACAGCGGGCCACGGCTGTCCATGGCGTGGCGCAGACGGGCGCCGAAGGGTTCCAGGGGGCTCATACGGATGCCTTTCGGGTGTCGGCGCCGACGGCCTCGGCGAGGGTGGCGTACGGGCTGGTGCGCAGCCGCGCGGCCAGCCCCTTGTGGATGGCGCGCGCCCAGAACGGGCCCTCGTAGATGAACGCGCTGTAGCCCTGTACGAGCGTCGCGCCCGCGAGGATCCGCTGCCAGGCGTCCTCGGCGTTCTCGATGCCGCCGACGCCCACGAGGGTGATCCGGTCCCCCACGCGCGCGTAGAGGCGTCGCAGGACCTCCAGGGAGCGCTCCTTCAGGGGCGCGCCGGACAGGCCGCCGGTCTCCTTGACCAGGGCCGGGTCGGACGTCAGGCCGAGCCCGTCACGGGCGATCGTCGTGTTCGTCGCGATGATGCCGTCCAGGCCGAGCTCCACGGCGAGGTCGGCGACGGCGTCGACGTCCTCGTCGGCCAGGTCGGGCGCGATCTTGACGAGCAGGGGTACGCGGCGGTCGGGGACGCTGCGGTCGGCGGCCTCCCGTACGGCGCTCAGCAGGGGCCGCAGATGGTCGACGGCCTGGAGGTTGCGCAGGCCGGGGGTGTTCGGCGACGACACGTTCACGACCAGGTAGTCGGCGTGCCGGGCGAGCCGCTCGGTCGACTTCACGTAGTCGCCGACGGCCTCGGCCTCGGCCACGACCTTGGTCTTGCCGATGTTGACGCCCACGACCGTCTTGAAGACCGGTACGCGGGAGGCCAGGCGCGCGGCCACGGCGGCCGAGCCGTCGTTGTTGAAGCCCATGCGGTTGATCAGAGCGCGGTCGGGAACCAGCCGGAACAGCCGCTTCTTCGGGTTCCCCGGCTGCGGCTCGCCCGTGACCGTGCCGATCTCGATGTGGTCGAAGCCGAGCATCGACATGCCGTCGATCGCGACGGCGTTCTTGTCGAAGCCCGCGGCGAGCCCGAACGGGCCGTGCATCCGCAGCCCGAGGGCTTCGGTCCGCAGTTCCTTGTAGCGGGGCGCGAGCGCGGCCGCGACGAACGTGCGGAGCACCGGGATGCGGGCGGCGATGCGGATCCAGCGGAAGGCCAGGTGGTGGGCCTGCTCCGGGTCCATCCGCTGGAAGACCAGCCGGAAGAAAAGCTTGTACATGGTGATGTCCTCATGAAGGGCCTCGTGAAGCCTCGGGAAGAAGCCTTACGAAGAGAAGGAGCCTCATGAAGAGGGGGACACCGTTTCCGGTGTCCCCCTCCTGGGCTGCTAGTCGCGGGCCGCGGTCAGATGCTCCGCGTGTTCCTGGAGCGAGCGCACTCCCACGCCTCCGTGGTTGAGCGCGTCGATGCCCTGCACGGCCGCGGCGAGCGCCTGGACCGTCGTCAGGCACGGCACCGACCGCGCCACGGCGGCCGTACGGATGTCGTAGCCGTCGAGGCGGCCACCCGTGCCGTACGGGGTGTTGACGATCAGGTCGACCTCGCCGTCGTGGATCATCTGGACGATGGTCTTCTCGCCGTTCGGGCCTTCACCCTCGCTCTGCTTGCGCACGATCGTGGCGTTGATCCCATTGCGCTTGAGGACCTCGGCCGTGCCGGAGGTGGCGAGCAGCTCGAAGCCGTGGGCGACGAGTTCGCGCGCCGGGAAGATCATGGCCCGCTTGTCGCGGTTGGCGACGGACACGAACGCCCGGCCCTTGGTCGGCAGCGGACCGTACGCGCCCGCCTGCGACTTGGCATACGCCGTGCCGAAGACGGAGTCGATGCCCATGACCTCGCCGGTCGAGCGCATCTCCGGGCCGAGGACGGTGTCGACGCCGCGGCCGTGGATGTCGCGGAAGCGCGACCACGGCATGACGGCCTCCTTGACGGAGATCGGCGCGTCGAGCGGGAGCTCGCCGCCGTCGCCGTTCGCCGGGAGCAGACCCTCGGCCCGCAGCTCGGCGATGGTCGCGCCCAGCGAGATACGGGCGGCGGCCTTCGCCAGCGGCACCGCGGTCGCCTTCGAGGTGAAGGGGACGGTGCGCGAGGCGCGCGGGTTGGCCTCGAGGACGTACAGGATGTCGCCCGCCAGCGCGAACTGGATGTTGATCAGTCCGCGGACGCCGACGCCCTTGGCGATGGCCTCCGTGGAGGCGCGCAGCCGCTTGATGTCGAAGCCGCCGAGCGTGATCGGGGGCAGCGCGCACGCCGAGTCGCCGGAGTGGATACCGGCCTCCTCGATGTGCTCCATGACACCGCCGAGGTACAGCTCCTCGCCGTCGTACAGCGCGTCCACGTCGATCTCGATGGCGTCGTCGAGGAAGCGGTCGACGAGGACCGGCCGGTCAGGGCTGATCTCGGTCGACTCGGCGATGTACGCCTCCAGCCGCGCCTCGTCGTACACGATCTCCATGCCGCGTCCGCCGAGCACGTACGAGGGCCGGACGAGGACGGGGTAGCCGATCTCGTCGGCGATGGCCTTGGCACCGGCGAAGGTGGTGGCGGTGCCGTGCTTCGGAGCCGGGAGACCGGCCTCGGCGAGGACGCGGCCGAAGGCGCCGCGGTCCTCGGCCGCGTGGATGGCCTCCGGGGAGGTGCCCACGATCGGCACGCCGTTGTCCTTGAGCGCCTGAGACAGGCCCAGCGGGGTCTGGCCGCCGAGCTGCACGACGACGCCCGCGACCGGACCGGCCTGCTGCTCCGCGTGGACGATCTCCAGCACGTCCTCAAGCGTCAGCGGCTCGAAGTACAGGCGGTCGGAGGTGTCGTAGTCCGTCGAGACGGTCTCGGGGTTGCAGTTGACCATCACGGTCTCGTAGCCCGCGTCGCTGAGCGCGAACGAGGCGTGGACGCACGAGTAGTCGAACTCGATTCCCTGGCCGATGCGGTTCGGGCCTGAGCCGAGGATGATCACTGCGGGCTTCTCGCGCTGCGCGACCTCGGTCTCCTCGTCGTAGGAGGAGTAGAAGTACGGCGTCTTCGCGGCGAACTCGGCGGCGCAGGTGTCGACCGTCTTGTAGACCGGGCGGACGCCGAGGGCGTGCCGGACCTCCCGGACGACGTCCTCGCGCAGGCCGCGGATCTCACCGATCTGCTGGTCGGAGAAGCCGTGCCGCTTGGCCTCGGCCAGCAGGTCCGGGGTGAGCTCGGCGGCGGCCGCCAGCTCGTCCGCGATCTCCTTGATCAGGAAGAGCTGGTCGACGAACCAGGGGTCGATCTTCGTCGCCTCGAAGACCTCCTCCGGGGTCGCACCGGCGCGGATGGCCTGCATGACGGAGTTGATGCGGCCGTCGGTCGGGCGGACCGCCTCGCGCAGCAGCTCGGCCTTGTCGCCGGGCTCGCCGACGAACGTGAACTGGCTGCCCTTCTTCTCCAGCGAGCGCAGCGCCTTCTGCAGCGCCTCGGTGAAGTTGCGGCCGATCGCCATCGCCTCACCGACCGACTTCATGGTCGTGGTCAGCGTGGAGTCGGCGGACGGGAACTTCTCGAACGCGAACCGCGGGGCCTTGACCACCACGTAGTCGAGCGTCGGCTCGAAGGAGGCCGGGGTCTGCTCGGTGATGTCGTTGGGGATCTCGTCGAGCGTGTAGCCGACGGCCAGCTTGGCGGCGATCTTCGCGATCGGGAAGCCCGTGGCCTTCGACGCCAGGGCCGAGGATCGGGACACGCGCGGGTTCATCTCGATGACGATCACGCGACCGTCCTCGGGGTTCACCGCGAACTGGATGTTGCAGCCGCCGGTGTCGACGCCGACCTCGCGGATGACCGCGATGCCGATGTCGCGCAGGATCTGGTACTCGCGGTCGGTGAGCGTCATCGCCGGGGCGACGGTGATCGAGTCACCGGTGTGCACGCCCATCGGGTCGAAGTTCTCGATGGAGCAGACGACCACGACGTTGTCGTTCTTGTCGCGCATCAGCTCCAGCTCGTACTCCTTCCAGCCGAGGATGGACTCCTCGAGGAGCACCTCGGTGGTGGGAGACAGGGTCAGGCCCTGGCCGGCGATGCGGCGCAGCTCCTCCTCGTCGTGCGCGAAGCCGGAGCCGGCGCCGCCCATGGTGAAGGAGGGGCGGACGACGACGGGGTAGCCGCCGAGCGTCACGACGCCCTTTAGGACGTCGTCCATGGAGTGGCAGATGACCGAGCGGGCGGACTCGCCGTGGCCGATCTTCTTGTTGACCTCCTCCACGACCTCCTTGAACAGGTCGCGGTCCTCGCCCTTGTTGATCGCCTCGACATTGGCGCCGATGAGCTCGACGCCGTACTTCTCGAGGGTGCCGGCCTCGTGCAGCGAGATCGCCGTGTTGAGGGCCGTCTGACCGCCCAGGGTGGGCAGCAGCGCGTCGGGACGCTCCTTGGCGATGATCTTCTCGACGAACTCCGGGGTGATCGGCTCGACGTACGTGGCGTCGGCGATCTCCGGGTCGGTCATGATCGTCGCCGGGTTGGAGTTGACGAGGATGACCCGCAGGCCCTCGGCCTTCAGGACGCGGCACGCCTGGGTGCCGGAGTAGTCGAACTCGGCGGCCTGGCCGATGACGATCGGGCCGGAGCCGATGACCAGGACGGACTGGATATCGGTGCGCTTAGGCACGCTGGCCCTCCATCAGGGATACGAAGCGGTCGAACAGGTAGGCGGCGTCGTGCGGGCCGGCTGCCGCCTCGGGGTGGTACTGGACGCTGAAAGCCGGGCGGTCGAGGAGCTGCAGCCCCTCCACCACGTTGTCGTTGAGGCACACGTGGGAGACCTCGGCCCGGCCGTAGGGGGTGTCGGAGACCTTGTCGAGCGGGGCGTCGACGGCGAATCCGTGGTTGTGCGCGGTGACCTCGACCTTGCCGGTCGTACGGTCCTGCACGGGCTGGTTGATGCCGCGGTGGCCGTACTTCAGCTTGTAGGTGCCGAAGCCGAGGGCGCGGCCCAGGATCTGGTTGCCGAAGCAGATGCCGAAGAGCGGCGTGCCGCGCTCCAGCACCGCCTGCATGACGGAGACCGGGTGGTCGGCGGTGGCGGGGTCGCCCGGGCCGTTGGAGAAGAACACGCCGTCCGGGTTGACCGCGTACACGTCCTCGACGGTCGCCGTGGCGGGCAGCACGTGCACCTCGATGCCGCGCTCGGCCATGCGGTGCGGGGTCATGCCCTTGATGCCGAGGTCGACGGCGGCGACGGTGAATCGCTTCTCCCCGATGGCCGGGACGACGTACGTCTCGGTGGTGGCGACCTCGGCGGAGAGGTTCGCGCCCTTCATCTGCGGGGCTTCCTGCACGCGCGCCAGCAGCGAGGCGTCGTCGGCGACCGCGTCGCCGGAGAAGATGCCGACGCGCATGGCGCCGCGCTCACGCAGGTGACGGGTCAGGGCCCGGGTGTCGATGCCGGAGATGCCGACGACGCCCTGCGCGGCCAGCTCCTCGTCCAGCGAGCGCTTGGCGCGCCAGTTGGACGGCACGCGCGCGGGGTCGCGTACGACATAGCCGGAGACCCAGATCCGCTTCGACTCGGGGTCCTCGTCGTTGACGCCGGTGTTGCCGACGTGGGGGGCGGTCATCACGACGACCTGGCGGTGGTACGACGGGTCGGTGAGGGTCTCCTGGTAGCCGGTCATGCCGGTGGAGAACACCGCTTCGCCGAAGGTCTCCCCCACGGCCCCGTAGGCACGGCCGCGGAAGATCCGGCCGTCCTCCAGGACGAGTACGGCGGGAACCTTCGAGGCTCCCCTGGTGGAGGTGGTCATCGTGCGCCTTCCGTTTGCGTCTTCTTGTTGATCATCTGGTTCAGGGTGTCGACCCACTCGATGTGCTCGGCCGCGCGGTCGGATCGGAACCCGGAGTCGATCAGCTTGTCGCCGTGCTCCCAGGTGACGATCAGCAGTCCGCCCTCCGCGAGGACCTTGCCCGCGATGCCCTTGTCGAGCCTGGCCTCGCGCAGCTGGGCGGCCGGGACGAAGAAGTCGGTCGCTCCGGGGCGTACGACGTCCAGTCCCGCGTCCGTCAGCGTGAGCTCGACCCGGCTGCGGGTGCCGAGGCCGTGCGCCACGATGCGGTCGAGCCACTGTCCGGCGGTGGTCGAGCCGTGGTAGCGGCCGGTCATCGTCAGTTTCGCCGGGCCGGGGTCGGCGGGCGCGGCGGGCAGCTCCGGCAGGTCGCCCTGCAGCGTGCCGCGCCACTTCCAGCCCTCGCGCATCAGCCAGTAGACGAGGGCGACGAAGAGGGCCAGCCCGACGACCCAGCCGATGCGGGCGGCCCAGTCGGTGACCTCCGCCGACTTCTGTTCCGCGGCGGTGTACGCGGCAGAGGCGTACGTCAGAGATGTCAGAGCTGTCACGCGAGCTTCCCGTCGACGAGCGTGGCCCGGCCCCGCAGCCACGTGTGGGTGACGCGACCCGGCAGCTCACGGCCCTCGTAGGGGGTGTTGCGGCTGCGGGAGGCGAAGCCCGCGGGGTCCACGAGTCCACGGTATGCCGGATCGACCAGCGTGAGGTTGGCGGGCTCACCAGCCGAGACGGGACGGCCGTGGCCCTCCGCCCGGCCGATCCGCGCAGGCTTGAACGACATCCGCTCGGCGACGCCCGCCCAGTCGAGGAAGCCGGTCTCGACCATCGTGTGCTGGACGACGGAGAGCGCCGTCTCGAGGCCGAC
Source organism: Streptomyces jeddahensis (assembly GCF_001642995.1). GTDB lineage: Bacteria > Actinomycetota > Actinomycetes > Streptomycetales > Streptomycetaceae > Streptomyces > Streptomyces jeddahensis. The sequence continues at coordinate 14,777 of NZ_LOHS01000073.1, forward strand.
CATGCCCATGGCGGCCGCGGCCCACTCGCAGTCCTTGTCCTCGTGCGGGTGCGGGGCGTGGTCGGTGGCGACGATGTCGATCGTGCCGTCCGCCAGGGCCTCGCGCAGCGCCATCACGTCGCGCTCGGTGCGCAGCGGCGGGTTGACCTTGTAGACCGGGTTGTACGTGCGCACCAGCTCGTCGGTGAGGAGCAGGTGGTGAGGGGTGACCTCGGCGGTCACGTCGATGCCGCGGGACTTGGCCCAGCGGACGATCTCGACCGAGCCGGCGGTCGACAGGTGGCAGATGTGCACGCGCGAGCCGACATGCTCGGCGAGGAGGACGTCACGCGCGATGATCGACTCCTCGGCGACGGCGGGCCAGCCACCGAGGCCCAGCTCGGCCGAGACGACGCCCTCGTTCATCTGGGCGCCCTCGGTGAGCCGCGGCTCCTGCGCGTGCTGGGCGACGACGCCGCCGAACGCCTTCACGTACTCCAGCGCCCGGCGCATGATCACGGCGTCGTGGACGCACTTGCCGTCGTCGGAGAAGACGGTGACACCGGCCGCCGACTCGTGCATCGCGCCCAGCTCGGCGAGCTTCTTGCCCTCCAGGCCGACGGTGACGGCGCCGATGGGCTGGACGTCGCAGTAGCCGTGCTCCTGGCCGAGCCGCCAGACCTGCTCGACGACACCGGCCGTGTCGGCCACCGGGAAGGTGTTGGCCATGGCGAACACGGAGGTGTAGCCGCCGCTCGCGGCCGCCCGTGTACCGGTCAGGACGGTCTCGGAGTCCTCGCGGCCGGGCTCGCGCAGATGGGTGTGCAGGTCGACGAGGCCCGGCAGCAGAACCTTGCCGTCGGCCTCGACGACCTCGGCGCCCTCGGCGCTCAGCCCGGCGCCCACCTCGGCGATGGTCTCGCCGTCGACGAGGACGTCCTGCGGCTCGCCGCCGAGCACCTTCGCACCACGGATCAGGGTCTTGCTCATCGTTCTTACTTCTCCTCGGTGGTGCGGGCGTGGGTGACGGCGGGTTCGTTGCCGCCGAGCAGCAGGTACAGGACGGCCATGCGGATGGAGACGCCGTTGGCGACCTGCTCGACGACGGTGCAGCGCTCGGAGTCGGCGACCTCGGCGGTGATCTCCATGCCGCGGACCATCGGGCCGGGGTGCATCACGATGGCGTGCTCGGGCATCTTCGCCATGCGCTCGCCGTCGAGCCCATACCGCCTCGAGTACTCGCGCTCGGTCGGGAAGAACGCGGCGTTCATGCGCTCGCGCTGCACGCGCAGCATCATCACGGCGTCCGACTTCGGCAGCGTGCTGTCCAGGTCGTACGCCACCTCGCACGGCCAGTGGTCGACGCCGACCGGCAGCAGCGTGGGCGGGGCGACGAGGGTGACCTCGGCGCCGAGGGTGTGCAGCAGGTCGACGTTGGAGCGGGCGACCCGGCTGTGCAGGACGTCGCCGACGATCGTGATGCGCTTGCCGCTCAGGTCCTGCCCGATGCCGGCGTCGCGGCCGATGAGCCGGCGCCGCATGGTGAAGGCGTCGAGCAGCGCCTGCGTGGGGTGCTGGTGCGTGCCGTCACCGGCGTTGATCACGGCGGCGTCGATCCAGCCGGAGGTGGCGAGCCGGTAGGGCGCGCCGGACGCGCTGTGCCGGATGACGACGGCGTCGACGCCCATCGCCTCGAGCGTCTGAGCGGTGTCCTTGAGGGACTCGCCCTTGGAGACGCTCGACCCCTTGGCGGAGAAGTTGATGACGTCGGCGGAGAGCCGCTTCTCGGCGGCCTCGAAGGAGATACGGGTACGGGTCGAGTCCTCGAAGAAGAGGTTGACGACGGTGCGGCCGCGCAGCGTCGGCAGCTTCTTGATCGGCCGGTCGGCGACTCGGGCCATCTCCTCGGCGGTGTCGAGGATGCGTACGGCGTCGTCGCGGGTGAGATCGGCGGCCGAGATGAGGTGTCGCTTCATCTTGGGAAGGCTCCGTAAGGCGGTTCGGGAGAGCGGGGCCGGGGTGGTGCCCCGACACGGGCATGCGGGCGCGCAGGAGCGCACTCGGCGGTGGCGTTGGGCCGAGTGGTGCTACTGCCGGCCGGCCGGGGAGGTCTGCTTGGCACCGAGCAGCACGGCGTCCCGGCCGTCCTCCTCGGCGAGCTGGACCTTGACGGTCTCCCGCAGCGACGTGGGCAGGTTCTTGCCGACGTAGTCGGCGCGGATGGGGAGTTCGCGGTGGCCGCGGTCGACGAGGACCGCGAGCTGGACCGCGCGCGGACGGCCGATGTCGTTCAGCGCGTCGAGGGCGGCGCGGATGGTGCGGCCCGAGAAGAGCACATCGTCGAGGAGGATCACCAGGCGGCCGTCGATGCCGTCACCCGGGATCTCCGTGCGTGCCAGCGCCCGCGGCGGCTGCATGCGCAGGTCGTCGCGGTACATGGTGATGTCCAGGGAGCCGACCGGGACCTTGCGGCCGGTGATCTCCTCGAGCTTGGCGGCGAGCCGCTGGGCGAGGAACACGCCGCGGGTCGGAATGCCGAGGAGCACCACGTCGTCGGCGCCCTTGGCGCGTTCGACGATCTCGTGGGCGATGCGGGTCAGCACCCGCGCGATGTCCGGGCCCTCGAGAACGGGGCGTGCGGCATCGGAGCCGACAGCGGGGCCGCCGTCGGGGGTCTTTGCGTCCATACGAAACGGACCTCCTTCTCCGCCTCACGGGACGGACCTTAAAGGACGTCGGATTTGCGCCATCAACGGTACCAGGCCCCGAACATCGCTGATCACACCCCCCGCACCTCGCCCGAACCCCCTGATGACCTGCTACACGGAAGTGTCGGTGCGGACCATTCGGCTTGACGGGGGGCCGTAACGCTGCGTAACCTCACAGTGAGTTACCAGTCTGCGTCCGGGGAGCTATATGTCCAGCGAATACGCCAAGCAGCTCGGGGCCAAGCTCCGGGCCATCCGCACCCAGCAGGGCCTTTCCCTCCACGGTGTCGAGGAGAAGTCCCAGGGACGCTGGAAGGCAGTCGTCGTCGGTTCGTACGAGCGTGGAGACCGCGCCGTCACCGTGCAGCGCCTCGCCGAGCTGGCCGACTTCTACGGTGTGCCGGTGCAGGAGCTGCTGCCCGGTACGACCCCCGGCGGTGCCGCCGAGCCCCCGCCGAAGCTCGTCCTGGACCTGGAGCGCCTCGCCCATGTCCCGGCCGAGAAGGCAGGCCCCCTCCAGCGGTATGCCGCCACGATCCAGTCACAGCGTGGCGACTACAACGGCAAGGTGCTGTCGATCCGCCAGGACGATCTGCGCACCCTCGCCGTCATCTATGACCAGTCCCCCTCGGTCCTCACCGAGCAGCTGATCAGCTGGGGCGTGCTCGACGCGGACGCGCGCCGTGCCGTTGCCCACGAGGAAAGCTGACCCTCTGCAGAAACGTGCCGTCGGGGCGTCCGAGACCATGGACTGGTCTGGGACGCCCCGACGGCGTTTCTGCTGACCGTGACGGCTGTCGCGGCGGCGTTCCCGGCCGTGACCGCCGTGGCGGCCGCGTTCCCGGCCGCGATGGCCAAGGTGCCACCACGGCCAAGGTGCCGCGACGGCCAAGGTCCGCGAGGCCGGCGGCGGCACCCGAGACCGAGGCGGCCGTGTCCCGAGAGGGGCAGGTCGCCCTGGCGAGGGCCGTGCCGACGGCCAATGTCCGGGAAGGCGGCGGCACCCGAGTCAGAGGCGGCCGAGCCCCGAGAGGGGCAGGTCGCGCCTGGCGAGGGCCGCGCCGACGGCCAAAGTCCGCGAAGGCGGTTGCGACCGAGACCGAGGCGGCCAAGCCCCGAGAGGGCCAGGGCGCGCCCTGACGAGGGGCGCGCCCTGGGGCGAGGGCCGTGCTCTGGCATGAGCAGAACGTGGAGCACCCCTCGTGGACGCACCAGGCCCGAAGCTGAAGAAAGAGTCAGCTTCGGGCCTGAGGTATGACCGCGCGGCGCGCAGGACGGGTGGCCGGGATCGGATCCGGCTAGTCCGCCCTGCGCAGCGTCGGCTTGAGGTCCTTGAGCCGGCCGAGCAGACCGTTGACGAAGGCCGGGGACTCGTCCGTGGAGAACTCCTTGGCCAGTTCGACGGCCTCGTCGAGCACCACGGCGTCCGGCGTCCCGTCCACCCAGATCAGCTCGTACGCGCCGAGCCGCAGGATGTTGCGGTCGACGACCGGCATCCGGTCGAGCGTCCAGCCCACCGCGTACTGCGCGATCAGCTCGTCGATGCGGTCCGCCTTCTTGGCGTACCCCTCGACCAGCTCCATCGTGTACTCGCTGACCGGCGGCTGCCGGGTGTCGGTCCGGGAGTGCCGGATCCAGTCCGCGAGGACCGTGAGGACGTCGGCGCCGCGCTGGTCGCCCTCGAAGAGGATCTGGAAGGCGCGCTTACGGGCCGTGTTACGGGCAGCCACGGTTAGCTGCTCACCCGGCCGAGGTAGTCGCTGGTGCGCGTGTCCACCTTGATCTTCTCGCCGGTGGTGATGAAGAGCGGAACCTGGATCTGGTGGCCGGTCTCCAGCGTCGCGGGCTTGGTGCCGCCGGTGGAGCGGTCGCCCTGGACGCCCGGCTCGGTCTCGGCGACGGTCAGCTCGACGGCGGCGGGCAGGTCGACGAAGAGGACCTCGCCCTCGTGCTGCGCGACGGTGGCCGTGAAGCCCTCGATCAGGAAGTTGGCGGCGTCGCCGACGGCCTTGCGGTCGACGTGCAGCTGGTCGTAGGTCTCCATGTCCATGAAGACGAAGTAATCGCCGTCCATGTACGAGAACTGCATGTCGCGCTTGTCGACGGTGGCCGTTTCGACCTTGACGCCGGCGTTGAAGGTCTTGTCGACGACCTTGCCGGAGAGCACGTTCTTGAGCTTGGTGCGCACGAAGGCCGGGCCCTTGCCGGGCTTGACGTGCTGGAACTCGACGACGGACCAGAGCTGGCCGCCTTCGAGCTTGAGCACCATGCCGTTCTTGAGGTCGTTCGTGGAAGCCACGGTTGCGGAATCTCCTGGACTGACGTGGACGACCCCGGGGCACGCGCCCGACGCTCAGCGCAGGGCTGAGCTCACAACGCGAGCAGCTCCTTGGTCGTGATGGTGAGTAGCTCGGGTCCGCCATCCGCCTCTGGGCGGACGACGAGCGTGTCATCGATCCGGACACCACCCCGGCCCGGGAGGTGGACCCCCGGTTCGACAGTGACCGGCACGCAAGCGTCCAGTTTACCCATGGCCGAGGGGGCCAGCTGCGGGTCCTCGTCGTTTTCGAGCCCGACACCGTGCCCCGTGAGGTGCGGGAGGCCCTCGGCGTAACCGGCGGAGTCCAGCACCTGGCGGACCGCGCGGTCCACGTCGCGGCAGGCGGCACCGGGCGCCAGCGCCTCCCGTCCGGCCCGCTGAGCGGCGAAGACCAGATCGTACAGCTCGATCTGCCACTCCGCGGGCGACGTGCCGATCACGAACGTCCGGCCGATCTCGCAGCAGTAGCCGCGGTAGGCGGCGCCGAGGCAGACGGAGAGGAAATCTCCCTCCTCGACGCGCCGGTCGGTGGGCCGGTGACCGCCGCGGCCGGAGTTCGGGCCGGTGCCGACGGAGGTGGGGAAGGCCGGTCCGTCGGCACCGTGGTCGACCAGGCGGCGCTCCAGTTCGAGCGCGAGATGGCGTTCCGTACGGCCGACGAGGATGGACTCGAGGAGTTCGCTCAGGGCCTGGTCGGCGATCTCGGCGGCGATCCGCAGACAGCCGATCTCCTCTTCGTCCTTCACCAGGCGCAGCTGCTCGACCGCTCCGCCGAGGTCCGTGAGCCGCAGCCGGGGCGCGACGGATCCGATCGCGCGGTGCCGGGCGACGGTCAAATGGTGTTCCTCGAGGGCGAGGGAGTCGACGCCGTGGGATGCGGCGAGATCCGCGGCGGCCACCGCCGGGTCCCCGTCCGTGCCCGGCAGGACCTGCGTGGGCAGCGACTCGTCGGGCCGCTCGTTCTCTGGGCGGCCGGCGAGCGGACCGGCGTGCAGCAGGAGGTCTGTGTCCCTGCCGAGCAGGAGCACGGCGCCGTGCGGGGCCGCGCCCGCGAGATAGCGGACGTTGGCGGGCCGCGACACGAGCGCGGCCGCGCTGCCCCCTGCGGCACACCGCTCCCGTAGCCGCTCGCGGCGGGCCGCGTACACCTCTGACATACCTCGAGCGTACGAGCGGGAACGGGAGGCGGCCGGTTGTGCACGGCCGTCCGGGTCGGGCGGGGAGACCACCCGGTGTCGTCGGCTGGGGCGCCATCTGTCGGTTGGAGGTCCGGGTGCGTGCGCGGCCCCCTGCCGGTGGTCGGCTGGTGCGCCACCTGCCGGTGGCTGGGTCGGGGCCGCGCCGGGATGTACGTCCTCGGTCTGGCGCC
>NZ_LOHS01000074.1 GCF_001642995.1 Streptomyces jeddahensis
GAACATGCAGCGGCCAAGACATGGCCTCACCAGCTCTTTCTGTTAGTTCCTCTTAATGCCCCAGTCCCACTGAGTGCCCCGACCTCCCTCACCAGCGATCAGGAGAATCCCGCATGGAATACACGCTCGAAGTGATCCCGCTGCCCGTCAGCGACATCGACCGGTCCCGGGACTTCTACCGGGACAAGCTCGGCTTCACGGTCGACATCGATCAGGAGGTCATGCCGGGGCTGCGCATCGTTCAGCTCACGCCACTCGGCTCCGGCTGCTCGATTGCCCTCAGCGACACGCTGTGGGAAACGATGGACGGCCCGACACCCGCACCCGGCTCGTACCAGGGCCTCCAGCTGTGCGTCGCCGACATCAAGGCGGCCCACGCCGAGCTGGTCGAACGCGGCCTCGAGGTCACCGACCCGGTGGCGTACGCCCCGGAGGACGGTGCCACCTTCATGTACTTCAAGGACCCCGACGGCAACGGCTGGGCGATCCAGGAGTACCGGGTACGGGAGACGCGACCGCTGCGCGACGCGATCTGACACCGGACGCCCACGGGCGGCTGCGTGTGCGATCTGCGCCCGATGTATGGCAGGAGTACCATATAAGCATGAGCCTGAAGCGAACGACGGTCTACCTCGAGGACGAGGACCTCCGCGAGCTTAAGACCACGGCCTCACGCAAGGGAGTCAGCGAAGCCGAGCTGATCCGCGAGGGGGTCCGTCTCGCGATCGCGCGCAACCGCGTGTGGGACGAGCCCGCTGGGCTCCCCGTATTCGACAGCGGCGATCCGTCCTTCGCCGAGCGTGCCGACGACATACTGCGCAACACCGAATCCGGCGACTGGAGTGAGGCCTCGTAGGTGATCGTCATCGTCGACACGTCGGGACTCATCGCCTCCGTCGACCGCAGTTGTCCCGAACACGAAGCGGCTCGTCACGTCATGGACACCGCGGGCTTGCTCGTCATCCCCCAGCTCGTACTCGCCGAACTCGACCATCTGCTGAGCGGCCGCTTCGGTAAGGCCGCCGCCGGACAGGTCATGGACCAGCTCGTGATACAGGCGCGCGACGGGCGCTATCTCCTCGGCGACGCGAGCGTGGACATCCTCGCGGACGCACGGCTCGTCCAGCGCCGGTATCGGGACCTCGCGCTCGACCTGACGGACTCGGTCATCACCGTCATGGCACGCGAATACGCTACGGATGCATTGCTCACCCTCGACCGGAAGGATTTCCGGGCGATCCGTCCGCTCACCGCGCATCCGGCGTTTCGGATCCTGCCTGACGACCTGTAGGCGGTACGAGCTCACGACAATGTTCCCCCGTCGTCGTCCTGCGAGCGCGGGAGATCGTATCCGCGGGCCTCGTCGGGCATGCCATGGATCCGAACCCCTGACCGCGTATGCGACGCCGGCGAAGGGACTGGTTCCAAAGACGCCGCAGGGCCGACGGTTCGCGACCGTCGCCCCTGCGTGCCGTTTCCGCGGGATACCCGCGCTGACCTGCGCTTACAGCATCGGCAGGTTCTTCCGCAGCTCGAAGGCCGTGACCTCGCTGCGGTACTCCTCCCACTCCTGCCGCTTGTTGCGGAGGAAGTGGTGCGGCGCAGGAGCGACCTCAGATGATCGGCGTCGGCGCAGCAACCACCCAAAACGTGACGCCAAGGGCGCAGACGTCACCGTGTTCTCCCCTACTGAGGTGAGTGGCATCTCCAGCAGGCTGCGGTCACAGTACGGCCACGGTGGCTGAACCCTCACCGACAACAACCTTGAGTCCAACATGAACAGACACTCGTCTGCGTCAGCAGATCGGCATTGAACAACATTGAAGTCCCGCTGCGCGCGTACGAGCATCTGCTCACTAGGTGTTGCGGGTCAGGACGTTGGTGACGGCGCATAGTGGTGGGCAAGATTGGTGGCGAGGTCGCGGAGGTGAGCCCTGGCTTCGGTGGGGCCGTGCACAGTGATGGCGCTCCCGAACGGCAGTAGTGCTCGCACGTCCTCCAGATGCAGGAAGCGGATTATTACCTTGCGGCCGGTGGCGGATTCTTCATGGTCGTCCCAGACGAGTCGTAGGCCAAAGATCCGTTGCGCTCGCTCGATCTGGGTCTGGTCGATGGTGGCGCTGACCTCTATCGCGTGGTTGTGTTCCCACTGATCAATGAGCGCTGCAGCGACGGTGGCCAGGGTCTGGCTCTCGCGGATCCGTCGTGGCTGGTCGACTTCTTTCCACGTCGTGATCCGTTCGACTCGGTACATCCGTGGCACTCGGGCACAGTCGGCGACGAGGTACCAGATGCCGGCCTTGGCGAACAGCCCGTAAGGGTCCACGACCAGGTCGCGTGGGCATGACTCGCGTGGGCTGTCGTACTCGATCCGTAGCCGGCGGCCTCGCCGCACTGCGCCGATCAGCGAAGCCGGAGTCGTGCCGGAAGCTTGTGCCTGATGCCAGGGACGGCTGTCCACGTGCACTACGTCGGTGAGCGGCAGGAGCTCATGAACTCGACGTGGCTGTGTAGCGGCGATCTTGGCGAGCGCGCGCCGGCTTTCGGCCGATGCGTTGAGCTCCGCGCGTTGCTTCTCGTCCAGCCCGGTGAGCGACAGATGATCACGCTCGCCCGGCGTGAGTCGCGTGAGGTCGAGTCCGGTTCCGGGCAGCATGGTCACGCCTCCGAGGCGGCCCCGGTGTGCGGTCACCGGCAGACCGGCGTCGCGGAGCCAGTTCAGGTCCCGGGTGATGGTTCGAAGGGACACCCCGAGCGCTGAGGCGAGTTCCTGTGTGGTCACGGCATCCCTCGATTTGAGGAGCAGCATCAGGGTGAAGAAGCGGTCTGGGGTCACACACCAATTTTTTCAGGAATTGCGACACGATGTGGCGCATATCCCGGTCAGGCTGGTGGATGCGTACCTACCACCTGTGAGAAGGAACAACCATGACCAGATCCGTCGTGTCCATCGTCTACGTGAACGACGCTCCCGCCGCAGCTCGTTTCTACGGCGACCTCCTCGGCATGAGCCCCTCGTTCGAGACTCCGGGATACATCACCTTCGACCTCGGGCCAGGCGCTGACCTCGGTCTGTGGTCTGGCCAGCTCGAGGATCTGTCACCGGACGTCCCGCGCACCAGTGAGGTGTGCCTGGCCATTGACGGTGGACCCGACGAGCTCAACGCGACCTTTGAGCAGTGGAAGTCCAAGGGTGTCACGATCCTGCGCGAGCCTCATGATGCGGGGTTCGGGCTGACCTTCCTCGCAGCCGATCCTGACGGGAACCGTATCCGCGTCGCACCGCAGGACTGAAAGGCCGCAATGCGGCAGGCGCGCACGATAGGTGTCGCGCCTGCCGTCGTCTGACTTCGAGAGGACGACGAGTGCCCCACGCGAATGCGCCCCTGAGCGTCGAGGGCCCCAGGCGGCTCGTGAAGCGGTGCCAGACACGTCCCATCGCCCACGTCGCCGCTGAGATGGGTATCTCTCGCGCATGCGCCAGCAAGTGGGTAAATCGCTGGCGGCTACACGGTGATGCGGGATTGCAAGACCGGCCGTCGCGTCCGCACCGGAGTCCGAACGCGACTCCAGCATGGGTCATGGAGCAGATCGAGTCCTGGCGCCGCGAGCTCAAGTGGTCCGCGCAACGGATCACCGACGAACTTGTCAGTATCGGTTTTGTGATCGACCGGCGAACTGTCAGCCGATACCTGACCCGGCTCGGCCTCGGCAAACGCACACCGGCCGCATAGTGCTGCCGCCGGAAAGCCGCCAGCACTACGCCTCCGCGAGAGCGTCACCAACGTCGAGCCCTCATACAGCTAGCTGCTAGGCCACGCTAACTGGATCTCGGGGACGCCCTGGAGTAACGAGCTCCACGGGTGGCTACAGGGCGTCGGAGATCTACTCTGACGGCCCAGAGACGGCCCAGAGGCTGTGGGAAGCAGTGGGGCCGGCGGTCTGCGACCGTCGGCCCCAAGGATCGTTCCGGCGGAAACCCGCTCTGACCTGCCCCTACAGCACCGGCAGGTTCTTCCGCAGCTCGAACGCCGTGACCTCCGAGCGGTACTCCTCCCACTCCTGCCGCTTGTTGCGGAGGAAGAAGTCGAAGACGTGCTCGCCGAGGGTCTCGGCGACCAGGTCGCTGCGTTCCATCAGCGTGAGGGCCTCGCCGAGGTTCTGCGGCAGGGGCTCGATGCCCAGGGCGCGGCGCTCGGAGTTGGACAGGGCCCACACGTCGTCCTCGGCGCCCGCCGGGAGCTCGTAGCCCTCCTCGATGCCCTTGAGGCCGGCCGCGAGGAGCACCGCGTACGCCAGGTACGGGTTGGTGCCGGAGTCCAGCGAGCGGACCTCGATGCGGGCCGAGCCGGTCTTGCCGGGCTTGTACATCGGGACGCGGACCAGCGCGGAGCGGTTGTTGTGGCCCCAGCAGATGTACGAGGGGGCCTCGCCGCCGGCGCCCGCGGTGCGCTCCGAGCCGCCCCAGATGCGCTTGTAGGAGTTGACCCACTGGTTGGTGACCGCGGAGGTCTCCGCCGCGTGCCGCAGCAGGCCCGCGATGAAGGAGCGGCCGACCTTGGAGAGCTGGTACTCGGCACCGGACTCGTAGAACGCGTTGCGGTCGCCCTCGAAGAGCGACAGGTGCGTGTGCATGCCGGAGCCGGGGTGCTCGCTGAAGGGCTTCGGCATGAAGGTCGCGTACACGCCCTGCTCCAGCGCGACCTGCTTCATGACCAGGCGGAACGTCATGATGTTGTCCGCCGTGGACAGCGCGTCGGCGTACCGCAGGTCGATCTCCTGCTGGCCCGGCGCGCCCTCGTGGTGGGAGAACTCGACCGAGATGCCCATCGACTCGAGCATGGTGATCGCCTGGCGGCGGAAGTCCATGCCGACGTTCTGCGGGGTGTGGTCGAAGTAGCCCGAGTTGTCGGCCGGCGTCGGGCGCGAGCCGTCCAGCGGCTTGTCCTTCAGCAGGAAGAACTCGACCTCGGGGTGTGTGTAGAAGGTGAAGCCCAGGTCGGAGGCCTTGGCCAGCGCCCTCTTCAGTACGTAGCGCGGGTCCGCGAAGGACGGGGAGCCGTCCGGCATGAGAATGTCGCAGAACATACGGGCGGTGCCCGGGGCCTCCGCGCGCCACGGCAGGACCTGGAACGTCGACGGGTCCGGCTTGGCGATCATGTCCGACTCGTAGACACGGGCGAAGCCCTCGATCGCGGAGCCGTCGAATCCGATGCCCTCGTCGAAGGCGCCCTCCAGCTCGGCCGGTGCCACGGCCACCGACTTCAGGAAGCCCAGCACATCCGTGAACCACAGGCGTACGAACCGGATGTCGCGCTCCTCCAGGGTCCGGAGCACGAATTCCTGCTGCTTGTCCATCTTCCGCTTCCACCCATCCTTGCTGGTCAGGCCGCCTGCTCCCGCGCTCGGGCACACCGGGGGCACATGAGCATCCCACCACACGGTTTCGGGCGCGTTGCAGACCTGGTCTGAACGCTCCGCGACCGGCGGATGTACCGCCGTACCGCTCTGTGTCCATAGTGCCTGTTGACTGCCCGTTGCCGACCCCCCGGTCCCCCGGTCATGACCGGACCGACGCTCGGCGCGGAGCCGATCAGCGAGCCGGCCACGGCGTCGATCACGGCGCTCTGCACGGACTGGTCCCATTGTGGAGCACAAGGGGGATCTTGTTCGAGTCGGGCGCCTGTCCCGCGCCCGTCTTTCCCACTACGATCAGGGCCCGCAACGCGCCTCATCGAACACTTCAGCACACTGACCACGTCATCAGTACCTCCAGCACCGCAGGCACGACGTGCGGCCGGCCCTCCCCTCCCCCCGAGAAGGACACACCATGGGTTCCGCTCCCGACAGCAGCTCCGCCTCCCGTAAGGCCCGCGTGGCGGAGATGCGCCGAGCCGAGCGCGCCCGCGACCGCCGGAACCGCACGATCGCGATCGTGGCGGGCGCGGCCGTCGTCGTGGCGCTCGTCGGCGCCGGCGCGTGGGCGATATCCAGGGAATCCGGCGATTCGGGGGCCGAGGCGCAGGGCGGGTCGAAGAGCGCGGGGCACTTCACGACGGGCGAGGACGGCGTGAAGACCTGGAGCGCCAAGCTGACCCAGAACCACGTCGCCAAGACCGTGGACTACCCGATGACGCCGCCGGTGGGCGGCGACCACAACCAGGTGTGGATGAACTGCAACGGCGACGTCTACACGAAGGCGATAGCCAACGAGAACGCCGTGCACTCGCTGGAGCACGGCGCCGTCTGGGTGACGTACAACAGCAAGGCCTCCGAGGCCGATGTGAAGGCGCTCGCGGAGAAGGTCAAGGCGACCCCGTACACGCTGATGAGCCCGGTCGAGGACCAGAAGGACCTGATCATGCTCAGCGCCTGGGGCAAGCAGCGCACGGTGACCGGTGCGAGCGACCCGAACCTGGACAAGTTCCTCGAGACGTACGTCCAGGGCGAGCAGACGCCCGAGCCGGGTGCCGCGTGCACCGGCGGCCTCTCCCAGTGAGCCCGGCGGCGCGTCCTGCGGCGCCCGCCCGCCCCGCCGGGCGCGCGGGCTGGATCGCCGGTATCGCGGCGGTGCTGCTCCTCGCGGGCGGGGCCATCACGTACGCGGTCGCCGACGGGGACCCGGCCGGTCCCGCGATCCCGGCGGCGGACTCCGCGGACGCGGGCTTCGCCCGGGACATGGCCGTCCACCACCAGCAGGCCGTCGAGATGTCGTACATCGTGCGCGACCGCACCGACGACGAGGAGGTGCGGCGGCTCGCGTACGACATCGCGCAGACGCAGGCCAACCAGCGCGGCATGCTCCTGGGCTGGCTCGACCTGTGGGAGCTGCCGAAGGTCTCGGCCGACCCGCCGATGACCTGGATGGGCATGGGCGACATGGCATCGGGCGAGGACGGGGCGCTGATGCCGGGCATGGCGACCGACTCCGAGCTGAAGAGACTCGGGACGCTCAGCGGCCGGCAGGCCGAGGTGTTCTACCTGCAGCTGATGATCGACCACCACCGGGGCGGTGTCCACATGGCCGAGGGCTGTGTGGAGAAGTGCGAGGTCGGCGTGGAGGAGCGGCTTGCGCGGGGCATGGTCGAGGCGCAGGAGTCGGAGATCGGCCTGATGACGGACATGCTGAAGGAGCGGGGCGCGAAGCCGCGGAGCTGACGGGCACGGAGCCGCCGAGCGACGGGCATGGAGCCGCCGAGCGACGGGCACGGAGCCGCCGAGCGACGGGCACGGAGCCGCCGAGCGACGGGCGCGAAGCCGCGGAGGCGACAGGCGCGGAGCCGGTCCGTCATGGTCCGTCCGTCATAGTCCGTCCCTCTGGTCACCGCCAAAACCCTTGCCTCCAGCGCCTCTTGGGGGCTTCTTGGCTCTTCCATGCGCTTCCATGCCCGTTCCATTCCCCTGGCATGAACGGTTCATCGCAAGAGTGATCACGCACGTGCGCCCCTCATCGGGCGCACGGCTCACCAACGCGACACGCGACGAACCGCATCGCAGGGGGTTTCATGAGATCCAATCGCGCCGCAGTGCGCGCCGGGGTGAGCATGGCGGCGACACTGCCTCTGCTCGCCGGCGCCCTCGCACTCGGCATACCCGCCGCCCAGGCCGCGACCAACCCGGGCGCGAGGGACGCCATCCAGGGCACCAAGCCGCTGTGGGCCACGGCCAAGGCCGATCAGGGTGCCGCACAGGACAGCAGCAAGATCAGCGCCCGCGTCTATCTCGCCGGGCGCGACGCGGCCGGCCTGGCCGCGTACGCCAAGGCCGTGTCCGACCCGCAGTCGGCCTCGTACGGCAAGTACCTGACCGCCCGGCAGGCGCAGCAGCGCTTCGGTGCGACCGGGCAGCAGGTCGCCGAGGTCACGTCCTGGCTGAAGTCGGCCGGTCTGACGATCACCGGCACCAGCCGCCACTACGTCTCCGTCACCGGTGACGTCGCCGCCGCCGAGAAGGCGTTCGGCACCCAGCTGCACAACTTCCGCAAGGGCGGCAAGACCTACCGGGCGCCCGAGGCCACCGCCTCCGCCCCGGCCTCGTTGAACGGCGCGGTGCTGACCGTCACCGGCCTCGACAACGCCCCGCACAAGGCGGAGCACGACGACGAACTCCCGCCCCCTGACGCGGTGTTCCACAACGCGGGCCCGTTCTCGAGCTACTACGGGTCGAAGACCGCCGACAGCCTGCCCGAGGCCTACGGGACGAAGATCCCGTACGCCGTGAAGGGATACACCGGCGAGCAGCTGCGTGCCGCGTACGGGGCGGGCACGCTGAGCGGCAAGGGCGTGAAGGTCGCCATCACCGACGCGTACGCCTCGCCGACGATCGCCTCGGACGCGGCCACGTACGCGAGCCGCAACGGCGACGCGGCGTACCGCAGCGGGCAGCTGACGCAGGTGCTGCCCGGCCAGTACACGCACACGGAGGAGTGCGGGGCGGCCGGCTGGTACGGCGAGGAGACCCTCGACGTCGAGGCGGTGCACGCGGTCGCGCCCGCCGCCGACATCACCTACGTCGGCGCGTCGTCCTGCTACGACGACGACCTCCTGGACTCCCTGGGCAAGATCGTGGACGGGCATCTGGCGGACATCGTCTCCAACTCTTGGGGTGACATCGAGGCCAACCAGACGCCGTCCCTCGCCGCCGCCTACGACCAGATCTTCAAGCTGGGCGCGGTCGAGGGCATCGGCTTCTACTTCTCGTCCGGCGACAACGGCGACGAGGTCGCGAACACCGGCACCAAGCAGGTCGACGTGCCGGCGAACTCGGCGTGGGTGACGGCGGTCGGCGGCACCTCGCTGGCCGTCGGCAAGGGCGACACGTACCAGTGGGAGACCGGCTGGGGCACCGAGAAGGCCATGCTGTCCGCGGACGGCAAGAGCTGGACGGACTTCCCCGGCGCGTTCACGTCGGGCGCGGGCGGCGGCACCAGCCGGACCGTGCACCAGCCGTTCTACCAGCGCGGAGTCGTACCGGACTCGCTCGCCGAGGCGAACGGCTCGGCCCGGATGCGGACCGTCCCGGACATCGCGGCGGTCGCCGACCCCAACACGGGCTTCCTGGTCGGCCAGACGCAGACGTTCCCGGACGGCTCGCTGAAGTACGACGAGTACCGCATCGGCGGCACCTCGCTGGCGGCCCCGGTGATCGCGGGCGTGCAGGCGCTGGCGCAGCAGGCGCGGCAGGCACACGGCGGCGGGCCGATCGGGTTCGCCAACCCGGCGATCTACGCCCGCTACGGCTCGCCGGTCTACCACGACGTGACCGACCGCCCCACGGGACGCGACCTCGCCGTGGCCCGTGTCGACTTCGCCAACAGCTTCGACGCGGCCGACGGGCTGCTCACGTCGGTGCGCAGCCTCGGCAAGGACAGCTCGCTGACGGCCGTACGCGGCTATGACGACGTGACGGGGGTCGGCACTCCGGGGCCCGGATACGTGTACTCGTACGGCTACTGATCCGCGCCGCCCGGCTCCCGCCGGGCTGGCGGTCACCGGCGCCCGTCCCCCTCTCGGGGGGCGGGCGCCCTGCTGTCCGGGTGCACCACTCCCAAGATCAGCCCAAAATCGGCCCGGTCGGCGTAGGCCGACAGGCCATGGCCGCGGGGCGAGGATAGTGTGCGGCTCATGACGACCGGGAGCAGTGCGCCACGCGCGCGTGCGGCAGCAGCCGAGCAGCTGCTGCCGTTGCGGCTGACGTGTGACGCGCTGCCCGGCGGCCTCCCCGGCCGCCGCGGCCGATCGACGACGCACACGCCAGACCGTGTTACGCCAGACCGTGCGCAGGCGTACGCGAGGGCGGGCGGGCGCGGTGCGCGAGGCCACGCGCGCGTGCCCGCGTTCATGATCCCGGGCAGAGCCCCTCTCTCCATATGCACGGCCACGCTGGGAGCGTCACGCTCCTGCTGCTGACGGCCGGCGGCACCGGGCACGCGGCTGCCACACGCGCCGCGGCCTGAACCGCCCCCACGCCGGGCCTCGTCTCCCGTCTGTCGGTGCTGCGCATCCAGGCCGGCGTACCGGCTGCTTCGCCCTACCCCGTCCCGCGTACGAAGTCCGCGTACGCAGCGGCCGCCTCAGCGCCGCGTCCGGGGCGGTGCAGGGGAAGCAGCAGACGCGCCGGTCCTCCACTGCTCTACGCACCTCATACGCACCCCCACGAATAGGTGTCATTCAGTCATGCGTACACACACGCGGCGCACCGTGCTCGGTGCATCGATCGCCGTCGCCGGCTCGGGCCTCCTGGCCGCATGTTCCGACTCGGGCTCCCGCTCCCGTTCCGGCCCGCGCTCCGGTTCCCTCCCGGACGGCGGCCTCGGCCCCGGCGGACAGATCATCGAGCCCTTCGTCCCCAGAGGACCCAAGGGATACGTGGAACCGAGCGGTCCGGAGGTCCTGGCTGCCGAGAAGAAGCGCGGAGGCGGCTCGGTCCACAGGGTGGAGCTCACGGCCACCCGTACCCCCATCGACCTGGGCGGCCGAACCGTCACGTCGTGGGCGTACGGCGACTCGCTGCCGGGCAAGGAGGTCCGGTGCACCGCCGGCGACATCCTGGAGATCTCCCTCGCCAACCACCTGCCCGAGTCGACGACGCTGCACTCGCACGGCATTCGCCTGCGGTGCGACATGGACGGCGTCCCGGACCTCACCCAGCGCCCCATCAAGCCTGGTGAGGACTTCCTCTACCGCTTCGCGGTCGAGCACCCGGGCACGTACTGGCTGCACTCGCACTCGGGCATGCAACTGGACCGGGGCCTGTACGCGCCGCTGATCGTGGAGGACCCCAAGGAATCCCTGTCCTACGACAGGGAGTGGGTCGTCGTCATCGACGACTGGGTGGACGGCGTGGACGGCTCCACTCCGGACGGTGTGCTCGCCCAGTTGGGCGGCGGCATGGACATGGGCGGGGAGGGCGGCGACGACCACTCCCGCCACGGATCAGGCCATGAATCCTCGGACCGCAAGAAGTCCGCCGGGCCCTCCCGCGTCCTCAGGGGCAGCCACAGCAGGCTGCTGCACGGCATGGGCGGCGCCGTGAACTACCCCTTCTACCTGATCAACGGACGCCTGCCCACGGCGCCTTCGGAGTTCCGGGCGCGCCCCGGCGACCGCATCCGGCTGCGGATCATCAACGCCGGAGGCGAGACCGCCTTCCGGGTGTCGCTCGGCGGCCACGAGATGACCGTGACCCACACGGACGGCTACCCGGTCCGGCACACGAAGACGGACGCGCTGCTGATCGGCATGGCCGAGCGGTACGACGTGTGCATCACCGCCAAGGACGGGGTGTTCCCGCTGGTCGCCCTTGCCGAGGGCAAGAAGGACGCGGCGCTGGCCCTCCTGCGCACCGGCGGCGGGACCGCTCCGAAGTACGGCGTGCGCCCCTCGGAGCTGAACCGGAAGCTGGTGCCCGCCAGACGCCTGGTGCCGGACGAGTCCGTGGCCCTCTCCCGGCGCAAACCGGACCACGAGCTGCGCCTTCGGCTGACCGGGAACATGCGGAAGTTCAACTGGTCCTTCGACCACACTCCCTACCGCTTGAGCCAGCGCCACCCGATCCGCTTCGGCGACCGGATCCGGCTCACGGTCATCAACGCCACCGACATGTGGCACCCGATCCATCTGCACGGCCACACCTTCGCCCTGGCCGGCATCGACTCGATCGGCGCGCGCAAGGACACGGCCCCGGTGCTGCCGCACCGCAAGCTGGTCATGGACTTCGACGCGGACAATCCGGGCCTGTGGATGCTCCACTGCCACAACCAGTACCACTCCGAGTCCGGCATGATGACCAACCTCGGCTACCTCAAGTGACGGCGGCGTCACCTCGCTGACGTGTGTTCGGGGCGCCCGGCAGCAGCGCCCCGGCCGTGCGCCCCGCCACCCCGGCTGCCCGCCCGCGGTCGTGGGGCGTCCCACACCCGGCGCCCCCTACATCGTGTCGCTCTGACGATTACACTGACTGCGTGCCTCAACTTCGCCTCGCCCTGAATCAGATCGACTCGACCGTCGGCGATCTCGCCGGGAACGCCGAGTCGATCGTCCGCTGGACCCGGCACTCCGCCGAACAGGGGGCGCATCTCGTCGCGTTCCCCGAGATGGTCCTGACCGGCTACCCCGTCGAGGACCTGGCCCTGCGCCCGTCGTTCGTCGAGGCGTCCCGGAGCGCCCTGCACGCGCTCGCCGCGCGCCTCGCCGACGAGGGGTTCGGGGAGCTGCCGGTGATCGTCGGCTATCTCGACCGGTGCGAGACCGCGCAGCCCAAGTTCGGGCAGCCCGCCGGCGCCCCGCAGAACGCCGCCGCCGTGCTGCACGGCGGCCGGGTCGCGCTCACCTTCGCCAAGCACCACCTCCCCAACTACGGCGTCTTCGACGAGTTCCGCTACTTCGTACCCGGCGACACCATGCCGGTCATACGGGTGCACGGCGTCGACGTCGCCCTCGCCATCTGCGAGGACCTCTGGCAGGAAGGCGGCCGCGTCCCGGCGACGCGCACGGCCGGGGCCGGGCTGCTGATCTCCATCAACGCCTCGCCGTACGAGCAGAACAAGGACGACACGCGCCTCGAGCTGGTGCGCAAGCGCGCCCAGGAGGCCGGCTGCACCACGGCCTATCTGGCGATGATCGGCGGCCAGGACGAGCTGGTCTTCGACGGCGACTCGATCGTGGTCGACAGGGACGGCGAGGTCGTGGCGCGTGCGCCCCAGTTCGCTGAGGGGTGCGTCGTCCTCGACCTCGATCTGCCGGCCGCGAGCCCCGAGCCGCCGTCCGGCCTCGTGGACGACGGGCTGCGCATCGACCACCTGACGATCTCGTCCGAGCCCATTGCCGCGTACGAGCCGGAGTTCGCCGGCGGGTACGCGGACCGGCTCGACGACGACGAGGAGGTCTACTCGGCGCTGGTCGTGGGCCTGCGCGCGTATGTCGCGAAGAACGGCTTCAAGACCGTGCTGATCGGGCTCTCGGGCGGCATCGACTCGGCGCTCACCGCCGCCATCGCGTGCGACGCGCTGGGCTCGGACAACGTGTACGGCGTCGCGATGCCGTCGAAGTACTCGTCGGACCACTCCAAGGGCGACGCGGCCGAGCTGGCGCGGCGGACCGGGCTGCACTTCCGCACCGTGCCGATCGAGCCGATGTTCGATGCGTACATGGGTGAGCTGGGGCTGACCGGGCTCGCCGAGGAGAACCTCCAGTCGCGGCTGCGCGGCACGATGCTGATGGCGATCTCCAACCAGGAGGGCCACATCGTGCTCGCGCCGGGCAACAAGTCCGAGCTGGCGGTGGGGTACTCGACGCTGTACGGGGACTCGGTGGGCGCGTACGGGCCGATCAAGGACGTGTACAAGACGTCGATCTTCCGGCTCGCGAACTGGCGCAACCGGGCCGCGGCCGAGCGGGGCGAGACGCCGCCCATCCCCGAGAACTCGATCACCAAGCCGCCGAGCGCGGAGCTGCGGCCGGGGCAGGTCGACACGGACTCGCTGCCGGACTATCCGGTGCTGGACGCGATCCTGGAGCTGTACGTGGACCGGGACCAGGGGGCCGACGCCATCGTGGCGGCCGGGTTCGACCGGGAGCTGGTGACGAGGACGCTGCGGCTGGTGGACACGGCGGAGTACAAGCGGCGGCAGTACCCGCCGGGTACGAAGATCTCGGCGAAGGTGTTCGGGAAGGACCGGCGGCTGCCGATCACGAACCGCTGGCGCGAGTCCGGCTGACGCCTCGGGCACGCGGGTGTTTGGTGCCCTTGTCCGCTGGTGCAGCGGACAAGGGCACCACCTTTTCCGGAGGTGGGTGCCCCGCCCTTGGCGGTCAGGAAAGCCAGTCGGCGTAGTGGGTGGGGGCGATGCGGGCGTCACCCTTGGTGGTGAGGACGTCGCCGCGGACGGCGGCGAACATGCCGGCGGCGTCGTCGGTGACGACGGTGCGGCCATCAGAACGCGCGTTCAGGGTGACCCGGCCGAGTTCGTCGAGGGTGAAGACGTCGGGCCCGCCGATGTTGAGGGTGCCGTTCAGCGGGGTGCCGGCAGCGACTTCGGCGACGGCGTCGGCGACGTCCTGCGCGGCGATCGGCTGGATCGGAGTAGCAGGCAGGCGGACGGTGTCGCCCTCGGTGGTCCAGGACAGGACCGCGTCGACGAACTCCATGAACTGGGTGGCGCGGACGATCGAGTACGGGATCGGCCCGGCCTTGAGGATGTCTTCCTGGAGGACCTTGGCCCGGTAGTAGTCGAGCTGGGGCACCTGTTCCGCGCCGACGATCGACAGGATGACGACGTGCCCCACCCCGCCCTTCTGGCCGGCGGCCAGGAGGTTGTCCATGGAGGTCTGGAAGAACGCCGGAGAGGCGTCGTCGAAGGTCGGGGAGTTCGTCAGGTTGACGACGACGTCGGCACCGGCCACCGCCTCCTCCAGACCCTGGCCGGTGATCACGTCGACCCCTGTGGACTGCGAGTGCGGCACCGCCTCGTGGCCGGCCGCGTTCAGCTTCTCCACGACCTTCGATCCGATCAGGCCGGTACCGCCGATGACTGCGAACTTCATGGGTCACCTTTCGTCGCGCACCACCGTGGGACTCTCTGGAGCCTCGATGGCGCACTGAGGAGGGAAAGGACGTCGGCAGCGAATCCGAAGAGGAGCCGGCACCCGTTCTTCATTTCACATTCCGGCAAAACGGAGATTTCTTCTTGACCGTGACGCAGGCCGACCCGCGGTTCGCGGGCGGACGGCACCGCCGCGGTCAGGCAGGGCGCGGAGCCCGCCGGTCCTTGCGCTGGGCCAGCTCCTCGTCGTCGACCAGGGTCAGCATGGGCTGACCCGGCGCGCACAACATCGTCACGAGGAAACGGCTCCAGGAATCGGTTCGGTTGTTCCCGTCCTGATAGTGGATGACGTCGCCGCCCGGCTCCCAGAACGTCTCTCCGGCCTTGATCACGCGCTCCGGCTCACCTTCGAGCTCGAAGAGCATCTCGCCCTCGAGCATGTATCCGAATGCGGGACCGGAGTGCCGGTGTGGAGGGGTGCCCGGGTCGCCCGGGGGATATTCGATGAGGACGGTCATCGCCTCGGCCCCCTCCGGGATGGAGGGCGGCTGTGCCGTCTGCAGCATGGTCAGCGCCGTCTTCCATGCTTCGGACCGTGGTCCCTGCTCTGCGCTCGTCGGCTCATTGTTCGACATGGTGAAGCCTCCATGGGTGCGTAGCGGTCTACGGAGCCGCCCGACCGGACAGCGTGGATCGGTCCCCTCCGGCAGATGTGCCGGCTCGCGCCGTACGGAGGAGGCGAGGACCTTTCCCATTCAGCAGGGCGGACGGAATGGCCCGGCGATTCGTGACGTGGGTTGACCACTAGCCATTAGCTAACCCTCGACGAACGTGACTGTCTCGTCGAGCGGCGCCCGGCCCGTACGGGTGTAACCCACCGTGACGTCCTCGAACCCGATCGACATGCCGCAGAAGAGGATGAGCTCGTCCGGGGGTGACAGGACCTCCGCGACGGTCTTGCGATACTTCGCCCATGCCATCTGCGCGCAAGTGTGCAGCCCTTCGGCGCGGAGCAGCAGCATGACGGTCTGCAGATACATGCCGACGTCGGACCATTGGGCCGGGCCCATGTCGCGGTCGATGTAGCAGAACAGGGCGGCGGGTGCGCCGAAGCAGTCCCAGTTCGCGGAAGCGGCCCTCTGGCGCGCCTCCAGGTCCTCGCGCGGAATACCGAGTGCGCCGTAGCGCTGCTCGCCGAAAGCGGATCGGCGTTCGCGGTACGGGGACTTCAGTGCGGGCGGGTACTGCTCGTACTCCGGCTCGTCCCAGGGGTCGCCTGCGGCCACGCGCTCGCCAGCGAGCTTCTTGAGCTCGGCCAGCGGCCCGCCGGTCAGCACGTAGGCGTGCCACGGCTGGAGGTTCGATGCGGACGGCGCCCAAGCCGCGGCGGACAGTACGCGCTCCAGCACCTCCCTCGGGACATGCCGGTCGGTGAATCCGCGCACCGCCCGTCGGCTCGTGACGGCCTCATAGACGTCCATGATCGCCTGCTCCCATGCGCTCGACGCACCTACTATCGTTACACCCGCGACGGTATCATTCAATACCATCTCGTGCTTAACTATCGTCGAGTACGAATCCTCAGCCCTTGGTTCCCCGCCTCGGGCACCGCTCTTCTGGAGAAACCCATGGCTACGCTGCTGCACATCGACTCGTCCGTGCTCCCCGGCGAGGCGTCCTCGTCCCGTTCGGTCGCGGCCGCCTTCCGCAAGGCTTGGGAGGAGCAGCATCCGGAGGGCACGGTGATCTACCGCGACCTCGCCGCCAACCCCGTCCCGCACATCACCGCTGACGCCTGGTCCGCCGGTTACACGGCCCCGTCCGAGCGCACCCCGGAGCAGACGGCCGCGTTCGCCGAGCGCGAGAAGCTCATCGAGGAGCTGGAGCAGGCGGACGCCGTCCTGATCGGCGCCCCCATGCACAACTTCTCGATCCCGTCCACCCTCAAGGCGTGGCTGGACAACGTGCTCCTGCTCGGTCGCACCGCTGGCGAGAGCCCCTCCGCCCAGGGCACCCCGGTCACCGTCATCGCCAGCCGCGGCGGCTCGTACGCGCCGGGCACCCCGCGCCAGGGTTTCGAGTTCGTGCAGAACTACCTGGAGGCCGTCCTCGAGCGCACCCTCGGCCTGGACCTCGACTTCATCGTCCCGGAACTCACCATGGCCCCCCGCAACCCGGCCATGGCTGAACTGGTCCCCCTCTACGAGGCCTCCCGCGAGCGCGCCTTCGAGGACGCGACCACCAAGGCCAAGGAACTCGCGGAGCGCCTCGCCGCGTAACCCCGGGCCATAGACGCCGTGTGACGCCTCGACCCAGGACATCACACGGCGTCCTCGTCGCCTGCACCCTCTTCGACGGTGACGGTGGCGTTCTGGCCGCGTAGCGACGATGGCCTCAGCTCTCAAGGCCGGGTTCGCCGCGAAGGCCGCATGAGACGAAGGGCGCCCACGCGGCAGGCAACCGTCGTGCGGGCGCGCTTACGCCTCACCGTCTGCGGGATGGGCAAACCGGGTCAGCAGATCCATCAGCTGCTCGGGCTCTCCGGGCCCCAGTTCGGCAACCAGACGCTCAGCCAGCGGCGTCGCCGCCACATGGGCTGCATCGAAAAGCTCGATGCCCTGAGGCGTGATGTCCACAGCCCGCACCCGCCGGTCCCCCGGAACTGCCTTGCGTACGGCCAGCCCCTTACGCTCCAGGTCGTCCACGACCCGCATGATTCCCGCCTTGTCCGACCCCGTCGCCGCCACCAAGTCCCGCTGCACCGTGGCCCCGCGGTCGACCAGCACGATCAGCACGGCAAAATGCCGCAACTCGATGCCGAGCGGCCGAAGCGCTTCCTCCATCACCGCGGCCGCACGCCAGTGCGCCCGGCGCAGCAGCAAGCCGAGAGCGAAAGGCGAGGCATCCCCGGGGCGGTCGGTCACACGCGAGACGGTGGTTCTGTGAGGAACGTCGGCGGTCATGAGGCCACGTTACAGCCATCTATTTATTCGATACGGTCTCATTTGAAACTAAATGCGGCTACGTCTGCTGTTGCCTGTGACCTAACGCCGGCAGGACCTGGTCAAGACCGCGGGGCGCGATGGCAGGTGGAGGAGTGCTTCCAGATCGCCAAGGGCGAGTGCGGCCTGGACCACTACCAGCGGCCGGGGCCAGGCCCCGGCCCAGGTTCAGCGGCGGGCCGCCTCCTGGCGGTGCGGGACATGGCCCGCGACCAGACGGCCCGCGGAGGCGGGCATCGCGGCGGCGCGCCGCCGGTCCACCCCGTACGCGAGCATCGCGACACCGAGGCCGAGCGCCGCGAGCCCGGCTCCGGCCACCGCAGGCGAGGTCAGCCCGAAGCCCGCGGCGAGGGCGACCCCGCCGATCCAGGCCCCACCCGCATTCGCAAGGTTGAACGCGGCCTGGTTGGCCGACGAGGCCAGAGAAGGCGCGGCCGCGGCCTTCTCCATCACCATCAGCTGCAGCGGAGACCCGGTGACGAAGGCCGCCGTGCCGAGCAGGATCACGGCCAGCGCCGCGCTCCACTCGGTGCGCATGAGGACGGGGAAGAGCGCGAGCACGGCCATGAGCGCCGTGAGGCCGCCGAAGAGCGTGCGCCGCAGCGAGTGGTCGGCGAGCCGGCCACCGAGCAGGTTGCCGACCGTGGATCCGACGCCGAAGAGGGCGAGGAGCAGCGTCACGCTGGACTCGGAGTACCCGGCGGTGCCGGTGAGCATGGGCGTGATGTAGCTGTACGCGGCGAAGAGCGCGCCGAAGCCCGCGACGGTCGTGCCGAGCGCGAGCCAGACCGGGAGCGAGCCGAGGGCGCCGAGTTCGCCGCGCAGGCCGGTGGACGTGGTGTGGCCGCGGTCCGCGGGAACGAGCAGGGCCAGCGCCGCGATGGCCGCGATGCCGATCGCGCTGACCGCGAGGAACGTGGCGCGCCAGCCGAAGTGCTGGCCCATGAGCGTGGCGGCGGGCACGCCCGCGATGTTGGCGACGGTGAGGCCGAGGAACATCAGCGAGACGGAGCGGGCCTTGCGCTCGGGGGCGGCCAGGCCCGCGGCGACGACCGCGCCGACGCCGAAGAACGCGCCGTGCGGCAGCCCGCTGAGGAGGCGGGCGGCGAGCAGCCAGTGGTAGTCGGGGGCCGCGGCGGACAGCGCGTTGCCCGCGACGAAGAGGACCATCAGGCCGATGAGGACGTGCCGGCGGGGCAGCCGGGCGGTGACCGCGGCGAGCAGCGGGGCGCCGATGACGACGCCGAGCGCGTACGCGGAGACCAGGTGGCCGGCGGTGGGGATGGATATGTGCAGGTCGTCCGCGACGTTGGGCAGCAGGCCCATGATCACGAACTCGGTGGTGCCGATACCGAAGGCGCCCACGGCGAGGGCGAGCAGGGCCAGAGGCATGAGGGGGGCGGGACCTTTCACAGAGCGGGAGGGACTTTCGTATGTTCAAGTACGGAACAAAGTCTCTCAGGCTCAGTATTCCGGTCGGTTAAGCAGGGGTTGCGTAACGGCCCGACCAGGGCGAAAGCGGGGCGAAGGCCGGGTTCAGAGCTCGATCCGGGCCGCGACCGGCAGGTGGTCGCTGCCCGTCTGCGGCAGGGACCACGACGACTCCGGCTCCACGCCCTTCACCATGATCTGGTCGATCCGGGCCATCGGGAACGACGCCGGCCAGCTGAAACCCATGCCGTCGCCCGACGCGCCCTGCGTGGAGCGCATCTGCGAGGTGACCGCCCGCAATGCGCGGTCGTTCATGGTGCCGTTGAGGTCGCCGAGCAGGACAACCCGCTTCAGCTTCTCGTCGGCGATGGCCTCGCCCAGCGCGTCCGCGCTCTTGTCGCGCTGGCTGGCGGTGAACCCGGCGTCGGCCTTGACCCGGACCGAGGGCAGGTGCGCGACGTAGAAGGCGACCTCGCCCTCCGGCGTGGTGACCGTCGTACGCAGGGCCCGCGTCCAGCCGAGCTTGATGTCGACCGGCTCGGTGTCGCTCAGCGGGTACTTGCTCCACAGCCCGACGGTGCCGCCGACGGCGTGGTACTTGTACGTCCCCGCCAGCGCCTTCTCGTAGACCGGCACCGCGGAGTCCGTGAGCTCCTCGAGCGCCACGACGTCCGCGCCGGAGGCGGCGACGGCGCGGGCGGTGCCGGACGGGTCCGCGTTCTCCGCGTTGACGTTGTGGGTGGCGACGGTCAGGTCGCCGCCGGTGCCGGCCTTGTCGGTGAGCAGCCCGCCGAACAGGTTGAGCCAGACGAACGCCGGCACCAGCACGGCGATCAGCGCGGTGGCCGAGCGGCGGACCAGCGCCAGGACGAGCATCAGCGGCACGAGAAGGCCGAGCCAGGGCAGGAACGTCTCCGTGAGGCTGCCGAGGTTGCCGACCGTGTTGGGGATCTGCGCGTGAAAGAGCATCACCAGCGCGAGGACGACCGCGAAGGCCGCGAGGATGAGGCCGCGCCGCCAGATGCCGCCCCGCCAGCGGTCCGCCAGGCGCCGAAGCGGGGACCCCTGGCGCTCGGGGCCCGAGCCGCCGCTACCCGTCTCCGTCTTGTACGCCTGCGCCATACCGTCGCCTCACTGCCTGCCGTGCACACCGTTCCCCCGCCTCAAGACCCTAGGCGATGAACGGAGTCGTTCCCTGCCGTCACTGACGGCCGTACGGGCGCGATGACGAACAAGTCTGCTTACGAGGTTCCGGATGCGCGAATCGCAACCGCTCTCTGTGACGAAACGCTCACATCCGCTCACGTACGTTCACAGAGCCGGCCTGAGCACGGCTCACGTCACGGGCGCAGGCCCCGCAGCACGCTGTCGACGATCTGCTCCGGCAGGTCCGCCTCCAGCTCGGCGTCGGGCCGCATCACGGACCGTACGAGCATCGGGCCCGTGAACAGGTCGCTGACGAGCTCGAGGTCGACGTCGTCGCGGAGCTCGCCGTTCTCCACGCCCCGGCGCAGCACCTCGAGCGTGGCCCTGCGCCGCGGCTCTATCACCGTGGCGTGGTACGCCGCCCAGACCCTCGGCTGGCTCTTCATCTGGGCGAGGACGTTGTGCAGCAGCGCCGACGACCGGTTCGCGAGGCCGCGGAGGCGCATCGACTCCAGGAGGGCGATCAGGTCGTCGCGCATGGACTCACCAGTCGGCTCGGGGTCTTCGGGCTGCACGGCGCGCAGGACGTCGCAGAAGAGTTCCTCCCTGCCGCTCCAGCGGCGGTAGATGGTGGCCTTCCCGACGCCGGCGGTGCGTGCCACCCGTTCGATGGAAACCTCGGCGAGCGGCACGCCTTGCTCCACGAGTGCGACGACGCCCTCGATGATGGCGCGCTCCACCGCCTCGCTGCGGGGGCGGCCCCGCCGCTGCTCGTGCCGGTCCGCGAGGTCCACCTGTACTCCGCCCTTTCGTTGTGCCGTCGCCGCTCCCGATTCTCCCTGCTGCCGGGGCAGGGCGTCCGGGAGGCCGGGGTGCGCGGGCACTGGGGGTCCCTAACATGCCCTTAAGGCAATGGGGGAGCACCCCGACCCGGCGTCAGTTCTCCACGGCCACCAGCTCGTTCTCCTCGTCCTCCTTCTGCGTTGCCGGGGCGCGTCCCGGCAGGAACAGGCCCACCACGACCGCACCGATCAACGCAACGCCCGCCCCGCACAGGGCCGTGAGGTGCATGGCGTGCAGGAAGGCGTCGTTGGCCGGGGCGATCAGGGCCTTGCCCTCGGGCCCGAGCTTCGCGGCGACGCCCAGGGTGGCCTCGATGGATTCGCCCGCGGTGTGACGGGCGGCGGCCGGGAGCAGGCCGAGCTTGTCCTCGATGCCGTTGCGGTACGCCGTCGACAGCACCGAGCCGAGCACGGCGATGCCGAGGGCGCCGCCGACCTGGCGGAAGGTGTTGCTGAGCGCGGAGGCGGAGCCGGCCTTCTCGCGCGGCAGGGCCTGCATGATGACGACGCTGGTCGGCGTCATGATGTGCGCCATACCGGCGCCCATGAGGAAGAAGATCACCTCGAGGATCCAGATCGGCGTGTCGGCCTCCAGCGTGGCGAACGCGGCCAGCGTCGCCGCGATGACCAGCATGCCCCCGGTGGTCGTGGCCTTGTTGCCGAAACGGTCGACGACCAGCCGGGCCCGGGGCGCGAAGATCATCTGCGCGGCGGCCAGCGGCAGCATCAGCAGACCGGTCTGCAGGGGCGAGTAGCCGCGCACGCTCTGGGTGTAGAAGACCGAGAAGAAGGTCACACCCATCAGCGCGAAGAAGACCAGCGCGATGACGGCGATGGCGGCCGAGAAGACCTTGTTCCTGAAGTACGTGACGTCGATGGACGGATGGTCGCTGCGCTTCTCGAAGAGGACGAAGGCGACGAGCACGGCGAGACCCGCGGCGATGGTCGACAGCACGGCGGGGTCGGTGAAGTCGGCGAGCTGGCCGCCCTTGATGATGCCGTACACGAGCAGGACGAGCCCGATGACGGAGAGCACGACGCCGACGGGGTCGATGCGGCCGGGGTTCGGGTCGCGGGAGTCGGGCACCAGCCACAGCATCAGCCCGAGCGCGAGGATCACGATCGGCACGTTGATCAGGAAGACCGAGCCCCACCAGAAGTGGTCCAGGAGCACGCCGCCGGTGATGGGGCCGATGGCGATGGCGAGGCCGACGCCGCCGGCCCAGATGCCGATGGCCTTCGGCTGCTCGTCGCGTTCGAAGACGTTCATGAGGACGGCCAGCGTGGCGGGCATCACGAAGGCGGCGCCGAGGCCCATCACGGCACGGAAGGCGATGAGCTGCCCCGGCGACCCGGACTGGGCGGCGAGCGCCGAGGCGATGCCGAAGACCGCCAGACCGGAGAGCAGGACCTTCTTCCGGCCGAGCCGGTCGCCCAGCAGGCCGGCGGTGAACAGCAGGCCTGCGAAGACCAGCGTGTAGGCGTTGATGGCCCACTCGAGCTCGCCCTGCGTGGCGCCGAGGCCGGTGGGCGCCGGCGTGGAGATGGTCTTGATGGCGACGTTGAGGATCGAGTTGTCGAGCACCACGATCAGCAGGCTCAGCATGAGGACGCCCAGAATCGCCCAGCGGCGCCGGTGGACGGCTTCCGGTATCCGGGGGCCCGGGACGGCAGGAGAGGTCATGGCGGTGAGCGTAGACGCAATTCGATACGAGACCGTCTCGTATTGGAAAGACTTTACGGAGGCCTTACGCAACCCTGGGAGTGCGGGCCGCCGACGACCGGATGAGGGGGCCGTCTAGCCGTCGGGCGGCACGTAGTGCCACCATGGACGTGGTCCGGGGACGCCGTCAGGGCGCCTCGAGATGACAGAAGGAGCCGTTGCAATGACGCAGCTTTCGGCTGCCCAGAAGCCTGGCCAGGACACTGGCCGCACGTCCGACAGCAGCAAGGCGCTGTACGGGGGCAAGGGCACTCGCCGTATCACCGTGCGCGACATCGCCGCCGCCAAGGAGCGCGGCGAGAAGTGGCCGATGCTCACCGCATACGACGCGATGACCGCGTCCGTCTTCGACGAGGCCGGCATCCCGGTCCTGCTCGTCGGCGACTCGGCCGGCAACTGCCACCTGGGGTACGAGACCACCGTGCCCGTCACCCTCGACGAGATGACGATGCTCTCCGCGGCCGTCGTGCGCGGCACGAACCGTGCGCTGATCGTCGCCGACCTGCCCTTCGGTTCGTACCAGGAGGGCCCTGTACAGGCGCTGCGCAGCGCGACCCGGCTGATCAAGGATGCCGGGGTCGGCGCCGTGAAGCTGGAGGGCGGCGAGCGCTCGCACCGCCAGATCGAGCTGCTGGTCGAGTCCGGCATCCCGGTCATGGCGCACATCGGGCTGACCCCGCAGTCCGTCAACGCCATGGGCTACCGCGTCCAGGGCCGCGGCGAGGAGGCCGCCCAGCAGCTGCTGCGCGACGCCAAGGCCGTGCAGGACGCGGGCGCGTTCGCGGTCGTGCTGGAGCTGGTCCCGGCCGAGCTGGCGGCCGAGGTCACCCGGAGCCTGCACATCCCGACCGTCGGCATCGGCGCCGGTCCGGAGTGCGACGCGCAGGTGCTGGTGTGGACCGACATGCTCGGTCTGACCGGCGGGAAGATGCCGCGGTTCGTGAAGCAGTACGCGGATCTGCGGTCCGTCATCGGTGACGCGGCGAAGGCGTACGCCGAGGACGTCGTCGGCGGGACGTTCCCGCTCGAGGAGCACTCCGTCCACTGAGCCACTGCGGTACCAGGCAGCCCGTCGATCTTCCCCCGTCGGCGGGCTGCCCCTTTTGTGTCGCCCCCGCCGCCCCTACCCGTCCCGTCCCCGGGGCGCCGCCCCGGACCCCGCTCCTCAAGCGCCGGAGGGGCTGATTTATGGGGTCTGGGAGCGGCAGCCCCCGGAACGGACAGGCCGCCGACAGCCGCCTGTCGAC
>NZ_LOHS01000075.1 GCF_001642995.1 Streptomyces jeddahensis
TGGGCTCGTCCTCAAACGCCGGACGGGCTGGGAAGGGGCCCTCGTCCTCAAGCGCCGGACGGGCTGAACATGCCGACCTCCAGCGGTTCGAAGCCGATGCACGTGCGGGACCCGTCGTCCGCCCACAGCACCTCGATGCTGTCCGTCTCCACCGTCACCGCGGTCACGGCGGCGGACAGCGGGGCCGGATCGGGCTCCGCTGAGAGCGTGGCCAGGGCGGCGTACAGCCCCGTACTCTCCGCACCGGCCGTCAGGCGTGGAACGCGCGCCCAGCGGCTGAAGGCCGTGCCCTGCGGTGCACGGACGTCGTCGACGTCCTGCCAGCCGTGCAGCGGGTGGAGGGCCGATGCGAGCGGCTCGTCGGGCCCGGTGGCCCAACCCGTCTGCGTGACGCGGGCCCCCGCCGGGGCGCCGACCACGCGGTGCACCCGCAGTTCGTACCGTCCCCGCACCACCGTGACGCTCTCCACCCGCAGCCCCGGCACCATCGGCGGGCCCGAGACGAACACGGGAAGGTGCCAGGAGGCCGCCCAGCCCCAGCCGTCACCGTCTCCGGCACCCAGCGGCCGGATGCGGCGGCGGACGCTGCGGACCCCGGCGATCTCCACGGAGAGGTGGTTGTCAGGGACGTTGGCCTTCGCCGTGGGCCCGGTCCGTGTCGAGTACGCCAGGCGGCCGTAGTGCGGGTCGTCCTCGGCGGCCGACTCGCCCTCGTGCGGCCGGACATGGTCGCTGCCGTGGTTGTGCAGCCGGACGATGCCGTCCGCGCGGGTGCTCTGCAGCAGCAGACCGGGAGCGGGCAGTGCCAGGACGCGGTCGGCGTCCTCGCTGGGAGCGCTCTCTTCGGTCGCCGTCCACAGCGGATGGTCCGCGGGAGCGAGCAGCGACACGAATGCTTTCGACGCCCAGTACGGCGAGGACGGGCCCGAATAGGTCTGCAGTGTCGCCTCGTGGGGGCCGTGCCACCCGAGGCTGAGCAGGCCGTCGTCGCCGACCGCGCCACGGTCGAGGAAGTACCGCAGAGATCCGCTCAGCAGGCACCGCGACGTCCCCGGTGTGAGCGGGGTGTGGCCCGTGAGCGCTCCCAGGGCCACCGCCGCGCCGGCGGCGAAGCGGTACGACAAGGAGCGTCCGAAGTGGAGCGGGGCGCCGTCGCCGCCGAAGAACAGCCCGAAACCCTTCAGATGTTCACGCAGCCGGGCGCCGTAGAGCGCCGACATCTCCGTGTCCTGGGCGAGGTGCGCGTGGAGCACGGGGTAGAGGTGCAGCGCCCACCCGTTGTAGTGGTCGAAGGCGCGGCCGTCGCCGTCGGCGTACCAGCCCTGGCCGCGGTACCAGGTCTCCAGCAGCTCCAGGGCCCGCTCGTGTGCGCGGGCCGTCTCCGCGTCGCCGCGGCCGACCGACTCCAGGAACCCTGCCACGGTGAAGGGGAACAGGTACCAGTTGTTCGGCGCGGGCACATGGCGGATCGCGCCGCGCAGCCACTCCTCGGCCCGGTCCTGCACGTCCGGCTCCAGCCGGTCCCACAGCCACGGCCGGGTCAGCCGCAGCCCGAGGGCCACGGACGCCGACTCGACCATCGGCTGGCCCTGCACGTCGTGGTCGAGGATCAGCGGCCAGGACTCGGCGTCGTCCCGGCCGGGGGTGCGCGTTCCGGCGGCGATTCCGTCCGCGTAGCGGTCGAGCCACCCGTGCGGGTCCTTGCCGTCCGCGCCCGCCACGCGGAACGCGGCCGCGAGGAAGGTGCGGGCGTATCCCTCCAGGCCGTCTGATCGGACACCCGACCGTGACGGCCGTCCCGGCAGGTCGAGCAGGGCGCCGCCGGGCGTGGCCCACCGCCAGGCGGCGCGCAGCAGCCCGTCGGCGGCGGCTTCCCAGTGGGCCCGGGTGTAGCCGGTGTACGGGCTGAGGTCGCGGTCATCTTCAGGGAGTTGGAGCGGCGAGCTCATGCGAGGAATGCCAGCCTTTCGCGTCGTACGGGATGGGCGAAGCCGTCGCCCGCGGCCCAGCGTCCGGCCTCGCTGACGGCCAGCTCTGCGAGCCGGCGCCATTCGTTGCCCTGGGAGCCGGCGAGGTGCGGGGTGATGAGGGCGTTCTCGCAGTCCCACAGCGGATGGTCCGGCGGCAGCACCTCGGGCTCGGTGACGTCCAGGACGGCACGGATCCTGCCTTCCAGCAGGACGTCGGTGAGCGCGTCCTGGTCGACGACGGCGCCGCGGGCCGTGTTGATCAGCACGCTGTCCGGGCGCATGGCGGCGAGCAGTTCGCGGCTGACGAGGCCTCGGGTGGTGGGCAGCAGCGGGGTGTGGACGCTCACGATGTCGCTCTGCGCGAAGAGTTCGTCCAGACGGGCCGGGCGGGCGCCCAGCGCGGTCACCTCGTCGTCGGGGACGTACGGATCGTGCAGCAGGATCCGCAGATCGTACGGGCGCAGCAGGTCGATCACGCGGCGGCCGACGAGCGAGGCGGAGAGGATGCCGACGGTGCGCTGGTAGTTGCCCACGCTGGCGGGCGTGCGCAGCCAGTCGTCGCGCCGCCGGGCCGCGCGGTAGTCGCGCGCCCGTTCCAGAACACGCTTTCCGGCCAGCAGGATCATCGCGACCGTGTACTCGGCAACCGGCAGGGCGTTGGCCGAGGCCGCCGACGACACCTCGATGCCGCGCTCCCAGCAGGCATCGGTGATGTGCGGCCGGACCGAGCCGGCGGTGTGCACGACGGCACGCAGCCGGGGCGCGGCATCGAGCACGGCCTGGTCGAGGCGTGGGCAGCCCCAGCCGGTGACGAGGAGCTCGACGTCCGCGAGGACGGTACGGGCCCGGTCGGTGGTGAAGTCGTCGAGTACGGGCAGCGGAGCGAGGTCGCACACCTCGCCGAGCGCGGCCAGGGACGCCGGATCGAGCACGGCCGCCGCGGCGTCCTGCGACATGGCGAGGGCGGCACGCGGACGCGGCCGGGCACGTGTGCCTGGTGCTGAGCTGGCCATCTGACTCCTGGAACTCCCATCTCCTGGAACTGCCGTACGGAACTCGCCGCGGCCTGCGGTCATTTGACGGCCCCCGCCGTGAGCCCCGACCGCCAGAACCGCTGCAGCAGGACGAAGGCGAGGATCAGCGGCACGATCGCGAGCAGCGAACCCATGATGACGACCGGGTAGTACTCGGGCGATACGGTGGCGGAGCTGTTCCACTGGTAGAGGCCGAGGCTCACCGGGTACAGGTCCTGGTCGGACAGCATCACCATCGGCAGGAAGAAGTTGTTCCAGATGGCGGTGAGCTGGAACAGGAAGACGGTGACGAGTCCGGGCCCCAGCATCCGCAGCGAGACCCGCAGGTAGGTCGTCAGCTCGCCCGCGCCGTCGACGCGCGCGGCCTCCAGCACCTCGTCCGGTACGTAGCCGTGGCTGAAGATCCGCCCGAGGTAGACGCCGAAGGGATTGAACAGGACCGGGATGAAGACCGCCCAGAAGGTGTTCACCAGCCCGGCGCCCGAGGCCATCAGATAGAGCGGAAGCGCCAGCACGGTCTGCGGCACCATCACCGCGGCGAGGACCAGACCGAACAGCTTCTCCTTGTGCCGGAAGCGGTACTTGTCGAAGGCGTAGCCGCAGGCCACGCTCACCAGCGCGCCGACCGCGGCCCCGACGACGGCGTACAGCAGGCTGTTGACGTACCAGCGTCCGTACAGCCCGCCGTCCATCGTGAACAGGTCGCGCAGATTCTGTACGAAGGAGAAGTCGCCGAGCGACAGCAGGTCGCTGCCGAAGAGCGCGTCCCGGTTCTTGGTGGCGGCCAGCACCAGCCACAGCACCGGCAGAAGCGTGTAGAGGACGGAGAGGGCGACCACGGTATTGACGGAGGCGCGGCCCAGCAGGCGGGGACGCAGCGCGGTGGTGTGGGATGCGCTCATCGGGCGGCCTCCTCGGCGGAGCCTGCGCGGCTGGTCCAGCGGGTGATCCCGTAGGAGAGGGCGATCGTGCACATCAGCAGCACGACGGAGGCGGCCGCGGCCAGGCTGTAGTTGTTGCGGGTGAACGCGGCGTCGTAGATGTACATGCTCGGCGAGAAACGCGAGTTGATCATCGGTGAGGACTGGCTGAGCAGCATCGGCTCGGTGAACAGCTGCAGCGCCCAGATGAGGGTGAACATCCCGACCACCACGATCGACGAGCGCACCAGCGGCGTCTTGACCAGCAGCGCCGTACGGACCGGGCCGGCGCCGTCGACCACCGAGGCCTCGATGACCTCGCGGGGCACGGCCTGCAACGCGGCGTAGAAGACCACCATGTTGTAGCCCAGGTTGCTCCACAGCGCGATGTTCACGATCGACGGGAGCACGGTGTGCACGCCGAGGAAGTCGACCGTGATGTCGGCCTTGCCGAGCAGCTCGATCACCGGGCTGATGCCGGGCGTGTACAGATACAGCCAGATCAGTGCGGCGATGATCCCCGGCACGGCGTGCGGCAGGAACAGCCCGAGCTGCGCCCACGACCGCAGCCGGACCACACCGGAGTCGAGCAGCAGAGCGAGTGCGAGGGCGCCGATCACCATCAGCGGGATGTAGATCAGGCAGTACAGGGCGACCGTGCCGAGCCCCGACAGGAACGTCGGGTCGGTCAGCACGGCCGCGTAGCTGCGGAGCCCGACGAAGACGGTGCGCTCCGGGCCGAAGCCGAGCCCCGGCTGGTCGTCGCTGAAGAAGCTCAAGCTCACGGCGGTCCCGACGGGGATCAGGAAGACCGTCAGCAGAAGCAGGAAGAACGGCGTCATCAAAACGGCGCACGCGGCGAGTTGACGGCGGCGGGCCGCCTTGCGGGAGCCGTGCGCGGCCGTGCCGGAGGCGCGGGCGTCGCCGCGGGCGGCGGCCGTGGCGCGGGACGTGGCTGTCGTGGTCATGGGGTGTCACCTGCCTTTCGAGCGGGCGCAGGGAGGGGGCGAGGCTTCGCTGCTCAGCGAAGTCACGGCGCTCACGTGCTGTGTCCGGCCGGGAGCCACAGCGCTCATGTGCTGTGCTCGGTGGTGGACAGCCCCAGCGCCTTCAGGTCGGGCATGGTGCCGTCCTGCGCCGCGCGCACGGAGCCGATGAGCGAACCCTGACCGCCGCTGGCTCTCGCGAAGCCGTCCTGCATGACCCGCTGGGTCGCCGTCATACGCGGTCCCCAGACCCAGCCGTCGCGGATCCTGCCCGCCTGCTCCTCGAAGAGCGTGTAGATGTCCTGGCCGTCGTAGTACGAGCGGTCGAAGGCATCGCGGCCGACGGCGACGAGGTCCGGGGCGGCCGGGTACTGGCTGCTGGTGCCGCTGGACAGCCGGGCACGCAACGCGTCGGGGTGGGAGACCTGCCACTCGATGAACTCCATCGCGGCTTCCGGGTGCCGGCTGTCCTTGGTGACCGCGAACGTGGAGCCGCCGTGGGTGCCGACCACCGGCCGGTCCGGGTCCCACTGGGGGAGCGGTGCGATCTTCCACTGGCCCTTCTGCGCCGGCCGCGCGTTCATCTGCGCACCCGCCTCCCAGGCGCCGCTGAGCCGGGTCAGCACCAGGCCCTCCCCGATCTGGGCGTCGCTCTGACGGCTCTCCACCGCGTTCATGAAGACCACGTCGTCGTCGACCAGCCGCTGCCAGTACGCCGCGACGCGCCGGGTCGGCTCGTCGGCGAGCGAGACGTTCCACGCACCGTCGCGGGTGTCGAACCACTGGGCGCCCGCCTGCCAGGAGTAGGCGGCGAACTGCATCGCCCCGTCCGTGGGGAAGAGCACGAGCCGCTGGTCGCGCGCCTTGCGCCCTACCGCCCGCGCGGTCTCCGCGAACTCGTCCCAGGTACGGGGAACCCGGAGGCCGTAGTGGTGGAAGAGGTCGGTGCGGTAGTGCATGACCATCGGCTCGACGTCCAGCGGGACGCTGTACTGCCGCCCCTGAAACGTCGTCAGGCCGAGTGCCTGCGGCAGCAGCTTCGCGCGGAGCCGGTCGCTGACGAGCGAGGTGATGTCCCGGGCGACGCCGTCGATGGCGAAGCCGGGCACCTGCGGGTACTCGATGGTGGCGACGTCCGGGGCGTTGCCCGCGCGGGCGGCGTTGCTGAGCTTGGCGTAGCCGCCCTGGCCGCCCGAGGGGATCTGCTGGAAGTCGACCTGGATGCGGTCGTGCGTACGGTTGAACGCGTCCACCACCTCCTGACTGCCGCGCAGTGCCGACCAGAAGGTGATGCGTGTGGTGGTGCTGGTGCTGCGCGATCGCCGGTTCTCGCTGCCTCCGCTGCAGGCGCCGACGGCACCGGTCAGCGGCAGCGCGGTGATCGCGGCGAGCACGGATCGACGGCTCTGTCGACCGGGCATGGATGCCTCCCGCGGCTCCTTTTCGGGACACGGGAATACTGATCGCCTGACCGGTCCGGGTCAATAGACCGATCAGAAGATCGGGAAAGCGGTCAAACGCTCACTCCAGGACGGGAATGGGCAGCGCCGAGCCGCGCACCTTGAGCTCGGGCAGCAGCTCGATCCTGCGCACCGGCTCGGACCCCGCCCCGTGCGGACCCGCCAGCCGGTACAGCAGCAACTCGGCGGCCGCGCGCCCGATCGCCGCCTTCGGCGGGGCCACGGCCGTCAACGGCGTACTGCCGAAGGCGGCCACCACGTCGTCGTACGCCACGACGGAGCAGTCCTGCGGCACCTTCACGCCGCTGTCCGTGAGGTGTTGAACGAGCATCAGAGCGTCCACGTCTCCGTGCAGCACGGCGGCCGTTGCGCGGCGTTCGCGCAGCAAGGCGGCGAGATCGACGTGGATGTCGCCGGCTGCCGAAGCGGTGGCCTCGCCGGGCGGTGTGCCGGAGTCGCGGGACGGGCCCGTGCCGCCGCCGCCCGGCGCGTGGGCGCCCTCGCCCCACGCAGGTGCGCCGTCGGCCGGTGCGCCGCCGCTAGGACCGCTCGACGGAGCGGTGCCCCCGTCGGCCGACGTCGCACCGCGGCTGGAGGAGGCCGGTGCCCCGGCGGCCGCCGAACGGCCCCGGCCACCCGGCCTTGGCACGGCGTCCGGGGAGCTCAGCGTGATCGCCCAGTCCTCGATCTCCGGGCGCCCGGCGGCGATGTCGGCGAAGGCCGCCCGGACGGCGCGTGCCGTCGGGCTGTCGTTCCGCGCGGCGAGCATGATCCGCCGGTGACCGAGCGAGACGAGATGGTCCACGGCGAGATGGACCCCGTACCAGTGGTCGGAGCACACCGAGTCCAGCGCGTGCAGCGCACTGCCGGGCCGCGGCCGACGCTCCATCAGCACCGTCGGCACGCCCACCTCCGACAGCCAGCCGTGGTCCGCCTCCTCGGCGGCGGCGCTGCGCCACCGGGGAGCGATCAGCAGCCCGCGTGCGCCGCCTGCCAGCGCGCGTTCCACCAGCGGGCGTTCCGCCCCGGGCACCTGCGGGGCGATGTGCAGGGCGATACGCAGCCCGGCCTTCTCGAGGACCGGCCGCGCGCCGTGCAGGGTCTCGAAGAGATACGAATGGCGCTCCGGTACGACCAGCGCGACCGTGTCGCCGTCCGCGGGGGGCTCGTCGGGTGCCGGGCTCTCCTCGACGGGAGCGACCGACCGCGCCACGCCGTGACCGCGGCGCAGTTTGCCGGCCCGCGCCAGCTCCTCGACGTCCCGGCGGATCGTGATCACCGAGACGTCCAGCTCGGCGGCGAGATCGGTGACGCGGGCCGCGCCGCGCGACTGGACGACCGCCAGGATCCGCTGACGCCTGAGTTCGACCGGCTCCCGCATGACGGCCCCCTCGCCGTGTCCGTGCGCATGTGCGTTTGAACGGTTCGGGGCGCAGCATAACGATCGGTTGCCCCTGGTTGTCCACACACCGGCGCTGCGAGGCCGTGCCTGCCCGGCCGTGGCGGCCTCGCCGGTCATGCAGGCGCGTCGCCTCCGGACGGCTTCCTGTTCCGGCGCCGGACCGCCACGAGGACACCGGTCGCCAGCGCACCGGACACCAGGACGGCCGAGCCGGTGCCGGCGATCGCGACAACGGGCCAGTCAGCCTTCCCGGGCCGGCCGCCTTCGGCCTTCTCGGCCCGCTCGTTCTGCGGGTCCGGACCGGTCGGCTCAGCGGCGGCGGCCGGACGCGTCGCTGACGGAGGCAGCAGCGATCCGACGGGCCTGACACCGCCCGCCGCGTCGAAGCCCCAGTCCAGCAGCTCCCTCGCCTCCTCGTACACCGCCTGTCCGCTGGACGACTGGGGGTTCATGACCGTCACCAGCAGGGTGCGCCCCTCATGGCGGGCCGCCGCGATCAGGGTGTATCCGGCGTTGCTGGTGTAGCCGTTCTTGATGCCGATAAGACCGGGATAACGGCCCACGCCGTCGGCACCGGTGAGCAGCCGGTTGGTGTTCGCGATCGGGTACGTGGACCCGTCGTCGCCGGGGAAGTCGGCCTCGGCGGTCGAGCAGTACCGTACGAAATCCGGGTCCCGCAGCCCTGCCCGTCCGAACACGGCGAGGTCGTACGCGGAGGAGACCTGCCCCGGCTCGTCATAGCCGTCCGGAGTCACCACGTGGGTGTCCCGGGCGCCGAGAGCGCGTGCCTTCGCCTGCATCTGCCGGACGGTGGTCTCCACCCCGCCGTTCATGGCCGCCAGCACATGTACGGCGTCGTTGCCCGACATCAGGAAGACTCCTCGCCACAGGTCCGCCACCCTGTACGTCAGTCCGGGTGAGACCCCCACCAGGCTGCTGCCCTCGCCGATGCCGGCGAGGTCCTTGTCCGTGGCCGTGTGGCGTGCGCGCGCGTCGAGACGCGGCAGGACCGTGACGGCGAACAGCGTCTTCAGCGTGCTGGCGGGCGGCAGCCGGCGGTGTGCGTTCCGCGCGGCGAGCACTTCGCCCGTGTCCGCGTCGGCCACCAGCCAGGACAGTGCGGAGAGATCGTCGGGCAGGTCCGGTGTGCTCCTGGCGGCCCATACTTTCGTCCCCGGTCCGTCCAGGATGGAACGCGGGGGAGCGGGCCGGGGCGGGGGCGGCGCCGGCTCCGCCCTGGCGACCGCCGCCGCCGGCGTGGGCAGGAGGACGAGCGCGCCGGTGACCAGGGCCACGGCGCGGATGACGGATGAGCACAGGAAGCGTCTGACTGCCATTCAGTCACCGTAGGAAGACGGGGTCGGGTTCGCAGAACGGCTTGATCCGGGTGGGTGCGGCCGGGTGGGGGTACGGAGTGGGCCGCGCTGGAAAGGGGGCGCCGGTCAGGCCCTTACACGGTCGAGGGATGCTTGCACCCTGGACACCGTTCGCCTCTGCCCCAGGAGCCCTCCATGAGAGCCCCGGACCCCACGCCGGACCCGCGCAACCACAACGGCGCAGCGCCGAAGGCTTGTTGCAGCCCCGGCCGTGGCCCGCGCACCGGCGCGGCGGTGGACCTGCCCGCACAGCCGACCGGGCGGATGCCGGAAGCCCCGCGTCCCGTACGGCGGATGGCGGAGCTGCCCGGTGGCGCGTTCCGAATGGGTGACGCGTTCGGCGAGGGCTATCCGGCCGACGGCGAGGGCCCGGCCCGCGAGGTGACCGTGGCGCCGTTCGCCATCGACGTCACCGCCGTCACCAACGCCGACTTCGCCGCGTTCGCCGAGGCCACCGGCCATGTCACGGACGCCGAACGGTTCGGCAGCTCCTTCGTCTTCCACCTGCTCGTCCATGACGAGGCGCGGGCGCATGTACTGGGCAGCGTGGCCCAGGCGCCGTGGTGGCTCGGCGTCGCCGGGGCCTCCTGGCGCGCGCCCGAGGGCCCGGGCTCCGACGTCGAGGACCGGGCGGACCACCCCGTCGTCCATGTCTCGCACGCGGATGCCCTCGCCTACTGCACCTGGGCCGGGGTGCGGCTGCCCACCGAGGCCGAATGGGAGTACGCGGCGCGCGGTGGGCTCGAGGGCGCCCGCTATCCCTGGGGCGACGAATTCACCCCGGCCGGCCGGGAGATGTGCAACACCTGGCTGGGCGAGTTCCCCCACCGTTCGGACCGGCCCGGCGGCCGGACAGGGACGGTGCCCGTCACCGCGTACGAGCCCAACGGATTCGGTCTGTACAACACGTCCGGCAACGTCTGGGAGTGGTGCGCCGACCTGTTCAGGCCGGGCGTGGGGACACCTCCCGCGCTCCTCGGCCAGCAGGAGAGGGTCATCCGCGGCGGTTCCTACCTGTGCCACGCCTCATACTGCAACCGCTACCGCGTGGCTGCCCGCTCGCACAACACCCCGGACTCCTCGACCGGCCACGGCGGCTTCCGCTGCGCCCGCGACCTCGTCCCTGCCTGACAGGCGGGTACCTGCTGTCGCAATGCCACGCAACGGCCGGAGATGGCCGAAGAGGACCGAGGGCACCAGGTACGTGCCGAAGGCTGCCGTCCGTCACTGTTGTCCCTCGAACACCGGTAGTGTTCCGCACCAGTTGTGTGACAGAGGGCAGAGCGCTACGGGAGTCGGGCACGTGCAGACGGGGACGGGTGCGGAGAGGTTCCAGCCGCTTCAGGACGATGATCCACGTACTGCAGGGCGATACCGTCTGGTGGCGCGGCTCGGTGCCGGGGGTATGGGGCGCGTCTACCTGTCCCACACACCCGGCGGACGACCGGTCGCCGTGAAGGTCATCCGTCCCGAACTCGCGGACGACGCCGACTTCCGTGACCGGTTCCGGCAGGAGGTGGCCAACGCCCGCCGGGTCAAGGGCATATGCACCGCGCCCGTCCTGGACAGCGACACCGAAGGGCCCATGCCCTGGCTCGCCACCGCCTACGTACCCGGCCCCTCCCTCGCGGAGGCCGTCAAGGAGCACGGGCCGCTGCCCAAGGAGACGGTGCTCCTGCTGGCAGCGGGGGTGGCCGAGGCGCTCCAGGACATCCACCGCGCCGGGGTCGTGCACCGCGACCTCAAGCCGTCGAATGTGCTGCTCGCGGCCGACGGTCCCCGCGTCATCGACTTCGGTGTGGCGCGCGCCGTGGACGCCACCGCCCTCACCCACAGCGGGTCCGCGATCGGCACGCCGGCCTTCATGGCGCCCGAGCAGGCACTCGGCGGCGAGATCACCGGTGCTGCCGACGTGTTCGCGCTCGGCCAGATCACCGCCTTCGCCGCGACCGGCGCGGGTGCCTTCGGCGACGGCCCCTCGCACGGAGTGCTGTACCGCATCGTGCACGAGGAGCCCCAGCTGGGCGAACTCCCCGACGCGTTGGTGGACCTGGTGGCGGGCTGCCTGCACAAGGATCCGGCGCGGCGGCTGACACCGGCCGACGTCATACGCCTGTGCGCCGCCGCCAATCCGGAGGGCGGCCTGCGCCGCGGCCAGAGCTGGCTGCCGGCGTCCGTGGTGGGGCAGCTGGCGGAGCACGTCGCGCGCGAGCCTCAGCAGCAGCCGTCACGGGCGGCCACCATGAGCACCATGGCCCTGCGCATCCCACGGCAGAGCGGCCCGAGGCAGGAGAGCGCGTTCCCGGGCACGGGAGGAGGCGGCCTGCTCGACGAAGAGGCCGGTTCGGATGGTGCGTCCCCGGGCCTGGGAGCGGCCGGCGCAGCGTGTGGTGCACAGGCCGCTTTGGGTGCCGCGTCCCCAGAGGGTGGTGCAGGCGCCCCGCTGCACTCCGCGCCGACCAGTGCCGGCGTCGCGGGGTCTGAATCGCGTGGCCGTACCAAGCGGTGGGGGCTCGTCACGGGCGGCGCGGTCGTCCTGACCGCGGCCACGGCGACCGGGGCCCTGTTCCTGTCCGGCGTCCTGCGTCCCGACGAGCGGCCGGAAGACGTGACGGCGCAGGCGGGGCGGTCCTCGAGCCCCACGGCGGGGCAGCAGCCGACCGGTTCCGGTCACCCGTCCGCGTCGCCGTCGAAGAAGTCCAAGGCGAAGCAGAAGCCGAACGCTTCCCCGTCCCCGACCCGTACCTCCCCGCCCGGCTCCGCCGAGCCGGCCACGTCACCGACAGCGGCCGCCTCCCGCAAACCGACCGCGACGGCCGCCGCCCAGCCGGCCCCCGTCACCTACACCGGCATCCGCATGACGGCCAGCCATGACCTGTACCTGGCCGACAACCCCGTACGCTCCAAGGCCGACACGGGCACCAGTGACGAGGACTTCACGTACGCCGTGTACTCCTCCGGCGCCGTCGTGGCCCCCGGTTCCACCAGCCAGAGCCAGATGACCCGCCTGGCGCCCCGCGCCGCGGGAACGCTGGATTCGTGCCTCGCACAGACCGGCAGTGAGAGTTACGTCTGGGTGAAAGACCTCGCTGTGGGCGACCGGCTGTGCGTGATCAGCGGCACTGGCCACGTCGGCCTCATCACCTTCCGCGGCACGGCGCCCTCGCCGGATACGACGGACTACATCACGGTGGACGTCAAGGTCTGGCGTGACGCGGTGGACCCTGTGGCGGGCTGAACGGGCCGCGCGCGCGCATGGCGAACCGGCGAGGATGCGGGCCGCCGTACGCCCACGCCGAAGGCGCACGTCAGCGAAGCAGCAACTGGACGATGGCCACGGTGCCGACCGCCACGATGATGCCGCGCAGGACTGCGGGGCCGAGACGGCGGCCCGCCGCGGCCCCGATCTGGCCGCCGACGGCCGAACCGACCGCGAGGAGTACGACAGCGGTCCAGTCGAATGCGGCGGCGAAGAGGAAGAAGACCGCGGCGACTGCGTTCACGACGGCGACGAGAACGTTCTTGATGGCGTTGAGGCGTTGCATGCTGTCGTCGAGGAGCATGCCCATCAGGGACATGTAGATGATTCCTTGGGCGGCGGCGAAATAGCCGCCGTACACGCTCGCCAGGGTCAGCCCGGTGAACAGCAGCAGGCCGCCGTCGGGGCGCATGGACTCGCCGTTCAGTTCGCGGCGGTGGCGTAGTTTTCTGCTGATCCAGGGCTGGAGGACGACCAGAACGAGAGCGAGGCCCACCAGGACCGGCACGATTCTCTCGAATGCCGTCGCGGGCAGGGCCAGCAGGAGCGTGGCGCCCGTGAGACCGCCGACGAGGGCGCCAGCACAGAACTTCAGGATGCGTCGGCTCTGCCCGCTGAGCTCCTTTCGGTAGCCGATGGCCCCGCTGATCGAGCCGGGGATCAGGCCGAGTGCGTTGGAGACCGTCGCGGTGACGGGCGGAAGCCCGGTCGCCAGCAGAACCGGAAAGGTGATCAATGTTCCGGAGCCGACGACTGCGTTGATGGCGCCGGCACCGATACCCGCGCCGAAAACGGCGAGCATTTCCGCCGCCGTCACGCGTCGCCTGATTTCACACAACCGCCGCCCATGCGGATGTCGG
This sequence comes from Streptomyces jeddahensis, assembly GCF_001642995.1. Lineage (GTDB taxonomy): Bacteria > Actinomycetota > Actinomycetes > Streptomycetales > Streptomycetaceae > Streptomyces > Streptomyces jeddahensis. The sequence continues at coordinate 13,268 of NZ_LOHS01000075.1, forward strand.
GCGCCGCGGCGGGCACGCTGCCGAGATATGCGGTGTTCACGATGCGAGCATAGAAACCGAATGCTTCGGCAGGGGCCGAAGTGTCACGGGCGATAATCGGCGTATGGACGCGGTTACGCGCGATGCTGCTTCACCACATGCCGCTTCACGACATTCCGCTTCACGACATTCCGCTTCAGCAAGGCCCACGTGACATGCAGCTGCTGACTTTCGGCCACGGCACCGCCGGCGCGGTGGAGATGACGCGGCTTCTGCATGGCGCCGAGGTGCGCCGACTGGTCGATGTGCGGACGGCGCCGGCCAGCCGGCACAACCCCGACGCCAACCGCGACGCGATGTCACGCTGGCTGCCGCAGGCCGGTTTGGGCTACCGCTGGGAGAAGCGGCTCGGCGGCTGGCGCAAGGCTCGGCCGGACACGCCCGACACCGCGCTGCGCAACCGTGCGTTCTGCGGGTACGCCGCCCATATGCGCTCCCCGGGGTTTCTCGCCGCCATCGAGGACCTGCTCGTCGAGGTGGCCGCAGAACGCACCACGGTCATGTGCGCGGAGTCCGTGTGGTGGCGCTGCCACCGCAAGATGATCGCCGACTTCCTGGTCCTCGCCCGCGAGGTCGAGGTTCTGCACCTCATGCACGACGGCAGACTGCAACGGCACATCCCGAGCCCCGAGGCGCGCGTGCTGCCCGAACTCCGCCTGCTGGTCTATGACGCGGGCCAACCTCCCCTCCCCGGGTGACGGATCTGTCGGCGGGGCAGCCCGCGTCCGTCGGCGGGTCAGCCTCGCTTGCCTCCCCCGTCCTCAGGACCCACCGCTGAGCGTGTCCCGCAGCAGCGTGACCAGGTCATCGGGTTCGGCTTGGCCGAGTTCGTCGAATGCGCCCGACCTGCGTCCCAGCAGGACCCCGATCAACGCCGCCACCACGATCTCGGCCCGCAGACGCGGCCGGTCCAGCCCCTCGCGGGTGAAACGGTCGAGCAGCGGCTCGACCAGTCGGGTGCGCAGTGCCGCGCGGGCGGCGTCCTGGGCTGCGGGGGCGCTGTGCGGCTGGACGGCGACCTGGGTGATCGGACCGGGGCCGCGGAGGTCGACCCGTTCGAGGAGTTCGAGGAGCCGGTCCGGGTCCAGCAGGTCGGCCGGAACCGCGTCGCCCGTCGCGTTCTGCAGCGTGGCGACGTACAGCTGGGTCTTGTTGCCGAAGTAGCGGGCGATGAGGGCCGGGTCCACGCCCGCGCGCTCTCCGATGTCGCGGGTCGTGGTGCGGTCGAATCCCCGCTCGGCGAACAGCTCGCTCGCCGCCCGCAGCAACTGCTCACGGCTGCGCGCCGCATCGCGGCGGCGCGCCGGCGTTCCGTCGCTCACCGGTCGACCGAGCTGTGTCGCGTGCCGCCGTCCTGGTGCGGCAACGTGCCGGCGTCTGCATGCTTCGCCGGCTTCTGCCCACCAGCGGTCAGCACCGTCCGCGTGCCGCCGCCACGCGACCGGATCAGCAGGTAGCTCACCAGGCCCGTGGCCACCCACACGGCGCAGGCAAGCAGTCCGGCCGTCCGGTAGCCGTCGTTCGACGGCAGTGCCTGGCCCGCGGCGGTGTGGGCCTGGAGCACCACCGCGCTGAGCGCACTGCCGGTCGAGTAGCCGATGTACTTCACGACGTGATTGAAACTCATCGCGCTGCCGGTTTCCCGCGCCGGCACCGCACCCACGATCAGTGCGGGCATGACCGAGACGGTGATACCGATGCCCAGCCCGGCCAGGGCCATGGTGACGAACACCTGCCACAGGCTGTCGCGGGCGAGCACGAAGGAGAGGACGGCCACGAGGGAGATCAGGCAGCCCAGGGGCAGGAGCCGGGCGAGCGGGACGGTGCGGCTCAGGACGCGCACCAGCCGGCCAGCTGCCAGGCTGCCGGCTGAGAACGGAACCAGCACCAGTCCCCGGCGTCTGCACGAACCGGGTCACCAGTGACATCAGCAGGTACATTCCCACACCGCCCACCACAGCGGTGAGGTTGGCCGCGAGCACCACCCGGCCCCGGACCAGCCGTACGTCCACCAGCGGATGCGGCGTACGCAGCTCATGGACGACCCACCAGACCAGCAGCAGCACCGACACGACGGCCAGTACCAGCAGACGGGCCGACGCCCAGCCCCAGTGCCCGCCCTGGGTGAGCGCGAACAGCAGCCCTGCCATGCCCGCGGCCAGCAGCACGGCACCGAGCACGTCCAGTCGGTGCGCCGGGCGCTGCGGCGACGGAGGAAGGGCGACGACGGCGGCGGCCAGGGTCACGGCGGCGGCGATCGCCGCGAACCAGAACCCGGCGTACAGGCCGAGGTACTCCGCGAGCAACCCGGTCACGGGGTAGCCGAGACCGATGCCCGCGGCGGCTGTGAGCGACAGCGTCGCCACCGCCGACCGCGACCGCTCCGGCGGCAGCGCGTCACGGGCCGTGGCCATGGCCAACGGCGTCAGCCCGATCCCGAGACCCTGGAGCGCCCGGCCCGCGATCAGCGCGCCGAAGCCCAGCGGCAGAGCCGCCAGCACGCTGCCCACCAGCACCGCGGCCAGGCCGGTGAGGATCACCTTCCGGCGGTGCGGGCCGTCGCCCAGGCGCCCCATTGTCGGGGTGGCGACGGCGCCGACCAGCATCGTCACCGTCAACGACCACTGCGCACTGGACAGGGACACGTCGTCCACGGCGGCGATCGTCGGGATCAGCGGAGCGCCGAGGCTGCTGACGATCGCGACCAGCAGGCCGAGGGAGACCAGTACCGGAACCAGCGCCCGTTGCCGGGGGAGTGAGGGAGTGCGCGGCGGTTGCACAGACGGGCAAATCTTGTCATCGAGTGATGTCATCGCTTGATGACATGCTACTCCCCGTCGTCGGCGGGCCTCGCGAGTGGCTCAGCGCTCGTGGACGACCTGCCCGTCGAACACCGTCAGGTCCACCGCGATGTCCGTGATCCCGTGCGGGTCCAGGCCCAGCAGCGGGCGGTCCAGGACGCACAGGTCCGCGACCTTGCCGACCTCGATGGATCCCTTCCAGTCCTCCGCGAAGTCCTGGCGTGCCGGATTGATCGTGTACGCGCGCAGGGCCTCGGCGAGGCCCACGCACTGCTCGGGGCCGCTGCGCCGGCCGCTCGCCTTCGACTCGCGCAACATCATCGCGGCGACCCCCTGCCGCCAGTCGGGCTCCGTGATCGGTGCGTCGGAGCTGGCACAGACCGGGATCCCGGCCTCGAACGCGGAGCGTACGGGCCACTGGTACGCGGAGCGCGCGGGCCCGACGACCTCGTCCATCAGGTCGGAGATGGTCCACTTGATGGCGGGGTTCATGTTGACGCCGTAGCCGTGCGCTGCCAGTTTCGCGAGGCTGCCGGCACCGATGAAGTCGCCGTGGATGACGTAGTGCCGGGCGTGCGGGCGCGGCGCGGCCGCGTCCGCCGCGACGAAGGCGTCCACGACCGTGTCGATGGCGCGGTCTCCGGTGACGTGCACGCCCAGTTGGAAACCCGCTTCGTGGGCAACACGGATCATCTCGCGGAGTTCGTCGACCTGGAGCGCCGGGGTATCGCCGTGCACGCACAGCGCGCCGTGGCCGCCGTCGGCGTACGGCTCCTTCATCCACGCCGTACGGTTCGGCGGCACCCCGTCGGCGAAGATCTTGACGCCGATGGCGTGCAGCAGGCGCGGGTCCGCGGAGTCCGGGCGCCGCAGTTCGGCCAGTCCCTTGCGTACGTCGTCGGCGGAGCCGCCCATGGGTGCGGGCAGCAGCAGGACGCTGACCCGGGCCTGGAGGCCGCCGGTGGCCGCGAGGTCTGCGTAGGCGGTCCAGTTGTCGGTGCTCAGCCCGCCGAACAGGGTTCCGGTGCCGCCCGGGCCGAGGCCGGGCTCGGTGTAGCTGGTGATGCCGCGGGTGTGGAGCTCGCGGATCACGTTCTGGATGGCGTGGCGGCGCTGGGCGACGGTGCGCGATGGCAGGGCGGCCTGGACCAGGCGCTGGGCGGCCTCGCGCAGGATGCCGGTGGGTTCGCCGTCCGGATCGAGGTCGATGACGCCGCCCGGCGGTGGCACGCTTGCCGCGTCGATGCCGCACCGGCGCAGTGCGGCACTGTTCGCCCACACCATGTGCGAGGAGAAGTCGGTCAGGCATACCGGGTGGTCAGGGGCGACCGCGTCCAGGTCCCGGCGGTGCGGCAAGCGCCGCGGGTCCGCCAGGCACTCCGCCAGGTAGCCGGGGTCCCAGCCCAGCCCGGTGACCCACTCGCCGGGCCGGGACGCACGCACCGCCAGGTCCACGGCGGCGGCGATGTCGGCGATCGACGCCACCGCTGGGTGGCCGACGTCGATGGCGAAGGGCGGCTTCGTCATGCCGTAAGCGGCCCCGTGCAGGTGGGAGTCGTTGATGCCGGGAAGGACTGTCCGGCCGCCGAGTTCGACGACCCTCGTTGCGGGCCCGGCCAGGCCGCGCATGTCGGCGTCGCTGCCGGTGGCGACGATGTCGCGGCCGCGCACGGCCACGCCTTCGACCACCGAGAAGTCGGCGTCCATGGTCAGTACCTGACCGCCGGTCAGGAGGAGGGAGGGGGCGCTGTCGCTCACGTGAAGCCTTTCTCTCAGACAGGGGGATGTGGTCACCGCGTCAGCCGCGGACCGAAGGAGGCGAGGGCGGCGCCCGCCACCAGGGCGACTCCCTGGGCCATCTGCTGCCAGAACGTCGGTACGTTCAGCAGCGTCAGACCGTTCTGCAGACAGCCGAGAAAGAGCACGCCGAGCAGTACGCCGAAGACCGAGCCGGAGCCACCGGTGAGCGCGACCCCGCCCAGCAGCACCGCGGTGAGCACGGTCAGTTCGAACCCGGCCCCCGAGGTCCCGGCGACCACGCTGTCCAGCACCGACGCCTTGATGGCTCCGGCCAGGGCCGCCGCGACTCCCGTGACGACGAACAGCGCGAACGGCGCCCGGCGGATGTTGATGCCGGAGAGGTAGGCGGCCTCCCGGTTGACGCCGATGGCGAAGACGTGCCGCCCGGCGGGGGTGAACGCCAGGAACAGAGCGCCCGCCACGAGCACCAGCGCGGCGATGACGACTGGTGCGTCGATCCCGGCGATGCGCGCCCCGCCGAGCCAGGCGAACCCCGAGCCGAAGCTGCTCAAGGGCAACGGGAAGAGCTGCTGCGCCAGTCCGCGCACCGCGGCCAGCATGGCCAGCGTCACGATGAAGGCGGACAGCCCCAGGTGGCAGCACAGGATGCCGTTCACCGCGCCCACCGCGGCGCCCGCGGCCAGCGCGCCGAGCACGGCGACGACCGGCGACTGGTGCTGCTGCCCGGCGAGCCAGCCGGCCACCAGCCCGCCCAGGGCGAGGGTGGAGCCGACCGACAGGTCGAGGTAGCCGCTGACGACCAGCAGAGCCAGCGGTACGGCCACGATGGCGAGGGTGGCCGCGTCGGTGGCGATCCCGCGCAGGTTGCCCGCGTCGAGGAAGCTGCCGGTCGTCAGCTGGAAGACCAGCACCATCAGGGCGAGGACGAGGAGCAGCGGATGCCGCCGCATGGTGTTCAGTCCGCTTCCTGCCGCGCGTAGGCCCGGCGACAGGTGGTCGGCGGGGGTGGTGGTGGCGGTGGTCATGCTGCTCCTTCGGAGGGAGTCGTCTTCGGGGCCGCGTCGGCGTCGTGGACGGCCGACAGGAGGGCGGCTTCGGTGAGTTCGGCGCCGCTCAGCTCGCCGACGATCCGGCCGGCGGAGATGATCAGGCAGCGGTGGGCGAGCGCGACGACCTCTTCGGGGTCGCTGGAGGCGAACAGCACGGCCGTTCCCTGCTGGGCGGCGAGTGTGGAGACGACCTGGTAGATCTCCTGCCGGGCGCCCACGTCGACGCCCTGCGTGGGCTCGTCGAGCAGCAGGACGTCGACGCTGCGCGCCTCGTTGATCCACCGGCCCAGGACGAGCTTCTGCTGGTTCCCGCCGGAGAAGGCGGCCGCCGGCAGGCGCGGCCGGGCGGGGCGCAACCCGACGGCGTCGGACAGTGCGCCGAAGATCCGCCGCTCGGCGCCCAGCGCCCGCACGCCCGCCCTGGCCAGCGGACGGACGGTCGGCAGCAGCGCGTTGTCGTGGGCACTCAAGCCCGGGAACAGCCCCTGCCTGCGCCGGTCCGCCGGTACGAGGGCGAACCCCGCGGCCAGCGCGTCGGCCGGCCGGGCGGCAACGATGGCCCGGTCTCGGACGCGCACGGTTCCGCCCGAGGCGCGGCGCCTGCCGAAGAGGGTCTCCAGGATGCGCGTACGGCCGGAGCCGATGAGCCCGTACAGTCCGACGATCTCGCCTTCGGCGACACGGACGTCGACGGGTCCGAACCCGGGGCCGCACAGCCCGTCCACCGTGAGACGCGCGGCAGGCGGGACACCGTGGGCTCTGTCGTGCGAGCTGCCGAGGGCGATCCCGCGTTCGGTGGCTGTCCTCGGTTCATCGCCCGTCCCACCCACTGCCGTGATCGGCGGGAGCGGATCCGGCCGGCCGACGATGGCATCGACCAGCTCGCGCCGCGTCTGCCCCGACACCGGCGAGTGATGGGTCACGCGCCCGTCGCGCAGCACCGTGACGGCGTCTGCGAGCCGCTCCACCTCGGCCAGCAGATGTGTGACGTACACGATGGCCAGCCCCTGGGCGCGCAGATCCTCCACCCGCTCGGCCAGGGCGCCGCTCTCGGCTCCGGACAAGGCGGCGGTCGGCTCGTCCAGGACCAGCACCGAGGCGCTGCGGCTGAGCGCCTTGGCGATCTCCACCAACTGCCGCTGTCCCATGGGCAGTTCGCCCACCCGGTCGCGCGGCGAGCAGCTCGCCGCGACCCGCTGGAGCAGTCCGGCCGCGACCTCTTCCTGCGCGCGCCGGTCGATGCGGCCGTACTTGGTCCACTCCTGGCCGAGGAAGATGTTCTCGGCCACCGTCAGTGAGTCGACGACGCTGAGTGTCTGGAAGATGATCGCCACGCCTGCGGCGATCGACTCGCGCGGGCTCAGCTGCGTGTAGCGGGCCCCGCCCACCTCGATCGTGCCCGCGTCCGGCGGGAAGGCCCCGCCGAGGCACTTGATCAGGGTGGACTTGCCTGCGCCGTTGTGCCCGAGGAGGGCGTGCACCTGGCCTGCGGGGACGGTGAGGTCCACGCCGTCCAGCGCCCTGACGCCGCCGAAGGACTTGCTCAGTCCGCGGATACGGAGATTGGGTTCCGACATGGTGAGTGCCTAGGCGTTCTGGGCGAGCAGCGCGTCGATCCTCACGGTGTCGCCGTGCTGGACGAGCGTGATCGGCACCTCGGCGCCGGGGTTCGCCTTCCCGGCGGCGACCGCGAGCGGTACGTCGACGATGGCGGAGGCGATGTCCTTCGGTGCCAGGGCGGCCGAGGCGCGGTAGAACGTGCCCTGCTTGATGGCGAGGAGGGAGGGGGCGGAGCCGTCCTGGCCGCCGACGAAGGTCTTGGCGTCGCCCTTCGCCCGGCCCGCCTGCTGGAGCGCTTTGAAACCGCCGTACGCCGCGGCGTCCGTGACCCCGAGAATGATGTTCAGGTCGGGGTGCTTGGCGAGGACGGCACGGGACTTCGACAGCCCGGTGTCCGGGTCGATGGCCTGCTCCCGGGCGACCACGTCGACTCCGGGTGCGTGCTCGGTGAACGCGTCGATCATGCCCTTGGTGCGCTCGCGTCCCAGCTGGATCGTACTGTCGGTGAGGAAGGCGACCTTGCCCTTGCCGCCGAGGTGCTCGTTGGCCCACTTCGCCGCGGCCTCCCCGAGCAGCGTGCCGCCCTTGAGGAAGCTGAACTGGATGTCCGCGCTCTGATGCTCCAGCGAGCCGCCGTACGTCACCCAGATCAGGCCCGCGTCCAGTGCCGCCTTGGCGATGGACTCCGTGGCCTCGAAGACCATCGGGAACGACACGATGGCCGGGACCTTCTGGGAGACCCAGGTATTGAGGTTGGTGGCCTGTGTGTCGGCGTTGCCCGCGTCGCTCGTGGTCAGCAGGGAGACGCCGTGCTTCTTCGCGGCGGCGGTGGAGAGCTTCACCAGGGTCGAGTAGAGCGGGAGTTGGGTGAAAGGGTAGTCCAGGCCGATCCTGGTGAGAGGCTTCGACCCCGATGACGAGCCGGCGGCCGCGTCCGCGGCCTTCGCCGAGCCGGCGCCGTCGCCGGGCGCCGAGCAGCCCGCGGTGGCCAGCGCGCCGACCGCGACGGCGCCGCCGGACCAGGTGAGGAACTGCCGGCGTGAGGCAGATAGGGCGGAGTAGGGGAATCTGGTCATGGCGGGGCTCTCCCAGAGGATGTGGCCCGGTACGGCGGGCGTCCGGCTGTGCCGAACAGGAAAGACCCGGGCGTCGCGCCCTGCCATCCGTACAAATACCGACTGTGCGAGCCACCAGCGCCGAGCAGGAGGAATCCCCCGTTACGGAACGGTGAACGGCATTGTGCGGTGCTTCGGGAACCGCCTATCGTTAGGGCCCAAACAATCTGTGCGGAACCGGGCCCGGGAGGCTCGTATGCTCAGCCATCGCCAGATCGCGGCCGCAACCCGCATCGGCATGCTCACCCGCGAACGCGACACCGCCACGGCCTGCGCCCAGGCGCTGCACGAGCTCGGCCGGGCCCTGCCCTTCGACGCCGTGACCCTGCTCGGGATCGATCCCATCACCGGAACCCACACGCAGATCGCGGGCATCGGCTACCCCGCCGAGACCTCTCAGGCGCTGGCCGCCGAATTCGTCTCGACCCCGTGGTACGGCAACGTCGTACGGCAGACACTGCCGAAGTCCATCTCCGAGGACGCCGACGATCCCGGGCCGCGCTTCCGGCACGGCTGGTTCTACGCCGAGCGGGTCCGGCCGGCCGGTTTCCGTGATGGGATGACGGGGGCGCTGCGCCACGAGGGGCGCCTCGTCGGCCTGATCCACCTGTCCACTCAAGGGCCGGACGCCTACGACACGGAGGCGCGGCGACTGCTCGCCTCGATCCTCCCGGCACTGGGCGCCCTCGCCGACCCGACAGCCCGTACCAACGACCTCCACGAACTGCCGACGGAGGCGGGGGCCAACCTCGTCACTGCCGACGGCGTCATCGATCTGCCGGGCCGAGCACCCGCCGAGGTGTTGGAAGACGACGGCTTCCGCCGCCTCGTCGGGGCGTTCACAGATGTGGGCGGCATCCGGCTGCGGGTCCTGTGGCCGGTCGGGAGCGGTTGGCGCCGGGTGGTACTGCGCCGGTGCACGGTGGGGTCGGCGATCGCGCGGAAGGCGGTTCTGGTGCACGAGGCGCCCGCCGAGCTGCCGTACGGTCTGAGCCCACGCGAGCTGGAAGTGCTGACGCGGGCCGCGAGGGGCCAGACCAACCAGGCCATCGCGCAGGCTCTGTTCCTGTCGCCGCGGACGGTGCACAGTCACATCGAGCACCTGCTGCGCAAGACCGGATGCGCCTCGCGTGCGGAGGCCACCGCGCTCGCCGTGCGGGACGGCGTGTTGCGGCCTTCCGCTGAAGACGTCGAGTACTTCGTGGAGCGGGTGCACGCCGGTTGAGGGCCGGGGTGCGCCCAAATCGATCGTCTACGCGGTGGTACGCCTGCGGGCCCGTTCCTTGATCTCCTCCGGCAGTGCGTCGGCGACCAGTAGCCGCGGCAGCAGTTCCGGCTCACGTGTGATCGCACGGAAGACGAGCGCGACGGTCACGTCATGGTCGGGTCGGCGCACGATCTCCACCGGATCGGCGGCGCGGATCTGCCCCGGCTCGATCACACGCAGATACGCGCCCGGCAGCGCGGCCTGAGTGAACAGCTTGATCCAACCGTCACGCTCCAGCCAGCCCTGGAACGTCGCGCACGGGATCCGCGGGCACGACACCTCCAGGACGACATCTGGCCCGATGCGCCAGCGCTCGCCGATCAGGGCGCCGTTGACGTCGAGGTCGACGGTCGTGAGGTTCTCTCCGAAGACGCCGTTCGTGAGCGGCCTGCCCAACTCGGCCTCCCACCTAGTGAGATCCTCGCGGGCATAGGCGTATACGGCCTGGTCGGAGCCGCCGTGGTGCTTCACGTCGTAGACCCGGTCGCCGACGAGACCGACCGTACCGGTGCCCTTGGCGCCGGGGGCGATCACAGCGACCGGGCCATCGACGGGCCGCTTGTCTATGCCCGTCGCGCTGAGGCCCTTCCATGGGTTGGGGCGGGGCCTGCCGACATTCACGGAGAGCAGCTTCATGGGGGCGACTGTACGGTCGGCTACCCCCGGAGGGCGACATATTTCCCTACCGCTGCCGCTTGCGGCGTGACTGTCCGCGTCTTGCAGCGAATCCTCGCGCTGGCCGTAGGGCACGGGCACACACGGCAACGGCGGTCGGTCACGCCCCGAGACCGTGGGGTGCGGCCGACCGCCGGACGGGCGGTCAGGCGAGGGTCACCTCGACCGGCAGCTTCTTGATGCCGTTCACGAAGTTGGAGCGGACGCGGGGGACGTCGCCGGCGAGGCGGATGTCCGCCAGACGCGGGATGAGCTCCTCGAACATGATCCGGATCTCGGTGCGGGCGAGCAGATTGCCCAGGCACAGGTGCGGGCTGCCCTTGCCGAACGTGACGTGGTCGTTGTTCTGCCGGGCGACGTCGAAGTCGTAGGGGTTGCCGAACACCTCCTCGTCGCGGTTGCCGGAGGCGAACCACATAACGACCTTGTCGCCCTCCTTGATCCGCTTGCCGCCGAGTTCGACGTCGCGGGTCGCGGTCCGGCGGAAGTGGTAGACGGGTGAGGCCCAGCGCAGGAACTCCTCCACCGCGACCGGGATGAGGGAGGGGTCCTCCTGGAGGCGGGCCAGCTGCTCGGGGTGCTGCAGCAGGGCGAGCATCGAGTGCGTGATGGTGTGCCGGGTGGTCTCGTTTCCGGCGACGACCAGGAGCAGGAAGTAGTTGTCGAAGTCCTGCTGCGAGAGCGGTACTCCGTCGCGCGGTGTCTCGTTGACGAGCCTGGAGATCAGGTCGGTGCCGTTCCCGCCGCGCCGCTGCCGCGCCAGCTCCCTGCCGTAGGCGAAGACCTCCAGCGAGGCGGGGGAGCGGAACGGCAGGTCGCGGTACTTCTCGCTCTCCTCGCTGTGCAGGAGTACGTCCGCGTAGTCGGGGTCGGTGTTGCCGATGATGCGGTTGCCCCAGTCGATGAGCTGCTGGTTGTCCTCCGGCGGCACGTCGAGGAGGCGGGCGAGGACGTTGATGGGGAAGTCGGCGGAGACCTCCTTGACGAAGTCGAAGGTGCCCTTGGCCAGCGCCGCGTCCAGCGTGGTCGCGGTCAGGCCGCGCAGGAAGTCGGTGTAGCTGTTGATGACGCTCGCGCCGAACTGGCGCTGCAGCAGGCTGCGCATCGCGCGGTGGCGGACGCCGTCGAGCTCCAGGATGGAGGCGCGCTTCTTGATCTGGTCGTCGTCGACCTCTTCGAGGTTGACGAACTTCGTGGACGTGAAGGTCTCCGCGTCGCGGTCGACACGGGCGATGTCGGCGTGCCGGGTCACGGCCCAGAAGCCGGAGTTGGGCGCCTCCTCGGGCTGCCAGTGGACAGGGTCCTCGTGGCGGAGGGTGTGGAACATCCGCCAGGGCGTGATGCCGTCGGTGAAGTTGTCGAGGTCGGCGAGGTCGACGTCGGCCAGGGGCAGCGGCTCGAGCACGGCCTCGGTCACGGACTGGGTGTCGGCCACGGACTGGGTGTCGGTCACGGACTGGGCGGTCGTGGTCATGATGTGGCGGCTCCTTGCGTCACAGGTGGTAGGCGTACTCGGTGAACTCCCAGTCGGTGACGTGCCGTTGGAAGCGCGCGACCTCGTCGCGCTTGTAGGCGAGGTAGGAGGTGGTGAAGTCCTTGCCCAGGACGTCGGCGAGGGCGGTGTCCGCCTCCAGGGCGTCGAGGGCGGCAGACAGGCTGGTGGGCAGCGTCGCGGACTTGGCAGTGTCGTAGCCGTATCCCTCGAGCGGCGCGGGCGGCTCCTCGCCGGCCTGGACGCCCAGCAGCGCGGCGGCGACGGTGCCGGCGATCAGCAGGTACGGGTTGGCGCCGGCGTCGCCCAGGCGCAGCTCGAGGCGGGCGCCGGAGCCGCGCTCGGGCGGGATGCGGACCATGGCGCTGCGGTTGTCCAGGCCCCAGTCGATCAGCCAGGGGGCGAGCGTGTCGGGCCCGAAGCGTTTGTAGGAGTTGACCGTCGGGTTGGCCAAGGCGGCCAAGGCCGGGGCGTGGGCGAGGATGCCGGCGGCGGCGTGGCGTGCGGTGGCGGACAGGCCGTGGGGCGCCGACGGGTCGTCGAAGACGTTGTGTCCCTCGTCGTTGTCGCACGACAAGTGCAGGTGGAAGCCGGAGCCCCCGGCGTCGTTGAACGGTTTGGCCATGAAGGTGGCCAGCCGGCCCTCCTTGCGGGCCAGTTCCTTGATCGCCGACTTGAAGCGGAAGGCACGGTCTGCGGCGTCCATCGCGTCGGAGTGGGTCAGATTGATCTCGAACTGCCCGCCGTCGAACTCGTGGTTCCCGCTGATCACACCGACGTTCAGGTCGCGCAGGAGGCGCAGCATCCGCAGCACGTGGTTGTCGGGATCGGCGCGCAGGCCAGCGGTGTAGACGACTCCGGATGCCTCGCTGTAGCGGCGCCAGCCACCCGCGGGATCCGGTTCGCACAGGAAGTACTCCAGTTCCGGGCCGACCACCGGGCGCAGTCCGTGTTCGGTACATCGGTCCAGGACCGCGCGCAGCAGGTCCCGGGGTGACTCGGGGGCGGGCAGGCCGGTGGCCGGGTCGGTGACGTCGCCCAGGCAGGCGGCGACGCCGGGCTCCCACGGGAGCGGGACAAGTGTGTCCAGGTCGGGGCGTACGCAGATGTCAGGCAGGCCCGCGTCGAGGCCACCGGGGACCGGGACCACGTCGCCCTGGGGGCTGGTGTGGTACACGGCGCGGCAGAAGGCCAGACCGTGGTCGCAGGCCGAGGGCAGGTGATCCAGCAGTACGTCGCGGGCGCGGTCGGTGCCGATGAGGTCGGGATAGGTCACCCGCACCACGTCGATGCCCTCGGCGGCGAGCCGGTCCATGTGCCGGCGGACGGGTTGGGGGTCGGATGCGCTCACCGATGTCTCCTCTAGGGGAAGTTGGGGCGCCTCCCAGGCCTCGAGGGCCCTGGGGGAAGGGGCGGAGGGGCGGCGTCGGACTGCGTACTGCAAGGGAAGGAGCAGGAGCCGCACTCATTGTTTGATGCCAAACGGTATGGAGCCCGCCACCTCCCGGCAAGGGGTTGGCCCGAAAAATTTATCCATGCGGATAGCTATTGACCAGGGTCCGGCCACTTCCTATGTTGTTTGAAGCCAAACGAGTAGGGGGTGCGGTGTCCGCCGCACCTCTGTGGCCGGGGCCCGGTCGCATCCGGGCCGGGCCCCTCTTTCTTCTCTGCCTCTCCCTGCCCCGACGCCCTCAGCACAGGAGGACCGGCCATGAAGGTCGTCGTCGACATGAACAAGTGCCAGGACCACGGCCAGTGCGTCTTCGCCGCACCCGACGTCTTCAGCTTCGACGAGGCCGGACGCCTGGCCTACGTCAGCGACCCCGACGACGCGCTGCGCGACGACGTCGAAGAGGCCGCCGACGTCTGCCCGCTGCAGGCCATCCGGATCGAGGACTGAGCCGTGGGCGCACCCATCGTCGTGGCCGGTGCCTCCATGGCCGGCCTGCGCGCCGCCGAGCAGCTGCGCGCCGCCGGCTGGGACGGGCCGATCACGCTCGTCGGGGACGAACCCCACATGCCCTACAACCGGCCTCCGCTGTCCAAGGAGGTACTCGCCGGCAAGGCGCCCTTCGAGTCGCTGGCCTTCCGGCCCCGCGCGAGCGTCTCCGACGTGGAATGGCGTCTGGGCGCGAAGGTGGTAGCCGCTGACCTCGCGCGGCGGATCGTCGAGCTCCATGGCGGAGAGGTCCTGCCCTACGCCGGGCTGGTCGTCGCCACGGGCATGCGGCCCGGGCGGCTCCGTTGCCCCGGTCCCGTCGACGGGCGGCACACCGTCCGTACGCTGGCCGACGCCCAGGGATTGCGCGAGGCCCTGACCCGTCCGGGTGCGCGCGTGGTCGTGGTAGGAGCCGGCTTCATCGGCTGCGAGGTCGCAGCCACCGCCGTCGCCCTGGGCGCCGCCGAGGTCACCGTCGTCGACCCGCTGCCCCTCCCCATGATGGGGCCGCTCGGCGAACTGCTGGCCCGCGCACTGCTGAAGCGGCACAAGGAGCGCGGGGTGCGCTTTGCACTCGGCACCGGTGTCGCCGGTTTCGAGGGCGACGACCGCGTCACCGGCGTCGTACTCGGCGACGGCAGGGTCCTCCCGGCCGACGTGGTCGTGGAATCCGTCGGATCCGTCGCCAACACCGAGTGGCTCGAGGGCAACGGCCTCGACCTGGCCGACGGTGTGCTGACGGACGAGCACCTGCGTGTCGGCGGCCGCCCCGCCGTGGTCGCCGTCGGCGACGTCGCCCGTTTCCCCAACGCCCGCTACGACGGCGTGCCCCGCCGAGTCGAGCACTGGTCCATTCCCACCGACACCGCCAAGCACGCCGCCAAGGTGCTGGCCGCGCATCTCGCCGGTGCGGACATCGCGCCGGCCCCGTTCGCGCCGCTGCCCACCTTCTGGAGCGACCAGCACGACTTCCGGCTCCAGTCCTTCGGTGCGCCCGTCCTCGGCAAGGACGACGTGCGCGTCCTCGACGGCGACCTCGACGGGGACGTCCTCGCCGGCTACCACCAAGGCGGTCGCCTGGTCGGCGTCGTCGCCCTGGGCGGACAGGCAGCCGCAGCCGCAGCCGCCCGCTACCGCGCCGAACTGCTGAAGCAGCCCGCCCTCACTGCCTAAGGAACCCCTGACCATGACCACCGACCGTGGACTCCGTGGATACTTCCACCCCAAGACGGCGACGGGCGCCTCGTCGCTGATCCCCTCTCCGCCGTGGCGCTACTCCGGCGATCTGCTCACCGTCGAGTACCGCACCGACCCCGCCCGCGTACGTGAACTGCTGCCCGAGCCACTGGAGTTGGCCGACGAGGACCCGGGTGCGGTCGCCCTGATCTGGGCCGACTGGCAGTCCTGCTCCACCTCGGGGGATGAGCTGCTGGACCCGGTGCTCTCCCAGTACAAGGAGGCATTCGCGGTCGTCCGCTGCAAGTACAAGGGGCAGACGTACTCGCGCTGCGTGTACATCTGGGTCGACAAGGACTTCGCGATCGCCCGGGGGCTGCACCAGGGCTACCCGAAGAAGCTCGGCTCCATCCACCAGACCCGCCCCCACCCCTACGGGCCGGCTCCGCGGATCGAGGGGGGTGCGCGCTTCGGCGCCACGCTTGCCGCCGCCGACCGGCGTCTGGCCCAGGCCGTGGTCACCCTGCGCGAACCCTCCGAGACCAACGGCTTCGTCAACGGCCACCCGATGGCCCACCACCGCTGGCTGCCGTCGATCGAGAAGGGCAAGGGGCTCGCGCTGGACGAGCTGATCGAGTCGGGTGCCGCTTCCTTCGAGGGCGGGCAGCCCTGGGTCGGCGACGCCGAGCTGGAGCTGTTCGAGGCGCCCACCGAGGAGCTGGCCCGCCTGGAGATCCGCGAGCCGATCGCCGCCTACTACCGGCAGGTCGGTGTCGAGTGGGACGGCGGGCGGCTGCTGGAGTCCGGCACCTCCGGTGCCGCATAACCCTCTCCGTACGAGACCACTTGGAGTCCGGACATGACCGAGCACACCATCACCGTGGCCGGGGTCGCCGTCGACACCCGGCACCGGATCGGCGGCGAGCGCGTCGCCTCCGCCGAGACTTTCACCGACGTCTCGCCCATCGACGGCAGCACGCTCGGCGAGATCTCCCGCGGCACGCCGACGGAGGCCGCGGCCGCCGTGGCCGCCGCCAAGGCCGCGTTCCCCGGCTGGGCCGCCACGCCCCGCGCCGAACGCGCCCGCATCCTGCACGCCATCGCCGACGGCGTCGAAAAGCGCCTCGAAGAGCTGGCCATCGTCGAGACCAACGACAACGGCGCCCTGCTGCGCTCGCACCGGCGCGGCGTGATGCCCCGCGTCGCCCACAACTTCCGCTTCTTCGCCGACTGGCTGCGCACGCTGGATCACGAGGACTTCCAGACACGCGGCCACACCAACCACGTCTCGTGGGACCCGGCCGGCCCGTGCGTGCTGATCACGCCCTGGAACGCGCCCCTGATGCTGGCCACCTGGAAGGTGGCGCCCGCGCTCGCCGCCGGCAACACCGTGATCCTCAAGCCCGCCGAGTGGTCCCCGCTGACCGCCTCGCTGCTCGCCGACATCGCCGCCGAGGCCGGACTCCCGGCCGGGGTGCTGAACGTCGTCCAGGGGTACGGCTCGGAGATCGGCGACGCGCTCACCTCGCACCCGGACGTACGCCGGATCAGCTTCACCGGCTCGGTGCCGACGGCCAAGCGGATCGCCGCCTCGGCCGCGTCGAATCTCACTCCGCTCAGCCTCGAACTGGGCGGGAAATCACCGCTGTTGGTGTTCGCCGACGCCGACCTCGATCTCGCCGTCGATCTCGCCGTCGAGCAGTACGACAACGCCGGGCAGGTGTGCCTGGCGGGCACCCGGCTGCTGGTTGAGGAGTCGATCACCGAGGAGTTCACGCGCCGCTTCGTCGAGAAGGCCACCGCCTTGAAGCAGGGCGACCCGCGCGACGAGGCGACCGACATCGGCCCCAACATCCACCCCCGTCAGCTGGAGAAGATCGACGGCTTCGTGCAGCGGGCGATCGCCGCCGGGGCCCGTGCGGTCATCGGCGGTCACTGCAAGGACGGCCAGTACTACGCCCCGACCCTGCTCACCGACGTCGCCCAGGACTCCGAGATCGTCCAGGAGGAGGTCTTCGGACCGGTCCTCACCCTGCAGACGTTCGCTGACGAGGACGAGGCGGTGCGCCTCGCCAACGACACCCGCTTCGGCCTCGCCGCCACCGTCGCCACCGGCGACCCCGAGCGTGCCGACCGCGTGACCTCCCAGCTCGTCGCGGGCACCGTCTGGGTCAACTGCTTCTTCGTACGAGACCTGCAAGCCCCCTTCGGCGGCTCCCGACTCTCCGGCGTCGGCCGCGAGGGCGGCACCTGGAGCTTCGACTTCTACTGCGACGTCAAGAACACCGTGACCGCCCCGAACGGATGGAACAACCATGGGTAAGATCGTCGGGGCGGGCCTCCTCGCCCACGTCCCCACCATCGTGCTCCCGGAGGCCGACCGGCTGGAGCTCAACGAGGGCAAGGAGATCACCCTCGTCACCGGCCTGCAGCAGCTCCGCAAGGACGTCTTCGAACGCGACGACTACGACACCGTCGTCGTCCTGGACTCCCACTGGGCGACCACCGTCGAGTTCGTCGTCACCGCCCAGCAGCGGCGCGCGGGCCTGTTCACCTCCGAGGAACTGCCGCGCGGCATGTGCCGTATGCCCTACGACTTCCCCGGCGACCCCGAACTGGCCCACAACCTTGCCTCGTTCGCCGACAAGCACGGCACCTGGATCACCGCGATCGACGACGAGTACCTGCCGATCTACTACGCCACCATCAACCTGTGGAAGTTCCTCGGCGAGGGCCTGCCCGACAAGCGGTGGGTGACCATCGGCGTCTGCCAGACCGGCGACATGGAGGACCACCTCCGCCTCGGCCGCGCCCTCGCCGACGGCATCGCCGCCACCCCTGGCCGCCGCGTGCTGCTGATCGCCTCGGGCGCGCTGTCGCACACCTTCTGGCCGCTGCGCGAACTGCGCGACCACGAGGCCAGCGACCCGGTGCACATCCGCACCCCCGAGGCGCGCGAGGCCGACTATGAGCGCATCGCCTGGTTCAAGGAGGGCCGCCACGACAAGGTCCTCGATCGCATGGACGAGTTCTGGAAGTACAAGCCCGAGGCGAAGTTCTTCCACTATCTGATGATGGCGGGCGCCCTCGGCGAGCAGGCCTGCACGGCCAAGGCCCGCCAGTACGGCGAGTACGAGAACTCCGTCGGCACCGGCCAGGTCCACCTCTGGTTCGACCGCCCGGCCGACGGCTGGACCGGCACCGGCCTGACCGCGTCCTCCGCGCCTTCCGCCCCTCGCCACCCGCACAGCCGCGTCTAGGACGCCCGCAGAAAGGCAACCCGCCATGCCCGAGTACCGCCGCATCCTCCTCGACGGCGCCGTCGTCGAGACCGTTCGGGACGGCGACGAACTCGTCGCCGGAGACGGCCGCCGTGTCAAGATCGAGGACGCCCGGCACCTGCCCCCGGTCGTCCCCTCCAAGGTGATCGCCGTCCACCTCAACCACCGCAGCCGCGTCGACGAGTTCCAGATCGCCCTGCCCGACACCCCCACGTACTTCCACAAGCCGACCTCGTCCCTCAACTCCCACAAGGGAGCGATCGTCCGGCCCGAGGGCTGCAAGTGGCTCAACTACGAGGGCGAGGTGGCCATCGTCATCCGGAGGACCGCCCGCAACATCTCGCCCGCGGAGGCGGGGGAGTACATCGCGGGCTACACGGTCGCCAACGACTACGGCCTGCACGACTTCCGCGACACCGACGCAGGATCCATGCTCCGCGTCAAGGGCTCCGACACCCTCTGCCCGCTCGGTCCCGGCCTCGTCACCGACTGGGACTTCCACGGCAAGCGCCTGCGGACCTACGTCAACGGCGAGGTCGTCCAGGACGGCTCGACGGACGAGATGAAGTGGGACATGCACTACCTCGTCGCCGACATCGCCCGCACCATCACCTTGTACCCCGGTGACGTGCTGCTGTCCGGCACGCCCGCCAACTCGCGCCCGGTGCAGCCCGGCGATGTCGTGGAGGTGGAGGTCGAGGGCCTCGGCAAGCTCACCAACCACATCGTCACCGGGCCGACCGCGATCCGCACCGACGTCGGCGCCCAGCCGACCGAGTCCGAGGAGGTGCTGTCCACCGCCCTCGGCGGCGACTGGGAGTTCCGTGGTATCAGGCCGCCGAAGCGCTGAGCGGAGCGGCGTCGGTAGGGTCGGGGCCATGAGTGAGCCCGTCGAGTCCGCCGGTGAGCGCCGCCCCCGCAAGCGCGTGAAGAACTACGGGGCCGGGCGCGTGGCCCTGCTCGACGCCGCCGTGCGCGTGGTGGCCCGGGGCGGGCTGCGCAAGCTCACCTACCGGGCCGTGGCGGAGGAGGCCGGGGTCACCCACGGGCTCGTGGTGCATCACTTCGGCTCACGGGACGCGCTGATCGAGGAGGCCGTCTCGCACGCCATCAGGTCCTCGCTCAGCAGCAGCGCGCTCGACACCGGAACGGGCAAGGTCTCGGACTTCTCCGCGGGCTTGGCGGACATGGTCGAGTCCTGTCCGGACCTCCAGGCTTTCCAGTACGAACTGCTCCTGGAGGCGCGCCGCAGGCCGGAGCTGCTGCCGCACCTGCGCGCCCTGTACGAGGAGTACTTCGACGCCACGCAGCGGGAGCTGTCCCGGATGCTGCCCCGGCCGGTCGACCGGGGCCTGTACCGGCTGGTCTTCGCGGCACTCGAGGGCCTGGTGCTGCACCAGCTCGTGTTCGGGGAGCGGGAGGTCACGGAAGAGGCCCTCGCGGAGCTGCGGACCCTGCTGCAGGGGCTCGCCGAGGGTGCGGACGGCGACTGACCCAGACGGGGATCGCCTGACCCACACGGGGATCGAACGCCCACCGGGTCGCCAGGTCACGGCGCTGTAAGAATTCGCGGCGCCGACCGATTGCCGGCCCTGAACCCCTTGCCAAACGGATAGTTACGCCACACGATGAGGCAACTCGTTTGGCCTGAAACGATCCTCCCCTCCTTTTCTGGCAGGTGATCCGAGTGGACAGTCAGACGGTCTCCGCAGAGCGGACCGTGCGGGACGCATCCACACTCAAGCCCAATGCCCTGGGCGTCCTGGGCATCCTCTTCTTCGTCCTGTCCGCTCAGGCCCCGCTGACCGGTATCGCCGGGGCGGCCCCGATCTCCGTCGCGATCGGCAACGGGTCCGGTACCCCTGCGGCCTATGTGCTGGCGGGAGCGGTGGTCCTGCTGTTCTCGGTCGGCTTCGTCGCGATGGGCCGCC
Source organism: Streptomyces jeddahensis (assembly GCF_001642995.1). Taxonomy (GTDB): domain Bacteria; phylum Actinomycetota; class Actinomycetes; order Streptomycetales; family Streptomycetaceae; genus Streptomyces; species Streptomyces jeddahensis. The sequence goes on from NZ_LOHS01000075.1 coordinate 33,354, forward strand.
ACGTCGTCGACGCGGGCGCCTTCTACACCTACATCGGCAAGGGACTCGGGCGGACCGCGGGTGCCGGCAGCGCGGGCGTCGCCCTGTTCGCGTACTGCACCATCCAGGCCGCCATGTACGGCCTGTACGGAGCGACCGTGAGCGGCCTGGTCGCCCACCACACCGGTCTGGACGTGCCGTGGTGGGCGTGGACGCTCGTCACGATGGCCGTGGTGCAGGCACTCGGCGCCGCAGGGATCGAGATGGGCGCCAAGGTGCTGGCCGTGTTCGTCCTGGCGGAGTTCAGCATTCTGCTGCTGTTCGGGCTGGTCACCCTGTTCAAGGGCGGCGGGCCCGAGGGACTGGGTGTCGCCAACAGCTTCTCCCCGTCGGCGGCCCTGCAGGGAGCGCCCGGTGTCGCCGTGATGTTCGCCGTCGCCTCCATGTTCGGCTTCGAGGCGACAGCGATCTACGGCGAGGAGGCCCGGGAGCCGAAGAAGACCGTGCCACGGGCCACCTATCTGTCGGTGGTGGTGGTCACCGGCTTCTTCGCCCTGACGTCCTGGATGCTGATCTCCGCCTACGGTGCCTCCAAGGCCGCGGGGGCGGCGGGCAAGGCGCTGGAGAGCGGCGACGCCTCCGCTTTCGTCTTCGCCCCCATCGCCGCACAGTTCGGCGGCTGGGTGAACGACGTGCTGCCCGCCCTGCTCGCCACGTCCCTGTTCGCGGGCATCCTCACCTTCCACAACTCCGCCAACCGCTACCTTTTCTCGCTCAGCCGCGACGGCCTGCTGCCGCGCCGCCTGTGTACCGTCAGCACCCGTCACTCGCCGTGGATCGCCGGCTGCGCCCAGACCGTCATCGCCCTGGCCCTCGTCGTGCCCTTCGCGCTGGCCGGCAAGGACCCGGTACTGACGCTGTTCTCGTGGTTCAGCGGACTCGCGGTCCTGGCGATGATGCTGCTGTACCTGCTGACCTCGGTGTCCGTGGTCGTCTTCTTCCGCCGCGGACGCCAGGACACCCGCCTGTGGAACACCCTGATCGCGCCGACGCTGGGTGCGCTCGGCCTCGCAGGTGCCATCTGGCTGATCCTGGACAACTTCACCACTCTCATCGGCGGTGAGGCGCGTACGGCCCTGTGGCTCGTGCTGTCGGTACCTGCGGTGATGGCGCTCGGAGTGATCACCGAACGCGTCAGGCGCGGCCGGGTTCCGGAGGCCCAGGGCGGCTGATCCTTTCCCGCCTCCGGCGCGCGCCCGGTATCCGTGTGCGCGCCGGTACGGGCACAGTCACACCCATTTCGTTTGAGATCAAATGATCAACGTGTTCTGGAGGACCGCATGCCCGCCGTCACCCACGACGAATGGCTCCGCCGAGCCGAAGCAGTCGAGCTGCCCGGCGCCCACCACATCGACGGCGTCGAGGAAGCCGGTGGCGGCTCCAGCTTCTCCGTCGTCTCGCCACGGGACGGCCATGTGCTCGCCGAGGTCGCCGACGGCGGTGCCGCCGAGGTGGACGCCGCCGTGGCCGCGGCGCGCCGAGCCTTCGACAGCGGGCCGTGGCCGCGACTGGCACCCGCCGACCGCGGCCGGGTCCTCGTACGCATCGCCGAACTCCTGGAAGAGCGGCGCGAGGAACTGGCGCTGACCGTGAGCCTGGAGATGGGCAAGCCGATCACGGATGCCCACGACATCGAACTGCGCGCCGTGATCAACACTTTCCGCTGGTACGGACAGCTGGCCGACAAGCTCACCGACGAGTCCCCGCACACCCCACCGGACGCCCTCGCCCTGGTCACCCGTGAGCCGGCAGGCGTCGTCGGGGCGGTGGTGCCCTGGAACTTCCCGCTGACGCTCGCCGGCTGGAAGGTCGCCCCCGCACTCGCGGCCGGCTGCACGGTCGTGCTCAAGCCGTCGGAGAACTCACCGCTCTCCGCCCTGCTGCTGGCCGCGGTCGCGACCGAGGCGGGACTGCCGCCCGGCGTGCTCAACGTGGTCAACGGCAACGGACCGGTGGCCGGGCGGGCCCTCGGCCTCCACCCCGACGTCGACGTCCTGGCGTTCACCGGCTCCACCGCCGTCGGCCGCCACTTCCTGCGCTACGCCGCGGACTCCAACCTCAAGCGCGTCTGGCTGGAACTGGGCGGCAAGTCGCCGAACATCGTCCTCCCCGATGCCCCGGACCTGGACAAGGCCGCCGCCACCGCCGCGTGGGGCATCTTCTTCAACCAGGGCGAGATGTGCACCGCGCCCTCGCGGCTCCTCGTGCACTCCTCCATAGCCGAGCAGGTCACCGAGGCCGTCGTCCGGCGTGCGCGGGAACTCCGGGTCGGTGACCCGCTCGACCCGGCAACAGAGATGGGCGCCCTGGTCTCAGCAGCCCACCTGGACCGCGTCCTCGACCACATCGCCACCGGCCAGGCGGAGGGCGCCCGACTGCGCATCGGCGGCGAGCGCACCCGGACCGCCACCGGCGGCAGCCTCCTCCAGCCCACTGTCTTCGACCGCGTGGACCCCGGCATGCGACTGGCCCGGGAGGAGATCTTCGGCCCCGTCCTGTCCGTCCTCACCTTCGACGACCTCGACGAGGCGGTACGGCTGGCCAACGCCACCGAGTACGGCCTCGCCGCGGGCCTGTGGACCTCCGACCTGTCCACCGCCCACCAGGTCTCCCGCGCCCTGAAGGCCGGAACGGTCTGGGTCAACTGCTACGAGGAGGGCGATCTCACCGTCCCCTTCGGCGGCATGAAGCAGTCGGGCAACGGCCGCGACAAGTCCGTGCACGCCCTGGAGAAGTACACCGAACTGAAGACCACCTGGATCCAGCTGTGACGTCCGCACCCCGGCCCCTGATCGCCGTTCCGGCCCGCTTCTCCGCCACCACCTCGGCCCTCCGCTACGCCGCCGAGGTCAATGCCCGCGCCCTGATCGAGGCGGTCTGGCGGGCGGGCGGCGAGCCCGTGACCATCCACCCGCACGCGCCCGGCGGCACCTGCGACCCGGCCGAGGTCGCCGCCCGCCTCGACCGGTTCGACGGCGTCCTGCTCCCGGGCGGCGGTGACATCGCTCCCCACCGATACGGAGCCGCGGACGCGCACGAGACCGTCTACGACGTGGACGACGAACAAGACGCCTTCGACCTCGAGGTCGCGCGCCAGGCCCTGGCGGCGCGGCTGCCGCTCCTGGCGATCTGCCGCGGTCTGCAAGTGGTCAACACCGTTCTCGGAGGAACCCTGCACCAGGACATGGGCGGCCCCGAGCACGAGCACCGGCACCTCAGGCACCCCGTCACCCTCACCGGCGGCTCGGCCCTCGCCCGGATCACGCGCGCCGACAAGGTCGAGGCGTCCTGCTACCACCACCAGCACATCGACCGGCTGGGCAGCGGGCTGACCGTCACCGCCCGCGCCGCCGACGGAACGGTCGAAGCCGTCGAACGGACGGACGCGGCGGGCTGGTTCGTCGGCGTCCAGTGGCATCCGGAGGACACGGCCCACGAGGACCCCGCCCAGCAGCTTCTGTTCGACGCGCTGGTGCATGCCGCGCGCCGAACCGGCTGAGAAATGCCCGGTCAGGCCCTGGGACGGCGCCCGCTGCGCCTCGGCGCCGGCTCCGCACCGTCCAGCAGGGCCCGACGACGCTCCTCACCGTGCTCTTCGACCTGGAGCACGACGCGTCGCAGTCCTTCGGCGAGGCCCCGGCACTCCGCGCTGCTCAACTGCGCTGTCACGAAGGCCTCTTCCTCATTGAACGCGGGAAACACCCGCTGCATGAAGTCCTCACCCTTGTCCGTGAGGCTGAGGAGGACCAGCCTGCCGTCGGTGGGATGGCCGATGCGCCGCAGAAGTCCGCGCGACTCCAGGGTGCGGGCCACACCCGTCAGCGTCCCCTTGGAGATGCCCGCCTCCTCGGCGACGTGCCGGGTCTCCGACTCGCCCCACACCCACACCACCCACAGGACCACGAACGCGGTCCAGGTCAGATCTGAGCTCCGCAGCACCGAGTTCTCCAGGTGCTGTCTGACCGCCGACGCCGCCCGGTAGATGTTGGCCACCGCCGCCATCTGCTCCCGGCGAATGGGTATGCCGCCGAGCTTCGCCTCGGCGAGCCTCTCCGCCTCCGTGATGGACCGATCGCCGGGCACTGGCGCTCCCTCTGTTTCTCCCTGCCGGATCCGGACGACCGAGTCGGCCGTCCGATCATTTGGAACCAAATTCTATGGCGGGAGATCTTACGTCTCACCGAATTCGGCGCGCACGCCGAGCAGCCGTACCGGGCGGTCGTATTCGAACCGTTCCAGCACTGCCAGCGCCGCGCGCTCGATCTCGGCCGGGTCGCTGCTCGGCGTGGGCAGCGTGATGCCGTGGGTCTGCGTGAAAAAGGGCGCGTACCGCACCTTCACCGCGACACGGTGTGCCGGGCGGCCTTCGTCGGCCACATCGCGCGCCACGCGTCTGGCCAGGGCGGCGACGTGTTCGCCGATCTCGGAGCGGTCGGTCAGGTCGTGCTGGAAGGTGGTCTCGCGGCTGCGTGAGCGCGGAACGTAGGGAGCACCGCTGACCTCGGTGTCACCGACACCCAGTGCGAGCATCCGGTACCACGGTCCCTGCGTCGGGCCGAACCGCGCTGCGAGTTCGTCGGGGTCGGCCCTGGCCAGCTGGGCGACGGTGAGCAGGCCCGCATCGGCCAGCCTTCTCGCGGTCTTGCGTCCGATGCCCCACAGCGCGTCGGTCGGCCGTTCCGCCATCACGGCCGCCCAGTTGTCGCGGGTGAGGCGGTACGTGCCGGCCGGCTTGGCGAATCCGGTGGCCAGCTTGGCGCGCAGTTTGTTGTCGCCGATGCCCACCGAGCAGGACAGGCCGGTGCCGGCCCGTACGGCCTCGCGTATCTCTGCGGCCATGGCCTCGGGATCGTCGGTGCGGGCGCCGAGGAACGCCTCGTCCCAGCCGAGCTCCTCGACGACCACCGGGAACCGGTGCAGCGTGGCCATGAACTGGCCGGAGACCCGCTGGTAGGCGGGCGGGTCCGAGGGCAGGAACACGGCTTCGGGGCAGCGCTTGGCCGCCGTACGCAGCGGCATGCCGGAGTGGATGCCGAACTCGCGCGCCTCGTAGGAGGCGGTGGCCACCACCCCTCGCTGGGTGGGGTCGCCGGAGCCGCCGACCACCACCGGCCGTCCACGCAACTCGGGCCGACGAGCCACCTCGACCGCGGCGATGAACTGGTCGAGATCGACGTGCAGCACCCAGTCCCTGCCGGACACGCAGTTCAGTATGCGTCTTCTACCCGTGATGCGTCTTCTGTCCGTGCCGTGCCGCCGCGCCGGTCGTCACGGACCGCGTCCGGATCAGATGACGGGTGACGTGGTCGCTGCGGCAGCGGTCGGCGGCTCGCCCCTGAACCGCGCCGCGAGTTCGCAGGCGCGCTGGCGGACGTGTGCGAGGTCCGCTCCTGCGCGACTCCGGGTACCCCAGCGGCTGGACGCACGCCGTCGGCATCGGCGTAACGAGTGTGTTTCCCCGGTTGATTTCCGCGCTCCAAGGGTTGGCGCAGAACCGTCGGCTCGTTATCGTTCACGGACTTCACTCAATCGTTCGGCCGAACGAATAGCGAGAGGGGTGATCGGTACATGTCCGACATCCACCGTCCAGGACGGCGGTCGGTCCTTGCCGCGGCCACGGCGGGCGCCGCATCCCTTGGTGCGTCCTGGCTGCTCACCGGCTGCACGGGCGCGTCGGCCGCCCCCGCTCTGCCCGCCGGTGCCGCCAAGGGCGACCCCGACCGCGGCGGCACCCTCCGCATCGCCCGGCCGCCCGCATCCGACGCCGAGACCCTCGACCCGGCGAGCGCCCTGTCGGCGTACGAATACCTGGGCGCGCTCTACAACCGGCTCGTCCGCATCGGTGCCGACGGCAAGCTCGCCCCCGACCTCGCCGAATCCTGGGAGCCCGACGACAAGGCGCGCACCTGGACCTTCCGTATCCGCCGGGGCGTCACCTTCCACGACGGCCGGCCCCTCACGTCCGCCGACGCCGCCTACACCCTCCGCCACATCCTCGACGAGAAGACCGCGTCACCGCAGGCCGCCGTCCTCGCGCCTCTCGTCGATGCCAGGCAACTGCGCACCCCCGACGACCACACCCTCGTCGTCCCCCTCAAGACCCCCAACGCCGAGTTCCCCAGCCTCCTCACGCACTACAACTGCTACGTCATCCCCGACGGAAGTGCCCGCGCCATCGGCCGCACCGGCATCGGCACCGGCCCGTTCAAGCTGGAGTCTTTCACCCCGGCCGGCCCCGGCCGCATCACCGCGTACCAGGACCACTGGCAGGGGCGTCCGGTCCTCGACGCCATCGACTTCTACACGGTCGCCGACATGCAGGCGCGTTCCAACGCACTGCTCGCCGGGCAGGTCGACCTGCTGTCCCAGACCAACCTGGACTTCGCCACCGCCCGCGTCGTCGCCGCCTCCGACCGGGCCACCGTCGCCCGCGTCGAGAACGCCCAGTGGTACGTACTGCCGATGCTCACCACCGAGAAACCGTTCACCGACGTCCGCGTGCGGCAGGCCATGAAGCTCGCCTACGACCCCGAGTACGTGGTGAAGGTCGCGCTGCAGGGCGCGGGCACGGCCGGCTGGGACAACCCCGTCCCGCCCAGCGACCCCGCCCACATCGCCGCCCACCCGGAACACGACCCGGACAAGGCCCGGCACCTGCTGAAGAAGGCGGGGCACGAGGGCCTGGCGGTCGACCTCTACACGTCCTCCTACGACCCGATCTTCACGCCCATGGCTCTCGCCTACCAGGATTCGGCCAAGCGGGCCGGCATCCGCGTTGGGTCAAGACGGCCGCCGCGGACTCGTACTACACGCAGATCTGGATGAAGAAGCCGCTGATGGCCACCTACTGGTACACCGGACGGCCCGTCGACCAGCTGTTCACCCAGGTCTTCCGCAGCGGGTCCTCCTACAACGAAACCGCCTGGTCGGACAAGGACTTCGACGCGCTGCTCGACCGGGCTCGCCGCGAGACGGACGACGCGCGGCGCCGCGAACTGTACGGCGAGGCGCAGACCTTCGTCATGGACAAGGGCGGTGCCATGACTCCGATGTTCGCCGACCGGCTCGTCGGCATCTCGCGGAAGGTGCGCGGCTACGCCGAGCACGGCTTCGAGTTCGACTACCTCGGCATCGGCCTGAAGGGAGCCTGAGCATGTTCTCCTTCGTCGCGCGACGCGTGGCCGCCGCCTTCGGCACCCTGGTCCTCTCCTCCGTGCTGGTCTTTCTCGCCGTACAGGCCCTGCCCGGCGATGTCGCCACGCAGGTCCTCGGCAAGGACGCAACGGCCGATGCCGTCGCTGCCCTGCGCGAGAAGCTGAAGCTCGACCAGCCCGCCTGGGAGCGCTACGCCGACTGGATCCAGGGCGCCCTGCACGGAGACTTCGGCACATCGCTCGTCTCCGGGAAGGCCGTCGGCGGCGAAGTCGCCCTGTACCTCGGGAACTCCGCCGTGATCGCCCTCGTGACGATCCTGTTCGCCGTCACCGGCTCGCTGCTCCTCGGCATACTTGCCGGCCTGTACCGCGACCGCTGGCCCGACCACCTGATCTCCACGGTGAGCCTGGTCGGGATGAGCGTCCCCGAGTTCGTCGTCGCCACTGTGCTGGTGCTGTGCTTCTCGGTCGCACTGCCGATGTTCCCCGCGGTCGTGCTGTACGGGCCCGAGGCGAGCGTCGGGCAGCTCCTGCCCGCCGTATGGCTCCCGGCCGCCGCCCTCGCCGTCGTCATGGCCGCGTACATCGTGCGCATGGCCCGTACCTCCGTGATCGACGTGATGGCGAGCGAGTACGTGACCACGGCCCGGCTCAAGGGCCTGTCGACCTGGCGGGTCGTCACCCGGCACACCCTGCCGAGCGCACTGCTGCCCACCCTCCACGTCATCGCCCTCAACGTCGCCTGGCTGGCGGGCGGAGTCGCCGTCGTCGAGAACGTCTTCAACTACCCGGGCATCGGCAAGCTGATGCTCTCCTCGGTGCAGAACCGGGACCTGCCCGTCATCCAGGCCATCGCGCTGATCAGCGCGGTCGTGTACGTCGTCTGCAACCTCGCCGCCGACCTCGGAGCGATGGCCCTCAACCCCAAGCTCCGCACGCGAGGGAGGACCCGATGACCACCCTGGAAAGCCCCGCGGTCCCAGCCCCGGCCCCGGCCGGACGGGTCGCCGCCGCCACGCGCGCCTGGCGCACCCTGCGCTCCTCGCGCGCCGCCGCCATCGGCCTTGTGATCGTCGCCGTCCACCTGCTGATCGCCCTGCTCGCACCCGTCCTCACCTCGTACGACCCCATCGCCAACAACGCTTCGCAGGCGCTGCTCGGGCCCAGCTGGGAGCACCTGGCGGGCACCGACCAGTACGGCCGTGATGTGCTGGCGCGCGTGCTGTACGGCGGCCGGTACGCCCTCGGCGTCTCCCTCGCCGCGACGCTGCTGACCATGGCCCTCGGCACGGTCGTCGGATGCGCGGCGGCGCTGCGCGGCGGCTGGTTCGACGACGTCCTGATGCGGGTCCTGGACGCGGTCCTGTCCGTGCCGTCGATCCTGACGCTGCTCGTCATCGTCACCGCGCTCGGTACCGGCTCCGGCGTCATCGTCTTCGCGATCGGCGTGGTCTGCGTACCCCAGGTCATACGGGTCGTACGGGGCGCGGCCCTCGCGGTCGTGCCCGCCGACTACGTGACCGCGGCCCGCGCGCGCGGCGAGGGCACCTGGTCGATCCTGCGGCGCGAGGTGCTGCCCAACATCACCGACGTGGTGTGCGTCGAGGCCGCGATGCGGGCCTCCTGGGTCGTACTGCTCATCAGCTCGCTGTCGTTCCTCGGTTTCGGCGCCGACCCGCCGACCCCCGACTGGGGCCTGATGGTCGCCGAGAACCGCACCGCAATCACCGTCGTCCCGATGGCCAGCCTCGCGCCCATCATTGCCCTGGCCACGCTGGTGGTCGGGCTCAACCTCGCGGCCGACGGCCTGTCGAAGGCCTGGGGCGTCGACCGGATCAGGGAGGGCTCCTGATGGCATCCGCATCCCCCGCATCCAGCACGTCCGGCGCGTCCACCGGTTCCACCGCATCCACCGCATCCACCGCATCCATCGTTTCCGTGGCCGGGCTGTCCGTGGCCTACCGCTCGGGCGGGCGCGAGGTGCCCGTCGTCCATGAGGTGTCGCTGGAGGTGGCACCCGGCCGGACGGTGGCCCTGGTCGGCGAGTCCGGCAGCGGAAAGTCGACGGTTGCGGCGACACTGCTCGGGCATCTCCGGCACGGATCCCGGATCACCGGCGGTTCCGTGCGCGTCGACGGCAAGGACGTCTTCGCCCTCTCCGCACAGGAGTTGCGGCGGCTGCGCGGCGGAACGGTCGCGATGATCGCCCAGAACGCGGGCCACGCTCTGACGCCGTCCATGCGGATCGGGCGGCAGATCGAGGAGGCGGGCGGCGACGTTCCCGTCGTGGACCTGCTCGAACAGGTGCGACTGCCCCGCCCCGCCGAACTCGCCCGCCGCTACCCGCACGAACTCTCCGGCGGACAGCAGCAGCGCGTCGCCATCGCCATGGCCATTGCGGCCCGCCCCAAGGTGCTCGTCCTCGACGAGCCCACGACCGGTCTGGACGTCGTCACCCAGCGCAGCGTCCTCGACCTGATCGGCGCGCTGCGCGACGAACTCGGCCTCGCTGCGGTGCTGGTCAGCCACGACCTCGGGGTCGTCGCGCACATGGCGGACGAGGTGACCGTGCTGCGGTCGGGGCGCGTCGTCGAGGCCGCCCCCACCCACCGGCTGTTCGCCGCACCCGAAGACCCGTACACCCGACGGCTGCTGGCCAGCGTGCCGCGGCTCGACGACACCGGGCTGGCGATCGTCGGGGATGCCGGGCAGCGGGAGGTGCGCCCCAAGGTGGAAGTACCCGCTGACGCACCTGTGGCCGTCTCCGCGCGCGACGTCACCATCGACTACGGGTCATCGCGTGCCGTGCACGGCGTCTCCTTCGACGTCCGGCGCGGCGAAGTGCTGGCCCTCGTCGGCGAGTCGGGAAGCGGCAAGTCCACGCTCGCCTGGACGCTCGCGGGCCTGCGCACACCTTCCGGCGGCACGATGGCCCACGACGCGGGCGATCTCGCCCGTCCCGCGCAGAAACGGCCGCTCTCCCTGCGGCGCAAGGTCCAACTCGTCTTCCAGAACGCGGACATGTCCCTCAACCCGCGGCGCGCGGTCGGCGACACGGTCCGCCGCCCGCTGCGGTTCTTCGGCACCGCGTCCTCGCGTACGGAGGCCGCCACCCGTGCTCGGCAGCTGATAGCCGACGTACGGCTCGACCCGGCGCTCGCCGACCGGCTGCCCGCGCAGCTCTCCGGCGGGCAGCGGCAGCGCATCGGCATCGCCCGGGCGCTGGCCGGCGAGCCCGATGTGCTGATCGCCGACGAGATCACCACCGCCCTGGACGTCTCCGTACAGGCTGACGTTCTGCGGCTGCTGGACGACCTTCGGCGGGAACGGCAGCTGGCCTGCCTGTTCATCAGCCACGACCTGGCCGTCGTGCGGGGCATCGCCGACCGGGTCGTCGTCCTGCGCCACGGGGTCGTCGTGGAGGAGGGTCCCACGGAGGCGGTTTTCGCGGCACCGGGGCATCCCTACACGCGACAGCTGATGGCCGCCGCCCTTGAACCCGACCCGGATGCGCCGCCGTTGGCCGAACCCGGCCCGGACTGGGCGGACGCGGCCGAGCCGGACGACATGTGGACCGACCACGGCGATGGTCACCGGGTGCGGCGATGGCGGGCCGTGGCGTAGGTCCTGCCGGGAGCTGCCCGTGCCCCCGCCCCCGAGAGCACAACTCACTCACCCGACACCGCAAAGGAGCCCCGTGAAGTACCGCGAGCAGTTCCCCCGCCAGGTCCGGCGCGACGACGTCTGGATCCCCACCCGGGACGGGAGGACGCGGCTGCACGCAAGGATCTGGCGGCCCGAGGACGCCGAGACGGACCCCGTGCCCGCACTGCTCGAATACCTGCCCTACCGCAAGAGCGACTGGACCGCGCCCCGCGACGCCCAGCGCCATCCCTGGTACGCCGGACACGGCTACGCCTCCGTCCGCCTGGACATCAGGGGTCACGGCGACAGCGAGGGCACGCCCGGCGACGAGTACGACGCGCAGGAGCTCGCCGACGGCGTCGACATCGTCAACTGGCTTGCCGCGCAGCCCTGGTGCACCGGCGCGGTAGGGATGTTCGGGATCTCATGGGGCGGGTTCAACGCCCTGCAGATCGCCGCTCTCGCGCCCGAGCCGCTGAAGGCGATCGTGACCGTCTGCTCGACGGACGACCGGTACGACAACGACGTCCACTACACGGGCGGTGCCGTCCTGGGCATCGACATGCTCGCCTGGGCGGGCACCATGCTCGCCTTCGCCTCCCGCCCGCCGGACCCGGCCAACGTCGGCCGGGACCGCTGGCTGCCCATGTGGCGCGAGCGCCTGGACGCCCTCGAGCCGTTCCTGCACACCTGGCTCGCCCACCAGGAGCGCGACGACTACTGGCGGCACGGCAGCGTCTGCGAGGACTACTCCGCGCTCGACGCGGCCGTGCTGGCCGTCGGCGGCTGGAACGACCCGTACCGCGACACCGTGCTGCGGCTGGTGGAGCACCTGCCCGAGGACAAGGTCCGCGGGCTGGTCGGTCCCTGGTCGCATCAGTACCCGGACCGCGGGCTGCCGCCGGGCCCCGCGATCGGGTTCCTGCAGGAGACCCTGCGCTGGTGGGACCAGCACCTCAAAGGCGCCGACACGGGCGTCATGCGGGAGCCGCGGCTCCGGGCGTGGATCAACGAACCGGTGCCGCCTGCCACGTCGTACGACGTCATGCCGGGCCGGTGGGTGGGCGAGGCGGTCTGGCCGTCCCCGTCCGTCACCTGGGACGAGCGGCCGCTCGGCAGCGGCGGCGACCCCGTTCTCGTACGGTCGCCGCAGCACACCGGCCTCGACTCCGGCCGTTTCTTCCCCTTCGGCAACGCGAGCGACCTGCCGCCCGACCAGCGCGAGGAGGACGGCCGGTCCGTCTGCTTCGACTCGGCGCCGCTTCAGACGCGGGTGGAGATCCTCGGACGGCCGCGCGTCCGGCTCCGCCTCGACAGCGCCACGCCGCGCGCGAACGTCATCGCCCGGCTGTGCGACGTCGCGCCCGACGGCTCCTCGACGCTGGTCACCCGCGGCGTGCTCAACCTGCTGAGCAGGCACGGGCGCGACCAGGCCGTGGAGTGGACCCCGGGGACGTACGAGGACGTGGAGGTCGAACTGACCGGCATCGGGTACGCGTTCCCGCCGGGGCACCGTATCCGCGTCGCCGTCTCCGACTCGTACTGGCCGTGGGTGTGGCCGCACGGCGAGCGCGGCCAGCTGACCGTCGTGCCTGCCGACAGCGCCCTGCTCCTGCCCGTACGTGATCCGGCGCACGACGAGGGCCGGGAGCCGATCCGGTTCGAGGAACCCGAGCAGGCCCCGCCGCTCCCGGTGACGTACGACCAGCCGGCGGATCCGCGAGCGGAGCGGCTCGTCACGCACGACGTGGCGAAGGGGGAGTGGACGCTGGAGGTCGACCCCAACTACGGGGGCTCGCGTACGTATCCCGACGGGCTGCGTTACGAGGAGAGCGCCCGCGAAACGTACCGCATCCGTACCGACGATCCGCTCTCCGCCACGGCCGTGTCCGAATGGACGATCCGGTTGCGGCGCGGGGACGCACTCTGGAACGAACTCGGTGACGATCACGGGATCGAACTCGGTGACGATCACGCGAAGGGCCACGGGAACGACTGGGACGCCGAGATCGTCACCCGTACGGAGCTGCGCGCCACGTCCGCGGACTTCATCATGGACAGTCGCGTCGAAGCACGGGCGAACGGAGAGACAGTGGCCAAGCGCGCATGGCACCGCACCACCCCGAGGACGTCCGCGTGAAGGCCGCCAGGACACCTCGCCGTGCCGTCGCCGCCGCCGACCGCACCCGGCAGCCCACCGAGGTGCGCCGCCGCCTCATCGTCGAGGCGGCCGTGCCGCTGATCGCCGAACGCGGCTACGCCTCGGTCGGAGTGCGCGACGTCGCCGCCGCGGCCGGCGTTTCGGTCGGCACGGTCACGTACCACTTCGGCAGCGTCCAGGAGATCCTCTCCGAGGCGATGGTGCTGCACATCGAGCGGTACTACGCGGCGCTCAGCGAGGCCGCCGAGCACGCGACCAGCGCCGCCGAGGCGCTGCGACTGCTCATCGACGCGCTGTTCACGGAGGACACCGACCGGCACTGGCGTATGTGGTTCGACTACTGGAGCGCGGGCGATCAGGAGACGGACCTGGCCTTCGCCCGCGGCCAGGCCGAGCGGTACGAGGCCTGGCACGGCCAGATCCGGGCACTGGTCGAGCGCGGTGTCGCCGACGGGGATTTCGTCTGCGAGGACCCGGACGGTTTCACGGTCCGCTTCGCCGCGCTCGCAGACGGTCTGGCGCTGCAGCGGCTGCGGCAGGCGCCGCCGCTGAGCACGGAGGACGCCCGTCTCCATCTGAACCGGCTGGTCGCGGCCGAGCTCGGCGCCGGCCGCTGAGGTTGCCGTCGTTGGCTGCTGGTCGCTGCGGAGGGCGTGCCCGTGCGCGCCCTCCCAGACCTCGGACCTCGGACCTTGGACCTCGGACCTCGGACCTCGCTGAGGCGTCCGTCCATCCCAACGGCGAAGGATGCGCGGTCACAGGGGTCCAGATCTGTCCGATTTCCGGCCTCGGGTGCCGGTTCAGCGGACATTCCTCGGTGATTTGGTGTGCGATGTCCGATAACCGACCATGGAGTGCATCCCCCCAGCGGTTCTCGCAGCAGGCGTGCGCCCGTACGCCGGGCCGTCGCTGCGCAGGCCGGGGGAGCCGACGCCGGACCCGCGGGGCCGGGCGACGGTGACCAGCACGACGAAAGGCGCACCACCCCCCATGCACGACACCGGAACCGTCTCCTCGTCGGCTCCGGCCCCGGCCGGGCCCATCGCGGCCCCGGCCCAAGGCCCCGCCTCCCAGACGGGGCACCGCCCGTCCCCCGAAGGGGAAGGAGGCAGCCGGCACGCCCGGCGCTTCGGGCTTCCCGTCGCCACCGCGCTGGTCATGGGCAACATCATCGGCGGCGGCATCTTCCTGCTCCCCGCATCCGTCGCCCCGTACGGAACGATCAGCCTCGTCGCCTTCGGCGTGCTCACCGTCGGGGCCATCGCGCTCGCGCTCGTCTTCGGGCGGCTGGCGCAGCGCGACCCGCGCACCGGCGGGCCGTACGTCTACGTGCGCGAGGCCTTCGGCGACTTCGCGGGGTTCCTGGCCGCGTGGTCGTACTGGATCACCTCCTGGGTGAGCAACGCGGCGCTGGCCGTCACCGCCGTGGGCTACCTGGACGTGCTGCTGCCCCTGCACGGCTCCCCGTGGCTGATGATGACCGCCGCACTCGTCCTGCAGTGGCTGCCGGCCCTCGCCAACCTCGCCGGGACCCGATACGTCGGCGCGGTGCAGCTCGTCTCCACCGTGCTGAAGTTCGTGCCTCTGCTGCTGGTCGCGATCGGCGGGCTGTTCTTCTTCGACCCGGACAACCTCGGTCCGTTCCAGGCAGGCGAAGGCGGCGCCCTCGGCGCGGTCTCCGCGTCCGCCGCGATCCTGCTCTTCAGCTACCTCGGCGTCGAGTCGGCGGCGGTCAGCGCCGGCGAGGTGCGCGACCCGCGGCGCAACGTCGGGCGGGCGACCGTCCTCGGCACGCTCGGCGCGGCGCTGGTCTACCTGCTGGGCACCCTCTCCGTCTTCGGCACCGTCGCCCACGACAAGCTGGTCACCTCCAGCGCCCCCTTCAGCGACGCCGTGAACGCCATGTTCGGCGGCACGTGGGGCGGCGCGGCGGTCGCCTGCGCGGCGCTGGTGTCGATCGTGGGCGCGCTCAACGGCTGGACGCTGCTCAGCGCCCAGACCGCGTACGCCGCCTCCCGCGACGGGCTGTTCCCGGCACGCTTCGCCGAGAAGCGACGGGGCGTGCCGACCTTCGGCGTGATCGTCACGGTCGTCCTCGCCTCGCTGCTGACCGTTTACAACTACATGGCCGGGACGGCCCGGGTGTTCGAGATCCTGGTGCTGATCACGACCTTCACCGCGACCGTCCCGTACCTTCTCGCGACCGCGGCACAGCTGTACTTCCTCTTCTCGGGGCAGCGCGACCGGGTCCGCCCGGCCCGTCTCGCCCGGGACGCCGTGCTCGCGCTGGCGGCGTTCGGCTTCTCCATGTGGCTTCTGGCGGGCTCCGGTTACTCCGCCGTCTACCAAGGCGTGCTGTTCCTCTTCGCGGGTGTCCTGGTCTACGCGTTGATGTCGGCGCGCGCGGCGCGATCCTGACGTCTCGGCCCGGGGTCGAGGTCTGACACCTCGGCCCCGGCGCACCGTCCCGCTCCGGCGCACCCTCGGCGCAACCCCGTCGCCCACCCGTCAAAGTGCCGCAACACAACGGGTCTAGACTCTCCCCGCAACGGCCCGCGTGACCGTTTCCGCAAGCGGGTAGCTTCTGCCAGACCCGAGGGGTATTCGGCGTTTTGATACGGATAGATGAAGTCACCAAGCGGTACCCGGACGGCACGGTGGCCGTCGACCGGCTCTCGCTGGAGATACCGGATCGCTCGATCACCGTCCTCGTCGGGCCGTCCGGATGCGGCAAGACGACGACCCTGCGCATGATCAACAGGATGGTCGAGCCGAGCGAGGGCACGATCCTCCTCGACGGCGTCGACATCCAGAAGCAGCCGGTCAACACCCTGCGCCGGTCCATGGGTTACGTCATCCAGAACGCCGGGCTCTTCCAGCACCGCACGATCATCGACAACATCGCCACCGTGCCCCGCATGCTCGGCTGGGGCAAGGAGAAGGCACGGGAGCGCGCTCGGGAGCTGATGGAGCGCGTGGGGCTCGACGCATCGCTCGCCAAGCGGTACCCGTACCAGCTGTCGGGCGGCCAGCAGCAGCGCGTGGGCGTGGCGCGGGCGCTCGCCGCGGATCCGCCGGTGCTGCTGATGGACGAGCCGTTCTCCGCCGTGGACCCGGTGGTGCGCAAGGGGCTGCAGGACGAACTTCTCCGCATCCAGGAGGAGTTGGGCAAGACCATCGTCTTCGTCACGCATGACATCGACGAGGCCATCAAGCTGGGCACGATGGTTGCCGTGATGCGCACCGGCGGCAAGCTCGCCCAGTTCGCGCCGCCTGACGAGCTGCTGTCCGCACCGGCGGACGCCTTCGTCGAGGACTTCCTCGGCACCGACCGCGGCATCCGCCGGCTGTCCTTCTTCGCCTCCGCCGGGCTCGAGCTGAAGACGGCTCCCGTCGTCGCCGTCGACGCCACCGCCGAGCAGATCGCCGCCGTCAGTACCCCGGACGTGCCCTACCTCCTCGTCACCGACCCGGAAGGAAAGCCGCTCGGCTGGAGCGAGCCGGACGACCTGACCCCAGGAGACGTGGTGACCGAGCGGCTCCTGCCCTACGGGCGGCCCTTCGAGCACGGCGAGGAGTCGCTGCGGGCCGCGCTCGACGGCGCCGTGCTCTCGCCCACCGGCTGGGCCGTCGCCGTGGACGGCACCGGACGGGTCGTCGGCGTCGTCTCGCAGCAGACCATCGGCGAGGCGATCCGCAGCGCCCACGCCGAGGGACACCGCGCGGGACATCAGACCGGACACCACACGGGACGCCGAACGGACGAGAAGGTCGCCGGGTGAACGGGTTCTTCGACATCCCGAGCGACCTCCAGCACAGCTATCTCGGACTCATCGGACTGCACCTGCGGGAGGCCCTGCTGCCGGTGCTGGCCGGACTGCTGCTCGCGCTGCCGCTCGCCCAGCTGTGCGTGCGGTTCCGCTGGCTGTATCCGCCGGTGCTCGGCGTCACGACCGTGCTGTACGCCATCCCGTCGCTGGCCTTCTTCGTCGTCCTGATTGACTACACCGGCCAGACCGAGCTCACCGTGATGATCCCGCTCGCCGTGTACAGCCTGGTCGTACTCGTCCCCGCGATCGTCGACGGCGTCCGCTCCGTTCCGCAGGAGACGCTGGCCGCGGCCACCGCCATGGGCTTCGGGCCCGTACGGCGGTACGTCCAGGTGCAGTTGCCGATCGCCGTGCCCGCCATCATCGCCGGCCTGCGGGTCGCCACCGTCTCGAGCATCTCCCTCGTGAGCGTCGGAACCCTCATCGGCAACCAGGGGGCCCTCGGCAACCTGCTCGCGGACGCGATGTTCTACCACCGGCCCGTGCTCGCGGTGAACTCCGTGGTCACGACGGCCTTCCTCGCCATCGTCATGGACGCCCTGCTGGTCCTCGTACGCGTCCTGCTGACCCCGTGGATGCCGCGCGGCACCCGTAAGCGACCGAAGGCGGCCGGAGCGCCCGAACCGGCCGCGCCCGCCCTGGAGGACGCCGTCCGGTGAACGTACTGAGCTTCGTCAACGCCTTCTTCAGCGACAGCGCCCACTGGCACGGCTACGACGGCATCCCGCACCGGGTCCTCGAACACATCGGGTACTCGCTGATGGCGCTCGGCATCGCCGCCGCCATCGGACTGCCGGTGGGCCTGCTGACCGGCCACACCGGGCGCGGCGGCAACACGCTGGCCTTCATCGCCACCGCCGCCCGCGCGCTGCCCAGCTTCGGCCTGCTCGTGCTGATGTTCGTACTGCTCGGGCTCGGGCTGCTGCCCGTGATGATCCCGCTCGTCGTCCTCGCGATCCCGCCGATCCTGGTGACCACGTACGAGGCCGTGCGCTCCGTCGACCCGTCCCCGGTGGACGCCGCGCGGGGCATGGGCATGCAGGAGTCCCGGATCCTGCTCCAGGTCGAACTGCCCGTCGCGCTGCCGCTGATCCTGAGCGGCCTGCGCTCGGCGGCCATCCAGATCGTCTCGACGGCCACGATCGCCGCCTACGTCAGCCTCGGCGGCCTCGGCCGCTACATCGTCGACGGCCTCTACCAGCGCGACTACGAGAAGGTGGTGGGCGGCGCCACCCTGGTCGCCGTGCTGGCGCTGGCGACGCTGGCGGTGTTCTGGGCGGTCACGCGGCTCGCGGTGTCGCCAGGGGTGCGCAGGAGCGCCTAGCGGCGGTGTACAAAGGGCCCCGGGCCCGGGGCGGATCCTCCATCGTCCCGGGCCCGTCGGGCACCGCGTGCGGCGTACGAAGAATTCACATGGCTGTATCCAAACTGCCCAGTCCACTCTTGACTGACTGAGAGGCGGCTGGATTGGATCAGTGAAGTGGCGGTGCGAGTACGCCGCCCCGACCCTTCCATTGCCATCCCCCCACCAACCTCCGGAATCGGAACGGGAATTGTGACTCATACCGCGAAGAGCAGCAGGTCCAGCACGAGACATCCTGGCGCGGCCGCCGTCGCGCTCACGGCCGCGGCGGCGCTCCTCGCCGGGTGTTCGTCGTCCTCCGACAACAAGTCCGACAACCCGCTTTCGGAAGACAAGGCGAACGGCAGCACCGTCGTCGTCGGCTCGAACAACTTCGCCGAGAGCATCCTGCTCGCCGACATTTATGGCGAGGCCCTGAAAGCCAAGGGCATCAAGGTCACCTACAAGCACAACATCGGCAGCCGCGAGACGACCTACGGTCTGATCAAGAACGGCTCCATCAGCGTCATGCCCGAGTACAACGGCGCGCTGCTGGCCTACCTCGACCCCAAGGCCACCCCGAAGACGGTCGCCGAGACGACGGCCGCCATCAACGCCGAACTCGACTCCAAGCTGACGCTGCTGGAGCCGTCGACCGCGCAGGACAAGGACTCCGTCACGGTCAACGCGGAGACCGCCAAGAAGTACAACCTCACCGAGAAGTCCAGCATCGCCGACCTCAAGGACATAGCGAAGGACCTGGTCTTCGGCGGCGGCCCGGAGTTCCAGACCCGGCATCAGGGCATGGTGGGCCTGAAGTCCGTGTACGGCCTGGAGTTCAAGTCCTTCAAGGCCCTGGACGCGGGCGGCCCGCTGACCCAGGCGGCGCTGAAGAAGAACACCGTGCAGGCCGCGGACATCTTCACCACGGACCCGACCATCACCAAGGAGAAGTTCGTGGTCCTCCAGGACCCGAAGAACCTCTTCGGGTTCCAGAACGTGCAACCGCTGGTCTACAAGTCGGGGCTGTCCCAGGAGGGCGTCGACGCCCTCAACGCGGTCTCGGCCAAGCTCGACACGGAGGCACTCCTCGATCTGGACGCCCAGGTTCAGCTCGAGAAGAAGGACCCGCTGGACGTAGCCAAGGCCTGGCTGAAGTCCGCCGGCCTCGACTGACGCCGGCGCCCTTCGACCGACCGCTGACGGAGCGACGCGGGTGCCTCGGAATCAATCCCCCACTGCCTCAGGGGCGTGGCGGTATCCTCCAGGGCACCCGCCGCGTCGTGTTGGACGAGTGGTGAAGCGGTCGCCCGCTTCAGGGTGAACGGCTACGGCCGCAGCACGTCCCGGAACGTGTACGTCCCGTTCGGCTCCATCCGCACCAGAGCCATCGGCTTGCCGTCCGGGTTGCCGTCCGAGCCGAAGGAGATGGGGCCGCTCAGCCCGGACACGGCTTCGGAACCGCCGAGTTGCATCAGCATCTGCAGGGTGGCTCCCGGGTTCACCTGGCCCTTGCCGTCGGGCCCCGCCGCGTTGCGCACGGCGACGCCGACCGTCCACACCGCGTCGTGGCCGAGGACGGTCTGCCCGTCCTGGAGGACCCGCTGGTCGTCGTCCGACGCACCGCCGAACTCCGCGTGGTACAGCTTCAGGAAGTCCGGAAGCGGATTGTTGGCCTTGGCGTACAGCTCCGCGGCGAGGCTGGGATGGCCGAGTGCCGTGTACAGGACGGTGACCCGGCTGTCCTGCCACTCCGTACGGAACTTCGCCCGCCGCGACTCGCTCTCCGATGAGCCGTAGTACACGCCGACCGCGTCGTCCCCGGTCAGCAAGGTGACCTCGCAGCGGCGGTCCGGCGCCGACATCGAGTTGATGAAATTGCGGAGGTTGATGCCGCGGCCCGCGAAGAACACGGCATCGGGCTTGAGAGCGCACACCTTGTCGGTGACGGACGAGAACGCGTTCGAGACGCCGTCGACCCCGGAGAGGAACTCCAGCGGGGCGCCTTCGAGCCGCAGCCCGCGGTCCGTCGCGGCGGACTCGAAGGACGCCGAGAGGGACGTGTTGTAGATGTCGTCCGTGTTGCGGTCGCGGATCACCGCGACCTTGTAGCCGGGGTCCTTCTTCTGCTGCTCCTTCAGGTAGTTGACAGCGCCGCTCGCCTGGTCCCGGTTGGGTGCCGAGACGCGGAAGAAGCCCGGCCTGGAGGCGTCGCTGAGGCTGTCCGCGGTCACTGTCGCGCCCATCATGGGGATGCCGGCGGCGCGCAGCGCGTCGACCGCGTACTGGGTGCCGCCGCGGCTCTGGCCGAAACCAGCGACGGCCACCAGGTGGTTGTCGTCCTTCGACTTGGCGATCAGGTCGTCGGTGAGAGGCTTCCACTGTTCGGAGCGCAAACCGAGATTGCCGACGAGGAGCCGGATCTGCGGAAGGTCGCCGCGGCCCGCACCCAACTCGGGGTCGTTTAGCTCCAGTTGAGCGAGATACGCGCCGATCAGCTCGCCGCGCAGCCCGTACTTCGCCTCCTCCTCGCCCTTCACGGTGGTCAGCGGCTCGACGTAGGCGATCGACACGTACGGCTTGCCGGACTCCTCGACCCGGCGGTTCTCCGCCTCGATCTTGTCCATGACGTCCGCGAGCGAGTCGTCGAAGGCGAACGAGCCGTCGCTGACGCCGATGCACTCCTGGCGCGGCCCCTGCTTGAGGATGCCCGGCGCACACTCCTGCCGGTCCTGCTGATAGGCGTCGTACGCCGCCCAGGCGCCCCACACCGCGCCGGCCAGCACAACAGCGCCGGCGGCGATCCACGGGGCCGTGCGGCGCGGCGGGCGCGGCGGGACGAACGTGCGGTCGTCGGTCATCGTCACCACCAGGGCTTCCTTTCGTACCGCTGGGCCATGCGCAGCAGCACATGACGGTCGTGCTCGTTGCCGATGGGCCGCCGCAGGGTGAGGAACTCCTCGGCGATGTCCGGGTACAGCTCGGCGTACGGATCGCCGAGCGGATCCGCGTACGGTTGCGGGCCCGTACCGTCGTGCCTGGGGTGCGCGGTGATCCAGCCCGCCGTGAGGAGGCGGGTGATGGCGCGCCGTGCGGCATCGCCCTCGGCGACCCCGACGAGGCGTTCGTAGCGCTCGCGGGCCGGTTCGGGCAGGGCGCCGCCCCAGCGCGCGGGGGCCCGCTGGATCCAGGCCAGGTCGGCGCACCACTCGTCGGCGCCGCACTCGTCGAAACGCTCCCGCAGGTAGTCCGCCGCGGCGCGCAGGTCGCCCAGGGCCAGATCGTGGTAGGCGACGGCGCGCAGGTCGCCGCGGGCGCGGGCGGCCGCGCGCAGCGCACGGTGCGCGCCCGTCCAGGTGTCCGGCTGGACGGCGTCGCCCTGCACGGCGTCGAGGCGGCGCAGGAGCAGGAAACGGGTGAGGCGGTGCAGCGCCGGCAGCCCTTCGTCCGGATCGGGCACGGTGCGCAGGTCGTCGGCGCTGAGGCTGACGAACTCGCGCAGCACCGGCTCCTGCCCCTCCCAGAGGCCTTCGCAGGTCTCGGCGCGGCCCAGCGTGGCGCAGGCGGCGGTGCGCGGCAGGACCCGGGTCAGCTGCGCCGAGCAGTCGCGCAGCAGCAGGTCGAGCAGGGCGGGCCCTGCGGACAGTACCGGCTGCGGCTGGACACTGCCGTCGAGCGGCGCGAGGCACTGGCGTACCCGCTCGTCCCAGGGCATGTCGGCGGGCATGCGGCGCAGGGTGTCGAGGACGGCGGCGGTACCGCGAGGGTGCCCCCGCGTGAGCTCGTACACGATCCAGCCGAGCCAGCGCACCGCGTTGTCGGCGTGGGGCAGCACGGAGCCGGGCGGCAGTGCGTCGAGCGTGGTGGCGGCCTGGGCCTCGACCTCGCGCCGCTCCAGGTCGCGCAACCGCCCGGCGGTCAGCAGGCCCGCCGCCAGGGGCTGGAACTCGCCGTCCTGCGACCAGCTGTCGCGGTAGTCGAGGCGGCGGCCGCCGCCGGTCTCGGCGCGTACCAGGGCCTCGGGCCGGCGGCGGGCCGTGGCGACCACGAGCAGCGGGTCGGGGCGGCCGGAACGCGTACGGGCGTCGAGCAGCAGGTTGAGGAAGGACTCCCCGACGGGCGAGTCGGCGTTGTCGAGCAGGGCCAGGCAGTGCGTGGTGCGCAGCCGGTCGGCGCGCCTCGTCGCGTAGGCACCGCGCAGGTCGGCGAGGAAGGCGTCGAGCAGGACCCGCTCCGCCTCGGCGCGCTGGGCCGGATAGCCGTGGTAGAGACGGTTGACGCCGACCAGGAAGTCGGTCGTCGAGCCCCGGCCGGGGCCGCCCGCTGAGGTCTCCGAGAAGCGGCGGCGCAGCCGCATCCACAGGCCCAGCCGCATGCCGCCCTGGACCAGCGGCAGCACGGCGGAGGTCCACCCGGGCAGCCCGGCGAGCTGGGCGATGCCGTCGGCGATGCCCTGCAGTTCCTCGTACGAGTGCTCACGCGCGCGGCCCTGCCGCAGCGCTTCCGCCATGTCGCGTACGGCTTGCTCCCGGCTGCGTACGTCGACCGCGGTGCCCACCGCGGCGAGCAGCGATCCCAGTGCGGGGAAGCCCAGTTGCGGCAACCCGTCGCGGTGTGCGCTGAGCTGGAAGGCCAGCTCGGTCAGTACGTCGATCCGGGTGCCGCCACGCTCGCCGATGGGCTCCAGATCGAGCGCCGCCAACGGGATGCGCTGGGCCCACTCGCGCAGTTGCGCCGTGAGCGCCGATTTGCCGCTGCCGCGCGAGCCGAGCAGCACGAGCGCGGGCAGCGGTCGCAAGGGCCCCTGCGGTCTGTGCAGGTGCTCGGCGAGATGCCGGCGTATCGCGGCATCCCGCTCGGTTCTGCCGGCTCTGTCGTCAGCCACCCCACTCCCCTCGACCGGCCTCGCCTCACGCTCCGGGAAGGTATCAATTCCCGGTACTCGTAAAGATATTCGGCAAGTTTCGATCTCCCTGCGGACCCTCTTCGAGCCCCTTACGGATCCCTTCGAGCCCCGCAGGGAACTCGTGGACACGCGGAGCCGGACCGGTCGACATCAGGACTGCTCTCACACCCGATCGGCCAGGACCTTGCCCGGGTTCAGGATGCCGTGCGGGTCCAGGGCCCGCTTGATGCTGTGGTGGACCCGTAGACCGGCCGGCCCGAGTTCCTTGGTGAGCCAGTCGCGTTTGAGTACGCCGACGCCGTGCTCGCCGGTGATCGTGCCGCCCAGTGCCAGGCCCAGGTCCATCACCGCGCCGAAGGCCCGTTGCGCCCGTTCCACCTCGTCCGTCCTGGCCGGGTCGAAGATCACATGAGGGTGCAGGTTCCCGTCCCCGGCGTGCGCGACGCAGGTGATGAGCACACGGTGACGGCGCGCGATGTCCGCCACACCGTCGACGAGGTCCGCCAGCACGCGGCGCGGCACGCACACGTCCTCGGCCAGGTAGGCACCGAGGCTCTGGGTCGCGATCCCGACCAGGCGACGGGCCTCCAGCAGCATCTCGGCCTCCGCGGGGTCGTCGGCCACCACAGCGTCGCCCCTGTGCGTCTGCGCGACATGAGCGAACCGCTTCAGGTCCTCGGCCGCCTGATCACCCCGGTCCGACTGGGCGATGAGCACCGCGCCCGCCTCCGGCGGAAAGCCCAGGTCGCGGTAGGCCGAGACCACGTCCATCGTCGGACGGTCCATCAGTTCCAGCAGGCTGGGCCGCGTGCCGTCCGCCATGTAGTCGGCGACGGCGGCACACGCTTCAGCGGGTGTCGGGAAGAATGCGACGGCGGTCAGCGGGGTCTGCGCGGCAGGGCGCAGCGCCAGGACGACTTCGGTGATGACGCCCAGCGTGCCCTCGGAGCCCACGAACAGGTGTGTGAGGTCGTAGCCGGCCACGCCCTTGGCGGTGCGGCGCCCGGTCCGCAGTACGGTGCCGTCGGCGAGGACGACGGTCAGGCCGCGCACGAAGTCCCCGGTGACCCCGTACTTCACGCAGCACAGGCCCCCGGCGTTCGTCGCGGCGTTGCCGCCGAGCGTCGACATCTCCCACGACGACGGGTCCGGCGGGTAGAACAGGCCGTGCTCGGCGACGGCCCGCGAGAACACGGCGTTGACCACTCCGGCCTCGACCACGGCGACCTGGTCGGTGGTGTCGATCTCCAGGATGCGGTCCATGCGCTCCACCGACAGCAGGATGCAGCCGTCGACCGCGTTGGCGCCCCCGGCGAGCCCCGTCCTCGCACCCTGCGGGACCACGGGGATGCGGTGCTCGTCCGCCGTGCGCAGAACGAGGGACACCTCCTCCGTGCTGTGCGCGCGCACGAGCGCGGCGGGGGAGCCGCTGGGGCAGAACGGGGCGTGGTCGGTGCGGTGCGCGTCGAGTACGTCGGATTCGGTGACCAGCGCGTGCGGCGGAAGCTGCGCGGCGAGGGCGGCCAGCGCCGCGGCCGTGCCGGTGCCGTACGTGTGGCTCGGGGCGTGCACGGAGGACCTCCTGCGAAGAACGGGACATGGTGGGGGGATCGGGACGTACGGTGGACCGGGCGCAGGGCCGGGCGCAGGCCCGCCGCGGGCGGGCGCGACGCGGACGGGCCCGACGCGGCCGGCCCTACAGCACGCCCCGCCCCGCCAGGTTGCGCATCAGCGCGCGCAGACCGAACTCCCACGGTGCGGCCTGCTCGCTGGAGGTGACGGTGTTGACCAGTGCACCCAGCCGCGGGCTGGAGATCCGCACGACGTCGCCGTGCTCGTGCGTGAAGCCCGCCCCCGGTGCGTGCCGGTCCTCGGTGGGCGCGAACAGCGTCCCGGTGAACAGCACGAAGCCGTCGGGGTGCTGGTGATGCGCCCCGTGCACGGCGGCGACGAGGTCCAGCACGTCGCGGCTGATCTCACGCATCGAGCTGCTGCCGTGCAGGACGTAACCGTCCCGGCCGTCGATCCGCAGGTCGATGTCCAGCCCGCGCACGGCGTCCAGATCGAAGCCGCGGTCGAGCAGGCGGACGAACGGGCCGATCGCGCATGAGGCGTTGTTGTCCTTGGCGCGGGACAGCAGCAGCGCGCTGCGTCCCTCGACGTCCCGGAGATTGACGTCGTTGCCGAGGGTTGCGCCGCGTACCCGGCCGCGTGAGTCCACGACGAGTACGGCCTCCGGCTCCGGGTTGTTCCACACGGAGGCGGCGAGCACGCCGATCTCGGCTCCCGTGCCGACCGCGGACAGCACCGGAGCCTTCGTGAACACCTCCGCGTCCGGGCCGATCCCGACCTCCAGGTACTGGGACCACAGCCCTTCGGAGACCAGCAGTTCCTTGGCCTTCTCGGCCTCCGGCGACCCGGGGCGGATGTGGTCGACGGCGCCGCCCACGAGCTCGCCGATGCGCATCCGCACCCGGGCGGCCTGGGCCGGATCGCCGCCCGTGCGCTCTTCGACGACCCGCTCCAGCAGGCTCCGGGCGAAGGTGACGCCCGCGGCCTTGATCACCTGCAGGTCGATGGGCGCGAGCAGGTGCGGGCGGTCCCGGCGGCCCGCGGCGGTAGCGTCAAGGAGCTCGGCCAGACGCCACGTGCGTCCGCCGGGCGCCTCCCGCACGATCGTCTCCGCGTCGTCGCGTTCCAGCAGGTCGGAGACGGTGGGTGCGACGGCGGTCAGGTCGACGACGTGCTCGCCGCGCACCGCGGCCACACACGGTCCGCCCCACTCCGGCTCGTGCACGCGCGCGATGAGGGTGGCCTGGCCTGCGTCTTCCGGCAGGACGGATTCGGGTGTCAGGGCCGGGCGGGGGCGGGCTACTGCCGATTCCACGGTGCTTCTCCAGGAGTCGAGGGTGTGTCGCTGGGCACGGCTCAGTGGGAGTCGCGGGGTACGTCATGGCCGCGGCACCCGCGGAGGAAGCCGAAGTCGGCGCCCTGGCCGGCCTGTTCGACGTGCTGGGTGTAGAGCCAGGCGTAGCCGCTGGTGTGCTGTGGAACGGGCGGTTTCCACGCGGTCCGGCGCCGCTCGAGCTCGGCGTCGTCCACGTCCAGGCGCAGAGTGCGGTTCGGAACGTCGAGGACGATCGGGTCCCCGTCGCGTACCAGTGCAAGGGGCCCGCCGACGGCCGCCTCGGGCGCCACATGCAGGACCACGGTGCCGTATCCGGTCCCGCTCATCCGGCCGTCGCAGATGCGCACCATGTCGGTGACGCCCGCCTTCAGCAGCTTCGCGGGCAGCGGGACGTTGGAGACCTCGGGCATGCCCGGGTAGCCCTTGGGGCCGGCGTTGCGGATGACGATGACGGTGTTCTCGTCGACGTCGAGATCCGGGTCGTCGGCGACCGCGTGGTACGCCTCGGGGGAGTCGAAGACGCGTGCCGGGCCGCGGTGGGTGAGCAGGTGCGGTGAGGCGGCGGACTGCTTGATCACCGCGCCGTCGGGGCACAGGTTGCCGCGCAGGACGGCGGTGCCGGAGCCCGGCGGCTGGAACGGGGCGTCGAGGCCGGTGATGACGTCGGAACCGATGCGCTCCGCGTCCGCCACGTTCTCGCCGATGCTGCGACCCGTGACGGTGATCTGCTCGCCGTGCAGCAGTCCGCCACGGAGGAGTTCGGCCAGGACGGCGGGCAGCCCGCCCGCATAGCAGAAGTCCTCCATCAGGTACTTCCCGCTGGGCATCAGATTGACCAGCGTCGGCACCGCGCGGGCCAGGGTGTCGAAGTCCTCGGGGGTCAGGGCGACGCCGACGCGCCCGGCGATGGCGGTGAGATGGATGATGGCGTTGGTGGAGCCGCCGATGGCCGCGTTGACACGGATGGCGTTCTCGAACGCCTCCCGGGTCAGGATCTGCGAGGGCCGCAGCTCCTCGTACACCATCTCCACGATGCGCCGCCCCGCCGCCTGCCCGGTCTCCATCCGCCGGGAGTCGACGGCGGGCCAGGTCGCGGAGCCCGGCAGCTGCATGCCGAGCGCCTCCGCCATGCACGCCATCGTGGAGGCGGTGCCCATGGTCATGCAGTGGCCGTTGGAGCGGGCCATGCAGCCCTCGGCGAAAAAGCATTCCTCCTGCGTCATCCGGCCGGTCTTCAGGTCCTCTTCGAACTTCCACACGTGCGTGCCCGACCCGACGTCCTGGCCCCGGTACTTGCCGTTGAGCATCGGCCCGCCGGTGACCATGAGGGCGGGCAGGTCGACGCTGGCGGCGCCCATGAGCATGGCGGGCGTCGTCTTGTCGCAGCCCGACAGCAGGACGACGCCGTCGAGCGGATTGGCCCGGATCAGCTCCTCGACCTCCATGGCCATGAGGTTGCGGTAGAGCATCGCGGTCGGGCGCATCAGCGTCTCGCCCGTGGCCATGGTGGGGAACTGCAGTGGGAAGCCGCCCGCCTGCCACACCCCGCGCTTGACCGCCTCGGCGACCCGCGTCAGATGGGCGTTGCACGGGGCCAGTTCGGAAGCGCTGGTCGCGATGCCGATGACCGGACGCCCGTCGAACACCTCGGGTCCGAAGCCCTGGTTGCGCATCCAGGACCGGTACACCATCCCGCTGCGGCCACTGGCGCCGAACCAGGCCTGGCTACGGCGTTCCGTCTGCTTCCCGTCCGTCATGTAGGTACTCCTGTGGTGGTCGTGTCGGTCAGTTCGCGGTTACACGCCTGGTCGGCTGGCGTCAGCCGAAGAGGTTCTCGATCTGCTGCCGTACCGTCAGAACCGACAGCACGCCGAAGAGCCCGACCGCCCACACCAGGGCGGCCGCCCGGTAGCTGCGCACCTTCAGCGGCGCCGGCAGCGCCTTGCGGTTCAGGTAGAGCAGCAGCCCGGAGTAGACGAACATCATCAGTCCGGCCACGCAGGCGGACACCACCAGCAGGACCAGCGGCTGGTCGACGCCGAGCGCGAGAATGGTGACGCCGATGGCGACGAGGCCCCACACGAGCCAGAAGTACAGCCGGCTCTCGGGGACGCGCGAGTCCCGCATGTACGTCGACTTGAGGACGTCCGCGGTGAGCCTGCTGGTGTAGTCGACGATGCCGGTCGCCGCGCTGAACAGGGAGAACGCACCGATCAGCCAGAACAGCACGCCGAACCAGCCGCCCACCTGCGACTGCAGCACCTCGCCTTCTTCCCGGATAAAGCTCACGTCGTTGGAGAGGCCCTGGGTGCCGAAGAGCGTGGAGTGCGCCAGCAGCGAGGCGAGCACGATGGTGACGATGGTGGTGAGGCCGAAGGTCACGGCCTGCTCGGTGTTGGCGAAGCGCCACCAGCGCTTCCACCGCAGGAGGTTCTCGCCTTCCGGCACGAAGACGTATCCGGCGGCCGAACCGGAACCGGCGTCCTCCTTGCCGGTCACCGGGCTGACCAGCCGGGGCACGTAGTGGCCCATGCCGAAGCCCTTGTCGCGGATCCAGTTGCTCTGGCACAGGTTCTGCCCGCCGCCCGCCCCGGCGTAGGCAAGCGCTCCCATCAGCACGGCGACGCCGAGTTCGCTGGGGAACTGGCCGATGTGGGTGGCGGCCTCCGGCAGTTCCTTCCAGCTCGCCGCCTTGATCGCGAAGATCACAGCCAGGACGAAGAACCCGACGATCAGAGCGACCTTGACGAACAGCAGCCGCTCCAGCGCGGTGTAGACGACGGGCGCGAGCGTGAGGATCGCGCCGATGAGCAGCAGCAGGCACACCGCGATGACGGTCGGCTCGCCGCCGAAGACGTAGGAGAGCATGGTGGCCGAGCCGGTGGCCCAGCCCGGCCAGAGGTTCGCCGCATACGTCAGCCCGACGAGCACCGCGCCCCAGTGCCGCCAGTAGCGGTTGAAGCCGGTGATGGCCGTCTCTCCGGTGGCGAGCGTGTAGCGCTCGATCTCCATGTTGAGGAACCACTGGGTGACGACGCCGACGACCGCCCCCCACAGAAAAACCAGCCCGGCCTGGGATGCGATGTACGGCCAGAGGATGAACTCGCCCGATGAGAGGCCGACTCCGGCCGCGACGATGCCCGGGCCGATGATGCGCCACGTCTTGCGCGGCGGGGCGGGCAGCGTCCGTACTTCGGGCATCGGCAGGTGGCGGCTGTTCATGGGGAAGGGTGCGTCGGCACGGTGGGGCGTGCCGATCTCGTCGTCCGCGTGCGTCATTGGGGAACGCCTCTCTTCGTCCGGTCGGACTGGCGGCCACGTAACATGACAGCAATCATTAAATGATTCGATGAAACTCGTCCAGGGGGTGTGCAGAGATCGTGGTGCAGTACCGGACCATGCATCAGCGCGTGGTCGACGAGCTCGGCCGGCGCATCGTGAGCGGTGCGTGGCAGCCGGGGAAGCCGCTGCCGGTCGAGGACGTGCTCGCCATCGAAATCGGCGTCAGCCGGGGCGCGTTGCGCGAGGCGGTCAAGGCCCTGGTCGCCAAGGGGATGCTCGACGTCCGCCCGCGCACGGGCACGCGCGTGCTGCCACCCGAGCACTGGAACCACCTGGACCGCGACGTGCTGCGCTGGCAACAGGCCGGTGACTCGGCCGTCTTGCTGCGCGACACCGGTGAACTGCGGCGGATCGTCGAGCCGGAGGCCGCCCGGCTCGCGGCCGAACGGGCCGGCCCCGGTGACGTACGAGCCCTGTACGACGCCTTGACGGCCATGGAGGCCGCGGCGGCCCGGCCCGGGCGCAGCGGCTATGTCGAGGCCGACATCGCCTTCCACCGCGCCCTGCTCGACGCGAGCGGCAACCGTCTGCTCGGCTCGCTGGGCCGGGCGATCGACATCGCCCTGGAACACAGCTTCGTGGTGAGCACGCAGACTCCCGGGGCGGTCGAAGCCTCGCTCCCGGCCCATCGCGCCGTCGTGGACGCCGTCGAACGCGGCGATCCCGCGGCGGCGTCAGCGGCCGTGCTCGGCATCATCGACGCCGCCGAGCGGGAGATCGCTCAGTCGCCCGGGCTCGCGCAGGGCTGAGGGCCCCAGTCGAGAGGCCAGCGGGCCGCCCTCATTGCGAGCGAGCTCCCGTTCAGCGCGCCGTAGCAGCTCACGAGCTGAAGTGTCCCTGTGGCGCTAGAGGGCGCCCGCGTCCCTCGCCGCCCAGACCGACGGGAAGAACGGGCGGAAGCCCAGTTCGTGGCGGATGCGGGCCGTCGACATGATGCCGTACCAAGGGTCTGGGTCCACCTTGTCGTATGCCTCCCGCGGCACCGGCACGCCGTTGAGCTGGTGGAGGTCGACCGTGTCGACCGGGGCGTCGTCGGCGATGTTGTAGACGCCGTGCGCTTGCGGCGCGTACAGGAGCCGTCGCAGGCCCTGGGCGACATCCGCGTGATGGCCCATGTGGAGGCGCTGTGTGGCGGCCCAGGACGCAGCCAGGCGGATCACATCGGCGAGATGCGGATCCCCGTCGCCGTACACGAAGGGCAGCCGGCCGATCCGTACGTCGAGACCGTCCATCGCCTGCAGCGCGCGCTCCGCCTCCCCTTTGGACTGCGGGTACGCGCCCCACAACAGGCCTCCCGGCACCACCGGATCGTCCTCGACCAGCGGCCTGCCGCGCCCGGTGCCATACACCAGCCCTGTGCTGACTTGCACGAATCGCCGCACGCCGGAAGCCACTGCGGCCCGCCCCAGCTCGATGGCGGCGTCGCGGTTGACCGCCCATGCCTCTTCGTCCGGTACTCCGCGGAAGGCTGCGGCGACGTTCACCACGGCGTCCGCCCCGGCCGTCGCCTTGCCCAGCACGTCCGCGTCCCGCAGGTCGCCGACCACCACGTCCGCGCCCAGTTCGGCGAACTGCTCGCCCCGTGCCGCGTCCCGCACGAGCACCCGCACCCGGTCGCCCTGGGGCGCGCTGTGCAGCAGTCGCGGCACGAACCGCTGCCCGACCTTCCCCGTCACACCCGTCACCAGTGTCAGCATGGCCGCCTCCTCGCTGTCGTAGCCATGCCTGAAGCGTGCGGGAGCGGTGGGGACAGCGGGAGAGACGCGGTTATCCAGGGACCGGCACTCCCTGGATACGAGCCCGGTCCCGAGCGATCCTGAACAGGTGAACCGAGCCGAACTCGCCGACTTCCTGCGCCGCGCCCGCACCCGCCTGGCCCCCTCCGACGTGGGCCTGACACCGGGCCCCCGGCGCCGCACGCCGGGGCTGCGCCGCGAGGAGGTGGCGCAGCTCACCGGAATGTCCACGGACTACTACACGCGCCTGGAACAGCGCCGCGGCTCCCACCCCTCGCGGCAGATGCTCACCGCCCTGGCCCGCGCGCTACGTCTCACCGACGCCGAGCGCGACCACCTGTTCCATCTGGCGGGCCAGGAGCCGCCCCGGCCCGGCGGTTCTTCCGGTCACGTCCGGCCGGGGCTGCTGCTGATCCTGGACCGGCTGCACGATCTCCCGGCTGCGGTGCTGAGCGACTGGGGCGAGGTGCTCGCGCAGAACACGATGTCGGTGGCCCTGACCGGCGCCCACACCGGGACGAATGTGATCCGCCGCTGGTTCACGGACCCGGCCACTCGGGCCCTGTTCCCGCCCGAGAACCACGCGTCGCACGCCCGCGCCCACGTGGCGAGCCTGCGGGCGGTCACCGCGGCACGCCCCGACGACCCGGGCCCGGCCGCCCTCACGGCCGAACTCCGTGCCACATCACGCGATTTCCAGGAACTGTGGGAGTCGCACGAGGTGGTGGTGCGCCGTCCGTCGCCGAAACGCGTCCTGCACCCCGTGGTCGGTGTCCTCGACCTGGACTGCGAGGTGCTGCTCGGCGACGGCCACGACCAGCTGCTCGTCGTGCACTCGGCGCGGCCGGGCACGGAGACGCACGAGCGGCTCGAACTGCTGCGGGTCGTGGGCCTGCAGGACCTGTCCCCGAGCACAACCGGCGCCCCTTGACGTACTCGCACTACAGGGACGCGTCGGCTCATGAGCTGCTGCGACGCACTGAACGGGCGCTCGCTCGCAAGGTGCTGACCTGCGGCCGACGGCCAGCCATGACGCCAAGTGTCCCTGTACTACTCCGCCATGCACCATCTGTACCCTGGCGCGAATGCGCCCGGTTCCTGCCCGGCGCGGGCGGTGCGCGGCGAACGAGGTGAGCTCGCACGCGGCCTCCGGCGTCCGGCGTCTGCACAGACTATGCCCCGTGGTGACGTCGCGACCGCCGATCGACGTACAGACGGCCCACGACCGCTCCCAGATGGACGACCACGCCCACCGCCACCAGCCAGGACAGGATGATCATGACGACGCCGATGGGGCCGTACTTCTCTTCGTGGACCACGATGGCCGAGGAGAAGTGGAAGGCGGAGACGACCCCGAGGCCCGTCCAGCAGACACCGGTGGCCAGGGCCGACGGGAAGAGGGTGCGCCAGCGGACGGCTCCGGTCAGCAGCACGTGCATGCTCCACCACCAGAAGAGCGTCGCCAGGACGAGCCCGTACAGGGTCTGCAGCAGCGGCCCGCCGACCGCCCCGCCGAGCGCTCGGCCGACGACGGCCTGGACCGCCGCGTAAGCGACCAGGGACGCGAGCCAGTAGAGCCGTGCCACGACGGCCCGCCATCCCCCGACCGGGACCTCGAAAGCCCTCTGGTACCAGCTCTGCAGGACGCCGACGACCCCCATGGCCCCGAGGACCAGGAGGAAGGTGCTCGCCACAGTGAGTGTGCTCGTGGCCTTGCCGGGGGTGAAGAGGGACGCCACGGCCTGCGCCGCGTCGTGGTTCAGGCCGAGCCACTTGGCGACGACGGCGGCGTCACGCCCCGCTGCCGCGGCGACGACGATGAGGAAGGGGAAGAAGCACATCAGCGCGAGGGCGGCCAGCTGGAACGAGTTCCCGAGGAAGTCGATGGCGTTCAGCCGACTCCACAGCCTGCCCGCTGGGCTCGCTCCGAGGCGCTCAGCCGCCGCCCGGTACCTCTCCTCCGGAGCCATCCGTACGACGAGCAGGCGACCGCGCCTCCCGCGCGGGCCGGGGGGCATCCTGCGGCCTGTCATGGAACGAAGTGAACCCGCTGCGTGATGCCGCCGCACGCCTTGCGCGGCGGCTTTCGTGCCGCGTCCACCCCGGCGCCGTACCGGCCTACTCCAGCTCCGCGAACGCCTCCACGGCCCGCGTCTTCCCCGTGACGATGATGACGTCACCCGGCTGGACGACCGTCTCCGCGGTCGCATGGGTGAAGTCGGCGCCGGGGCGTTTGATGCCGACGATCGTCACCCCGTACGTGCTGCGCACCCGGCTCTCGCCGAGCGGCACCCCGCCGACGATCCGCGGGGCAAGCGTCTTGATCAGGGCGTAGTCGCTGTCGAACGCGATGAAGTCCATCATGCGGCCGGTGACCAGGTGCGCCACGCGCTCGCCCATCTCGTGCTCGGGCAGGACGACATGGTGGGCGCCGATGCGTTCGAGGATCTGGCCGTGCTGGCGGGTGGTGGCCCGGGCCCAGATGTTGGGCACTCCCGCGTCGACGAGGTTGGACGTGGCCAGGATGCTGGCCTCCAGGTCGGTGCCGATGCCGACCACCGCCCGTGAGAACTGCCCGAGCCCGAGCTGTTCCAGGGCCTGGGGGTCGGTGCAGTCCGCGGCGGCGACATGCGTGAGCTCGTCGCCCGTCTTCTGCACGATGCCGGTGTCGGAGTCGATGCCGAGCACGTCCCAGCCGCGCCGCATCAGCTCCAGGGCCAGGGAGCGGCCGAAGCGGCCGAGGCCGAGCACGGCGACCTTGGAGTCGCCGGCCGGGCGCTCCCCGGGGGCGGGGTGCCGACGCCGGCGCAGGCGCGGGTGTCTGAGGTGGTCAGCCAATGACGGGTCGCTCCTCGGGAAGTGTGTAGCGGCGGTCACGCGCGCGGAGGGCGAGTGCGGAGGCGAGAGTGATCGGGCCGAGGCGTCCGGCGAACATGAGGGCGATGACGGTGAGTTGGCCCGCTGCCGAAAGGTCGCCGGTGATGCCGGTGCTCAGCCCGACCGTGCCGAAGGCGGACACGGACTCGAACAGGACCGCCTCGGCCGGTTCGGCCGTCATGGTGAGCAGGGCCAGCGTGCCCGACATGACGAGCGCCACACCCAGGAGTGCCACGGTGAGGGCCTGGCGCAGCGCCGCCTCCGGGATCCGGCGGCCCATGACGTCCACGGCGGTGCGCCCGCGGATCTCGGCGAGGATCGCCGCCCCCAGCACCGCGAACGTGGTGACCTTGATGCCGCCCGCGGTGCCCGCGCTGCCACCGCCGATGAACATCAGCACGCAGATGCCCAGCAGTGTGGCCGGGTGCATGGCTCCGGTGTCGACGGTGTTGAAGCCCGCGGTGCGCGCACTGGCGGCGGCGAAGAACCCGTTGAGCAGCTTGTCGCCCGAGTCCATCGGGCCGAGCGTCCCCGGGTTGTTCCACTCCAGGACGCACGTCAACAGGGTGCCGACGACGAGCAGGGCCGCGTACGTGGCGAGCGTGAGCCGGGTGTGCAGGGACCAGCGGTGCCTGACCGCGCCGCGTACGCCCGTCCGGCCGACCCGCAACAGTTCCAGCAGCACGGGGAATCCGAGGGCGCCGAGCAGGCAGACGACGGCGATCGGCACGATGATCCAGCCGTCGTGCGCATATCCCACGAGGTTGTCGTCGCGCAGCCCAAAACCGGCGTTGTTGAAGGCGGAGATCGCGTAGAAGACGCCGTGGTGTACGGCTTCGCCGGGCGCTTCGCCGTAGCCGAAGCGGAAACGCGTCGTCAGGTACGCGGCCAGGGCGAACTCGATGACGAGCGTGGTGCTCGCGATGCCCAGGAGCAGCCGGCGGATGTCCGCCACGCCGAAGGACCCGGTCTCGGCCTGCGTGCTGAGCTGCGTAGTGAGCCGCAGCCGGCCCGCCACGAGCAGACCGAGCAGGGAGGCGAGCGTCATGATCCCGAACCCGCCGATCTGGATCAGGGCGATGACCACGCCCTCGCCGAACGCGCTCCAGTGGCTGCCGGTGCCGACGATGGCCATGCCGCCGCTGGCCGCTCCCGTGGAGGTGAACAGGGCGGTCAGCACGGTGGTGCTTCTGCCGGGCGCGGTGGCGGCCGGGAGCATCAGCAGGGCCGCACCCAGGACGATGAAGAGCGCCAGGGCCAGGACGGCGGCACGGGTCGGTTGCGCGGCCAGCCGGGACCACCACGCCCGAGTCGCACCCGCGGCCACCACCCACCTCCCGGTCGTCCCGACGCCACACCTCGGCGGCGCTGCCCTGCCCCGCCGCCTGGTCGATGATCACTGCGGTGCGGGCAGCAAGGGACAGCATTGCCGTCAAAAGGGACGTATGGAACGCGGCACGGCGTCAAGAGGCGCCGAAAAAACGCGAGAAGAAACGCGGGGGTCGTGCCCTCAGGGAAACCCGGGCACCCAATCAGTGGATCAGGCGCCCCCGGGCGTCCGGCACCCCGGACTTCCGGAAGAAGTACGTGTTGATGTGGTCGCGCCACTCGCGGGCACTGCGCAGCTGCTCCTCGTAGCGCTCAGCCGCCCGCGCGTGGCGCGCCGGCTCCACCAGGTCCGCGAGCCCGGCCCACACCCGGCGTGCCTCCTCGACCTCCGCCACGCCGTCGAAGTGCGTGTCATAGATGTGCTGGATCACCGTTTCACCACTCCGCAGCACATGCCCGTACGGCACGTGGTGGAAGAAGAGCAGCAGCTCGTCCGGGCAGGTCGCAGGCGACTCGTACACCTCCGCCCACGGCTTGGCGTACTGCCCCGCGAACCCGGTGCCGGTCGCCTGGCTCCGGTCGACTCCGATCCCGTCGCGGTCGGCGAAGTGGTACGTGCCCCAGGGGCTGTACTCGTAGCCGTCCACGCTCGGCCCGTAGTGGTGGCCCGGCTGCACCATGAAGCCGACGCCGAGCGGCGCCGTGTACTTCTCGTACGTCCTCCAGGAGCCGTCCAGGACCGCGTGCAGCCCGCTGCGCAGCCGCGCGGGATCAGCGGTCTCCTCCGGTGCGAACGTCAGCTCGATCCACTCGTCCAGTGCGGCGCGCGGATCCGCGTCCGGCCGCCAGGCCAGCCGGCCCACCGCATACAGATTCGCCTGCGCCAGCGGATGCCCCGTCCAGTACGGGTCGTCGCCGGCGCTCGACACCGCCACCAGCCCGCCGCCGCGCACGAGATCCCCGACGCTCGGCCCCTCCTGCCCCTCCGGCCGGAACCGCAACGCCTCGCTCCACATCGGCCCGAGCCAGCACACGTGCCGCTGCTGTCCCGTGTACTCCTGGGTGGCCTGTATCTCGACCGCGAGCCGGGTGTCCGGCATCGCGCCGATCACCGGCGATACGGGCTCGCGCGTCTGGAAGTCCATCGGCCCGTGCTTCACCTGGAGCACTGCGTTCGGCGCGAACGCGCCGTCCAGCGGCGCGAAGTGGTCGTACGCCGCCCGCGCCCGGTCCGTGGACCGGTCCCGCCAGTCCTGCCGGTGGTTGTAGACGAAGGCGCGCCAGTGCACCGTCCCGCTGTGCGGGGCGAGGGCGGCCGCGAGCAAGTTGGCGCCTTCGGCGTGGCTGCGGCCGTAGGTGAACGGGCCCGGCTGGCCCTCCGAGTCGGCCTTCACCACGTACCCGCCGAAGTCGGGTATCGCCTCGTACACGCGTCCGGTCACCTCGGCCCACCAGTCGCGTACCGCCTCGTCCAGCGGGTCGGCGGTGGGCAGTCCGCCAAGCACGACGGGCGCGGCGAAGGAGACGGACAGGTGGGTGCGGATGCCGTACGGGCGCAGCGCGTCGGCGATCGCGGCCACCTCGCCGATACGGTCCGTCAGCAGATGCGCCTCGGCCCCGTGCACGTTCACGTTGTTGACGGCGATCGCGTTGATCCCGCTCGCCGCCAGCAGCCTGCCGTAGCAGCGCACGCGCTCCAGTTCCTCCCGCGAGCCCCGGGCCCGCCCGTCCTGCCAGAACAGCGAGCCGCCCGAGTAGCCGCGCTCCACCTGGCCCATCACCGGATGCACGGCGACGTTGTCCCAGTGGTCGAGCATCCGCAGCGCCAGCGCGGGCCGGTGCAGCTCGCGCGCCCGCTCACCCTGGAAGGCGGCCTCGCCGAGCCGCACCACGTGGAACAGGCCGTAGAGGAGCCCGCGCTGACCTGCCGCCGTCACGCGTGTGACGCCGTCGGCCCGCACGAGTGCGAATCCCTCGTCGCCGAGCTCGTCCGAGTCGTCGTCGCCCAGCTCGAGCACTAGGTCGTACGACGCTCCCGGTTCCTGCCCGTCTCGTAGGACCTGACCTCCGAACCGATCGCTGGCGCCCGCCACTTCACCGTGCACCGTGTCCACCAGCGGTCCCGTTCCGGAGATCAGCGTCCTCCGGGAGCCGAGCGGGCGGAACGCGGCAGGCGGCAGCCACGCTGGATCGACGCCGCTGGGCAACGCGGGTACGGGTATGGGTGCAGTCACGAAAACCCCTGGTCAATGCGTGCTTGATGGGGCTGGGCCGAGCGGCCCAGCCCCAGGTCGAATCGTGGAACTACTGAAGGCGCAGGACGGACACCCCACGCGGGTCCAGCTTCAGTGCCTCACCGCGTTCCACCTGCTTGCCGGTGAGCAGGTCCACGGCCGTCGCATGCGCGGTCACGGACACCGCTTCCGCCGCGTGGTTGAGCAGGAAGAACAGACGGGTGCCGTCGGGCGCCGTGCGGGTGGCCGTCTCGACGGACGAGTGGCCGGCGTAGGGGCCGACCAGGTCGTGGCGGGCCAGGACGCGGCGCACCACCCAGTCGACACCGGGCTGGTCGAGCGCGGTCGCGACGTACCAGCCCTCGCCCCCGCTCTCGCCGAACGGGTGACGCGTGACGGCCGGGGTTCCCGCGTAGAAGTCGTCCTGGTAGGTGCCGACGGGTTCGGCGCCCTGCGGCAGCACGATCTCGAAGACCAGGCGCGCGTCGGTGGTCAGCGCCTCGTCGCCCGTGCCCAGCACGATCGGGTTGACGACGTCGGCCGGGCGCGAGTCCCACTCGTCGACGCGCACGCCCATCAGACCGGCCAGCGGGCCGGGCACATCGGTGAGGAAGGCGTTGTCGTACTCGTCGACGCGGCCGGAGAGGAAGGTCGTCAGGACCGTGCCGCCGCGCGCGGCGGCGGCCTCCAGGCGGCCGGCGAGGTCGCCCTTGACCATGTGCAGCGCGGGCGCGAGGACCACGTCGTACGGCGTGAGGTCGGCGGTCACCGGGACGACGTCCACGTCCGCGCCTGCCTCGCGGGCGGCGCGGTAGTACGCGTGGACGACCTGCTGGTAGCGCACCAGCCGGGACGGCCCGTCAGAGATCTCCAGGGCCCACCAGCTGTCCCAGTCGAACAGCAGGGCGGTACGCGCGGGGGTGCGGGCGCCCAGCGTGACGGGCCCCAGCTCCTCCAGCTCCCGCCCCACCTCGGCGACCTCGCGGAACACGCGGGTGTCGTCCCGTCCGGCGTGGCCGATGACCGCCCCGTGGTATTTCTCGCAGGCTCCGCGCGAGGCGCGCATCTGGAAGTAGAGGGCGGTGTCCGCGCCGTGGGCGACGGCCTGCCATGTGGCGAGACGCAGCTCACCGGGGCGCCTGAGCGGGTTCACGTCGCGGCAGGCCGTGGTGGAGGGCGTCTGCTCCATGAGCCAGAAGGGCGCACCGTCCTTGAGGCCGCGCATCAGATCATGTCCGAGGGCGGCCATGGTGGGAGGGGCGTCGAGCGGCGGGTAGCTGTCCCAGGAGGCGAAGTCGAGGTGGGACGCCCAGCGGTGGTAGTCCAGCGGCCGGTACATGCCCATGAAGTTGGTGGTGACCGGCGTCTCCGGATCGTGGCGGCGGATCGCCTCCTTCTCAGCTCGGAAGCAGCCGAGGAGCGCGTCCGTCATGAAGCGCTGGTAGTCGAGGGTGATGCCCTGGAAGGCGGTGTGGTCGGGGCCGCGCCAGTGCTCGGTGAGCGCGCTCGGCGGCTCGATCTCGAACCAGTCGGTGAAGCGGTGCGACCAGAACGTCGTGCACCACGCCTCATTGAGCGCGTCGAGGCTGCCGTACCGCTCGCGCAGCCAGCCCCGGAACGCGCCGGCGCACAGATCGCAGTAGCAGGCCCCGCCGTACTCGTTGTTGATGTGCCAGGCGAGCAGGGCCGGGTGGTCGGCGTAGCGCTCCGCGAGGCGGCCCGCGAGCGCGGTGGAGAGCCGGCGGTACGCCGGTGAGCTGGGGCAGAAGTTGTGCCGCTGGCCGTAGCCGTGGCGGCGGCCTTCAAAGTCGGTGCGGTTGACCTCGGGGTAGGCGCGGGCCAGCCACGGCGGGAGGGCGGCGGTGCCGGTGGCGAGGCACACGCGCCGGCCCTCGGCGGCCGCCCGGTCGAGGATGCGGTCGAGGACGGTGAAGTCGTAGGTGTCCTCGGCGGGCTGGGTGAGCGACCAGGAGAAGACACCGACCGTGAGGGTGTCGATGCGGGCCTGGTCGAACAGGCGGTGGTCCTCATCCCAGACTGGCTCGGGCCACTGCTCGGGGTTGTAGTCGCCGCCGTACGGGATCTTGTCGGTGCGGGGGAGCTTTCCCGGGCTCGCGGAGTCTCCGGGTCGGGGCTCGGTCATGCGGTGAAATCCTCCTGGGTTTCGGCGATCACCGGGCGGCTCGTGTGCAGCAGGGACAGCAACAGCGGGGCGGCCAGCAGGGCGGGCAGGGCCTCGGTGAGCAGCACGGTCAGCCCTCCGGTCAGGACGAGCAGCGACAGCGCGCCCAGGGTGGCCCTGCCGTGCCGGAACAGGAAGTACGCGGCGAGGCGCGCGGTGTCGCGGCCGCGGAAGGCGAACAGGGAGGTGAGGACGAGCGCGTGCGCGCCCCACAGCAGCGAGGCCACGCCGATCACCGCAAGCAGCACCGCCCACCAGCCCGGCAGGCCCGTGGCATGGAAGTGGGCGAGCGATACAGCGATGACGGTGAGCCATGCGAGCAGCGGCCCCCACAGTTTCAGCACCGGCAGGGCGTTGAGCCGCCAGCCGCGCCAGAATGCACGGGCCGGGTGCAGTGCGGTGAGGTCGCGGCTGCGGTGGTGGAGCGCGTACAGCGCGGCGGACAGGGCGGGGCCGAGCGGCAGCAGACAGACGGCGGCCAGTGGCAGGTTGGACGGGTCGGGGCCGAGGAGGAGCAGTGCGGCGAGGCCGGGGGAGGCGGCTGCGAGCAGCAGCACCTCGACGGTGACGAGGGTGTGGACGAGGGCCGCCGCGCGCGACAGCGGACCCTCGCCGAAGGCACGACGGCCGGCTGTCTGCGAGGCGCTCATCGAGGCTCCTCCCGTCCGAGCAGGCGGCGCTCGTCCCACCATGACGGCGTCTCGTCGTCCAGCGGGGTCACCTCGACCAGGGTGACCTCATGGCGGGCGAGCGTGAGGTCCAGGTCGGCGCGGCCGCCCTCGACGGGCACCCGCAGGTGCCTCCGGCCCGGCTCGGCGGCTTCGTGTAGCACGTCGAGCTGTTCCAGCCGGGGCGAGCGCGGGCTGCCCATGTGCCGCCAGGCCGTATAGGCGTTGCCGTGCTCCTCGTCCACGGTGGAGCGGCGGACGAACGCCTCGCCGCGCGGGCGGGTGCCGACGGGGACGGACAGGCGCAGGGTGTGCCGGTCCGGTCCGGCCGTCTCGCCGGTCGGGTCGACGGGCGCCCAGGCCAGGACGGTGATCCGGCCGTCGGCGTGGCGGGTCACCAAGTGATCATCCCCGCGCGCGAGCAGCTCCTGCCCCATCCGCGCCATGAACGCGTACAGGTGGTACGTCGGTTTCTTCACCTGCCGGTGCGTGAGCAGCCCGAAGCCGCCGTGGAAGAGCGCGGTGGGCGGTCCGACCTCCTCGAACATGTCGCTGAACGTCCAGTACGAGAAGGAGTCGACCAGGTCCCCACCCGCGGCCAGCACCGGAGCGAGATAGGCAGCATGGAAGGCCGTGTCGTGGATCGGGTTGTCCGGCCGGTATGAGGAGTTGAACTCGGTGATGTGGACCGGGACGTCCGCGAACCGGGTGCCCTGGAGCTGACGCCGCGGGGTCGCGAACTGCTCCAGCAGCCGGCCGGCCGGGGCGAGCGTCTGGTGGACGCCGAACGGCACCTGCTGGGTCGGGCCCGATGTGTAGGCGTGCCGGGAGACGAAGTCGACGGGCACCTCCCGCTGCTCGGCGAACTCCGCGAACCGCACCATCCATTCGTCGGAACCCGGCGAGATCGCCGGACCGCCGACCTGCAGCGATGCGTCGACCTCCTTTACCGCCTGCGCGGTCACCTCGTAGAGCCGGTGGTACGCCGACTCGTCCGCGTCCTGCCAGAAGGCCTTCAGGTTCGGCTCGTTCCACACCTCGATGGGCCAGGTGCGCACCTCGTCAATGCCGTACCGGTCGACGAGGTGGGTGAGCGTGGCACGGACCAGCCCCGCCCACTCCTTGTGGGAGCGGGGCGGGGTGACGTTGCCGCGCCACCAGAAGACGGTCTGGTCCCCGGAGGCCAGCTCGCCCGGCATGAAGCCGAGTTCGAGGAACGGCCGGATGCCGAGCTCCAGGTACGCGTCCACGACCTGGTCGACGTACGTGAACGAGTGGTGGACGTGACGGGCGCCCTCCCACTCGTACGGCCGGTGGACGCCCATCCCGTCGCTGAGCAGGCCATGGCCCCGGATGTACCGGAATCCGATCTCGCGCTGCAGGAGGGCGAGCGAGTCCTGGTAGTCGCGGCGCAGCGCGAGTTCGATACGACCGGTGCCGACGCAGAAGCGCCAGGCTTCGGAGAACCGTCCGGCCGGCTGGTCCGGTATGCGGTGACGCATGGCCGTGCCCGTCATGGTCAGCCGTTCTCCTTCTTGAAGCGTTCATACGCCTTGTTGTGCAGGTCGATGAATTGCTGCATGTTCTTGGCCTTCAGTTCGGCGACGTAGGCGTCCCACTCGGACAGCTTCCGCTTGCCGAGGGCGAACTTGAGGGTGTTCTGCCTGACGTGGTCCCTCAGCGGGGTCTCCCAGAGGGTGGCCTGCTCCTGCTCGGAGGCCTTGAGCGGGTGGGCCGGCTCGATGGGCAGCAGCTTGCGCTGGGCCATCGAGTCCTCGAACTCCTTCTCGTCATCCGCGAAGGAGGAAGAGACCAGGGACCAGTTACCGCCGTAGGCGAAGACGCCGTTGGAGAACCCGTAGTCCTTCTGGATGTCCTTCTTCGCATCCGGGTTGATGGCCTGGACCTTGATGCCGTCCTTGGGAGCATACTTGCCGGGTCCGGACGAGGTGTACGTGACGTCCTTGACCCCCCACTTGGCGAATTCCTGACCGGCGTCCGAGTACCACAGCCAGTCGACGAATTGCATCATCGCGACGAAGTTCTCGCTCTCGAGGGCCTTGCTGGAGATCATCATGCCGTTCTCCAGACGGGTGCCCCGCACCACGGGGCCGGCAGGGCCGATCGGCACCGGGATGATCGCGATGGACGAGCCCTTGACCTGCTTCTCCAGGTTGAAGCGGTACTCGTCCGCGAGGACCTGCGGATTGGCGCTGATCACGAAGGACTTGCCGGCGAGGAGCTTCTGCTTGGCCTGGTCGTCGGACTGCGTGAAGCTCTCCGGGTCCACCAGGCCGTCGGACACCAGCTTGTTCAGGTACTCGAGCATCTGGCGGTACTCGTCCATGGCGCCGGTGAAAATGAACTTCTGCGCCTTGGAGTCGAAGTAGTAATTGTTGTAACCCCAGCCGCCCTTGGTACCGAAGGACTGCGCGAGGAAGTTGAGCAGCGCCCCGCCCGGCTCGGGCTGGTTCCAGCGGTCCGAGAAGGGATAGACCTTGGGGTAGGCCTCCTTGAGGGCCTTGAGTACCTGGTGGACCTCGTCCCAGGTGGTCGGCAGATCGAGGCCCTCCTTCTCCAGGATGTCGGTACGCAGGGCCAGGGAGTAGCCGACCTTCACCTTCTCGTGAATGCCGGGCAGCAGGTAGTACTTGCCGTCCGCCTGCCGGATGGAGTCGATGTCACCTTCCAGCCCCCATTTCTTGACCTTATCCTGGAAGTTGGGCATCAGGTGCACGTACTCGCTGACCGGGAGGATGGCCCCGGAAGCAACGAACGGGATCTCCTGCCCCGGATACGTCTTGGGGATGAGGAAGGGCGCGTCACCCGCGCCGATGAGCAGGCCTCTCTTCTTCTCGTAGTCGCTGTACGGGACGCCGGTCGTCTTGAATGTGACGCCCGTGCGCTTGGTCAGCTCCTTCCAGAAGAGCCAGCTCTTCTTGGGCGGGTAGACCGGGCTGTCGAGGTGGAGAAGCGAGAAGGTGAGCGGCTTGGTGGCCTTGAACTGGTCACCCACGCCGTACTTCTTCATCGCCCCGACCTCTTTCTTGGAGAGGTCCTTCGGGTCATCGCTGGAGTCGTCGCCGCTTCCGCAGCCGACGAGGGTGGTGAGGCCGGCGAACGCCGCGGCGGCGAGCAGGCTGCGCCGGGACAGCTGTCCGGTGTTGTTCACGGATACTCCCTTGTTTCCGTATGCGGGGGTGTTTTTCTTGGCCGAGGGCCGAGCTGACTCGTGTCAGCCCTTGACCGCGCCGAGCGTGACGCCGGAGACGAAATAGCGCTGGACGAACGGGTACACGGCCAGAATGGGCAGTGCCGTGAGCAGGATCGTGACGGACTGGATGTTCGCTCCCACCTGGGTGAGCTGCTCCGCGCCAGCGCCGACGTTCCCGCCGCCGGTCGCGCCGGCGATCATGTTGCGCAGATAGACGGTTACCGGCATCAGCTCGGACCTGTCCATGTAAAGGAATGCGCCGAACCAAGAATTCCAGAAGGAAACGGAGTAGAACAGCACCATCGTCGCGATCACCGCTTTGGACAGCGGCAGCACGATGCGGAGCAGAATTCCGTAGGTGCTCAGCCCGTCGATCTGCGCGGCTTCTTCGAGTTCGGTCGGCAGGCTTTCGAAGAAGGCCTTCATCACGAGCAGGTTGAAGACGCTGATCGCGTTCGGGATGACCAGTGCCCACAGCGTGTTCTTCATACCGAGGCTGGTG
Organism: Streptomyces jeddahensis; assembly: GCF_001642995.1. GTDB lineage: Bacteria > Actinomycetota > Actinomycetes > Streptomycetales > Streptomycetaceae > Streptomyces > Streptomyces jeddahensis. The sequence continues at coordinate 77,423 of NZ_LOHS01000075.1, forward strand.
ATGAGCACGTAGTTGGGGATCAGGCCGCCCGTGAAGAACATCGTGAAGACGGCGATGCCGATCAGCGCGTTGCGCCCCTTCAGATGCTGTTTGGACAGGACGTACGCGTAGCAGGTGGTGAGCACCATGGCGATGACGGTGGCGACGACCGTGTAGAGCACGGTGTTCCCATAGTTCCGCCAGAACGTTCCATCCGAGATCACGAGGCGGTACGTGGTCAGATTGAACCCTTCGGGCAGCAGGTTCACCTCGCCGGCCCGGATGCGGTTCTCCGCGCTGAAGGAGCGAGCGATGATGTTCACGAAGGGGTACAGGGTCACGAGCACGACCCCGGTGAGGATCAGCCCGTTCACCACCTGGAAGACGCGGTAGCCGCGAGAGGGCTGGTGCACCGAGGTGCGCTGGCGCGGAGCGCGGCGCAGATTGTTGCTGGACAGGGTCACCACAGGCTCGTCCCCACTGTGCGACGCGAGAGCTGGTTGGCGGAGAAGATCAGCACCAGGCCGATGATCGCCTCGAACAGGCCGATGGCGGCGGCGTAGCTGAAGCTGTTGGACTCCACACCCGTGCGGTACAGGTAGGTGGAGATGACGTCCGCGGTGGGATACGTCAGCGGGTTGTAGAGAAGCAGGATCTTCTCGAAGCCCACCGCCATGAACGTGCCGATGTTGAGGATCAGCAGCGTGATCATGGTGGGCCGGATGCCGGGCAGGGTGATGTGCCAAGTCTGCTGCCAGCGGTTGGCGCCGTCGATCCGCGCCGCCTCGTACAACTCGTCGTCGATGGTGGTGAGTGCGGCGAGGTAGAGGATGGTGCCCCAGCCTGCGGTCTGCCAGATCTCCGAGCCGACATAGATCGTCCGGAACCACTCCGGCTCCTGGAGGAACGGGATCGGCTTGTGGCCGAACGACTCAAGAGCCTGGTTGACCGGGCCGTCCGTGGCCAGGATCTGCATCGTGATACCCGCGATGATCACGATGGAGAGGAAGTGCGGGAGGTACGACACCGACTGCACGAACCGCTTCAGCGCGCGCGTACGCACCTCGTTGAGCAGCAGCGCCAGCACAATCGGCACCGGAAAGCAGAACACGAGCGTGAGTGCGCCCAGCCACAGCTGGTTGGTGAAGACCTGCCAGAAAGTGGGGTCCGAGAGGAACATCCGGACGTACTGGAGGCCCACCCACTCCTCACCCAGGATCGACCCGCCTGGCTCGAACCGCCGAAACGCGATCACATTCCCGATCATCGGCAGATACCGGAAGATCAGAAAGAACAGCAGCGGCAGCACCACAAGCGAGTACAACTGCCAGTCGCGGCCCAGCGCCTGCCGCCACGTGCGGCGCGCGGGCGGCAGTGGCCGGCGGGGCGGGGTCGCCGGACCGGGCGGCGGTGGATCCTCCGTTCCGTTCGGCGGATCCAGGGCGGTGGAGGTGCTCATGCTCAGGCCTCCGGGGCGTGTGCGGGACGGGCTGACGGGCCCTATGGGCCCAGGTGGGAAGGGGGTGGTGCGCGACAGGCGGGCACGTCCGGAGGCATCTGGGATCACAGGGATCCTGAGACCGATACGTTTTCAGAAGCTTTCCGGTAACGTGGCGGCAACTTAGGGGTGGCTCCGCGCGCTTGTCAATGGTGCTCACAAGCAGGGATGTTGAGCAGATCGTGCCCCAATTGAAACGTGTCACGGCCGGGTCGGATTCCGGGCAGTGCTGTTACTGTCTTCCGGAAATTTTTGATCAGTGGCCGTAACGACCGGACGACTGCCTGCCGTCCCCGATCGCCTGCGAGGTGCCGTGCCCGCCTTCGACCTCCCGCCGGACGAGCTGGAGCGACACCGTCCCGCACTCGACGAGCCCGCCGACTTCGACGCCTTCTGGCAGGACACCCTGAAGCAGGCGGAACAAGACGAGCCGCTTGTCTCGGTGCAACCCGTGGACAACGGCCTTCGGCTGGTCGACAGCTGGGACGTGACGTTCCGCGGATTCGCCGGTGAACCGGTGCGCGCCTGGTACAGCCGCCCCGCCGGGGTGTCGGGTGTCCTGCCCGCCGTCGTCGAGTACGCGGGCTACGGGCGCGGCCGCGGCCTCGCGCACGAACGGCTCACCTGGGCCGCCGCCGGATACGCGCACCTGCTCATGGACAACAGGGGACAGGGCGACCAGTACGGCTGCGGCGGAGCCACCCCGGACCCGCACGCCTCCGCGCCCGGCGGCCCGGGACCGGCCGCGCGCGGCCTGCTCTCACCGCACGACTACCACTACCGGCGGCTCATCACGGACGCGGTGCGCGCGGTCGCGGCCGTGCGCACGCTGCCGGGCGTGGACGGCGCGCGCGTGGCCGCCGTCGGCAACAGCCAGGGCGGCGGCCTCGCCCTGGCCGTCGCCGGACTCGTACCGGACCTGGCGGCGGTGGCGGTGAGCGCCCCGTTCCTGTGCGGCATCCACCGCGCGCTGAACCTCACGGACGCCCCTCCCTACGGCGAGATCACCGCCTATCTCTCGGTACACCGCGAGGCTGTCGACGCTGCCATGCGCACCCTCTCCTACATGGAGGGCGCCTCCTTCGCCCGCCGCGCCCAGGCTCCCGCCCATTTCGGCGTCGGCCTGCGCGACACGGTCTGCCCGCCCAGCGGCGCGTACTCCGCCTTCAACCGCTACGGCGAACTGACCGGCAGCGCCCCGCCCCGCGTGATACACACGTATCCCTTCAACGGTCACGAGCACGGCGACGCCGTGCACGTACGCAAGCAACTGTCGTGGGTGCGCGAGGTGCTGGGCGACTGAGACGACGTCTGCGAGCGCGGCGGTCAGCAGGGCAACCGCCCTCAAGCGCCACTACGCCAAGTCCGCCCCCAACGCAACACCCCTGTCCTCACACCGCCTTGCCGGGCTACTCTCAGAATCCCCACAACGTCCTTCCGCACCGGCCTCGTTGGGACAGCATGACCGCCACTCCGCTCGTTCAGCCGCCGACGCCGCCCAGGCCGCCCCTGTTGCTCGAGCGCGAGCTGGAGCTTGCCGCGGCCGCCCGAGCCGTCGACACCCTCCTCTGCCCCGCTCGCCCGGAAGGCGGCGTGCTCGTCTATACGGGAGAGGCGGGCGTCGGCAAGACGGCGTTGCTCGGCGCGGTGCGCACCACGGCCGAGAATCGCTGCACGGTGTGGTCGGCCCGCGGCAGCCAGGCGACGACGTCGTTGCCCTTCCACCTCGTACGGCAACTGCTGCATCCCGTACTCGACGGGCTCAGCGCGAAAGAGGCGCGCGAACTCCTCGCCGAGGATTACGAGATCGCGGGCCCCGCCGTCGGCCTGGCCCCCGCGAGTGGTCCGCCGACCTGTCCGCAGGGCGTATGCGAAGGACTCGGCCGGCTGGTCGGCCGTCTCGCGTGCAGCCACGGCCCTCTGGTCCTCATCGTCGACGACGCCCACTGGGCCGACACCGAATCGCTGTGCTGGCTGTCGTCGTTCAGCGCGGGCGTGTCCGGGCTGCCGCTGCTGATCGTCGTCGCCCACCGCCCACCGGAGCTCTACGGCAGCGAGCTCGGGCATCTCACCGCCGTGGGAGAGGCCGCACGGATGCGCGTCACCCTGCAGGCCTTCACTCCGGAGGCCACCGCGGAACTGGTGCGCGACGCGCTCGGCACAGGCGCCGACGCATCCTTCTGCCGCGAGGTATGGGCGGTCACCGGTGGCAACCCGTACGAGACCGTCGAACTGCTGGAGAAGGTCCGCTCCCGTGACATCAAGCCCGTGGCGGAATCAGCGGATCTGCTGCGCGGGATCGGCGCCACGGCGCGCGGACGCGGGCTCATCGACAGACTCGAGCAGCTCGGCGCCGACGCCACCAGGTTCGCGTGGGCCGCAGCCGTACTCGGCACGGACATCTCGCTGGAACTGGTCCAGAGCCTGGCCGGGCTGGGAGCGGCGCAGGCCGCCGACTGCCTGGCCAGGCTGCGCGACGCTCGCATACTGACGGCCAGCGATCCGCTGGAGTTCGTGCATTCCCAGATCGCCACCGCCGTGTACCGCGCGATCCCGCCGGCCACCCGCACCGCCATGCACGGCAGCGCCGCCTGGCTCACCACCCAGGCGGGCCTCGGCCCGGCAGCAGCGTCCCGCCACCTCCTGGAGGTCCAGCCCGACGACGACCCCGAGGTCGTACAGCAGTTGCGCGCAGCTGCCGCCGAACACCTCGCGGTCGGCGCCCCGGACGCCGCCCGGCGCTGCCTGGAGCGGGCCCTGCGCGAGCCCCCGCACGGGCGCCTGCGCGCCCAGGTCCACTACGAACTGGGCTGCGCCACCCTCCACACCTCGCTGCCGACCACGGTGCGCCACCTGCGCGCCGCACTCGATCTGCCAGGGCTCGACGACGACCTGCGTGTCGACGCCACCTGCCGTCTCGCCCAGACCCTCGCCCACAACAACGAGATGCGCGAGGCCGCCGCCTCCGTCAAGGCGGCGCTCGCCCACACTCCGCCCGGACTCGGCCGGTTACGCCTGCAGGCGGCGCATTTCATGTACGAGGCGTGCCGCGGGGAAGAGGACGACGGCCAGGGCCGCGCACGGCGGCTGGCCGCGCTCGCCGACCACCTGCCGGGCAGCACCAACGCCGAACGCGCCCTGCTCACCGTCCGCGCCTTCGACGCGATGCTGCGCGGCGAGGACGCCGGCCATGTCGCATCCCTCTGCGACCGCGCCCTCGACGGCGGCCGCCCGCCCCGCGGCCTCGGCTGGACGGACACCGAGTGGGGCTGCGAATACCCCGTGCTGATCGGCATCAACTGCACCTACACCGACCAGCTGGACCGGGCCGAGGACCTCTTCACCGAGGCCCTGCTCTCGTACGAGATATCCGGCTGGAAAGGCGTTCACCTGGCCCTGGTGTACACGCTCATGGGCGGCGTGCACCGGCGCCGCGGCAGGCTGGCCGAAGCAGAAACCTTCCTGCGCGAGGGGTTGCGCCACGCCGACCGCGTCGGGGCCGGATTGCCGGTCCACTGGGACGCGGCATGCAGGCTCATCGACACCCTGCTGGCCCGAGGCCGCACCGAAGAGGCCCAGCGGATCGCCGACGAGTACGACTTCGCACCCCCGTACCCCGACCTGGTCGTGTGTCCCGACGTCCGCACCGTCCGCGCCCGGCTGCTGCTCGCCCAGGGGCGCCCGAAGGACGCGGTCGTGGAGCTCGAGGCGGCCGGAGCCGCACTCGAGGCACGCGGCCGCCACAACACCGTGTGCGCCCCATGGGCCCTCGAACTGGCCCGGGCCCTCGCCCGCGACGACCCCGGCCGCGCCGCGTCGCTCGCCGCCCGGGCCCGGCAGCACGCAGAACGCTTCGGCACCGACACCGCCGTGGGCGAATCCCTGCGCTGCGCCGCCGCCGTGGCGGACCCGGACGCCGCCGCACCGCTCCTCGCCCAGGCCGTCGCCCGCCTCGCCGCGTCACCGTCGACGTACGAACACGCCCTCGCGCGCGTTGAGTACGGCCTGCTGACCGGCAACCCCGCTGAACTGCGCCGCGGCTTCGAGCTCGCCGAGAGGTGCGGCGCCGACACCCTCGCCGCCCGGGCCTGGCAGGCGCTGGCCTCGGGACAGCCACGCACTTGAAGAAACGTTCACCCCGCACGATCACGGCAAGGCCCGCACACAGCCTGCCGATCGAGAGGAGGGGCCCGGTACGGCCACGGCGGCGCCGTGCCGTACCGACCCCGAGTGCCGTGCGTTGCTTCAGACGGCGGCCCAGCCGTCGTCGACGGGGAGGATGGCGCCGTTGACGAAGGCGGCGGCGTCGGAGGCGAGGAAGACGATGGCGTCGGCCTGCTCCTCGGCGGTGCCCATCCGGCCGATGTTGGCGCCGATGAACTGGCCGATCAGCGCGGGGCCGTGGGCCTCCGCGCTGGCGTCGACCTGGATGCTGGTCATCGTGGGGCCCGGGGCGATGGCGTTGGCGCGGATGCCCTGCTTGCGGTACATGACGGCGAGGTTCTTGACCAGGCCGACGATGCCGTGCTTGGAGGCGGTGTAGGCCGCGCCGGCGGCGCTGCCGCGCAGGCCGGCCTCGGACGCGGTGAAGACGATCGACCCGCTGCCCGCGGACAGCATGTGCGGCAGCACGGCGCGGGTCAGCAGGAACGGAGCGGTCAGGTTGATCCGTATGACGCGCTCCCACTCGCTGTCGTCGGTCTCGCCCAGAGCCGACATGCGGTCCATGATGCCGGCGTTGTTCACCAGCACGTCGATGCCGCCGAACGCCTCCACGGCCGTGGCGACGACATGGTCGACCACCTGCTGGTCACTGAGATCACCGACGACCGCGCGGGCGTCGCCTCCCGCGTCCTCGACCGCCTTGACGGTCTCCTCGGCGCCGTCCCGGTTCAGGTCCGCGGCGAGGACCTTCGCGCCCTCGGCGGCGAGCTTCAGGGCCGCGGCCCGGCCGATCCCCGAACCCGCTCCGGTGACGATGACGCCGCGCCCCTGAAGGCCGGTGCTGCTCATGCGGTGCTCCTTGTTGTCGTGCGGTGTCTTGCCCGTGTTGCTCTGTGCGCGCCCGGGCGCTCCCTGTGCTGGGCCGGAGAGGGCGCCATGCAGGTGTCGCCTGCGGGCGGGACGGCGAGGCTCACAGCTTGATTGCTTCACTCACGTAAGCACGGCCGTATTACTTGAGTCAAGCAAGTAATGTAGGATGGGGGTATGCCCACAGCGCCGCGACCAACCACTCCCGTCTCGACGGATGTGGCCGAGATCGAGCGAGCCCTCAGCCGCATCGTGTATCTGACCAGCCGAGTCCGGCAGCACGACCGCCTCATGGCCCGGGCTGGAGTGCCGCTCGACCGTGCCGCAGTGGCGCTCCTGCGGCAGATCTACGATGCCGAGCCCCTCCGCCCCAGCGAGCTGGCCGCGCGGCTGGCCGTGGAGGCGTCCCATGTCACCCGGCAGGTGCAGCAGTTGCAGAAGGCCGGTTACCTGACCCGCGTCCCGGACCCCGACGACCGCCGCGCTCAGCTCATCCAGCTCACTTCCCTCGGCCGCGATGCGGTCGAGCGCATCCGCGATGCCGGTCGCCGGAGTATGGAGGCGGCGCTGGCCGCGTGGTCGCCCGAGGAGCTGAGGCAGCTCGCCACCCTGTTCCACCGGATGGTCGACGACTTCCTCGCCTACAAGGACGGCGAGGAGACTCCGGAAAGCGCAGAGGCGTCAGCCGCCGGCTGAGCGCAGGGTCCGCGTCGCGGAGTTGGTACGGTCGCCGTCCCGGCATCCCGTGGAAGGAAAGACGATCAGGTGACGGCCCGTATCGAGCTGGACGCAGCACGACACCGGTCCGTGGCTCGCCCGCCCCGCGTGGCGCGTACCACCCTGTGCAGTCGGTGCCGGCCGAGTTGGCCTCCGCATCGTGGGCGTCGTGGCGCTCGGCGATCGCCATGACGCCGTCCACGGGCCCCACGCCCAGCATGGCCGACAACTCCGGTCCGGGGAGCAGCCAGGTCAACCACCCGGCGACGGCAAGGCTGACCACCGCTCCGAGCGCGGCCGCGCCCCGCGCCAACTGCCGTGCGCTCGCTGCATGTCCCCCCGCTCCAGGTGCTGACACGGATGCCGACGCTTTCAGAGACGCGTGCCTGAAAGCGTCGGCAGAACCACGTATTCCGATACGTACGTCGGGAGCTACGGCAGTTCGGCCACCCGGTCCGTGCCGGGAGGTGCGACCGGGCTGTTGGCTGTGAGGTAGTCGGTCAGGGCCGCGATGTCGTCCCCGCCACCGACCAGGTCGGTGCCCTGGGCGAAGGTGGTGAACCCGTCGCCGCCTGCGGCGAGGAAGGTGTTGGCGGTGACCCGGTAGGTGGCGTCCGGCTTCAGCGTCTCGCCGTTGAGCTTGACGGACTCCGGGTCGATGCGGTCGCCGACCGGGGCGCTGCGCGAGAAGGAGTACGTCAGGCCCTTGGAGACGCCCAGCATGAGGGTGGGCGCGCGCGTGCCGGTGTCGTTGAACTGCTCTTCGAGGATCTGCTCGATCTGAGCTCCCGTCAGGTCTATGGACACCAGTGATCCGGCGAAGGGCTGTACGGCGAACGCCTCCGCGTAGGTGATCTCGCCCGGCTCCTCACCGCCCGAGGACGACGCGTACGTCAGGTCCGCGCGCACCCCGCCCGGGTTCATCAGTGCGATCTGGGCACCGCCGTGGTCGGCCGACGAGGTCGCGGCCAGCTGGGCGTCGGCGACCAGGTTCGCCAGGCCGGACTCGGCGTCGCGGGTCTCCGACCGCGTGATGTCGCCGGTGACGCGGCCGACGACCCGGTTGGCGAGGGGTGCCGACAGCTCCTTCCACTTGGCGATGACCGCGGTCTGGTCGGCGTCCTTGGGGCCGGTGCGCGTGACGAGGTGGTTCATCGCGGCGACCTGGTCGCGTACGACGTCTCCGGTGCGCCGGTCGACGGGCAGCCGCGTCTCGGTGACCACGCGGCCGAACGACGACGCCGACGTGACGGAGCGCGGGTTGCCTTCCGGGTCGAGGATCGAGCAGATGTACGGCTGGTGGGTGTGGCCCGTCACGACGGCGTCGATGGAGGGGGCGAGCTTCTTCGCGATCTCGACGATCGGCCCGGAGATCCCGTCGCACTGACCGTACGAGCCGGCCTGCACACCGCCCTCGTGCAGCAGGACGACGATCGCCTCGACGCCTTGCTTCTGCAGCCGGCGAGCGGACGCGTTGGCGGTCTCGACTTCGTCCAGGAAACGCACGGACGTGATGCCGGACTGGCCGGTGACCTCGGGGGTGCCCTCGAGGGTCATGCCGATGAAGCCGATCTTCACGCCGTCCACCTTCTTGACCCAGGTGGGCGCCAGGAGGGGCTTGCCGGTGGAGTGGTCGACGACGTTGGCGGCGAGCCAGGGGAACTCCGAGCCGTCGTACGGCTGTTCCTTGATGTAGCAGCCGTCGTCGGGGTGGCAGCCGCCGTTCTGGATGCGCAGCAGTTCGTCGGTGCCCTCGTCGAACTCGTGGTTGCCGACGCTGGTGACGTCCAGGTGCAGCTTCTCCATTGACTCCACGGTCGGTTCGTCGTGGAAGAGGCCCGACAGGAAGGGGCTGGCGCCGATGATGTCGCCCGCGGCGACGGTCAGCGAGCCCTCGGTGCCCTCGCGGAGCTGCTTGAGCCGTGTCGCGAGGTACTCGGCTCCGCCCACCTGCGTCGACTTCGCGTCGAGCTTGGTGCCGAGGGTGGCGTCACGGCCGGACGGCGGCTCCAGGTTGCCGTGGAAGTCGTTGAAGGACAGCAACTGGATGGTCGCCGTGGACGGCCGTGCCTGGGCCGTGGGGAAGTCGTGCGTGTACGAGGTCCACAGCTTGACGTCCCGGGCGTTCGTCTTGCCGTTGCCGTCGAGGTCGCCCGCCCGGCCCGCGTGCGGGATGGCGGCGACGTCCTTGGCGTTGACGGTGCCGTCCCTGTTCACGTCCGGTGTCCGGGTCGCGAGCAGGTCCGGGCGGACGGACAGCAGATGGAACGTGGTGACGCTGCCGTTGAAGCCGAAGTTGTCGTCGGCGACGAGCACGAGCGAGCGGGAGCCGTCGGGCAGTTTCGGGCCCCAGGTGATGCCTTCGACGTTGTCGGCGTCGGTGCCCGAGGTGGTGAAGTCGTAGAGGAGCTTCTTCGGCATGGGCTTCTCGTCGCCGGACAGGGCGTCCCTGCCGCTCACGTCGGTGGCGCCGATGGTGCTCGTCCAGTACAGGCGGATGGAGAAGCCGACGCCGGAGGCGAAGGAGCGCTCGACGGTGATGTAGTCGGTCTCGTTGATCGCGAGGATCTCGGAGACCCCGCGGTCCGCCGAGTACACGCCGACGGGGGAGGGCAGCGGGGCGGTCGGCGCGTCGGAGATCGGGTCGACCTCGTAGACGTGCTCGGCCTCCGGCTTACCGGTCGCGGCGTCCATGACCAGCAGCCGGGACGGGCTCTTCGCCGTCAGGCTCGCGGCCGGGCCGTCCTGGACGAGCGCGTTCTCGGTGAGGGTGACGGCCTTGGTGCCGTCGGGGGAGTAGGTGAGGCCTTCGAGGGCCTGGTTGTTGCGGACGCCTGCGGTCAGCGTGCCCGAGTCGGACCTGACCGGGGCGTACGCCTTCGGGAGCGGCAGATCGCGTACGTACGCGCCGGAGGCGGACGTCTCGCGGACGAACGCGGGCTGGCCGGAGGAGGAGGCACCTTCGCTGGTCCACAGCATGCTCTTGTGGTCCGGCGCCCACCTGATCGCTTCGGGGTCGACGGCCTTGGTGGCGAAGGGCTCGCCGGTGGTGTCCTCGAGGACGGTCAGGTCGTCCAGCTCCGGCTTGCCGTCGGCGAAGCCGCTGTCGTCCAGTGGCAGGCGGAGCGTGTAGAAGCGGGCCTTGCCGTTCTCCGAGCGGTCGTCGCTCAGAGCCGCGTACTCACCGGATTCCGGGTCGTAGTCGATGCCGGACAGGCCGCCGAAAGGCATGCCGAACTCGGTGGTTCCGGCAGGGACTTTGACTGTGTCGAGCAGCCGGACGTCCGGCCGCTCCGCCGCTTCCGTCTCCGTGGCGAAACCGTTCGCGAGGGTCAGGCCGCCCAGCAGGGCTGTGGCGGCGAGCGCGGCGAGCAGGGCCCGTTTGCGGCGTGCCCGGTGTCTGTGTCGCATGCGGTGCTCCAGGTCGTGAGGGTCTCTCGGGATGAGAAGACGAGGGCATGACGAGATGGGGGTGACGGATGAGGGGTGATGAGGGCGTGCGGCATCGTCACCGCACGGTGCTCATGTCGATACGGCGTCAGGGAAATTCGGTTGGATGGGGGAGCGCCCGGAAACCGGGTGTCAGACCGAGGCGGCCACCTCCACGCCCGCCTGCCTCCTGCGGCGCCACGCGTACACCGCCAGCGCGACCAGCGTCATCGCGTACGGAATCGTCGAGACCAGCTGCGGCGGTACGTCGAGCGTGCCGAGCTGTACGGCCAGCGCCTCCGCCGCGCCGAAGCCGAGTGCGGCGAGGAACACGCCCCACGGCCGCAGTCCGCCGAGGAAGACGGCGGCGAGTGCGATGAAGCCGCGGCCCGCCGTCATGTCCCGTACGAAGAAGGACACATAGCCCATGCTGAGGAAGACTCCGGCGAGACCGGCGAGGGCGCCGCTGAGGGCGAGGCCCGTGTACTGCACGCGCCGGACGGGGATGCCCACCGACGCCGCGGCGTCCGGCATCTCGCCGACCGCGCGCAGATGGAAGCCGAAGCGCGCCCGGTAGAACAGCCAGGCGATGACGGGCGCCGTCAGGAACGCCAGCCAGGTGACCATGTTCTGGCCGCTGATCACATCGCCAAGGAGGGGGATGCTGTCGATGCCCGGAAGGGGTACTGCGGGCAGGCTTCCGCTCTTCAGGCCGGAGGTGCCGCCCTTGTCGTCGAGGAGCGTGAACACCGCGTAGGCGGTGCCGCCCGAGGCCAGCAGGTTGAGGCCGATTCCGGCGATGATCACGTCGGCGCCCAGCTCCAGCCGCAGCGCCGCGAGGAGCAGCCCGAGCAGCGTCGCGACACCGACTCCGCACAGCGCGCCGAGAGCGACCGACCCGCTGTACCCGGCGACCAGCGCGCCGGTGCAGGCGGCGCTCAGCATCTGGCCCTCCAGGGCGATGTTGCTGACCCCGGCCCGCTCCGCGACCAGTCCGCCGAAGGCGGCGAGGAGATACGGGGTGGAGACCCGCAGCACGGCGGCCAGGAACGCGCTGCTGAGGACGACGTCGAGGACCGCGCTCATCGGCCCGCCACCTCCCTGCGGGCGAGCCGCCGCTTGAGCAGGTCGGGCAGGGCCTGGGCGGTGACGAGCAGCACGATGACGGCCTGGATGACCACCACGATCTCGGTGCCGACGTCCGTCTGCTGTTCCATGATGTCTCCCCCGGCACGCAGGTAGGAGTAGAAGAGGCCGGCGACCACGACCACCAGCGGGTTGTTGCGGGCCAGCAGGGCCACCACGATCCCCTCGAAGGCGAGGCTTCCGGCGAGGCCCGGTTCCAGACGGCCGTACACGCCCTGTACGAGATGGGCTCCGGCGAGACCGGCGACGGCGCCGCCGATGACGAAGCTCCACTCGATGACGCGCGGCACGCGGATGCCGCCGTACTCGGCGAACTCGGGGTTCGAACCGGTCATCCGGATGCGGTAGCCGAGCGGGGTGCGGGTGATGAGCAGCCACAGGGCGACAGCCGTGAACACCATGAGCAGCAGGCCCACGTTGGCCCGGCCCAGGGGTATCCCGAACCAGTCGCTCAGCGGGGTGAGCGCCGAGTCCTGCTGGATGGACTTCGAGTGCACGGCGCTGCTGCCGGGTTCCTTCAACGGGCCGTTGACCAAGTAGTCGTAGACCCGTACGACGATGGCGTTGAGCATCAGCGTGGCGACGATCTCGTTGGCGCCGAGCCGGGCCTTCATCGCGCCCGGGACCAGGCCCATCCCGGCACCGGCTGCGGCGGCCGCGACGAGCGGGACGATCACGGCGACGACCGGCGGCAGCGGCAGGAAGACCGCGACGGCGGCCGCCGCGAGCGCACCTGCGTAGAGCTGGCTTTCGGCGCCCAGGCTGATCTGCCGGGCCCGGAACGGGATGGCCACCGACAGGCCCAGCAGGGTCAGCGTGGTGGCGTCCTCCAGCCAGCGTCCGACGCGGAAGGAGCGTTCCAGTGGCCCGGTGAGCATCGCTTCGTACGCCCCTACCGGGTCGTTGCCGGTCAGCAGCATGACGAGGAAGCCGATGGCCAGCGCGGCCAGGATGGTGGCCAGGGTCATGCTGAGGTCGACGGTCAGGCCGCGCCGCCGGGTCGCCTTGTACTGGCGGCGGTCCTCGGTCTCGACGAGGGTGCCGGTCATACCGCGTCCACCTCCTCGAGGCCGGTGGTGATGTGGTCGTGGTCGTGGCGCTCCACGCCGAGCATGTAGAGGCCCACCCGCTTCTCGGTGAGGCCGCTCGTGTCGTCGAACCGGGCCACCAGCCGGCCGTCCTTGATGACCAGCAACCGGTCGGCGAGAGCGAGCAGTTCGGTCAGGTCCGCGGAGATCAGCAGGACGCCGGCGCCCGCGTCGCGGGCGGCGCCCAGCCGCTCGTACATGAACCGCATCGCGCCGATGTCCACGCCGCGTGTCACCTGTGAGGCGATCAACAGCCGTGGCGCTGCGGAGAGTTCACGGGCGACGATCACCTTCTGCATGTTGCCGCCCGACAGGGCCCGCACCGGGACGGACGCGTCGGGGGTGCGGATCGCGTAGTCCTCGATCAGCTGCTCGGCGTGGGCCCGTACGGCGCGCGGTCGCAGCAGCCCGCGTCGGGCGAGGGGCGCGCGGTCGTGCCGGTCGACGACGAGGTTGTCGGCGATGGACTCGTCCAGTGCGGCGCCGTTGCGCAGCCGGTCCTCCGGTACGTAGCCGATGCCGGCCCTGCGGTGACCGGCCACGTCGAGCCCGGCGGTGCCGGTCCCGCCGACGCGTATCGCGCCGGAGGTGGGGCGCCGCAGCCCTGCCAGGATCTCGGCCAGTTCCGTCTGCCCGTTGCCCTCGATACCGGCGAGTCCCACGATCTCCCCGGCGGCGACGTCGAAGCCGATGCCGTCCAGGGACTGCCCGGTGGGCGCTGCGTACTGCACGTCGCGGACCTGCAGGGCGACGCCCGTCCGGCGTGCCGGAGCCCGGTCCACGTCGAGGGAGAGATCGCGGCCGACCATCATGGCGGCCAGCGACCGCTCCGTGGCGTCGGACGTGTCGACGGTTCCCACGAGGGAACCGGCGCGCATCACGCTGACCCGGTCGCTGATCTCCCGTACCTCGCGCAGCTTGTGCGAGATGAACAGGACCGTCATCCCGCCGTCGCGCAGCCGCCGGACGGCCGCGAAGAGGTCCTCGGTCTCCTGCGGGGTGAGGACGGCGGTGGGTTCGTCCAGGATCAGCACGCGCGCACCCCGATGGAGCACCTTGAGGATCTCGGTGCGCTGCCGCATCCCGACCGACACCTCGTCCACGCGGGCATTCGGGTCGACGGCGAGCCCGGATTCCTCCGCGAGGCGGGCCGTGGTCTCGGCCGCCGCCTTCAGGTCGACGCGGCCGCGGCGGCCGGGCTCGACGCCGAGCACGACGTTCTGCGCGACGGTGAAAGAGGGCACCAGCATCAGGTTCTGGTGCACCATCCCCACGCCGAGACCGATGGCCGAGGCCGGGCCGCCGAGCACGCGCGGCCGCCCCCCGACCAGGACCTCTCCCGAACTGGGCTGCTCCAGGCCGTAGAACATCTTCATCAGCGTCGACTTGCCGGCGCCGTTCTCGCCCACGATCGCGCGGATCTCACCGACCGGGACATCGAGGTCCACACCGCGGACGGCGCGGACTCCGTTGCCGTACGTCTTGGTCACCGCGCGGGCGCCGATGGCCGGCCCGGACCGCTCCCATGCCTTGTGCATCGTCGTACGCCTAGAAGGCGGAGGGCACCGTGACGGAGCCGGACTTGACCTCGTCGGCGGCCTTCTCGAGCGCGGTACGGATCTTCTCCGGCACCAGCTCCTCGAAGTGGTCGTCGGCCACGTAGCCGACGGCGTCGTCCTTGAGGCCGACACTGTCCACGGCGCCGTACTTCAGCGCGTCCGACTGGTCTTCCTGCGCCGCCTTGTACAGCGCGTTGCCGACGTTCTTGAGGATCGAGGTGACGACCGTGTTCTTCTGCGCGTCGTCAGCGAGGGTCTGGTACTGGTCGGAGTCGACGCCGAACGTGTACCGCTTCTCGGCGACCGCCGACTCGAAGGTGCCGAGCCCGGACAGGCCCGCGACCGGCCACACCAGCGCGGCGCCCTGGCCGTACATCGCGGTGCTGATCTCCTTGCCCTTGGCCGGGTCGCCGAACGGCTTGTCACCGCCGACGTACTGCACGAGGACATCCGACTTCTTGCCGCCCGCGTCCTTGAATCCCGCCTTGAAGCCGACGATGAAGTCGTCGATGACCGGTATCTTGACGCCACCTATCACACCTACCTTCGACAGGTTTTCGGTGCCCTTCAGGGACTTGGCCGCCACCAGCTCCTCGGCGAGGAATCCGGCGAGATAACCGGCCTCGTTCTGCTTGAACGTGACGGAGTACACGTTCTCGCATTTGTTGGAGCAGGTGCCGTTCTTGCCGGTGTAGTCGACGGGGGCGTCGAAGACCCAGAACTTCTTGTCCGGGTATTCCGGTGCGAGTTTCCCGATGTAGTCGGTGACGTCGAAGGTGCCGGCGGCGAGGATGTCGTAGTCGTCGGCCGCGGCGGCATCCTCGAAACCGGGCTCCCACTTGGTGCGGTCGGAGCCGAGTTCCACCACCTTGAGCTCGTAGCCGAGGTCCTTCTGCGCCTTCTTGAGACCCGCGTAGGCGGAATCGAAGAACGACTTGTCGCCCAGCCCGCCGTTGATCACCAATTTGATGCGCGGCTTGCCCGAGGACTGAGCGCCGGACTTCTCGCCGTCCCCGCCCGAACTCCCGCACGCCGCCAGCGCGACCATACTCGCGATCACCAGGGCGGTGCCCTTCACGGATCTCATCATCGACCTCCCATTCGCTTGATTCGGATGATGCGGATTTCTTTCCTGTCCGGCTGCGCCCGACAGTAAGTTGTGCAAAACGTTTTGGCTATGAGTGATGTGTTGCTGTTGTATTTCTGGTCGGGAAACTTCAGGGGCCGAGCAACGCCTCTGCCGCGATACGCAGAGACCGTGTGAAATACGTCTCCCGCTCCCCGGACGACAGGGCCTCGCCCGTGCGCAGATGGTCGGTGACGGTCAGCACCGCGAGGGCCTCGCCGCCCTCCGCGGACGCCACCGCGAACAGTCCCGCCGCCTCCATCTCGACCGCGAGCGTGCCCCGGCGGTCCAGGGCGTCGAAGACGGCGGGCCGGTCGAGGTAGAAGTGGTCGCTGCTGAAGACCGGACCGATGTGCACCGCGCCGCCGGCGGACTCCGCGACCAGCCGCTCGGCTGCGTCGCCCGCCGCGCGCAACAGCCGGTAGGACGGGGCCGGTGCGAGCGTCATGCCCTCCACCAGCAGCCTGCTGACGCTGGAGTCGGTGTGGGCTGCGGAAGCGATGACGACATCCCGTACGGACACCGAGGCCGTGATCGCACCGGCCGTGCCGACCCGGGCGATCCTGCGGACGCCGTAGTGACGGAACAGCTCCGTCGCATAGATCGAGATGGACGGGATCCCCATGCCCGAGGCGAGCACCGACATCGGCTCGCCCCGGTAGCTGCCGGTGTAGCCGACGATGCCGCGTACGTCGGTGACCAGCCGGGCGTCATTGAGAAACGTCTCGGCTATGCGCCGGGCCCGGTTCGGGTCGCCGGGCATGAGCACGAGTGGGGCCAGGTCGCCGGGCCCGGCGGCGATGTGGGGCGTCGCCATCACAGGTCCGATCCGGCGAGCCAGCGCACCAGACGGTCCCACAGCTCCGCGTAGCCTTCCCACGCCAGGAACGGCGGCGGCGCCCAGTGCGGCGCCACATCAGAGGTGAACGCCGCGGACCTGCCCGCGCCGTGCCCGCCCACGACGAGCAGCGGATGCCCGGCGCACTCGGCCAGCAGCGACGCGTCCGGCTTCGCCGTCACCTCGTTGAGACCGAGCAGCGCGGGCCAGAGTCTCTCCAGCCCCCGTACGATCCCGTGGTCGCCCACGACCTCGGGCGCGGCTCCGGCCGGAAGCTCCACCCGGTCGTCCCGGTCCTCCATCACCACCGGCAGGGCGGCCGCCAGCGGGGACCGTCCCCAGCGCGCGCGGGCGTCGATCCCGCTGAAGGTCAGATAGCCGCCGATCATGAGCACGCCGCCGCCCCGCTCGACGAAGGCGCGCACCAGCTCCGACCGGTCGGCGGCGGGGACCGAGCGGCCGAAGGTCTCGGGCGGCAGCTGGAAACTGTTGGCACCCACATCGCTGATGACCACCACGTCGAACCGGTCGAAGCCGTCGGCCGAGCCGGGGACGCGGGTCGGGATCTCGTGCGACGGCACATACGTCACGTCATGGCCGCGAGAGCGCAGCGCGTCGAGGAACACACCTCCGCCCTCCGTGTACTCCGCGGTGTGGAAGACGTCGAAGCCTTTCTGGTGCACCGTGTACGTGAACCAGGACTCGCCTACGACGAGCACTCTGGGCATGCGGAACCGTCCTTTCGGGGTGTAAGGGATCAACCGGCCCGCAGGAGGAGAGAGCGGGTCGGCAGCAACAGGTGGTGACAGGTACGGCCAGGACTACGCGTACGGGCCGGGAGTTCAGGACGAGAGCGAGGACGGCCGGGGTCGTCAGCGGGCGGGCGGCGCCGTGCTCGCCCTCACCTTGAGTTCGACGGGCAGGGTGTGCCGCGATGCGGGCGGTACCTCGCCCCGGGAGACGTACTGGAGCAGCTGCGCGGTGGCGGTGCGGCCCACGTCGTACGCGGGCTGGTGGACCGTGGTCAGGGACGGATGGGCCAGCGAGGCCGCCCGGATGTCGTCGAAGCCGACCACTGACACGTCCCCCGGCACCGACAACCCCGCCTCGCGCAGGGCCGTGAGGGCTCCGAAGGCCATCAGGTCGTTCGCCGCGAACACGGCCGTGAAGTCCGGATCGCCCGCCGCGAGGAGCTCGGAGACGAGGCGGTAGCCGGAGTGCTCCTTGAAGTCGCCCACCCGCTCGGTGACGTGCCCCTGGAAGGCCTTGACGAAGCCTCCGGCGCGGGCGACACCGCTCTTCAGTTCGCGCGGACCGGTCACCATCAGCGCCCGGCGGTGGCCGAGCTCTCTGAGGTGCTCCCCGACCAGCCGCCCGCCCGCCTCGTGGTCGGCGGTGGCGATGAGCGCGCCTTCCAGCCCGTCGACCTCCTCGTCCGCGAGCGCGATCGGGAAGCGGCCCATCAGCGCCTCCAGCCGCCGCCGCGAGGGCGGCGAGCCCGAGGCGTACACCATGCCGTCGATGAACCGGCTGCGGATCATGCCGAGATAGCGGTCCTCGCGCTCCGCGTCGAACTCCGTGTTGCACAGGATCACGCCGTAGCCGAGGTCGTGCGCGGCGTCCTCGGCGCCCTTGGCGAGCTCGGCGAAGAACGTGTTGCTGATGTCGGGGATCATCAGGCCGATCACCGACGTGGAGCCCGCCTGGAGGCTGCGGGCCAGCGACGCCGGGACGTACCCGAGCCGGTTGACGACGCTGCGCACCCGCGCGGCGGTCTGCTCGTTGACCGGCCGGTTGCCGCTGAGGACATGGGAGACCGTGGTCGGACTGACGCGGGCGGCCGCGGCCACGTCCTTGATGGACGCGGGCCTGCGGACCGCGGATCTGCCGCTGTCGGGTCCATGGGGGTCACGGGTCATAGTGCTGCACCGCCCTTCCGTGGGAGGTGTCGAGGATCCGGGCCACCCGGGCGTCGGTCTCCGCCCTCAGGGCGGGGACGTCGACGGTCAGCAGCACGCCGTCGCGCATCAGGACCCGGCCGTCGACAACGACCGTACGGACGTCGCTCGCGCGGGTGCTGTAGACGAGCGCGGCGCGCGGGTCGTGCAGCGGACGGCAGTGCAGTCCGGACAGGTCGGTCAGCACGATGTCGGCCCGCATGCCCGGCTCGAGTGCCCCGACCCGCTCGGCCAGGCCCAGGGCGCGGGCGCCGCCGCGGAAGGCGAGCCGCAGCGTGCCGGACACGGTCATCCAGGTGGCGTCCCGCACCGCCTGCTTCTGCGTGAGCGCGACCAGGCGCAGCGCCTCCCAGACGTCGAGGGTGTTGTGACCGGCGGCGCCGTCCGTGCCCACCGCCACCGCGACCCCGGTGTCGAGCAGCTCCCGGACGGGCGTGAGCGGGGACAGTGCATGCTTCAGATAGACCTTGGGGCAGCAGGCCACACCGGTCGTCGCTGCGAACTCGGCCAGCAGCGGCAGGTCCTGCTCGACGATGCCGCAGCCGTGCGCGATCAGGGCGCCGGCCTCCAGCACCCCCGTCTCGTACAGCACACCGATCGGCGTGCTGCCGCGGCGCTCCAGGCTGGACTGCGTCTGCTCCAGGTGCTCGGCGGCGTGGATATGCGTCCGCAGCCCGAGCCGCCGGGCATGCCCGGCCAGCGTCCGCAGGTCCGTGTCGTTCACGGTGTACGGGGCGTGCGGGCCGAGCGACACCGTGATGCGCCCGTCCGCGGCACCGTGCCACGTCTCCGCGAACTTCACCGTCTCCTCCAGCGCCTCCTGCCCCCGGCTGCTGAAGTACGTCGGCGCGATGTCCGCCCGCAGCCCGGTCTCCCCGACCGCCTCGGCGATCTGCTCGGGGAAGAAGTAGTGGTCGGCGAAAGTCGTGACACCCGAGCGGATCATCTCCGCACAGGCCAGCCGGGCACCGAGCCGGACGTCCGCCGCGGTGAGGTTGCTCTCCATCGGCCAGACCCGCTCGTTGAACCACGCCTCGACGCTCACGTCCTCGGCCGCGCCGCGCATCAGCACCATCGGACTGTGCGTGTGCGCGTTGACCAGACCGGGGACGGCCAGCAGGCCACGGCCGTCGACCACGTCGTCGCCGGGCGCCGGGCGGACCGGAGCAGCGGGACGTACCTCCGCGATGACACCGTCCGCCACCACGATGTCCTGCCCGCGCAGGACATCGCACTCGCCGTCGGCGGGGACGCGCAGCACGTCGCAGCCGGTCACCAGCAGGCGTCCTGGCGACGCACTGGCACTCATCCCTTGGGTCATGCGGCACAAGGTAGAGATGCAAAACGCTTTGCACAACGGGCGTCCCGAGGGCAGAGCACAGCCTGGGATGCGTTGCTCGTCACGGACGCGTCCGGGCGGCCCGGGCGCGACGGCCGGTGCTCGACATGCACCTGATCACTCGCGGTCCCGGTGCCGATGGCGCGGGCTACCCTCCTTGTCGCCGGTCCCCAGGTGCGGGCGCCCGCCCCTCGACCGCGTCGGCGCGGCGTCGGCCGCCCACGAATCCTCGCCGGGCTCATCGGGGTCGAGCACGTTGTCCCCGTAGAGATCGTGCAGCCAATTGGTCTGGTAGATGGTGTCGAGATAGCGCTCGCCGAGGTCCGGGGCGATGGCGACCGCGGTGACGTCACGCATGTCGTTCTCGGCCAGCCAGCGCATCGCGCCGCTGACCACCGTGCCGGTGGAGCCGCCGAACAGGAAGCCGCGTCTGGCCAGACGATGGCAGGCGCGGATGGCGTCCGTCTCCTCGACGTGGATCACCTCGTCCACATAGGACTCGTCCAGGAGCGGTGGACGCATGCTCATGCCGAGGCCCGGGATCATACGGCGGCCCGGCGCACCACCGAAGATCACCGAGCCGACGCTGTCCACAGCGATGATCCGCACCGGCCGGTGCCACTCACGGAAGTAGCGTGCGCAGCCCATCAGGGTCCCGGTGGTGCCGGCCCCGACGAACAGCACGTCCAGCTGCGGAAAGCGCTGCGCTATCTCCGGTGCCGTCTTCCGGTAGTGCGCCTTCCAGTTGCCCGGATTGGTGTACTGACTGAGCCATACGTATCGGTCATCGGAGTCGCACAGCGCACGGACGTAGTCGATGCGCGCGCCCAGGAAGCCGCCGTTGGCATCCAGGTCGGCGATGATGTGCACCTCACTGCCCAATGCCTCCATCAGCAGCCTGGTCGACAGGTTGCAGCGGGAGTCCGTCACACACAGGAACCGGTAGCCCTTGCTCGCCGCGATCATGCTCAGCGCCACGCCGAGGTTCCCCGACGAGGACTCGACCAGGATCGAATCCGGCTTGAGGACTCCCTCTCGCTCGGCGGTCTCCACCATCTCGGTCGCGGCCTTCAACTTGATCGAGCCTGCGAAGTTGAAGCCCTCGCACTTCAAGTAGAGGGAACGCCCGAAGATGGGGCGGAGGTCGACATAGAGCTGTGATTCGTTAAAGGCATGGGGCGCGGATATGACTGGCACGATGGCCTCCTCATATGCAGCAGGACTCTTCCGAACATCCATCCGCTGTGGCGTTGGGCGTCACGCTTGCTGGGCGAGACCTGTGTCCAACCGAGCAGGCCGGAGGAGCCCTGCGCGTCGGTGAAGGCGGGAACCGCGCTTCGGACGCCGAAGCTGTCGCTGAAGGCCGTCGGCCGTTCATCCGTATCGGCGCAGTTCGTGGAAGAAGTCGTCGACGACGTGCAGTTGTCCGGAGCGGGTCACCTCGTCGTAGACGTACTTGCCGACCGCGAGGTCGAGTACCCCGAGGCCGAAGGGCGAGAACACCACCGGCCGGTCCGTCGGCACCTCCGCCTTCCCGGACATCACGTCGTCCAACGTGCCCTGCAGGAAGTCCCGGTTGCCCGTGAGCTGCTCGGCCAGATGCGGCGACGTCTCGGCCTTCAGGCAGTGCTCGACGTCGTCGACGAAATTGGCCGAGGCGAGGATGATCTCCGGCGCGAGGTCGCGCAGCGACACGTGCAAGACCACGGGATGGTGCGAGAACCATGCGGGGTCGGTGACATGCGGCTTGCCGGCGACGGTCGCGAAGACCACCAGGTCACTCATGCGGATCAGCTGCTCGGCGCTGTCGTGCACGGTGATATGGCCTGTGCTGCCCGACTGCTCGAGGTAGCAGCGGAAGCCGGCCGCGCTGTCGGCGGACAGGTCGTACACGCCGATGTCGTCGAACGACCAGCCGTTCGCGGCCAGGAACGTGTGGATGTAGCGGGCGATCAGACCCACGCCGAAGAACCCGACGCGCGTGGGCCGAGGGCGGTTCCGGGTGAGCCGGTCCGCGGCCAGCGCCGCCGACGCGGCCGTCCTGGTGGCGCTGATGATGGAGCTTTCCAGGCAGGCGAACGGATAGCCGGTGTCCCGGTCGTTGAGGATCAGCACGGCCGAAGCCCGGGGGATGCCCGCCTGTACGTTCTCCGGGAAGCTGGAGATCCACTTCAGTCCGTCCACCCCGATGTGCCCGCCGATCGATGCGGGCAGCGCGATGATCCGGGAGGACGGCCGGTCGGGGAAACGCAGGAAGTACGACGGCGGGTTCACCGAATCTCCGGCGCCGTGCAGCCGGTAGGTGGCCTCGACCAGCTCGACGAGCTGTTTCTCGCGGCCCTCCAGCACCTTCTGGACCTGGGCACCGGAGATCACCGCGAACGGTCGCACAGGGGGCGGCTCGGGCATGGCGGACTCCATGGCGGCGTGACGGACAGTGGTGGTCATCGTGCGGTCACCTCGACGGTCGGAGAACAGTCGGACAGGCGTACCGAGTCGGCCATCGCGACGAGCACTTCGCGCTCTCCTTCGAACGGCTCCCGGCTGTGTGCGGTGCGGATGTTGTCGACGAGCATCAGGTCGCCGGCCTGCCACGGCTCGCGCGCGGTGCTGGCCTCGTAGACCTCGTTGAGCAGCTGCACCACGTCCTCGCCGATCGGATCGCCGCCCCCGAAACGCGTGTTGAACGGCAGCCCGTCGGCGCCGTAGACCTCGACGAGGTACTCGCGGACCTCGGGGGCCAGCGTCCACTCGTTGAGGAACGCGATCTGGTTGAACCAGCAGCGGCGGCCGGTGACGGGGTGGCGCACCACGGCGCTGCGGAGCTGGCGCGTGCGCAGGGTTCCGTCGGGCTGCCACTCGAAGTCGATCGCGTTAGCGCGGCAGTAGTCCTCGACGGCGGTGCGGTCGTCGGTGCCGAACGCCTCGGCGACGGACGACCCGATCTCGTCGTTGTAGCTGCGCGTGAGCAGCCAGCCTTCGCGCTCGAACCGCTCAGTCAACTCGGCGGGCAGCGCGTCGAGTACGGTCGCCGCGTCGGCCACACCTGTTGCCCCGCCCCCGCTGGGCGCGGTGAGACACGCGAACATCATCAGACCGGGGAACTCGAGCGTGTAGCTCAGCTCGTGGTGCATGCACATCGGCTGGTTCGGCGGCCACTGCGACGAGGAGTACACGCCGTCGCCGTAGGTCCGCCGGGGCGCGAAGGCCTCCCGCTCGGCCATCAGGCCGGTGCTCAGCCGCTTGAAGACGGCACCGGTCCCGGCCGCGTCGCGCAGCGCGAGGCCGCGCACCAGGACCGCACCGTGCTCGGCGACGACGGCGCGCAGGGCGTCCCGGTGCCCGGCCGCCCAGCCCGGCGCGTCGCCGGCGGCGTCGGCCCGCAGGATCGGGGGTCTGCCCGGGTGCAAGTCCACGTCGAGCACCGACTCCGGGGATGTGGAGGACATCGTCGTTTCCTTTCAGCGTGCCGCTCAGGAAGAAGGCAGCAGGTCGGCGGTGCGCAGCACGGCCTGTGCCGCCTCGCTCGGACAGGTACGCAGGAAGTAGTGGCCGCCCTCGGCGAGTTCGTGCAGGTCGACGTGGTCGGCCAGGAGCTGCCAGTCGCGGTGGCGGCGCGGGTACCCCGCCGTGACCGGGTCGTCGGCGGCGACGACCACGGTGACCGGCGTGGACAGTTTCACCGCCGGGGGCGAGTCGAGGGCGTCGGCGAAGTAGCGGTGTGCGGACACGCAGTCGTGCCGGTAGGCGGCGCCGATATGCCCGGCGCGCTGCGCATCCAGCTCGTGGAGCTCGGTGTAGCCGCGGTCCGTGCTCAGCCTCGAGGCGATCTCGGTGTCGCTCTGCCCCGTCAGCTCGGCGATGGCGTCGCGCCGCTCGGCGGCATCGCCGGGCAACTGCGCACCGAGGAACACCCGCTGCACGTCCACCCCGCGCTCCTGCAGCCGCCTGGCGGTCTCCACGGCGAAGGCGGTGCCCGAGGAGTGGCCCCACAGCATGACCCCGGTCAGGCCACGCTCGGTGATCTCGGCGACGACCTGCTCCACCACGTCCGCCATCGAAGCGAAGGGCTCGCTCTCGGCGGCCACGTCGTGACCGGGCAGCTCCACGGCGTAGACCGCGATCCCGCTGCTCCGCAGCGCCTTGGCCATCGGCTGGAAGTTCACCGCGTTGCCGCCGGCGTAGGGGAAGCACACCAGGGCGCCGGCCGGCGCGCCGTCCGGCTCCGACAGCGACTGCAGCAGCCCGGAGCGCCGGTCCCTGCCATCGGTATCCGCCCTGCCGTCGACCAGCGCGGCCAGATCGGCGAGGACCGGGTGACGGGTGACGTCCTTGAGGGACACCGCACGCTCCAGGGTGATCGCCAGCTTCACCGCCGACAGCGAAGTGCCGCCCCGGTCGAAGAAATGGTCCCGGCGGCCGATCTGCGCCTGCGGGATGCCGAGCACCGTCGCCCAGGCGGCGGCCAGCCGCTGCTCGGTCGGCGTACCCGGCGCCTGGTGGTCCTCCTCCACGACGTCGAGTTCTCCCGCCAGCGTCGCCAGCGCCCTCTTGTCGATCTTGCCGTTGGCGGTCAGCGGCAGACTCTCCCGCCAGTGGAACGCCGACGGCACCATGTACTCGGGGAGCGACTCACCCAGCCGGTCGCGCAGCACGTCGACGGGGAGCGCCTGCGGGCCGGAGTAGAAGGCCACCAGGTGCCTGCTCTGGTCGGCCCGCTTGGCGACCACCACCGCACCGTCGCGCACACCGGGCACCTGCAGCAGGGTGTTCTCGATCTCGCCGATCTCGATCCTGAAGCCCCGGATCTTGACCTGGGTGTCGCGGCGGCCGAGGAACTCCAGCTTGCCCTCGGGCAGCCAGCGTCCGTGGTCGCCGCTGCGGTAGAGCCGCGCGCCCTCGCGGTGCGGATCGGGCATGAACGCCTGCTGGGTACGGTCGGGGTCGTTGACGTACCCGCGGCCCACGCAGACGCCGGAGAAGACGATCTCCCCGGGAGCGCCGAGCGGCACCGGGTTCAGGTGCTCGTCGACGACGTAGACGTGCACGTTGTTCACCGGGGGGCCCAGCGGGACGCGTTCCCGGTCCGGCACCCCGTCCATGACCTCGTGGTTGGTGTCGTCCGATGTCTCGGTCAGGCCGTACGCGTTGACCAGTTTGATGCCGGGCTCGGCGGCGAACCAGCGCTGCGTGAGTTCCTTCTTCAGCGCCTCGCCGGTGACCGATACGCACCGCAGGTCCGGCAGCTCGCGCGGGTGCTGCTCCAGGTAGGTCAGGACGACTTCGAGGTACGACGGCACGACCTGGAGCACGGAGACCCGGCCGCGGGCGATCTTGTCGACGAACCGCTCGACGTCGAGGATCACCTCCTGCTCGACGATCAGGGTCCGCCCGCCGACGAGGAGCGCGGAGACCAGTTGCCACAGTGAGATGTCGAAGCACTGGGGCGCTGTCTGGGCGACCACCTGCTCCCTGGCGATCTCCAGGTCGTCGATCTTGGCGTAGAGGTGGTTGAGCATGCCGGCGTGCTCGCACATCGCGCCCTTCGGCTCACCGGTGGAGCCGGAGGTGAAGTAGATATAGGCGAGCTGGTCCGGCGCGACAGGGACGTCGAGGTCGTCGTCCGCATGGCCGGGCGGCGCCTCGTCGTAGGCCGCGCCGATGATGAGCTTCTGGACGCCCGGCAGCGCGTGCAGGGCCTCGTCGAGGGAGGTCGTGCTGCCGGGTTCGGTCAGCACGAGCCCGCACTCGGCGCGGGACAGCATGGCCGCGATGCGGTCGGCCGGGAAATGCGGCTCGATGGGCAGGTAGACGCCCCCGGCCTTGAAGACGGCGAGGACGGCGGCCATCCAGTCCAGGTTCCGCTCGGTCACCACCGCGACCACGCCTTCGCGCCGCAGTCCTCGCGCCAGCAGGGCCCGGCCGAGCCGGTTGGCACGGGAGTTGAGCTCCTGGTAGGTCCACTGCCGGTCGCCGTGCAGGGCGGCGACGGCATCCGGGTGTGCGCGCACCTGCTGCTCGAACAGCTCGTGCACCCGGGCGTCGGGCAGGCTCCGGCGCGGCCCCGCGAGCCCTTCGATCTGGAACCGGAGTTCCTCGGCGGAGAGCAGGTTCTGCCGCCGATGCTCGGCATCGGGATCCGCGGCGATGAGTGCGAGCGCGGTGAGGTGGTAGCCGGCGATCCTGGCGGCGCAGTCCGCGTCGAGGGCGTCGGTCCGGTACCGCAGGCGCAGCATGGGCCGGTCACTGTGGTGTGAGAAGCCGACCCACAGCACGGTGTCTCCGGAGAGATCGCCGTCTTCGGTGAGATGGCCGTCGCCGGAGAGATCGCCGCCGGCTGCAGTCGTATCTCCCGTATCTCCGGCCGCAGGCGGTTGGAACACGGTCTCGATCGACGGTTCGGTCAGGCCGAGCTCGCGCCGGAGTTCATCGACCGGAAAGTCCTTGTGCGACAGCAGTTCCGACGCGACTCGATGGGTGTCCAGCAGCAACGCTCGCCACGAGTCGGCCTCGGTGGTCAGCCGGCAGGGCAACGGCCGGCCTCCCCTGTCGGCCGTGTAGCCGGTTGTGACCTCGGGCTCGCCGGACAACGCGGCGAGCACCTTGGCGTGGGCGGCCAGCAGCACGGAGCCGAGCGGCACCGAGAGGTCCTCCGCCAGCCGGTGCAGTGCCGCCGCGACATCGTCCGGGACGGCGGCCTCGTGCTCGCCGAGGCCCGGCACCGGATGGAGTGTCCACCGCGGGATCGTGGTGGATCCACCGGCGAGGAGCACACCGCGCCAGAACTCCCGGTCAGCATCCACTCGCGTTGCCATCGATCCGTCCCTCTCAGCTCACCGTTGCCACCGTTGTCGTCGCCGCCGATCCGGCGGCTGCGCTGTCGTCGTCTCCCGTTCAGAACGGGCGGGCCGGGCGTGCTGTCCAGCCAGTCGAGCCCGCCGAGCGAGACGGATCCGCTATCCCTTCCGCATCAGTGCTGCAGCCTGACCGGAGGCGTCTCGCATCTCCGCGGCCGGATTCCCACCCCACCGTGCGTGCTGTGGGACTTCCTCGCCCTTCATGAGGAAGGAGTCGGCCGCGAGCACTGCACCGTCGCCCATCGTCACGCCGTAGTGGACGTGGGAGCCGACACCGAGGGTGCAGCCGTCGCCGATCGTGCTGTGGTCGGATTTGAAGGTGCCGTCCTCCTGCGAATGGCACTGGATCTTGCTGCCCGCATTGAGGGTGCAGTCGTCCCCGATGGTGGTGAGCATCCGCTCCGTCAGATAGCAGCCGTCGTCGAAGACCCGGCTGCCCAGCCGGACTCCCAGCAGGCGCCAGATCACGTTCTTGAAGGGGGTGCCGTTGAACACGTTGAGGTATTCGTCGGGCACCTTCCACAGGCGCTCGTGCCACCAGAAGTACGGGTCGTAGATGGAGCACAACTGTGGTCGCAGACCGCGGAATGCCAGGATGGCGCGCTCCACCAGTACGAAGTAGAGAGGGGTGAACGCGAGGGAGAACACCAGGAATGCCGCGATCAGTACGTGCCCGAACGAGTCGTAGAAATCGAAGTCCGCGAGGGCGATCACCGTGAGCACGAAGAAGTACAACCACCGCACGAGCAGGAAGAAGACCATCGACCGGATGTTGTAGCGGTTCTTCGCGGCGAGGTTCCGACGCAACTCGTCGCCCGTCCGCATGTGGTCGAACCGGGAGTCGCGCTCCACCGAACGCGGAATCTCGAAGCACGGTGAGCCGAGCAGCCCCACCCCCTCGCGTACCTCCCCGTCGAGCGGAATCATCACCTTCGTCGCGAGGAGGCAGTTCTCGCCTGTCTTCGCCCCCGAGGGAAAGGCGATGTTGTTCCCGAGGAAGTTGTGCGGGCCGATCGACGCACGGGACACCCGGAAGGACGTGCCCGAGAAGTCGGCATTCACGATGGAGAGGCCATCGGCGATCATCGTGCCGCTGCCTACCGAGGACAGATACGGGGTCTCATGCTGCACTTCCGTGCCGAAGTTGGACCCGGTCTGCTCGACCTTGGACAAGTCGTATCCGAGGCCGCGCAGATAGTGGACGATGTAGGAGCTGTCACCGAAGAGCCATTTGAAGAACTTAATGTTGGTGATGCGCGCGATCGCCCGGTGCGTCGAATAGTGGAAGCCGTACAGCGGATAGACCTTGTCCGGCTTGACGAACAGGTTCATAAGGCGCGGGACGGTGAACAACGCGACCAGACCCAGGACGACGAAGCCGAAGAAGAGCACGGAGGACACGACCAGCGCATCGAGATAGAGATCCGCCGACGCGAGCCCCGCCGCACCCGGGCCCAGCCGGTCGCTCAGCGCCGGGACCTGTGTCAACAGCATGTACACACCGCCGACCGTCAGGGGTACGCCGAGCAGGAACAGCTGGAGCAGGGTGACGAGGCCGAAGCCGGCCCGGCGGAGCGTGCCGCACCGGGCGGGCGGGATCCTCACGTAGTCGACCTCCGTGGGCTGTGCCGGGGAGCCGTGCCACCGCTGGCCGTCCGGGACCGCCTGGCCGCTGTGCAATGAGGACGTGTGGCCGAGCTGCGCCCCGTCGCCCATCGACGTGTCGATGTCGAGCACGGTCTTCTCGCCGATGAACACGTTCCGGCCGAGCGTGACCGGTCCCGTCTGGATGCGTCCGGCATGCGCCCGGTAGCAGAGAAAGAACGAGTCCTTGCGGATCACCGTGCCCGCACCGATCGTGAGCAGGTCGGTGCAGACCGGAACGGTGCGGGAGAGGATCGTGACGCCCTTGCCGATCCGTGCGCCGAGCGCCCGCAGGTACAGCACATACAGGGGATTGCCGACGAGGAAGACCATCGGATTGGCGTGGAGCAGCACCTTGACGGTCCAGAAGCGCACATAGGTCAGACCCCAGACCGGGAACTCACGTGTTCTCCACCGGCCGATGAGGATCCATTTGGCCACGATCGGGAAGGTGCAGAGACCGACGAAGCCGACGCCGCCGGCCACTACCGACCGCAGGTAGATCTCGGTCACATCCGAGCCGTCGGATATCCAGCCGTAGCCTCGGGTCGCGATAAACGCGGCGAGGAAGGAATATCCCAGGAAAAGCAGGAGCTGCAGAATTCCGCATACGGTGTACTGCAGCGTGCCCGCCGGTGCCACAGCCTCCGACGGGGCCGGGGCCGAGGAACTGGCGGGGGCGGGCTCCACATCGGCAGGAGTGGCGTCGGCCAGCGCCGTTGCCAGGCTTCGGACCGTCGGGTGACGGTAGATGTCCTTCATCGAGACGGACGGCAGATCAGGCCGCTTCCGCACCCGTGCACAAAACTGAGCCATAACCAACGAATTAGCACCGAGGTCATTGAAGAAATGACTGTCGACCGGCACCCGATCGACGCGCACGACGCCGGCCAGTACCTCGGCGAATTCCCTCTCAGTGTCCGACAGCGGGCCGGTCGTCCCGTGCTTGACGACCGCAGATTCATCCGGCCCGGGCGTCAGGACCCTGGCAGACTTCTCTACCATGCAAGCTCCTTGAGGAAATTACGATCACCATCGGCCGGTGTGACCGACGCTCGGTGTCCTCGCGCTGAGCGATGAGCGGATAAAGAAATTCGGAAGCCGCGAGGTCGTGAATTTCTTCACGAGACCATTGCATCCAGTTTCCGTCGCCCACGGTCGGGGTGCCACTCGACCCGGCCGCGCGGCGCGACACGGGGTCACGTCGGCGTCGGGTTCCTCGCATCGCAGCCGCCTCGGTGCAGGGCGGGCGGGCTTGAATCGCATTACTGCATGCGGGTGGCGCGGGGGACTGCTCCGACGGTGAGGTGGGCCGGGGCGGGCGGCGTCGGCTGGGACGCCACAGGTCACCCCGTGCTGATTTCTGCTCCTTTCACGGAAAGGAGGCGGATAGCGATTCGGCCTATATGCGTCGAGAAAGGCTTGCGGCTCCGCGCTGCTGGCGGATCTCGAC
This sequence comes from Streptomyces jeddahensis, assembly GCF_001642995.1. GTDB lineage: Bacteria > Actinomycetota > Actinomycetes > Streptomycetales > Streptomycetaceae > Streptomyces > Streptomyces jeddahensis. The sequence goes on from NZ_LOHS01000075.1 coordinate 107,085, forward strand.
TAAAAGCAAAAAGGCTCATGGTGGGTAGCTCGAATACCCGCCATGAGCCCTGCGTTTACGTTCGATATGGCGTGTCCTGCTCCTGTGCGCCGCACGCCGATGTTTCAGTACTTGTAGGACTGCCCGCCGTCGATCGGTATGACCGCCGCGTTGATGAACTGGGCGTCGTCCGACAGCAGGAACGCGACCAGATGGGCGACCTCCTCGGGCCTGCCGAAGCGCTTCATCGGGTTGACGCTGACGAACTGCTTGCCGGCCTCTTCCGGGTTCTCCGGGTCGAGCTGCCGAAGCGACGCCTCCACCATGGGCGTCATGATCGCGCCCGGGGCGATCGCCTTGACGGACACCCCGAACTGGCCGTACTCGACGCCCGAGTTGCGGGTGAGGCCGACGACGCCGTGCTTGGCCGCGGCGTACCCGGACTGGTTGCCGACGCCGCGGATGCCGCCGACGGAGGCGGTGTTGACCACGCTGCCGGAGCCCTGCTTCTTCATGACGGCGAGGACGTGCTTCAGGCCCAGGAAGACACCGCGTAGATTGATCGACAGGACCCGGTCGAACTCGTCCGAGCCGGAGTCCTCGGTCAGGTTCTGCTTGCCCTCGATGCCAGCGTTGTTGAAGAAGCCGTCGATGCGGCCGTAGGCGGCCAGGGTCTGGGCGACGTAGCGCTCGACGTCCGCCTCTGAGGACACGTCCGCGGTGACGGTGATCACCTCGGTGCCGGGGGAGGACTTCTCGACGGCCGCGGCGGTCTCGGCGAGCCCCTTCTCGTTCACGTCGACCAGCGCCAGCCGTGCGCCCTCGTCGGCGAGCTGGAGCGCGGTGGCCTGCCCCAGGCCCGAAGCGGCTCCTGTGATCAGTACGGCCCGGTTGGTGAATCTGTTGCTGCGCACAGCAGTCTCTTCCTCTGTTGTCTCTTCCCCGAGGTCGGATCTTCGTGCTCGAGCCTATCGCGCGGATGTCCCGGCGGGACACGAGTCCTGAGGGGACTCATGTCCCCTTGGGACATTCGGGAGTATGATCGAGGCATGACGGCGATGAAGCCCTCCAGCCGCACCACAGGCGGCACGCCTCCGGTCGAGGACCGCAGGCAGCGAAAGGCCCGGCAGACCCGGGAGGCGATGGCCGCCGCGGCCATCGATCTGATCCTCGAGCGCGGCCTCGCGGCCGTCACCGTCGAGGCGATCGCCGAACGCGCCGACGTCACCCGGCGCACGTTCAGCCGCCACTTCAAGGGCAAGGAAGACGCGGCGCTCGACTTCACGCGGGCGGACGGGGACAACATCAACGCCGCCCTGCGCGCCCGCCCGGCCGAAGAGCCCCCGTTCGTCGCCTACCGCAACGCCGTCGCGGAGTGGCTCGCCGCCCGCGAGACGCTCGGCGGGCAGCCCTACGCGCGGTGGCAGGCGCTGCTGCGGCTCGCGGACACCGAGCCGGCGCTCTTCGCGGCCTACGAGCGCATCCGGGTCGACGCCCAGGACGAGTCCGTGGCGATCATCGCCGAACGGCTCGGCGCCGATCCCGGCCAGGACCTGCGCCCCGCCATCGTGGTGGGCGCGGCCGCAGGAGTGCTCACCGCGGCCCTGCGTACCTGGGCGCGCCAGGAGCACGAGGACGCCCGGGGCCTTCCGGCGTGGGTGAACCAGGCCTACGACGCCCTCATCACACAGGCGGCCGGAGCGACCGATCGCGAAGTGACCGCAGACAACCAACCGACCGCGGACAACCAACCGACCGCGGACAACGAACTGACCGCGGACAACGAACTGACCGCGGACCGGACAACGAACTGACCGTGGACGAAGAGGTCGAATCATGAAGGCACTGCAGTACCGGGAGATAGGCGCGGCCCCGGAGGTCGTCACCGTCCCCGACCCCGAGCCGGGTCCCGGACAGGTCCTGCTCAAGGTCACCGCTGCGGGCGTGTGCCACTCCGACATCGCGGTGATGGAGTGGCCCGCCGAGGGCTTCCCGTACGAGCTTCCGATGACGCTCGGCCATGAGGGCGTCGGCACGGTGGCCGCGCTGGGCGCGGGCGTGACCGGGCTCGCGGAGGGCGACGCCGTCGCCGTGTACGGCCCGTGGGGCTGCGGGACCTGCGCCAAGTGCGCCGAAGGCAAGGAGAACTACTGCCTGCGCGCCGGCGAGCTGGGCCTCTTCCCGCCCGGGCTCGGCGCTCCCGGTTCGACGGCCGAGTACATGCTGGTCGACGACGCGCGGCACCTGGTGCCGATCGGCGGTCTCGACCCGGTCGCCACCGTGCCGCTGACGGATGCCGGACTGACCCCGTACCACGCGATCAAGCGGTCGCTGCCGAAGCTGGTCCCCGGCTCGACCGCAGTCGTCATCGGCACCGGCGGACTCGGGCACGTGGCCATCCAGCTGCTGCGCGCCATGACCGCGGCGCGCGTCATCGCCCTGGACGTCAGCGAGGACAAGCTCGCCCTCGCCCGCACCGTCGGCGCCCACGAAGCCGTACTGTCCGACGCGCAGGCCGCCGCGACGGTGCGCGAGCTGACCGGTGGTGTCGGCGCGCAGGCCGTCTTCGACTGCGTCGGCGTGGAGCCCACCGTGAAGACCGCCGGTGCCGTCGCCGCCGTCGAGTCCGATGTGACCATCGTCGGCATCGGCGGGGCCGGGCTTCCCGTCGGCTTCGGCCACCTGCCCTTCGAGGTGTCCGTCACCGCTCCCTACTGGGGCAGCCGCGGCGAGCTCTTCGAGGTCATCGAACTGGCCCGGGCGGGCGCCCTCTCCGTGCACACCGAGACGTTCTCCCTCGACGAGGCACCCCTCGCGTACGAACGGCTGCACGCGGGCAAGATCAACGGCCGCGCCGTGATCCTGCCCAACGGCTGATCCCGCGCCCTCGCACCGCAGCCACTCAAGCATTCGCGCTCTCGCGCCGCGCCCACTCAGGCATTTGGGCTCCCGGGCGCGCGCCGCCGCGCAGTGGCGGCGTGAGCTCCGCTCGCAGCTGGGCGAAGGCGGCGTCGGCGGCGGTGCCCGGGGCGCAGACCAGCCGCCCGTCGCGGACGGTCAGCGGTTTCGCACGGACGACGGAGCGGCGCTCTTCGGCGGCATGTCTGTCGTGCTCGTCGCCGACATGGCTGAAGTAGACCAGAAGCGCCTGATCGTCGCCCTGCTCGACGGCCATGGCGTGATGGCCGTGGGGCGCGAGCAACTGGTACGGCTCCCGCGACCACGTGTCGAGGTCCTGGGAGCGGTACACGGACAGGCCCGACCAGTTGTCGGTCACCATCCAGTACGAGCCCGCCAGCCGGAACACGCTCGGCCCCTCCTGCGGCTGGTCGCCGGCCGCCGCCGGGCCGGGGCGCCGCTTCCAGGAGTACAGATCAGGCGAGTCGGCGGCGTGGATGCGGCTGCCGTCGCGCTCGTCCTTGAACCACAGCCGCCAGCCGCCGCCGGGCAGTCCGTACACGGCGGCGTCGATCACCCGCTCACTGCCCAGGTCGAGCACGGACGCGAGGTCCCACCGGGCCAAGTCCTGCGACGTGTAGTGCAGGATCTGCGCGTCGCCGCTCCAGTCGGACCGTACGCCGCTCAGGTAGGAGACGAACATGTGGTACGTCCCGTCGTGCCACAGGACTTCCGGCGCCCAGTACGTGTTGCGGCCCGGCTCGAACTCCAGGCCCTCGGCCGTTCCGCGATACGTCCAGCTGCGGCCGCCGTCCGTGCTGGTCGCGATGCCGATGTCGGTGCCGTGCACCCATTCGGCACCGTCGCACTCCAGATCCGGGCGGCGCGCGGTGTAGAACATCCACCACTCGCCGGTCGCACGGTGCCGGATGAGCGTGGGGTCGGTCGCTCCGTCGTGTACGGGGTCCCGGTACATGGCCTCACTGTTCCTTGAAAGAGCCGACGTGGCTCGGGTTCTCACGGGAGGTCCCGCAGCTCGAAGAAGTCGAAGTCCGCCTCGGTGCGGGTGCCGCCGAGGTCCTGGGCGCAGACGCCGACGAACGCGCCCGTGAACCTGAGCCGGTCACCGTAGTCGTCGGACAGCTTGGTGGCATCCAGGACCGGGCCGATCCGCTGCCACACGGACCCATCGGGCGAGGCGGAGAACCGCAGTTCGGCACCGTCGAAGCAGGCCCGCAGATGGACCTGCGGCCATGCGTCGATATCGATGCCGGCGTCGGGTATCTCGTGGTATCGGCCGTCGTCGGTCACGGTGATCCCGAGAACGCGTCCGCGCCCTTCCGCGTGGGTGATCCGCAAGTAGTAGTGGGTGGTGGTGTCGTACCAGCAGATCAGGCCCGCGAGCTGCGAGAAGTGCGACGGGCGGAAGCCGACGGCCGTGGTGGCCTCGCAGTGCACCGAGGTGAGCCGCCGGGCGACGAGGCTCTGGTCGAAACGCGAGTGGAGGCTCTGCCGGCCGCGCAGCCGCAGCCACCCGGGGCGCTCCGTCAGGCTCAGCCAGGAGTCGTCGGCGGGGACGCGCAGAGTGCTCCACTCCACTCCGAGAGCCGGGGTGTCGAAGTCGTCGCGCACGGCGGGCGCGACGACCGGTCCCGGCTCCACCCCCGTGGGCGCCGGAACCTCCACCTGCGGCCGGTTGTCGCCGTGGGCGAGCCGCAACCACCCGTCGTCCGTCCAGGTCACGCGCTGCAGGCAGCTCTCGCGGCCGAGGACGCAGCGGGGTCCGTCGGGCGTCTGCACCGGGCGGGATGCCAGGTGGACGAGGTACCACTCACCGTCCGGTGTCTCGACCAGCTCCCCGTGTCCCGCCTTCTGCAGCGGCCAGTCCGGAACGTCCCGGGTCGTGAGCAGCGAGCCCTGGGGATCGAGTTCATAGGGACCGGTCAGCTCGCGTGAGCGCGCCATCAGGATGCCGTGGTTCCAGCCGGTGCCGCCCTCGGCGAGCATCAGGTAATACCAGCCGTCGCGGCGGTAGATGTTGGGACCCTCGATGAGTTCGTCGTGGGTGAGGATCGTGCGCGGCTGCCCGATCAGGGCCTTCTTGTGGGAGTCGTACTCTTGGAGCAGGATCCCCGCGAAGGACGGGTGCCCGTCACGGTGGTCCCAGTGCATGTTCAGCAGCCAGGTCCGGCCGTCCTCGTCGTGGAAGAGGGACGGGTCGAATCCGGAGGAGTTCAGGAAGACCGGCTCGGACCAGGGGCCCTCGATGGAGGGCGCGGTGATCAGGTAGTTGTCGACGTCCTTGTACGGGCTGCCGACGGTCCGCACGATCGTGTAGACGAGCCAGAAACGGCCGTCGTGGTACGACAGCGAGGGCGCCCACACCCCGGCCGAGTCGGCGACTCCGCGCAGGTCGAGCAGATCCGGGCGGTCCAGGACGTGACCGATCGGCTCCCAGTTCACGAGGTCGGTCGAGCGGTGCACGGGCACCCCCGGGTACCACTCGAAGGTCGACGTGGCCAGGAAGTACTCCGCGCCGACCCGCAGGATGCTCGGGTCCGGATGGAATCCGGGCAGCACCGGGTTGTGAATCTGCCTCGAAGGCGAGTGGTGAATCTGCCCCGAAGACATACGCGTCCTTTCGCCGGGCCCCGGTCGCCGAATCGTCGGGCAGCCGTGACACGGGCTCAATCTAGAAACCGGTTGCTGCAGAGTCAACGCCCGCCCTGCACCCTGGAGTCATGGCACTGCGGCCAGCGTGGAGTGAGACGCCCGCATCAGCCGCGACGCGGCTCGGACCCCGTGCGAGGCGGAGCCGTGCTCGCGCGCCGCACCAGCCGCGTCGGCAGCTCCGTGCGCGGGCTCTCCGGGTGCTCGCCCGCCATCAGCCGCACCAGGAGGCGTACCGCCGTGGCGGCCATCTCCGAGAACGGCTGGCGCACCGTGGTGAGGGCCGGCGTCGCCCAGCGCGCCTCGGGGAGGTCGTCGAAGCCGACCACGCTGATGTCGTCCGGAACCCGCAGACCGCGCAGGGCCAGCGCCTCGTACACACCGAGAGCCATCTTGTCCGAGCAGACGAAGACGGCGGTCGGCGGTTCGGGCAGGTCGAGGAGCTCGAGCATCCGGTGCCGGGCGACGACCTCGTCGAAGTCGCCGTAGCGGACGTACTCGGGACGGTGGCACACGCCCGCCGCCGCGAGCGCGGAGCGGTAGCCGGCGACACGCGCGCTGCTGCACAGTTTGCGCTGGTAGCCGCCGATGACGGCGATGCGCTCATGCCCGAGGGAGAGGAGGTGTTCGGTGGCCATGACGCCGCCGTCCCGGTTGGCCGCGCCCACCGACACCACACCGGGAGGCGGCTCGAGGACCGGCTCGATCATCACGAACGGGATGCGGTGCTGCTCGAGCCACGCATGCTGGGACGGGGGCAGCTCGGCGAGGTTGAAGAGCACCCCGGACGAGCCGCGGGCGGTGATCCTGTCCAGCCAGCCGCGCTCCGGCCGCCTGCCCCAGGTGCGGGTCAGGTCCGCCGAGACCACCACCTCCAGGCTCGCGTCGCGCGCCGCCTCCGCCACGCCGTGCAGTACCGCGGCGGACCAGGAGCTCTCCAGCGAGTGCACGACGAGGTCGACCATGCCGGGTGACTTCGTCGTGTCCAGCCGGGGTCTGCGCACATAGCCGAGCCGGTCGAGCGCCTCGGTGACCCGGCGACGCGTCTCGGGCGCCACGTCCTCCCGGCCGTTGACGACCTTGGACGCGGTCGGCACCGACACCCCGGCCTCGCGGGCCACGACCGCCAACGTCGGCCCGGTCGTCGTGCTCCCGCCACGCACCATCGCGGTTCCACCTCCCAGGCCCCGTCCCGAGGGCCGGCGAATCGTCGAACGCGTCGCTCGCGCGGCGGACACACGCGCCGCGTAGCAACCGCTACCTACACTAAACCCGCCTCAACTCCGCGTGAAGAAGAGGGAATTCACAGGGTTGCGCCCGTACCGAGGCTTCGAAACCTCGAACAACCAAGGCTTCGCCTACGGCCCGGCAGGGCCGGCCATGAAACGGGTTGCGGTCCAGGGTCACTTGAGGGCTCCCAGCGTGACGCCGGTCCGCCAGTAGCGGCGCATGGCGACCATCATGACGGCCATCGGCACGATGGACAGCAGTGCACCGGTCAGGACCAGGCTGGTCAGGTCCACGCCCGACTCCAGACGCTTGCCCGTCCAGTTGTACAGGCCCAGGTTGAGCGTCCAGTTCTCCTCGCCGCGCAGCACGGTCAGCGGGAGGAAGAACGCGTTCCAGGTGTTCACGAAGGCGAGCAGGAACACCGTGGCGCCGCCCGTGGTCATCATCCGGAGCACGATGCTGACGAAGATCCGCAGCTCACCGGCGCCGTCGATGCGGGCGGCCTCCAGAAGCTCGAAGGGGATCGTGGCCTCGGTGTAGACCTTGGCCAGATACACGCTGAACGGGTTGATCAGGCAGGGGATCAGCATCGCCCAGGGGGTGTCGACCAGGCCAATCGCCGAGAACATCAGATACAGCGGCAGGGTGAGCAGCGCGATCGGGATGAGGAAGGAGCCCACCACGGCCGCGAACACCACGCCCCGCCCGGGGAAGTCGAAGCGGGCCAGCCCGTAGCCCGTGGCGAGGGCGATGAGGGTGCCGCCGAGGGAGCCGACCCCCGCGTACAGGAACGAGTTGGCGGTCCAGCGCAGGAAGATGCCGTCCTCGTACGTGAACACCTGCTGCAGGTTGTCCCACAGGTGGAAGTCGGAGAACCACAGCCCGTTGCTCTGGTACAGCCCGACGCGGTCCTTGGTCGCGGCGATGATCAGCCAGTACACCGGGAACAGGCTGTAGACGCTGGCCAGGACCAGGCCGAGAAGAACGAAGCGCTGGCCGCCCCTTGAACGCGCGGCCGGGTCCGGACGGGTACGCCGCCGCACGGTGCGCCCGCGGGGTGGCACGGCGGCTGTCTCCGTGCCGTTTTCCTTACGGTTGTCTGTCAGCGCCATCAGTCCGCCTCCCTCGAGGTCAGCCGGTAGAAGAGGAAGGACGCGACACCGAGGATCACGGCGAGCAGCACCGACAGGGCAGCGGCGTAGTGGTAGTTGGCGGCGTTGAACGCCTGGTTGTAGATGATCATGATCGGGGTGAAGCTGTCGCTGACCGTCTGCGGGGTCACGTTCCGGAACAGTGCGGGCTCGTTGAAGATCTGCAGCATCTGGATGATCGACAGCAGAGCGGTCAGGACGAGCGCGCCGCGCACGAAGGGGACCTTGATGCTCAGCGCGATCCGCAGCTCCGAGGCGCCGTCCAGACGCGCGGCCTCGAAGAGCTCACGGGGCACGCCCTGGAGCGCCGAGTAGATGATCACCATGTTGTAGCCGATGCCGTGCCAGGTCAGCAGGTTGCCGATGGCCGGCCACACCATCGAGGGCGCGAAGAAGTTCCAGTCGAACCCGAACAGCTCGCCGAGCGGCGTCAGGGGGCCCACCTCGGGGCTGTACAGGTTGATCCACACGATGGCCGCGACCACGCCGGGGATCATGTACGGGACCAGCAGCATGATCCGGTACCGGCCGGCCACCTTCGAGGTGACCGCGTCCAGGAAGAGCGCAAGGACCAGGCTGATGAGCAGCATGAACGGGATCTGGACGCAGGCGAACAGCACCACCCGCAGGATGGAGGTCATGAACGCCGAGTCGGTCAGGCCGTTCCGGTAGTTCTCGAGCCCGACGAACTCCGTGGTCGCGCCGCCGAGCCCCAGCCCGGACTGCTTTTCCAGGTACAGCGACTGGTAGACCGCGTAGCCGATCGGGAGCAGGTAGAGGAAGACGAAGCCGAGCTGGAAGGGCACCGTGAACGCCGCACCCTTCCAGCGCTGGGAGCGAATCATCGGGTGTGCCTCAGCCCTTGACGCTGATGCCGCGCTGCTTCAGGTCGTTGACCGTCCACTCCTGCATGTGCGCCAGGAGGTCGGTGACCTTCTGCTCCTTGCTGACGACCTTGGCCCACTCGTCCTGCATCTCCGTGAACATCGCGGTCCAGTTCGGGCCGAAGGTCCAGTCGGTGGTGACGGTGCCCAGGCTGTCCGTCACGATCTTCTTGGCGGGCTCGTAGTTCTTGCCGAGCAGCTTCTCGGAGATCGCCTCGGAGACGTACGACTCGCTGTCGGACAGCGCCGGCATCACACCGCTGCCGGTCTCCGGGCTCGCCATGGTCTTGACCGCACCGGTGTCGGTGGACATCCACAGCGCCGCCTCGGCGGCCTGCTCCTTGTACTTGCACTGCTCGCTCACCAGAGTCAGGTTGCCGCTCTGGTTGGTCCCGGCCGGGGTCTTGGGAGCCTCGCCCTTGTAGGTCGGCCAGGGGGAGAGCGCCCAGTCGCCGAAGGACTTGGTGAAGTTCTGCACCATGCCGGACATCTGCCAGGTGGAGATCTGCCGGGTCGCGGTGCCGCCGTTGTCGTAGTTGCGCTGCACGGCCGCGTAGTCCGCGAAGGAGAGCTTGGAGTTCAGGTCGTTGTCGATGATGTCCTGGATCACCTTCGCCGCCTTGAGGCTGCCCTCGTCCTGGAAGTTGACCACCCAGGAGTCGCCGTCGACGGAGTACCAGTGTGCGCCGGCCTGCATGGCGAGCACCTCCAGGGTGCTCGGGTCCTCACCGGCGTAGTTGGTGATCTTGATGTCGTGCTTCTTCAGCACCTTGCCCGCGGCGATGAAGTCGTCCCAGGTCTTGGGCGGCTCCAGGTCGTACTTCTTGAAGATGTCGGTGCGGTAGATGGTGAAGGCGGGCGCCGATGCGGTGGGGACGCCGTAGACCTTGCCCTGGACCTGGCCGACGGCCCACGCTCCGGGGTTGAACTTGTCCTTGCTGGACTCGACGTACTGGGTGATGTCGGCCAGGGCGCCCTGCGAGACCCAACTCGTGACGTACTCACCGGTGTTCTGCAGCAGGCAGGGCGCATTGCCGGCCTTGACGGCGTTCGTCAGCTGCTTCTGCATGGTGAGCTGGTCGGTGACCTTGGTGTACTTGAGCTGTACGTCCTTGTGGCTGGCGTTGAACGCCTCGACGACGGCCTTCTGGCCGTTGGCCCAGCCCCAGAAGTCGAGGGTGACCGGACCGGCGGACTTGGACTCGGAGTCGGAGTCTCCGGATCCGCCACAGGCGGAGAGCAGACCTGTCAGCGCGAGACCCGCGACTGCGACGTGGGCGAACCTTCTCCGGGGGCTGGTGGAGTTCATCGTACGGTCATCCTTAGAGACGTAGACGATCGCGGAAGAGGGGCGGCTCGGTGGGGCGACGGCGAGCGAGGCAACCGTCGGCTCGCGTCTCGGGGTCCCCTGCGGAACATGTAGAAAACGGTTGCTGTGAAACGTAGGTGGCGTGCTCCGTTTCACGCAAGAGGCGTACGGCAAATTGTTACGCCGGGTTGTCCGCCACATTGCGCGCCGCGGTAGCCCTGTCTGATCGGCAAGCCGAGACGATCGTGCAGGTCACGGGCGTGCCGGGTGTCATCCATGGTGTCCGCGGACGCCGTACGGCGCTTCAGGACGTCGTCGAAACCGCTTACGTAACAAAAGTCGTCAGGGGCTACGGCTGCCGGGATGAGGGCACATCCCAGGCCCCTTAAGGCAGTGGGGGCGGCTGGACGGAGTTCCGCACGACGACATGCGTGCCCAGCACCAGGTGGTCGCCGTCGCCGCCCTTGCGGCGGCCGGCGCCCCTCTCGCGCCGGTCGGCGACCGCGCGCAGCGCTACGCGGCCCATCTCCTCGTACGGCACGTGAACGGTGGTCAGTTGGGGAGTGAGCTGGGATGCCAGCGGGATGTCGTCGTAGCCGACGATCGACACGTCCTCGGGCACCCTGAGCCCCGCCGCGCGCAGGGCCTGCATGGCGCCCGCGGCGACCACGTCGGTTCCCGCGAGCACCGCCGTGAAGTCGAGCTTGCGGCGCAGGCTCTCCTCGACGGCGTCGTATCCGTGCTCGTAGTCGTAGGGGCCATGCAGCACCATGTCCGGATCGAAGGGCACGCCGTACGCCTCGAAGGCCCGCTGTGCGCCCCTCAACCGGCCCTGGGCCGTGGTGAGTTCGGAGTGGCCCGGCAGTACGAGGACCCGGCGGTGGCCGGCGGACAGCAGATGGCTGGCCATCGCGTAGGCGCCGCCCTCGTTGTCGTAGTCGACCGTCGTCGCCGGTACGTCGCCCTCGAGCGGAGGCCTGCCCACCAGCACGAGATGGGAGCCGGCCGAGTCCAGGGAGCGGGCGAACCGGGCCATGCGCATCTGGTACTCGTCGTAGTCGTACGCGCCGCCGAGCAGGATCACCGCTGCGACGCCCTGCTGGCGCATGAGGTTCACCAGCGCGAGTTCGCGTTCAGGGTCGTCCCCGGTCGTGCCGACCAGGGAGAGCCAGCCGCGCAACGAGGCGGCACCCTCGACGCCCTTGGCCACGTGCGTGAAGGCGGCGCCGGTGATGTTGTTGATGAGGATGGCCACCGTCGGCGTGCCGCCGCCCGCGAGGGAACGGGCGTGGGCGTTGGTGACGTAGTCCAGGTCCCGGACCACTTTCATCACGCGGCGGCGCAGTTCGTCCGACACCGGATAGTTGCCGGACAGGACGCGTGACACGCTGGCGACCGAGACACCGGCCCGCTCCGCCACGTCCCGGATGGTCGCTCGTCCGGGGTCGCCCGACGCCTTGCGCTCACTCACCGTTGCGGCTCCTTCACCGTAGCGACTCCCGCACCGGACGGGCCGGGATCCCGCCCCCCGCCGGTGCTGAAACCGTATCCCATCGTTTCACCAGGACAGAGCGGGGTGCCGGCGCGGAGTTCAGGCGACATGAGCCAGATCCGCATGCCGCACCTCGTGGGCCGGTGGCAGGCCCGCGACGAGGCGTTCCAGTTCCTCGACGACGATGCGCCCGAGGCGTTCCAGCTCGTTGCCGAGCGAGCCCGCGATGTGCGGTGTGAGGAAGACGTTGGGGAGCGCGTACAGCGGCGATGCGGTGGGCAGCGGCTCGGGTTCGGTGACGTCCAGCACCGCGCTGAGACGGCCGGACACCAGCTCGTCGGTGAGCGCGACCGGATCGACCAGGGCGCCGCGGGAGGTGTTGATCAGCACGCCGCCGTCCCTGATGAGGGCGAGCCTGTCGTGGTCCAGCATGCGGTAGGTCTCGGGGATGTCGGGGGCGTGCAGGCTGATGATGTCGCTGCTGCGCAACAGCTCCTCGAGGGACAGGAGTTCGGCGCCCAGGGCGGCTGCTTCGCCGGCGTCCACGTAGGGGTCGTACAAGGCGACCGTGAGATCGAGCGGCTGCAGCAGCTGCAGGAGCCGGCGGCCGACACGTGAGGCGCCGATGACTCCCACGCGACGGCCGAGGTTGCCCGTGTGCGCGGTCTCTGCGGGGGAGGGGTAGGCGTGGGTCCCCCGGTAGCGCTCGCGGTGGGCGAAGGCGTCCTTTCCGGCGAGCAGGATCATCGCGAGCGTGTACTCCGCGACCGGCAGCGCGTTGCCCTTCACCGCGCTGCAGATCGTCACTCCGTCCGCCCACAGGGCCTCGCCGACCAGCGAGCGCACGGAGCCGGCGGCGTGCAGGACGGTGTGCAGCTGCGGTGCCGCGGCGAGGACTTCCTCGTCGAGGTGGGGGCAGCCCCAGCCGGTGATCAGCACCTCCGCCCCGGCCAGTGCCGCGGCGGCAGACGGTTCGGTGAAGTCCTGCACGACGACGTCGGTGTCCAGCTCGGCAAGCTCCTGGAGCCGTGCCATGAGCGGCGGGGGGAAGAGCAGCGGGAGGTGCACCGGATCCATGGCGAACACGGCCCTCGGCGGCTGGACGCTGGGCATGACTCTCCTGAGACTCGGAAACGTTTTAGAAAGCGTCTTCTACCGTAGATCTCCTGCGAAGTGCCGGTCAATGAGCAGGACGACTGCCGGGTACGAGCGTTGTGTCGACGGGCCGGCGGCGAATGCCCACGTCGTGGCGGGTGGAGCCGCAGGCTGGGACGTCTTGCCGGAACTTGGGCGGTCCCGACGCCTGCCGCTGGTGGGGCTGGGATTGGCGCTTGCTCGTAATCGGTTACCCGGCATTCCGCGACGCTGGCAGCGGCCGTGCTCAGGGCGCTGCCCGGTTGCCGTCGGACCGGTTGCCGTCAGTCCGGTTGCCGTCAGCCTGGCGGCGACCGGCTCGCCGACCTGGGCGTCATGACGGGGGAGTGGTTCAAACGGTCGCGTGCATGCGGTTCAGCGCGGCCGCCAGGTCAGGTGTCTCGCTCAGGACCAGGGCTGCGCCGCCGAGTGCGCCGACGCGTGCGCCGAGCCCCAGCTCGGCGGGTACGAGGTCCACGTCACGGGCGAGGGACAGGGCGTGCCGGCGTACCGCGTCCCGCATCGGGGCAAGGAGTACCTCACCGGCCCGGGACAGTTCGCCGCCCACCACGATGCGCTCGGGGTTGAGGAGATTGCACAGGTTGGCGAGGACCTGGCCGACCACGGTGCCCACGTCGGCGAACACCTCCTCGCCCGCGCGCTCCCCGGCCGCGGTGCGGGCCAGGATCTCGTCCAGGCCTGTGTCCTGGCCGAACGCCGGTCGTAGCGCGGTCAGCACGGCCGGGAGGCCGGCCCGCAGCACCAGGCAGCCCCGGTTGCCGCACGGACAGGCCGGCCCGTCGACGTTCACCGACACATGGCCCAGCTCGCCCGCGGCGCCGACCGCTCCGCGGTACAGCCGTCCGTCGAGGATCAGGCCGGAGCCGATGCCGCTGGACAGACCGAAGTAGAAGAGGTTCGCCACGCCGCGACCGGCGCCCCAACGGGCTTCGGCCACCCCTTCAAGACGGGTGTTGTTCTCCACGACGACCGGCAGGCCGAGTGCCCGCTGCAACGCCTCGGCGGCGTGCACATGGGACCAGGGCTGGCCCGGCAGGGACACTCCGACGATTCCGGTCCCCCGGTGAATGGGGCCTGGTACACCCACGCCGACTCCGATGACCTGCTGCCTCTTCACGCCTGCCGTGGCCAGGAGCCGCTGGAGGATCGACACCCCGGCCTCGATGCGCTCGGCCGGTCCCGTGCCCGGGTCGAGGGGCGCCCCGGAGCTGGCGATCTCCCGTGCGCCCAGGTCGCTGAGGTGCACCCAGACGCCGTCGAAGGTGTGGTTCATCCCGGCCACGACGGCCGCTCGCGGGTTTACCAACAACCGGTTTCCGGCTCGCCCGTCGAGATCGCCGTCAGGCTCGTCGGACTCGACGATCAGGCCACGTGCCAGCAGCTCGCTGACGATCGTCGACACGGTGGTCCGGGAGACGCCCGCCTGTCGCGCCAGCTCGGCCCGGTGCAACGGGCCTCGGGCGATCAGTAGGGCGATGACCTGCTCTTCGTTCGATCGCCGCAGGCTCCGTAGTGAACCTCCGGGCTTTCCGTACATGGCAAAGAGGTTACCCAGTCTTTTCGAAAGTGCGTCAAGGCTCTTGACGCAGATTCCGGACAAGGAAGAAGCTCTGCCCGATCGCACGGCAACCGGTTGCCTGACGGATCGGCCGCGGCTCCGCGGCCGGTGATCGCCCGCCGGCTCCACGTAACCACCGCGTCTCTCATCTCCCGTTGTGTGAAGGAAGTCCTCGATGAACGACACCCAGGGCACTGGACTGACCCGGCGCACCCTGATCCAGGCCGCGGGTGCCACCGCCGCCGCGTACTCCCTGATCGGCGCCGCGGCCGGCACCGCGAGAGCCGACGACACGCCCGCATCGGCCGACAAGCTGGTGGTCTATCCCATCCCGAGCGGGGTCCCGACCAACTCGAGCTTCTCCGTCAAGGCCCGCACGCCGGGCGGCGAATGGCAGACGGTGCAGGTCTACCGCGCCAGGGCAAAGCAGATCGACGCCAACACGGGCAGCGGTCCTGTCTTCAACTCGTCCGTCGCCACGTTCGACTTCGACGGCACCGTGGAGGTCGCCGTCACCTCGTCCAAGGGCGCCATCGGCTCCGCGCGGATCCGCCCGCTGTCGTACGACACCCAGTTCACGGTGGATGGCGCCACGGTGAGCTTCACCCTCACCGAGCCGCGCAACCTCTCCATCGAGATCGACGGCGAGATCTTCAACAACCTGCAGCTGCACGCCAACCCGATCGAGTCGAACGCGCCCGACCCCGACGACCCGGACGTCATCTACTTCGGGCCCGGCCTGCACAGGACCACCGACAACGTGGTCAAGGTGCCCAGCGGCAAGACGGTGTACCTGGCCGGCGGCGCGGTGCTGACGTCCCGGGTGGAGTTCGTCAACGTCGAGAACGCCCGGCTGCGCGGCCGCGGTGTGCTGTACAACTCGCCGAGCGGTGTCCTGCTCCAGTACTCCAAGAACATCGAGATCGACGGCGTCATGGTGCTCAACCCGAGCAGCGGCTACGCCTGCACCGTCGGCCAGTCGAAGCAGGTCACCATCCGCAACCTGCACTCCTACAGCCACGGCCAGTGGGGCGACGGCATCGACATCTTCTGCAGCGAGGACGTCCTCATCGAGGGCGTGTGGATGCGCAACTCCGACGACTGCATCGCGATCTACGCCCACCGCTGGGACTACTACGGTGACGTCCGCAACGTCACCGTCCGCAACTCCACCCTCTGGGCGGACGTCGCGCACCCGGTCAACGTCGGCACGCACGGCAACACCGAGAACCCGGAGACCATCGAGAACCTCGTCTTCAGCAACATCGACATCCTCGACCACCGCGAACCGCAGATGGACTACCAGGGCTGCATCGCGCTGAACCCCGGCGACAGCAACCTGGTGAAGAACGTCCGCGCGCAGGACATCCGCGTGGAGGACTTCCGCTGGGGCCAGTTGCTCAACATGCGGGTCATGTACAACAAGACGTACAACACCTCGGTGGGGCGGGGCATCGACGGGGTGTTCATACGGAACCTGACGTACACCGGGACGCGCGCCAATCCCTCCACCTTCGTCGGCTACGACGCGGACCACGCCATCAAGAACGTCACCTTCCAGAACCTGGTCATCAACGGCAAGTTCATCGGCAACGGGATGAGGAAGCCCGGCTGGTACAAGTTCACCGACATGATGCCGGGCTACGCCAACGAGCACGTGCTGAACACGCGGTTCCTGAACTCCACCGAGGCCACGTCCACCAACGCGCCGCAGATCAGCAGCCCGGACCAGGCTACGGCCACCAAGAACCAGGTCTTCAACTACCTGATCACGGCAACCGAGCTGCCGACGTCGTTCAACGCCGACGGGCTGCCGAAGGGGCTGGACATCGACACCGCCACCGGTCTGATCTCCGGGACCGCCGAGGACAACGTCGGCACCTTCACCGTCACCGTCTCGGCCACCAACAGCGTGGGCACCGCGACGCAGACCCTCACGCTCACCGTGCAGCACGCGTGAAGCGGCACCACCTCTGAACTAGGAGTCACCCGTGCTTCCTCTCAGCAGACGGTCCTTCCTCGGCGCGGCCGGTCTCGTGGCCGCGGCCGGAGGCGGACTGCTGTCCGCCTCCGCCTCGGCGGCCTGGGCCCAGGGCGACAAGACTGCGCTGCGGGCCTTCACCCACCCCGGACTGCTGCACAGCGCCGCCGACCTCGCACGCATGAAGGCCGCGGTCGCCGCGCAGGAATCGCCGATCTACGACGGATACCTGGCGTTCGCGGCCCACGCCCGCTCGAAGGCCACGTACACGATCCAGAACACCGGCCAGATCACCACCTGGGGACGCGGCCCCACCAACTTCCAGAACCAGGCGGTCGCCGACTCGGCCGCCGCCTACCAGAACGCCCTCATGTGGTGCGCCACCGGCAACCGCGCGCACGCGGACAAGGCGCGCGACATCCTCAACGCCTGGTCGGCGTCGCTGACCGGGATCACGGGAGCCGACGGCCCGCTCGGCGCCGGCCTGCAGGTCTTCAAGTTCGTGAACGCGGCCGAGCTGCTGCGGCACAGCGACTACGACGGATGGACGGACGCCGACATCGCGCGCTGCGAAGACTCCTTCCTGAACGTCTGGTATCCGGCCATCTCCGGCTACATGCTGTACGCCAACGGCAACTGGGACCTGACGTCCGTCCAGTCCATCCTGGCCATCGGCGTGTTCTGCGAGGAGTGGACGCTCTTCGAGGACGCCCTGCGCTTCGCCGCGGCAGGCGCGGGCAACGGCAGCGTCCGGGGGCGCATCGTCACCGACGCGGGTCAGGGCCAGGAGAGCGGCCGCGACCAGGGCCACGAGCAGCTCGCCGTCGGCCTGCTCGCCGACGCGGCGCAGGTCGCCTGGAACCAGGGCGTCGACCTGTGGGGCTTCGACGACAACCGCATCCTCGCCAACTTCGAGTACGCCGCCCGCTACAACCTCGGCGGCGACGTCCCCTTCACCCCCGACCTCGACCGCACCGGCAAGTACATCAAGACGTCCGTGTCGGACAGGGCGCGCGGCAACCTGCCGCCGATCTACGAGATGGCGTACGCGCACTACGTGGGCGTACGCGGCCTGGACGCCCCGTACACGAAGAACGCCGTCTTCCGTGGCACCGGCGGTGCGCGCGTGGTGGAGGGAAGCAACGACGACCTGCCGAGCTGGGGCACCTTCGCCTACGCCGGCCCGACGGCCCCCTCGCCAGGCGTGCCGGCAGCTCCGGCCGGTGTCACCGCGGTGGGGACGGACGACGCGGTCACCGTGTCGTGGCTGCCGTCCGCGTGGGCGACCGGCTACACGGTGCGGCGGGCCACCAGCCCCGACGGCGCGTACGAGACCGTCGCGTCCGGCATCGACACGCCGACGTACAAGGACCGCGACGCACGCGTGGGCCGGACGTACTACTACACGGTCAGCGCCGCCAACTCCCAAAAGGAAAGCGGGAGTTCGGCATGGGCGTCGGCGGCCGCCGGTGTGCCCGAGCCCTGGTCGACCCGGGACGTGGGGGACGTGAAGATCCCCGGCTCCGCCCTCTTCGACGGGGAGCGCTTCGTTCTGGAGACGAGCGGCACCGCGGACACCTACCGGCTGGTGCACCTGCCGCTGGACGGCGACGGCACCGTCACCGCGCGCATCGTGTATCCGCTGAGCTCGCAGTACTCCAAGATCGGCGTCACCCTCCGCGACTCCCTCGACGCCGACGCCCCGCACGCCTCCATGCTGATCCAGGGCCTGCCGCTGCACACCTGGAGCGGCGTGTGGACCGTGCGCCCGTCGACCGGGGCGGACGTCTCCGCCACCGGCCGCACGCCGGTACCGCCGTCCCAGCAGCAGGCCATCACCACCTCCGCCTCGTTCCCGATCTCCAACCTCGGAGCCCTGCCTGAGTCGGCGACGCCGCTCGAGGCGCCGTACGTCGAAGGCGCGGGCGACGGCTACCGGCTGCGGATGCCGTACTGGGTGCGCGTCACCCGGAAGGGCAAGCGCTGCACCGGAGCGATCTCCCCGGACGGCATCCGGTGGACCGAAGTGGGCTCCACCGAGGTCGACCTGGGGCGGACGGCGTACGCGGGTCTCGTCCTCACCTCCTGCCTGGGCGTCGACGAGGAGTACGCCGAGACCGGCACCGGGGCCTTCGACAACGTCAGCGTGGTGTCGTCCGCGTTCGGCGAGGTCTGGTCCGTGCCCCGCCCGGCGCGCACCGCGACCGATCTGCGTGCGACCGCAGGCGCCGACGCGGTCGAGCTGGCCTGGACCGACCCGGACCTGTCGGCGCGGTACAAGGTGCTGCGGTCGACGGACGCCGACGGCCCTTACGTGACCATCGCGACCGGTGTCGGCCCGGTGGGCTTCGGCACCCGCATCCAGTACGCGGACGCGACCGGGACTCCCGGCACGACGTACCACTACGCGGTCGCCAAGACCAACTGCGGGGGACGCGGCCCGCTGTCGGATTCCGCCTCCGCGCAGATGCCGACACCGTCCGTGCCCGCGATCATCTCCGCAGCCACCGCGTTCGCCAACCAGGGCGTCGCGTTCCGCCATCTGCTGAGGGCCTCGCACGAGCCCATACGGTTCAGCGCGGACGGCCTGCCCGACGGCCTGCGCATCGACAAACGCACCGGGCTCATCTCCGGAACGCCCAACGAGACCGGCGAGTTCACCGTCACCACCAGCGTGGGCAATGCGGCGGGTACCGCGACGGACACCCTCACCCTCACGGTCGGCACGCCTCCGCCGGACCCCTGGACTTACGGCGACCTCGGAGACGTGGTCTTCGACGACCGGGCGTTCGGGACCTTCGGAGTCGTGGCGATGCCCACCCCCGGGATCACCGCGTACGAAGACGGGACCTTCGTCGTGCGGGGTGCCGGCTCGGATCTCACGGTCAACAACCAGGGGATGACCGGCCAGTTCGTGCGACGGCCCGTCACCGGCGACTGTGAGATCACCGCCCGGCTGGTCTCACGCGACGGTGCCACCGGCGACCGGGTGGGGCTGCTCATGGCCAAGTCCCTGTCGCCGTTCGACCAGGCGGCCGGGGCGATCGTCACGGGCGGGACGAGCGCGCAGCTCATGCTCCGCACCACGGTGGCCGGAAGGTCGGCCTTCACCGGGAACGGAACGGCCACCCTCCCCAGCCTGCTGCGGCTGAAGCGCACCGGGACCGCCTTCAGCGCAGCCGTCTCCACCGATGACGGCGCCACCTGGACCACGGTCGCCACGGGAGAGATCCCCGGCTTCGGTGACGCCCCCTACTACGTGGGTCTCGTGGTGTGCTCGCGCGTACCCCTGGCCCGCTGCACCACGCGATTCAGCGAGGTGAGCATCACCCCCACATAAATCCTCCAGCGGGATCGGAGATGCACAGCAATGAGCCGCACATTCCCCCACACGAACAACCTGCCAAGAGAGGTGAGCCGCCGCGGTCTCCTGCGGACCGCGGGCGGTCTCACCGCCGCCCTCGCCCTGGGCGGCGCCACCGCGGCGCTGACCGGCGGCACCGCGGGCGCCGCACCCGCGACCTTCACCCACCCCGGCATGCTGCACAACGCCGGTGACATCAACCGGGCCAAGGTCAGGGTCGCCGCGGGCGACGACCCCTGGCTGTCCGGCTGGAACCGGCTGACCGCCAACTCCCACTCCCAGTCAACCTGGACGCCCAACCCGCAGGCCACGATCTACCGCGGATCGGGCTGGCCCGAGAACTACGGCATCCTCTACAACGACATCGCCGCCGCCTACCAGAACGCCCTCCGTTGGGTCGTCGGCGGCACCAGCGCCAACGCGGACTGCGCCGTCCGTATCCTCAACGCCTGGGCGAACACGCTCACGTCGATCCAGGGCAGCGCGGACCGGTTCCTCGCCGCCGGCATCTACGGCTGGGAGTTCTGCCAGGCCGCCGAACTCATGCGCGGCTACGCCGGGTTCGACCTGGCGAAGTTCCAGCAGATGATGCTGAACGTCTTCTACCCGATGAACAACGACTTCGTGACCCGCCACAACGGCGCCTGCATCACCAACTACTGGGCGAACTGGGACCTGTGCAACATGGCCTCCGTGCTGGCCATCGGGATCCTGTGCGACGACGGCGCCAAGTACGACCAGGCCGTCAACTACTTCAAGACCGGCGCGGGCAACGGCTCCATCCAGCACGCCGTCCCGTTCCTGTACTCGAACGTCGAGGGCTACGACCTCGGCCAGTGGCAGGAGTCCGGCCGCGACCAGGGCCACACCATGATGGGCATGGGCCAGATGGGCGCGATCTGCGAGATGGCCTGGAACCAGGGCGACGACCTGTACAGCTACGACAGCAGGAGGTTCTTCAAGGCGGCCCAGTACGTCGCCAAGTACAACCTGGGCATGGACGTGCCCTACACCACCTACACCTGGGGCAGCGGCACGAACTGCTCCCAGCAGTCGCAGACCGTGATCGGCTCCGGCAGTCGCGGCCAGGTCCGTCCGGTGTGGGCCATGCTCCACTTCCACTACAACCGGCGCCTGTACCTGGACGACAAGTACATCTCGCAGATGTACTACAACCTGGTCGCCCCGGAGGGCGGCGGCGGTGACTACGGCTCCACGAGCGGCGGCTACGACCAGCTCGGCTTCGGCACGCTGATGTACGCCAAGTAGGACCGCCGCGAGAGTCGGCGCACGGCAGCCAACGGGACGGCTGCCAGCCGGCACAGGGTGGTACGGCGGCCTTCACCGGCACGCCGTACCACCCTGCGGTGTGTGGGGGGTGTGCTGTGTCGGGCCCGCGGAAGCGGTGACGCACAGCCCGTGGCCCGCTCCGGATCGTGATGCGACAAAGAGGATGTCAAATCCCAATTCGGGCATGGCGAATGCCCGTGGCGTGAGGTGGATCACGTCTCCTTGTGGACGCCTGAAACCCGTGGCTAACGTCCTCGCAACCTGCTTGAGGGAAACCGCCGAGGCCGGATGCCGAGTCCTCATCCATGCCACCCGGTGGACCCCCGAGCGCAACGTGAACATCAGCGGGGCATCCTGACCCGTCGCCGCCGGCCGTCCCTCGTCCGCGTCCAGACCACGCGCACGGCACCAGAAGGCTCCGGCTCGGAAAGGCGCCCCTCGTGCGGCCGGCCCCTCGCGGTCCCGGTCCGCACCCGGCACCTCATCCGACAGGCAGCAGGGAGTCGCCCCATGCTTCTTTTCGCATGCCCCGAGACGCGAGACGGACGAACGGTCCGCGGCGTCACCGCCGCGGGCGCCGCCGACGCCGTGTCCCCGTCCGCCTGTACTCCCGCGCCATGAGCCCGTTCCCGCTGCGCGTCCTCACCGGAGCCGTGTGCGCCGCCGCCGTCGAGATGGCAGCGATGACCACCGCGCTTGCCCTGTATCCGTTCGGCTTCGGCGAAGACGGGGCGACTGCGACCGCCGGGCTCCGGGCCGTCGACCCGTCGGACGAGGCCGCTTCCGGGGCCCGTACGCACCGTGTGCAGGCCGCCGCCGATGACATCCCCGTCGTGCTGGTGCACGGGATGAGCAGCAATCGGGCGATCTTCCACGTCCTCCGGCGGGACCTGCGCCGGGCGGGTTTCCGGCAGGTGAGCGTGCCCAACTACAGCTGGCTCACCACGGACGTCCGCAAGGCCGCGCGCATGCTGGCCGCGGAGGTGGAGCGGCTGTGCGAGCGCGGAGGCCACGAGCGCGTCCATGTGATCGGGCACAGCCTCGGCGGCCTGATCGCCCGCTACTACGTGCAACGCCTGGGCGGCCACGCGCGCGTGCACACACTTGTCACCCTCGGCGCGCCGCATCAGGGCACGCTGGTCGCCATGCTGCCGCTGCCGCACCCGGTGATTCGGCAGCTCAGGCCGGGCAGTGACCTGCTCACCGAACTCGCGGAGCCCGCTCCCGGCTGCGCGACCAGTTTCGTCGCGTTCCACAGCGACCTCGACGAGCTGGTCATCCCCACCGCCAGCGCCCGGCTTGACCACCCGGACCTGCGCACCAGCAACATTCCGGTACGGGCCGTCGGCCACGTGTCGCTTCCCCTGCACCGCAGAGTCGTGAGCGAAGTCTGCCGCGTGCTCCACGACGCGCACCGGCCCGAGACCACCGCGGCGGCCTGAGCGGCAACCTTTCCTCGTCTGGCGGCGACGTCCCTGCGTCATCACCCCCCACTCACAGCAGGGCAGACGACGCTACGCCTGGGCGGCGTGCACCTCTGCCTGGGCCGACGACGTGTGTTCTCCGGCACCAGCGGCCGCAACGAGAGTGGCGGCACCGCCGCGGCGGCGACCACGCTCACCGTGGCACAGGACGGCTCCGGTCAGTACAGGACCGTGCAGGCCGCGGTCGACGCCGTACCGGCAAACAACACCTCACGGGTCGTCATCTCCATCAAGCCCGGCACCTACCGGGAGACGGGAAGCGCTGGGACGGTACCTCGGCGGGCTATGTCACAGCGCCCAGCACCCCCGCCGACCGCCCTTTCATGACGGCAACGGCCCGCCGGTCGCGCGGCGGGCCGTCCCGGCATGTGCGTACGGCGCGCTGGGCGTGACCGATGTGGCCAGTTTTGTTCGTACGAGCGGGGAACCCGGCCATCGGCGGTACCGCAACCGGTGAGCGAGGAGATCCGACTCGCGGCAGAAGGAGGCGAGGTGCACCGTGCTCCAGCACCACGTCCTCCAGCACTCCGTCCTTCGGCACCTGCGGACGGCCCGCTGTCTGTGCGACGCCGACTCGTCCGTGGTGGCGGTGCGGGCGGTGAGCCGGTTTCTGCGCGGGCCGGACTTCCGCGCCCTCGGCAGGGGGCCGGGCTCCGCCCGGCTCGCCGACGTGCTCTCGCACCTTCCCTCAGACGCGCGGCGCCGCGCGTACCTCCTCGTCGCGGCGATGCACGGCGCGCCGGTCTCCCTGGTGCGGGGGCTGACCGGCGAGGACCTCGCGGCGTGGACTGTCCGGCAGTACGGGAACGGCCCGTACCCGGCCGTCTTCATAGGGGCGGGCAGCGGCGCCGCCGTCCATCTGGCCGCCGCCCTGGGCGCGCCCGTCCTGCCGCAGACCTGTCTGGTGCCGGTGCGGGCCCGGCTCGATCCCGACCGGCCCCGGGCCGCGATGATGGCCGGCCTGCACCTCGGCCGCCGGATGGTGGAGGCCAACCCGGACCTGGCGCTGTGCCATATACACGACCCCGGCCAGAACCGGGCGATGACCGTGCGGTTCGCCTGCTTCCGCTTCAAGCGGCTGCGGCTCGGGGCGACGCTGCAGGGTTTCCTCGAGCGGAGCCTCGCCCCGGGCGCGACGATCTTCGTCGTCGACTGCACCCTGGCCTGGCCGATGTCCGTACTGGGCGAGCGGCACCGCTTCCAGTTCGGCGCCCTGGGCGGGATGACGGCCGACGAGTACGGGGCCGGCAGCGAACGGATCGCCCGGTTCCTCGCCGAGCAGGGCGCGAGCGTCCGGCAGTGGGACGCACCGCCGCCGGACGAGCTGTATCCGGAAGCGGAATGGGGCTACGACGACGCGCTCACAGCGGACGTGCTCGAACTGGCGCGCCGCTGCGGATACCAGGTGCGCCGCATCACCATCGCCGAGCCGGAGCATCTCAGCCCGCTCGTCGCGGAGTTCCACCGCTGGTGGTACCGCAGGCGCGGCCTGCCGGACGACCGCCTGCTCATCGAGACGTACACCCAGTGGGAGCCGTACTGGGCGCTGCGCCTCGGTGCCGTGCCCTTCTGGCTCCAGTTCACCACCCGGCCCTCGTACCGCTGCGCGACCGACTACCTGGCGCACGCCGAGCCGTACCAGCGCATCCACGTGAGCCTGTTCTCCAACGGACAGCGCTCGGTGGGTCTCGTCCCGGTGGAGCACTGGCGCGGGCTGGCCCGGCGGTACGCCGGGACGGCTGGGGGGACCATCGGCGTGGACGAGCGGGCCTATCCAGAAGATCTCGGCAGCGTGCTGCGGTACCGGCCCGCGCTTGCCGCCCTCCCCGGGTGGCATCCGCTCCCACCTCCCGTGGGCATGGCGGAACTGGACGAGTTCCTCGCCGGGATCCGGGGCACCGCGGCGTACCAGGCGGCTTCGATGGAGACCCTGCTCGGGAGTTGAGCAGGTCGGGCAGCGCCCCGAAGGGGCGCGGGGAACTGCGCGACCAGCCACGACGGTGCCGCAGACGATCGACGGCGCATCGCGCCCCCCAATGCGCCTGCAGGGCGGGCCCGCGGAGGTGGCCGGCCGCGGGCCGGCCACCTCCTGTGCACCGTCAGACGGTGGTGCGCTGACGCGCGGCGTTGATCACCGACTTGCGCTGGCGGTGGCGCCGTTCGTAGTCCAGGGTCTGCAGCGCGAGGGCGGAGTCGGCGGTCTTCAGCCGCCGGTGGATCTGGTCCAGGCTCATGGTGTCGTAGTCGGGCCACGGCTGGTCGCCGCGCAGCCGCTCGATGGCGTTGAGGACACCCGCCCGGTTGGCGTGGGCGCGCTCGTATCCCTCGACCACGGTGAGCTCGTCCTGCGGGAGCGTGCGCAACCGCTGGGTGATGTCGGAGACGGTGAGCTGCCCGTAGTCGGAGATCGGCAGGTCGTCCTCGCGGGCCGCCGCGCCCTGGACCTCCTTGGCCATCCCGGTCATGCCGGGCACCTTGCGGATCGCGCCGGTGGCCGTGCGTGCCGTCTGCCGGCCACCGGTCTGGGCGGCGCCCCGCAGCCGGCCGACGGCGGTGCGCACCACACGGGTGGCCGCGCCGGTCAGGCCGCCGTCGGACTCCTCCGACCGCCCGCCGTCGGCCGTCGCCACGGCACGCGCGTGTTCGGCGACGCTGTCCTTGAGGGCGTCCAGGAGTTTCTCGTCCTGGCGGCGCAGCGAGGCGAGCAGACGGGCCGCCTCTCCGTCGCTGGCCTGGGCGGCGATGCTCTCCCCGGCACGGCAGGCGGCCACTGCCCGGGAGGTGATCGCGTACTCGTCCTCGGCGTTCTTCAGCAGGCGGCGTTCGTCCGCCTCGTGCCTGCCGCGCAGAGTCCGGCCCGCGATCGAGGCGCCGATCTCGAGCGGCAGTGTGGTCGTGCGGACGGTGCCCTTGGCGATCGTGCGGACCGTGCCTGCGGCGTCCCGCAGCGGACTGCGCGGACGGATGTCGCTGACATGGTCGTCGATACGGCTGATGTGGTCCTGTGCGTCGGCGACGTGGCGTTCCAGCGCCTGCCGGTGCGGGCCGTCGGGGGTGCGGGCCATGTCCGACCGGAACCGGTCGATGACCGCGGCATGGGCCTCGCAGGCGTCTTCCAACGCCGGTATGAGGACATCGGTCGTCACTGTCATGGCGTGTTTCCCTGGTGGTCTGGTGGTCTGGTGGTCTCGGGCGGCTGGTGGGGCCCGCGCCGTGCACGAGACGGCTGTCCGTTCGGCAGCCGTGCCTTCGCGGCGCGGATCCGTCCGGCGGCAGTGGTCGGGCGCTCGGCGAGCAGACGATCGTGGCGCGTCCTTGTGGCGGGCCCAGCGATCGGCTGCGGCCTCGTCGCGCGTCACCTCCCGGGGCGCAAGGTGTCCGTCCAGGCGAACCGCACTCCTGGCCATGTGCGCCTGAGGTGTGCCCGGGGGACGTGCGGGTGGTTGCGGTTGGCGTGTCCCGGTCGAGTGGAGTGGCCGGCGCCCTGCATGGCGGCCGCTGAGGGTGGGGGCCGTCAGGGCAGGGATCCGCGTACTCGCCGTCAGGGATGCACCGGGGTGTCGGTGTCAGTCTCCGGCTGTGATCTGGATGTGGCGGGGCTTCGTCGTCTCCGCCTTGGGGACGGTGATGGTCAGCACGCCGTCGCGGAGCGCCGCGTTGACGCCTTCGGCGTTCGCGTCTCCGGGCAGCAGGGTGCGGTACTCGAAACGGCCGGTGCGGCGGGTGCTCCGGCGCAGCGTGCCGGCGCGCTCGCGCTCCTTGAACTCGCCGCGGCCAGCGGGTCCCTGGCCCAGCCGGGGAATCGCCGTTCTGTAAGCCTTCCGGGCATACCACGTCGCACAGGCAGAGTCATACAGCCACCTCCGTATGAGATTTGTCCTGTTATGCGGCGATTGGGTACCCGCTAGCGTGATCACCACACCGGATTCGGCGGATCTGGCCGACACGCAGTCTGTGACGCAGGCCGTGATGGGGCTGCAGGGGCCGCGATGATGTTCACCGTTGAACGGGCCCACGCTGAATGGCCGTACGCTGAACGGCCCGCGCGGTTGAACCTTGAACTCGCGACCTGGTTGAACTGTTGAACCGGCGAACTGGTTGAACCGGCGAACTGGTTGAGCCAGCGAACTGGTTGGCTTGAGCCGGTTGGACTCCTGAACCGCGTGGCCTAGTGAGCACCCTGCGGAACGCCGGTGGCCTCCAGGATCACGCGGGCGACCAACTCGGGAGCATCGTTCATGGGGACGTGGCCGCAGCCGGGCAGCGGCACCAGCCGTGCCTCGGGGATCATGGCCTTGACCCGGTAGGCCTGCCAGGGCGGCAGGACACGGTCCCAGGTTCCCCATGCGATGGTGACCGGCACACCGGGGATGTCCCCGCTGAACAGCACACCATCGCGGCCGGCCCGCAGCGTGGACCCGAACGCCGCAGCGTCCCGCAGCGCCCGCAGCGAGGCCATCACCGTCTCCGGCGGGCACAGACCGGACCTGCCGTAGAGGGTGCCGGTCAGTGCGGCGCGCCCGGCCGCGCTCCGCGCCAGCCATCCCACCGCCTCGTCGGGCAGCAACCGTACGCCCTGCCGGGCAGCGGTCAGCATGGCGTACGCGTACCGCCGCTCGGCGCCCGTCCAGAACCCGGCCGGGGCCAGCGCCGTCACGCTGCGCGCAAGCCCGGCCTGCCCCAGGCGGAGCGCGATCAGCCCGCCCAGCGAGTGGCCGACCACATGCGGCCTGGTCACGTCCAGCTTCTCGAAGACGGCACCCAGCCAGGCCACAGCCGTCTCCAGGTCGCGCGGCACGGTCGGATCGAGGTCCGGTGACTCTCCGAAGCCGGGCAGATCCATGGCGATCGTGTCGTGCGAGTCGGCCAGCAGCGGCACGACCGAACCCCACGCCTGCCGGTGGTAACCGAGTCCGTGGAGCAGTACCAGGGGCTCCCCTGTGCCCTCCCGCTCGTACGCCACCGTCACCGGCTCGAGGCCCTCGGCACGGCCCTCCACGAAGGACGCCGCGCGCGGCGGGACCACGACGGTCCCCGCCTCATGCCGGCCCGCGCCGTCGGACCGGGGCTGCCCGCCGACCAGGTGGCGACGGACGTATCCCGCCGCCGCCCGAGCCGTGCGGCCCGGCCGGTCCGCGACTGCGATGAAGGAAGACAGCAGCGCCATCGCCAGCACCCACCTCGCGCTGCGGCACTCCGCTACGGGAGCCTGCAGCGCTCCCTTTCGGGAGCCGTGTAGAAGTCCTTTACGGGAGAACCTTCCTGCTCCTTGATAGAACTCCAGATCACCCTATGATCCTCAGCGCCATCCGGCCACTCGGCATTCCCGTGGCCCCGACGAAGTCGTCCGTCACCGACGGTTCGCTCCCGGCCCGTACCACGCCTCGTCGAGCGCCTTGTCGAGCGTCGTGGCGGCCATGATCAGCGCGAGGTGCGTGAACGCCTGAGGGAAGTTGCCCAGCTGCTCCCCGCCGGGGCCGATCTCCTCCGCGTAGAGGCCGACGTGGTTGGCGTAGGTGTGCATCTTCTCGAAGGCGTACCGGGCCTGGCGCAGCCGGCCCGCCTGGGCGAGCGCGTCGACGTACAGATAGGTGCAGAGGCTGAACGTGCCCTCCGCGCCCTGCAGTCCGTCGGGTGACGCGGCCGGGTCGTAGCGGTGGACGAGGCTGTCCGAGACGAGAGCCCGTTCGATGGCGTCGAGGGTCGAGAGCCAGCTCGGACTCCTGGGGGCGAGGAAGCCGAGCCGGGGGATGAGCAGGAGGGATGCGTCCAGTACGTCGTCGCCGTAGTGCTGGACGAGAGCCTGTTCCTTCTCGCTCCAGGCGCGTTGCATCACCTGGTCGAGAATCGTGTCGCGCGCGGCCGTCCAGCGCGCGGTGTCCGCGGGCCGGCTGTACTCGGCGGCCAGTTTCAGCCCGCGGTCGAAGGCGACCCAGCACATGACGCGGCTGAAGGTGAAGTCCTTGCGCCCGCCCCGTGTCTCCCACACGCCCTCGTCGGGCCGGTCCCAGTGGTCCGCGAGCCAGTCCAGGGTCGAGGCGATGCCCTTCCAGCCGTGGTAGTCCACCTGCACCCCCACCTCCCGGCCCTCGGCGAGCGCGTACAGCGCGTCTCCGTAGATGTCGAGCTGCAGCTGGCCCGTCGCCGCGTTGCCGACGCGCACCGGATACGAGCCGCAGTAGCCCTCCAGATGGGGCAGCAGCTCCTCGGGGAGCCGGGGATCTCCGTCGACGCGGTACATGATCTGCAGGGGTTCGCCGCCGCTTTCCGCCCCCGCGCGCATCCGGTCCCCGAGCCAGCGGGTGAAGCGGGCCGCCTCGTCGACGAACCCGAGGTCGAGCAGGGCCCGTACGGACAGTGAACCGTCGCGGATCCAGGTGTAGCGGTAGTCCCAGTTGCGCTGGCCGCCCACCTGCTCGGGCAGGCCGGTGGTGGCCGCCGCGACCGGGGCGCCGGTGGGTGCGTACGTCAGCAGCTTGAGCGTGATGGCCGAGCGGTGGACCATGTCCGGCCACCGGCCTCGGTAGCGGGAGGTGCGGATCCAGTACTGCCAGAAGTCGACGGTCGCCCACAGCTGTTCGGTGGCCGACGAGGCGGTGACGCGCGCGGGCGGGGGGCTGTCCGGAGCGCACACGGTGAACACGGCGGCCGCGGACTCGCCGACGCCCAGCGTGACCCTCCCGCGGACGTCGTCCTGATCGCGCTCCAGCGGAAAGCTGCACTGCAGATACGCGGTGACGCCCGGGGCGCGGAAGACGGCCACGGTTTCGTCGTCCGTAGCGCCGCCCGTAGCGCCGCCCGTTTCTCCGTTCAGGGACAGGTGGTGCCGGGCCCGGGCGTAGTCGAAACGTGGCCGGCACTCCAGCTCGAAGCTGACCGTGCCGCGCACCGCCCGTACGAGGCGGAACAGGGTGTGCCGGTCGGAGGGTGTGTCCGTGTCGTTCGGCGGCATGAAGTCGAAGACCTCGCCGACCCCGTCGGGGGACAGGAAGCGGGTCACGAGCACGGCGGTGTCGGGGTAGTAGAGCTGCTTGCATGTGCTGCCGCGCGGATCGGGTGCGAAGCCGAAGTGGCCCCCGTCGTCGTGGTCGAGCAGGGCGGTGAAGACGCTGGGCGAGTCGAAGCGCGGTGCCGGGAACCAGTCCACGACACCGTGGGCCGAGATGAGCGCGGCGGTCTGCAGATCTCCCACGAGGCCGTGGTCGGCGATGGGCGGATAGCGGTCCATGCGACTGTCTCTCGTCGAGACTCCCCGAGGTGTCCTCATTGTCCGGTACGGGCCTCTTGGTGGCGAGCCGTCACAGGGAAGCCGCGGGCCACGCCCCGGACAGCCGACATGCGAGCACGGACCTGTCCGTGCCCGCATGTCGACATTTCCTTACTGGGCTTGGGACTTCTGCAGGGGGCGGTACGCGCCCCGGCGGGGAACTGCGCGACCAGCCACGACGTCGCCGCAGCGAACCGACGGCACATCGCGGCACGACCAGCGGAGCGCCTACGTCGAAGGCTCCCGCCGCGGCGAGCACAGCGCCCAGATGATGAAACCGTCCACGACGATCAGCACGATCGACCAGACAGGGGCATAGGGCAGCCAGATGAAGTTGGCGATCATGCTGAGCCCGGCGAGTGCCACGCCGACGGCACGGGCCCAGGGGGCGCCGGTGAACAGCGCGACACCGGCGATGGTGATGACCACACCGAGAATCATGTGGATCCAGCCCCAGCCGGTGAGGCTGAACGCGTACACGAAGCCGTCATTCACGATGAACACGTTGTCGTTGGCGATCGCCGCTATGCCGACGAAGATCGCCATGATGCCGCCGAACACCATCAGAACCGCGGCGGCGGCGGTCCATCCCGCCACCCAGGGGCTTACGGCCTCCGCGCGGCCCTGTCCCCTGCGTGCGCCGCTGACATGAGTGGCCATGTCGTGGCTCCTTCCACAGAAACGCCCTGAGAGGCGCCCGCCCTGCCGGACGGATGGTCGGAACATGCCATTGCGTCTCCAGGCTGGCACCGCTCCACCTGCGCGGCATCTCGGCGAGGATCATGCCAGGTCGGGCCTCGCTCGCCGCCGGATCGCAGGTGGCCCGACATCCGGCTCCGGGGGTGTCGGGACGGGCCACCGGGGAAGCCGGGATCAGGAGGGGCCGGAAGAGACGGACGGAGGGACGGAGGGGGAAGGAGGAGGGCGTCATGAAGGCACTGGTTTTCCACGGCCGCGGGCAGTCCGCCTGGGAGGACGTTCCCGATCCCGACGTCGTGGACGCCACCGACGCGGTCGTCCGTGTCGACGTCGTCACCATCTGCGGTACCGACCTGCACATCCTCAAGGGCGACGTGCCGGAGGTGCAGCCCGGCACGGTCCTCGGGCACGAAGCGGTCGGCGAGGTCGTCGAGGTGGGCGGGGACGTGCGCTCGGTCCGCCCCGGCGACCGGGTGCTGGTCTCGTGCATCACGGCCTGCGGCCGCTGCCGCTTCTGCCGCGAGGCCATGTACGGGCAGTGCCGCGGCGGCGGGGGCTGGATGCTCGGCAACCTGATCAACGGCACGCAGGCCGAGTACGTCCGCGTGCCCCACGCCGACATGTCCCTGCACGTCCTGCCCGGCACGGTGGACAGCAGGGACGCCGTGCTGCTGGCCGACATCTACCCCACGGCGTACGAGGTGGGCGTGGTGAAGGGCGGCGTACGGCCCGGAGACACCGTCGCCGTCGTCGGTGCCGGGCCCGTCGGGCTGGCCGCGATCGCCGCAGCCGGGCTGTACTCGCCCGAGAGGATCATCGCCGTCGACCTGGCGCCCACCCGCCTCGACGCGGCCAAGCACCTCGGCGCCGACGCCGTGGCCGCCCCCGAGGAGGGCCCCGACGAGCTGGTCGCCGATCTCACCGACGGGCTCGGGGCCGACGTCGTCATCGAAGCGGTGGGCGTGCCCGAGAGTTTCGAGCTGTGCACCCGCATGGTGCGGCCCGGCGGGCACCTCGCCAACATCGGCGTGCACGGCGAGCCCGCGACCCTCCACCTCGAAGACCTGTGGCGCAGGAACGTGACGATCACCACCGGAGTCGTCGACACGCACTCCACGCCGATGCTGCTGCGCATGCTCGCC
The DNA here is from genome assembly GCF_001642995.1 of Streptomyces jeddahensis. Taxonomy (GTDB): domain Bacteria; phylum Actinomycetota; class Actinomycetes; order Streptomycetales; family Streptomycetaceae; genus Streptomyces; species Streptomyces jeddahensis. The sequence goes on from NZ_LOHS01000075.1 coordinate 138,638, forward strand.
GCCGGACGCCTGCCGGTGTCGTCCCTGGTCACGCACGCCTTCCCGCCGGACGCGATGGAGGAGGCGTACGACGTCTTCGCCCGGGCCGCCGACACGGGCGCGCTCAAGGTCGTCCTCGCCGAGCAGCACGACGCCCTGCTGGTCAAGGGGGCCGACGAAAGGAAGTGACCGGCCGTGTCCGAGCAGACGCATTCAAGCGCGGGATCCGCGAGGGCGGGGACGGCCCGTGGCGACATCGGGCGCCGCATCCAGCAGCGGCGCGAGGAACTCGGTCTCACCCGGAAGGAGACGGCCGTCCGGGCGGGCACGGCCCCCGGATATCTGCAGTACCTGGAGGAGAATCCGGCGGCGGCACCCGGCATCGGCATCCTCATCAGGCTGGCCGACACCCTGCACACCACGGTGGCGGCCCTGTGCGGCGGGGCCGCCGATCTCCCACCGGGCACGGGCCGGGCCGCCTACCACCCCGAGCTGGTCGAGCTGAGCCCCGACGAGTGCCGGGCGCGACTGGCCACGCACGGCGTCGGGCGACTCGCGATACCCACCCCCATGGGGCCGGTCATCATGCCGGTCAACTACAGCGTCATCGACGGTGCGGTCGTCTACTGCACCGCGCACGGCACGGAACCGGCGGCCGCCGCCGGTACCGAGGTCGGCTTCGAGATCGACCGCATCGACGACGCGCTCAGCCAGGGCTGGAGCGTGCTCGTCCGGGGCCACGCCCGGGCCGTGACGGACCCCGATGACGTACGCAGGCTGGAGGAGCGGGCGTACACCGCGCCCTGGGCTGGCGGCGAACGCGACATGTGGGTGCGCATCGAGACCGTGAGCATCTCGGGCCGGGAGATCGCGGTCTTATACGGCGTCAGGCATGCGGAACGACCGCCACGGGCGCGGCCGCATGGTGGAGCACCGCGTGGGCGACCGCGCCGAGGCGCATGCCGAGATGTAGCCGGCGCATCCGGCGGCCGACGACCAGGAGCCCGGCCCGGGCCGCGGCGTCCAGCATGACGCCGGACGGATAGGCGAGGTCGACGGTCTCTTCCACGTCGACCTGCGGATACCGCTTCCGCCACGGTTCCAGGACCTCGGCGAGGGCCCGCTCCTTCTGCGCGGGTACTCCCTCCGTCCCGCCGGCGGACATCTCCTCGGCGGACTCGCCGTATCCGTACACGGGCCGCAGCCGCCACGCGTGTACGGCGCGCAGCGTCGCCCCACGGGCGGCCGCCGCGGCGAACGCGAAGTCCAGGAGCGGTCCGGCGGGTTCGGCGAGGTCCTGGACGCCGACGACCACTTCGTCGGCGTCGTGCTCCTCCGTGGACCGCTCGTTCGCCCGCACCATCACCACCGGACCCTTCGCCCTGGCGAGCACCCGCAGGCCGACGGACCCCAGCACGAAGCCGGCCACGGCTCCGTGTCCGCTGGAGCCCAGTACCAGCATCTCGGCGTGCTCCGCGTGCTCCGCCAGGGCCTCGGACGCCGGTCCTGACAGCTCCTCCACAGTGATCGTGAGTCCCGGAAGACGGGCCCGCAGGGCGTACTCGGTGTCCCTCAGCATGGTGCGGGCCCACTGCTTCTGCGCGTCGAGGTCCCGCGGCGCCGGCATGTCGTGCGCCTGCCAGATCCAGCCGTGCACCAGACGGAGCGCGAGCGAGCGGCGTCGCGCCTCGCGCGCGGCCCAGTCCGCGGCGGCCAGACTCTCCGGGGAACCGTCCACGCCGACGGCGATGGGCAGGGGGTCACGCATCGAAGGACACCTCCGCGTCCGGGACGGCCGGGCACCGGCGTCGTCCTCGTCCACTCGCCGTCCAGTATCCGCGCGTCACAGCCGCGCCGCTCTTCGCCAACGGCGGCCGACGGTCGTACGACCTCAGATGACCTTCAGCCGTACCAGCGCGCCGAGCACCAACGCGCCCGGCAGCAGCGGCAGCCACACCGTGATGATCCGGAACGCCAGGACCACCGCGGTCGCCACAGCCGCGGGTGCGCCCGCCGCGACCAGCGCGACCACGAGCGCGGCCTCCACCGAGCCGAGACCGCCCGGCGTGGGCACCAGGGCCACCGCCACCGTCGCCGCGAGATACGCCACCGCCATGTGTGCCACCGGGATCCGCAGTCCCAGCGCCTGTCCGACCGCCACCAGAACGGCCGCCTGCAGCGCGGGAAAGGCCAGCGAGCCGCCCCACAGCGCCAGGGCGCGGGCCGGCCGGGTGTGCACACCGCGGGCCTCGCCGAGGGCGGTGCGCAGGAAGCCGAACACGGCCGTACGCAGGCGGCGTACGACCAGAAGCACGGCGAGCGCGACACAGAGCGCCGCACCGGTGGCGATCAGCAGCGGCCCGACGGCCCCGTCGGGAAGGAGAGTCCCCAGCCGCAGCGCGTTGGGAAAGACGAACAGCAGCACCAGCAGCAGGCCGACCCGGCCGACCGACTCGGCCAGCAGATACAGCGCCAGGGCGGCCGACGAGCGGGCGAGCGGCACTCCGCACACCGCCATGAACCGCAGGTTCACCGCGCTCGCGCCCAGGCCCGACGGCAGCAGATGGTTCGCCGCGCCCGCCGCGAACTGCGTGGCGAGCAAGCGAAGGGACGGCAGCCTCTCGACCAGGGCGCCCTGCCGGGTGAACGCCGCGGCGACCCAGGTAAGGCAGGTGGCCCCCGCCGCCGCGAGCAGCCACGGCCACTCGGCGCCCGCCAGCCTGCGGAAACCCTCCTCGAGCACCGACCAGTGGCGCACCGCGACGACCAGCACCAGGGCCAGCGGAAGCAGACAGAGCACCTCCCGCACGGGCAGGCGCCGGGGGAGCCCTTCAGGGCGTCGCACTCGTACGGCGGTCACACCGCCAGAGGCTCCCATACCGTCCCAACTCCGGGTAGCGGGCACGCAGACGGGGGTTGACGTGCGGGTCACGACCTTCCCCAGGACCGGGTCACGACCTACCCCGCAGATCTCTCTCGATGCCTTGACCTCGACAATGCTTGAGGTTCTACCGTCCTATTCATGAGCATGGAGACCACCGCCTGGGTCCAGCTGCACAGCGTCATGAACGCGCAGCAGGACCGCCGCCCCTTCGCCCGCGCCACTCTGCGCCGTATCGGTGCCTTCGCGCGCCCCCACCGGCGGCGCATCGCACTGTTCGTGCTGCTCAGCATCGCGACCGCGCTGCTCGCCGTGGCCACGCCGGTCCTGGCGGGACGCGTCGTCGACGCGATCGTGTCTGGGCACGACTCCGGCACGGTCGTCCGGCTCGCCGGGCTCATCGCCCTCATCGCGCTCGCCGAGGCGGGGCTCGGCCTGCTCGGCCGCTGGCTGTCGGCGACCCTCGGCGAGGGGCTGATCCTCGATCTGCGGTCGGCGGTCTTCGACCACGTGCAGCGGATGCCGGTCGCCTTCTTCACGCGTACGCGTACGGGGGCGCTCGTCAGCCGTCTCAACAACGACGTCATCGGCGCGCAGCGGGCGTTCAGCAACACGCTCTCCGGCGTGGTCGGCAACATCGTCACGCTGCTGCTCACGCTCGCGGTCATGCTCACCCTGTCCTGGCAGATCACCCTCCTCGCGCTCGTCCTGCTGCCGATCTTCGTCGTGCCCGCGCGCCGTATGGGCAGCCGGATGGCGAGGATGCAGCGGGAGGCCGCCAACCTCAACGCCGCGATGGGCACCCGGATGACCGAGCGGTTCTCCGCACCCGGCGCGACCCTCGTGAAGCTCTTCGGGCGGCCCGACGAGGAGTCCGCGGAATTCTCGGCCCGCGCCCGCCGCGTGCGGGACATCGGCGTGCGCACGGCCATGGCCCAGTCGGCCTTCATGACCGCCCTCACCCTCGTCTCCGCACTGGCGCTCGCGCTGGTCTACGGCCTGGGCGGCTACTACGCGCTGCACGGCAGCCTGGAGCCGGGCGCCGTCGTCGCGCTCGCCCTGCTGCTCACCCGCCTCTACGCGCCGCTGACCTCCCTGGCCGGCGCCCGCGTCGAGGTCATGAGCGCACTCGTCAGCTTCGAGCGGGTCTTCGAAGTCCTCGACCTCAAGCCGCTGATCGAGGAGAAGCCGGACGCCCGGAGCGTCCCGGAGGGGCCGGTGTCGGTCGAGTTCGACGGCGTCCGCTTCGGTTACCCGTCCGCGGACAAGGTCTCCCTCGCATCGCTCGAGGAGGTCGCCTCGCTGGACACCCGCGGCGGCACGGAGGTGCTGCACGGCGTCTCCTTCCGGGCCGAACCCGGCCAGACCGTCGCGCTCGTCGGCTCGTCGGGGGCGGGCAAGTCGACCATCGCACAGCTGCTGCCGCGCCTGTACGACGCCGACGAAGGCGCCGTACGCATCGGCGGCGTCGACGTACGCGACCTGTCCGCCGCCTCCCTGCGCGAGACCCTCGGCATGGTCACCCAGGACGGCCACCTGTTCCACGACACGGTCCGCGCCAACCTGCTGCTCGCCCGGCCCGACGCCGGTGACGACGACCTGTGGGACGTGCTGCGGCGCGCCCGGCTCGAGGACCTCGTCCGCTCGCTGCCCGACGGCCTGGACACGGTCGTCGGCGAACGCGGCTACCGGCTCTCCGGCGGAGAACGCCAGCGCCTGACCATCGCCCGCCTGCTGCTCGCCCGTCAGCGCGTCGTCATCCTCGACGAGGCCACGGCCCACCTCGACAACACCTCGGAGGCCGCCGTGCAGGAGGCTCTCACCGAGGCCCTGGACGGCCGCACCGCCGTTGTGATCGCCCACCGGCTGTCCACGGTGCGCGCCGCCGACCTCATCCTCGTCATCGAGGGCGGGCGGGTCGTGGAGCGCGGCACCCACGAGGAGCTCCTGGCGGCGGATGGGCGGTACGCCCAGCTGTACCGGACGCAGTTCCAGAAGCCCGCCACAGATGCGACGTCCGGAGCGGCGGCGATAGCAGGACACCGCAGCTCACAGCTCATTCGTGATCCTCAATCCCTCGACCGTGGTACGGCCATCGGCGTGAAGATGTAGCAGTTAACGCACGATGGCAGCCTGCCGACAATCCCGGCTACTGAGAATGCAGTACTTACAGGGCTGGGGCGAAGACCCCAGAGAACCGGACGGGCTGGAAGATCCAGCCCGTCCGGGTCTCTCGGCGATGTGGGGCAGGCGCAGGCGATCAGGCCCAGGGCGTGACCGCCGTGAACGAGCTGTCCGCGCGGAAGGTGTCCGTGTCCTGGTAGAGATCCACCCGCAGCTCGTAGTTGTAGTGGCGCAGATAGCGGCCGGGGTAGTTGTACGACTCCAGCCGGACGGATCCACTCGCCGTGCCCGGGCGGGCACAGTACGTGGCGTCCTTCCTGAAGACGTCCGAGCCGTCGTTGCTGTCGAAGCGGGCCCGGAAATCCCAGTGCCGCAGATAGCGGCCGGCCGAGTCGCGGAACGAGTAGCAGTTGGCGTCCGCCAGGCCGGGCACGATCGTCCACGTGGCGCTCTGCTTGACGGCCGCCGTGCTGGAGGACGTCACCGGATCGACATAACCCAGACTGTCCGAGCGGACGACGGCGTAACGGCCCGGATAGTTCACCGACTGCAGCGACCGGGTGGTGTTCGTCGGGAGGGTGGCTCCGCCGGGGACGGTCTCCTTGAGCACGGTGAGATGGCGTACGAAGCCGGTCAGGCCGGGCAGTTCGGTGGGCGTCGACCAGGTGGCGAAGTTGTCGTAGCTGTCGCTGTACCAGTACTTCCCGGCGGAGTAGCCGTCGAAGTAGATCCGCCACCCGCCGTTGTCGAGCTGGACCAGCGCCGGGCCCTCCACATAGGACCCGAAGCCCGCCCAGTTGCCCGTCTTCTGGAAGGTGTACGGGCCGGTGAGGCTGGAGGCGGTGGCGTACTCGATGTACTTCGTCGTCTCGTTCTTGGTGAACGCGTGGTAGGTGGAGCCGATCTTGACGATGAAGGTGTCGATGTAGTTCGGGCCGAGGCCGGACAGCAGCGTGGGAGGGGACCAGGCCGTCAGGGATGCGTTGGTCGCGGTGAGCTTGTACGGCTTGAAGATCCACTCGCCGTCGGCCGCGACGGACGCCGACAGGATGATGTTGACGCTGCCGTCCGTGTCGAGGAACCACTCGGGCGCCCAGGCGCGCTGCAGCCCGCTGATCGGGACCGTGTAGTCGTACAGGAAGGTCCAGTTGAGGCGGTCGGTGGAGCGGGCGAAGCCGATGGTGGTGGACAGGTCCGACCAGGTACGGGTGGTGTAGGTCAGGTAGTAGTAGCCGTCGGTGTGCCGGAAGATGCTGGGGTCGCGGATCAGGCCGGACGGCGGGGTGTACGCCGGGCCTTTCCGGAGCGTGAAACCGGTGCCGTCCGGCGAGTCGTAGACGTACATGTTCGACTCGCTGCTGTTGGTGAACGCGGTCATCGTGTACCGCGTCGCCGAACCGGGCGCAGGATGCGCAGCCTGCGCGGCAGGGGCGGTGATGCCGACCAGTACGGCCGCCAGGGTCGCGATGAGCGCGAGCAGGCCTCGCATGGGTCTCTTCATTGAAACCTCCGTGGGGGAAAGGGCCCTGAATACGCGTCACTCGGTACGCGCCACTCGGTACGCGTCACTCCGCGTAGAACGTCGCGTCCGCCTTGGCGGTCGTCGTGTCGGCGGGCTGGACGTAGAGCAGGTAGTCGTAGTGCCGGAGGTAGCGGCCCGGGTAGTTGTACGACTCGAAGGAGACCCCGTCGGCCGTGTCGGAGAGGCCCGCCCGCCGGTGGAAGCTGGCGTCGTTCTTGAAGGTGGCCGTGCCGTCGTCCTTCTCCACCCAGACCTCGAAGTTCTTGTGCCGGAGGTAGTAGCCGGGGTAGTTGGCCGATTCGAGCGAGACCGTGCCGCTGCCGGCGAGCCCGGTCACCACGCGGAACTGGGAGTCGGCGAGGTTCGTGACGTTCGGTTCGATCTTGGCGCGGAACTCCCAGTGGCGGATGTACCGGTCGGGGAAGTTGTACGAGGAGAAGCGGACCGGGGTGACGCCGTCGGCGACAGGGATGCCGAAGTTGGGGGTACCGTCGGCGTTCCAGTACAGCTTCTGGTACCGGGTGCGGCGGTTGGGGTCGTTCAGCGGGTCACCGCTGATGTCCTTGTAGTCGCGGTCGTGGTAGACCAGGATGTCCGACTTGCCGTCCTCGGACGTGGTGAAGGTGTTGTGGCCGGGACCGTACTGGCCGGTCGCGGCGTTGCTGGCGAAGACCGGGTTGGGGTTCTTCGTCCAGGAGGCCGGGTTCATCAGGTCGGCGGTGGCGTTGGCGGTCAGCAGGCCCAGGCAGTAGTTGCTGTCGGTGGCGCTGGCGGAGAAGGTCATGAAGACCTTGCCGTTCTTCTGGATGACGGCCGGACCCTCGTTGACCGTGTGGCCGACCTTCTCCCAGGCGTTGGTGGGCCGGGAGATCATGACCGGGCTGCCGGTGATGGTCCAGGGACTGGACATCCTGGCGAGGTAGATGTTGGTGCCGTCGCCGACCGCCGGGTCGTTCTGCGCCCAGCTCAGATAGCGGGTGCCGTTGTGCACGAAGGTGGTGGCGTCCAGCGAGAAGGTGTCCAGGGGCAGTGCGATGCGGCCCTTCTCGGTCCACGTGCCGGTGAGCGGGTTGGCAGCGCTGGTCTCCAGGACGTACGGCCGGATCTTCCAGATGTCGTTGGAGGCGCCGGCGGCGAAGTAGACGTACCACTTGCCGTCGATGAAGTGGATCTCCGGGGCCCAGATGTGGGCGCCCATCTCACCGCTGGCGTGCTTGGTCCAGATGGTGGTCTCGGCGGCCGTGGACAGCCCCTGGAGAGTGGTGGCCCGGCGCATGACGATCTTGTCGTACGCGGGGACTGTCGCGGTGAAGTAGTAGTAGCCGTCCGTGTGCTTGTAGATGTGCGGGTCGGCTCGCTGTTCGGCGATCGGGTTGGTGAACGTCACGGCCGGTGAGGCGGGGGCGGCCGCGTGGGCGGGTGTTCCGGTGGTCAGTACGGCGAGTGCGGCGAGCACCGCCGTCACCACACGGGCGATGAGGCGTCTCATGGGGGGTGGTCTTCTCCTGGTCAGGTCAGATGTGGTGGGGGCAGGCGGTCAGGTGGTGGGCCTGAGCTGCCACTGCTGGCAGTTGTTGTTCAGCCAGGTCCACTGGCGTACGTCGGTGCCGTTGGCCGTACCGCAGTTGGCGACGTCGGCGACCTTGCCGCTGCTCGCGTTCACGAGACGCACGTGGTCGGCTCCGGTGTAGACGAGACGGAACCGCTGGCAGGTGTTGTTGAGCCAGGACCACTGCCGGATGTCCGCACCGTCGGTGCTGGAGCAGTCGGCGACATCCATGACCTTGCCGGTGGCCACGTTCACCAGGCGGCTCGTGTCGTCGGCCTGGTCCTCGATACGCCACTTCTGGTTGGCGCCGCCGTTGCAGGTCCACTGGAAAACGTTGGTGCCGTCAGCGGTGTTGCCGCCCTCGACGTCCAGGCACTTGCCGCTGTTGCGGTTGACGATCGTGTACGCCGTCGGCGTGGTGGCCGTCTCCCCGGCGGGACCGGGCAGGGTGGTGCCGAGCGCGACCGGCGTTCCGAAGTTCGGCGTGCCGTCCGCGTTCCACGTGAACTTCTGTGCCCGTGTGGTGCGGCCGTTGCCGCAGCCGCCGTTCGCCGTGCTGTTGCCGTGGTAGACGATCCAGTTCTCAGTGCCGTCCGGCGAGGTGAAGAATCCGTTGTGGCCCGGACCGTAGACCCCAGCCGCGTCGTTGCGCTGGAAGACGGGCGTCTGCTTCTTCGTCCAGGAGGCCGGGTTGAGCGGGTCACTGCCCGTGAGTTCGAGCTGGCCCAGCTTGTAGTCCGCGGTCTGGCAGGAGCTGGCGGAGAAGGTGAGGAACGTCCTGCCGTTGTGGTACAGCGGTTCGGGACCCTCGTTGACCGGGTTGCCGGAGGTCTCCCAGGTCAGGGTGGGGCTCGAGATAATGGTGAAGGTGGAGCTGCTCAGCGTGTACGGGTTGCTCATCGGGGCGATGACGAGGCTCTGCGTACTGCCGTTGATGAAGCCGCTGCCCACCAGGTACAGCCTGTTGTCGTGTTTGAGGACGCTGGCGTCGATGAGCCAGCCGCCGGGGCTCAGGTTGGAGCCCGTGAGGGTGTTCTTGTAGGTGTACGGGCCCATCGGGTCGGAGCCCGCGCTCTCCAGGACGTGGGTGCGCTGGGAGTCGCAGCAGGCGGCGCCGCGCTGGCCGGCCGAGTAGTAGAGGTACCACTTGCCGTCGAAGAAGTGGATCTCCGGCGCCCACATGTTCCAGTTACGGCCCGATGCAGTGTCCGACCACACCTGGACGCTGGGGGCGGTTGCCAGCCCGGCGAGCGTCGGCGACTTGCGCATGGTCAGCTCGTTGGTGAACGAGGTCGTCACCAGGTAGTAGTTGCCGTTGTAGTACTCCAGCCAGGGGTCGGCACCCTTCACCGACTTGATCGGGTTTGTGTACGGGCGCCCCTCCGCTGCGGCGGCGGGCTGGACGGCGACCGGTACGAGCATCACCAGAAGCGCGGCCACGAGGGTGAGCCAGTAGCGGGTGCGGAACACGGCGGGTCCCCTTCTGACGGTCACAAATGCTCGAAATTTCGAACAATGTGCGTAACTTCGAGCAGAAGATAGGGACAGGTGGTGTACGCGTCAACGCTTCTGGCAAATTTGGTTTTCTTCGGTTTTCCGTTACGTAAAGAATCGCGTGGCCGGGCAGTAAAGCCTTCCGCGCTTACCGGACGGGATGTGGCCGGATCGCATTGTTCGACCTGTCGGACGTCGTTCGATACCTCTTGACGCCCGCTCCGCACCGTTTGACACTCTCGAAACGCGCCGTCACACCGACGAAACGGGCGGGTGCCCACGGCTGAGGCCGCGCATCCCGATTTCTTTCAAGTCACGCCTCAGCAAGGGAACTTGAAAAACGATGCACATGCAGAGACCCCGCAGCCGCGCGAGACGCCTGGTGGGCTGCCTCTCCGGACTGACCGCCGCATCGCTGTTCCTGGGGGTAGCCGGACCTGCCGCGCCCGTGCAGGCGGCGGAGATCACGGACGGTCTGGCCCTCTGGTACAAGCTCGACGCGGCCTCCGGCACCACGGTGACCGACGCCTCCGGCAACGGCCAGGACGGCACGGTCAACGGCACCGCCGGCTGGTCGGGCACCGGTGAAGGGCTCGCCTTCAACGGTTCCGACACCTACGTCAAGGTGCCGAACAACATCATGAGCGGCATGAACTCGATCACCGTCTCGATGGACGTGAAGATCGACTCCGCCCAGGCGACCCCGTACTTCATCTACGGCTTCGGCAACACGAGCGGGACGAGCGGCAACGGCTACCTGTTCACCACCGGCAACACCTTCCGGACCTCCATCGCCACCGGCAACTGGTCGACGGAGCAGACCACCCAGCCGTCCGCCTCGCGCGCGCTGACCCGCTCCGTCTGGAAGCATGTCACCTACACCCAGACCGGCAGCATCGGTGTGCTCTACGAGGACGGCGTGGAGGTGGCCCGCAACACGTCGGTCACCATCACCCCCGGCGCCATCGGCTCGGGCACCACCACCGCCAACTACATCGGCAAGTCCGTGTACCCCGGCGACAAGCTCTTCAAGGGCAGGATCCGCGACTTCCGGGTCTACAACCGCGCGCTGGCGGCCACGGAGGTCGAGCAGCTCTCCCTTCCCGTCAACACCCAGGGCATCGCCCACGACAAGGCCGCCCTCACGCTCGGCGACACCAGCGCCGTCGTCTCCGACCTGACCCTGCCGAAGACCGGCACGGCCGGCGGCTCCACGATCAGCTGGGCCAGCGACAACCCCTCCGTGGTGTCGGACACGGGCGCCGTCACCCGCCCCGCCGCCGGCGAGCCGGACGGTCACGCCACGCTCACCGCGACCCTGAAGAAGGGAACTGTGACCGACACCAAGAGCTTCGACATCACGGTCCCCGCCGCGTTCGACGACGCCACCGCCACCAAGCAGTCCGCCGAGGCATTGACCGTCCACAACATCGACGACGTACGCGGCAACCTCACCCTGCCCGCCACCGGCATGTACGGCACGAAGGTCGCCTGGTCCTCGGCGAAGCCGGACGTCGTCTCCGCCGACGGCGTGGTCCAGCGCCCCGCGCACGGCGACGGCGCCACCACCGTCGAGCTGACCGCGACCGTCACGAAGGGCGACGCGAAGGCGACCCGCGTCTTCACCGCCAAGGTGCCCGAACTCCCCGCCAAGGAAGCCCTCAAGGGCTATATGTTCAGCTACTTCACCGGTGAGGGCACCTCGGACGGCGAGCAGCTCTACTTCGGCCTCAGCAAGGGCAACGACCCGCTGCGCTGGCGGGAGCTGAACGACGGCAAGCCGGTGCTGACCTCGACGCTCGGCGAGAAGGGCCTGCGTGACCCGTTCATCATCCGCTCCCCGGAGGGCGACAAGTTCTACCAGATAGCCACCGACCTGCGGATCTACGGCAGCGGCAACTGGGACGCGTCCCAGCGCACCGGAAGCAAGTCCATCATGGTCTGGGAGTCCACCGACCTGGTGCACTGGACCAACCAGCGCCTGGTCAAGGTCTCACCCGACAGCGCGGGCAACACCTGGGCGCCGGAGGCCTTCTACGACGCCGAGCGCGGCGAGTACGTGGTCTTCTGGGCGTCGAAGCTGTACGACAACGCCGAGCACTCCGGCGACACGTACAACCGCATGATGTACGCGACCACCCGCGACTTCTACACCTTCAGCGAGCCAAAGGTCTGGATCGACCGCGGCTACTCGGTCATCGACTCCACGATGATCAAGCACGACGGGACGTACTACCGCCTGTCCAAGGACGAGCGGAACAACACCTCCTCCACCCCCAACAGCAAGTTCATCTTCCAGGAGAAGAGCGACTCGATCCTCGACCTCTCCTGGGACTTCGTCGCCGAGGGCATCGGCAAGGGGGCGATGAGCGCCGCCGAGGGGCCGCTGGTCTTCAAGTCCAACACCGAGGAGAAGTGGTACGCGTTCCTCGACGAGTTCGGAGGCCGCGGCTACATCCCCTTCGAGACGACGGACCTCGCCTCCGGCAACTGGACCCCGTCCACCGACTACGACCTGCCCGCCAAGCCACGCCACGGCACGGTGCTGCCGGTGACGCAGGCCGAGTACGACCGGCTGCTGCGCGCGTACCAGCCGGACCAGCTCGTCGAGTCCGTCGAGGACGTCTCGGTGAAGACACGCATCGGTGACGCCCCGGTCCTGCCGGCCACCGTGATCGCCGACTACGCCGACGGTGTCGAGCGCCCCGTCTCCGTCACCTGGGACGACGTCCCGGAGTCGGCGTACGCGCAGGCCGGCACCTTCACGGTGAAGGGCAGCCTGCCGGACGGCGCCGCGCTCAGAGCCCAGGCCGAGGTCACGGTCTCGGAGGAAGGCCCCGACGCGCCCGCCGACATGATCCTGCACTACGACTTCGACGAGACCGGCGGCAACATCGCCCGCGACTCCAGCGGGCACGGCTACCACGGCACCTATGTCCGTACGCCCGACTTCGGAACGGGGGTGGAAGGCGGCTCATTCAAGATGTCCGGCGGTTCCAGCGCATCCACCACCTCGCCGTACGTCAGGATCCCGAACGGCGTCCTGAAGGGAGTCGACAGCGTCACCGTCTCCACGTACGCCAAGTGGAAGGGCGGGGACAATTTCCAGTGGCTGTTCGGCCTGGGCCCCGACAGCAACAAATACCTCTTCGCCACCCCGTCCAACGGCGGAGGCAAGCTGTTCTCCGCGATCACCAAGGCCACCTGGTCGGGTGAGAAGCAGATGGTGGGCGGCTCGCAGCTCACCCCGGGTGAGTGGAAGCACGTCACCGTCACGGTGAACGGCGCGACCGAGACGGCGGTCCTCTACGTGGACGGCGCCGAGGCGGCCCGCGCGACGGGCGTCACCATCAAGCCGTCCGAGCTGTACGACGCGTCGAAGGGCTACACCGGCTACATCGGCAAGTCCCTTTACTCCCCGGACCCGTACTTCGGCGGCGAGGTCGACGACTTCCGGATCTACAACCGGGCCCTGTCACCCGCCGAGATCCTGGAACTCAGCGGGAACACCACGGGCATCGCCGCGGCGACCCACCCCGCGCTGAAGGTCGACGCGATCATCGACGACGCGGACAGCCGCATCACGCTCCCGCTGAGCGAGGGCAGTGATCTCACGGCTCTGGCGCCGGAGTTCACCCTCGCCCACGGCGCGTCCATCAGCCCCGCCTCCGGCACGCTCCGCGACTTCACCGACCCGGTGACGTACGAGGTCACGGGCTCGGACGGCAAGAAGCGCACCTGGACGGTGGAGGCCCTGGAGATGAAGAGCCCGGTCCTTCCGGGGCTCAACGCCGACCCGAACATCGCAAGGTTCGGCGACACCTTCTATATGTATCCGACCACCGACGGCTTCCCGGGCTGGAGCGGTACGCAGTTCAAGGCGTACTCGTCCACGGACCTGGTCCACTGGAAGGACCACGGCGTCATCCTCGACCTCGGACCGGACGTCAACTGGGCCGACAGCAGGGCCTGGGCCCCCGCGATCGAGGAGAAGAACGGCAAGTACTACTTCTACTTCTGCGCCGACGCGAACATCGGCGTCGCGGTGTCCGACTCGCCCACCGGCCCGTTCAAGGACGCACTGGGCAAGCCGCTCATCCCCGCCGGCCAGTTCACCGGCCAGATGATCGACCCGGCCGTCTTCACCGAGGACGACGGCCAGTCGTACCTCTACTGGGGCAACGGCCGGGCGTACGTCGTGCCGCTCAACGAGGACATGGTCTCCTTCGACTCCTCGAAGGTCACCAACATCACGCCCAGCGGCTACAACGAGGGCTCCTTCGTCATCAAGCGCAAGGACACCTACTACTTCATGTGGTCGGAGAACGACACCCGGGACGAGAACTACCGGGTCGCCTACGCCACCGGGTCCTCGCCCCTGGGGCCCTGGACGAAGCAGGGCGTGATCCTCGACAAGCGCCTCGACCTCGGCATCAAGGGCACGGGTCACCACTCCATGGTGCACGTGCCGAACACCCACGACTGGTACATCGCCTACCACCGCTTCGCCATCCCCGGCGGTGACGGCACCCACCGCGAAACGACCGTCGACAAGCTGGAGTTCGACTCCGACGGCCTGATCAAGAAGGTCGTCCCCACCCTGACCAGCATCGACCCGGTCACCATCGTCCGCGCCGGCCCGAACGCGATGGGCACCGAGGGCAGCGCCACCCCCCTCACCGGCACGATCTCCGGGGCAGGCACCCCGAAGTGGACGGTGGAGGACGGAGCACCGTGCGTCTTCTCCGACCCCAACGCCATCCTGACCACGATCACCTGCGACGACGACGGCACCTACAAGGTCACGCTGACCGGCGGCCGCAGCAGCGACACCCTCACCGTCACCGTGGACAACGCGGCTCCGGTGATCACCTCGGCCACGGGCCCGACGGAACCGGTGGCGGCCCGCAAGCGCACCGTCGTCACCGCCGAGTTCACCGACCTGGGCTCCGGTGACACTCAGACCTGCACGGTCGACTGGAAGGACGGCACCGACCCCACCTCCGGCGAGGTCACCGCCTCCGGCTGCGCAGCGGCCCACACCTACACCGCGGCGGGCATCCACCGCCCGGTGATCACCGTGACCGACGACGACGGCGGCTCGGACAGCACCAAGCTCCCCGAACTGATCGTCTACGACCGCGCGGCCGGTCCCGCGGCCGGCGACGGCACCATCGCCTCCCCGGCGGGTGCCTACCCCGGCAACCCGGATCTGACCGGGAAAGCAGCCTTCTCCTTCACGGCCCAGTACAAGAAGGAAGCCACCGCCCCGTCCGGCAACGCGGCTTTCGACTTCAAGGCCGGCGACGTGAAGTTCCGTTCCACCTCGTCGGACTGGCTCGTGGTGACGGACTCCGAAGCCCACTACCAGGGTTCCGGGACGGTCAACGGCACCGGCGGCTACGGCTTCCGCATCACCGTCACCGACGGCCCGGACACCTTCCGCATCAAGCTCTGGAACAAGTCCACCGGCGACGTCCTCTACGACAACCTCACCGGCGCCGCCACCCACGGCATCAGCGTCGGCACCGAGTAGCGGGGAGGGCCGCAAGGCCCTCGTACAACACGGTCAAGGAGCGGCGCCCGGGAGTAGAAGTCCCGGGCGCCGCTCCTTGTGGCAACAGCGTCGGCCCGGCGAGAAATGCGGCCCGCAGCAACGCCTCCCCGGCCACCGACGCGGGGTGAGCTGCCAAAACGCCGGTGTGACACACGTTCAGCTCTGGGGTATTCAGCGGCTGATGTCGTCCAGCTCGGTCAAGTCCTCATGGGAGAGGGAGAGTCCCGCGCCGGCGACGTTCTCGCGCAGGTGCTCCTTCGATGACGTGCCGGGGATGAGCAGGACGTTCGGTGATCGCTGCAGCAGCCAGGCCAGTGCGACGGACATCTGTGTCGCCTTCAATCGGGCTGCGACCGCCGAGAGCGCCGAGGATTGAAGCGGCGTAAAGCCCCCGAGGGGGAAGAAGGGCACGTACGCGACGTCGTCGGTGGCGAGCCGGTCGATGAGCTTGTCGTCGTGGCGGTGGGCGAGGTTGTACATGTTCTGCACGCACACGATCGGCGCGATGCTCTGTGCCTCGGTGACCTGCTCCTCGGTGGCGTTGCTGACCCCGAGGTGGCGGATCAGGCCCTGCTGCTGGAGTTCGACGAGCGTCTCGAACGCCTCGGCGAGTGAGCCGGGCTGGGGACCTTCGGCGTTGCCGAGTCGGAGGTTGACCAGGTCGAGTACGTCGAGCCGGAGGGAGTTGAGGTTGTCGTGGACCTGGCGGCGCAGATCTTCGGGTCGTCGGGCCGTAGGCCAGCCACCCTGTTCGTCGCGGGTCGCGCCCACCTTGGTCACGATGTGCAGCGACTCGGGATAGGGGTGCAGTGCCTCGCGGATCAACTCGTTGGTGACGCGCGGCCCGTAGGCGTCGCTGGTGTCGATGTGGGTGATACCGAGGTCGACCGCTTCACGCAGAACGGCCAGGGCACCCTCGCGATCGTCGGGCGGCCCCATGACCCACGGGCCGGCCAGTTGCATGGCGCCGTAGCCGAACCGGGTGACGGTCAGGTCGCCCAGAGTCCAGGTGCCGCCGGGAAGAGAGAGGGAGGGTGTGCTCATCTTGTTGCCTTTCGTCGTGCACTTAGGGGGTGTCGCCTGCTGCCTCTCTGCATCAGCATTGGAGAGAAACTTCCTGTCGGGAAGTAGGCACTTTGGAGTGCGTAACCCACCCATTGGTGAGAGGTGCGATCAGTGACGACGATGAAGGCGGCCCAGAAGAGGGCTCAGGCCAAGGTGGAGTACAACGCGTTCCTGGCAGGGTGCCCCAGCCGGCAGTTGCTCGACCGAATCTCGGACAAGTGGGTCGTCCTGATCCTGTGTGCGCTGGGTGGCGACAACGGCCCTGGCCAGCCCGGTGCAGCACACGCAGACGCTCCGAAGGCGATGCGTTACTCCGAGATCTCTCGTCTTCTGGCCGGGGTCAGCCAGAAGATGCTGACGCAGACGCTACGGTCGCTGGAGCGCGATGGTCTGCTCACCCGTACCGTGACGCCAACTGTCCCTGTCACCGTCTCCTACGAGCTGACCGACCTCGGCCTCTCGCTCCACCACATGACGCGCGGGCTCAGAAACTGGGCGCAGACACACATGGCCGAGGTCCTCGCAAACCGCGAGAACTACGACGCTCGCACCTCCTGACGACTCACATCCAACCATGCAACAGCTCCGTATTTACGGAGCTACACCCTCAACTGCGAAGAGCCCGTATAGGCCGGTCGTCGAGGGGTAATTCGGGGAGGGCCGCTTGGCTGCCTTGCGGCTGGGGCCGGAGACAGCAGTGCTGCACAAACGGAAGGGCCGGAGCGGTCCGTCCGCGTGGCACTCATCGTGCCCCGCGTGGCGGACCGCTCCGGCCCGATGGTCGCCCTGGTCGACCGTCCCGGCTCAGGTCTTCCTGCGCGCCGTCATCGCCCGCTGTATGAGGATGAACGCGCACAGCAACACACCCGTGGCGATCTTCGTCCACCAAGAGCTGAGCGTGCCCTCGAACTGGATGATGCTCTTGATCAGGCCCAGCACGAGGACGCCGAACAGAGTGCCCAGGACGTAACCGGAGCCGCCCGTCAGCAGCGTGCCGCCGATGACGACCGCGGCGATTGCGTCGAGCTCCATGCCGACGGCGTGCAGCGGGTCGCCGGACTGGATGTACAGCATGAACAGCAGGCCGGCCAGCGCCGAGCAGAAGCCGCTCACGGTGTACACGGCGATCTTCGTGCCGCCAAGCGGAAGTCCCATCAGCAGCGCCGACTGCTCGTTGCCGCCGATGGCGTACACCCGGCGGCCGAAGCGCGTGTAGTGGAGTATGTAGAAGGCGGCGGCGAGGACGACCAGGGCGACGATGGCGCCGATCGACAGCTCCCCCAGTCCGAGCGAGACCCGGGTCTGGGCCATGCTGCTCACCGTGGAGTCGCCGATGGAGATGGACTCCTTGCTGATGACCAGGCAGAGGCCCCGGAAGAGGAAGAGGCCGGCGAGGGTCACGATGAACGGTTGGATCTCGAAGTTGTGGATCACATAGCCCATGAGGAAGCCGCCGAACGCGCCCAC
Source organism: Streptomyces jeddahensis (assembly GCF_001642995.1). Lineage (GTDB taxonomy): Bacteria > Actinomycetota > Actinomycetes > Streptomycetales > Streptomycetaceae > Streptomyces > Streptomyces jeddahensis. Next base: position 156,276 of record NZ_LOHS01000075.1, read on the forward strand.
CCCCAGGGCGAGCGGGATGACCAGCATCAGCGGCAAGCCCTGACGCTCCACCAGCCACGCCGTGAACATGGTGGTGAAGCCGATCAGCGAGCCGACGGACAGATCGATGCCGCCGGACATGATGACGAAGGTGGCGCCGACGGCGGCGACCAGCAGATAGCCGTTGTCGATGAACAGGTTGAGGAAGACCTGCGGTTCGCCGAAACCGTAGTTCTGGTAGCGGCTGAGACCGCCGATGTACATCGCGAGGAACAGGGCGGCCGTGACCAGGACGGGCAGCCGCCGGTCGCCGAGCAGGCGCGCGGCCGTGGACGCCTGTGCCGGCGTGGACGGCGTACGGCCTTCCGCTGCCGTACGGGTCTTGGTGGTCGCGCTCATCGCGACACCTCCATCTTCGGGGCGGCGTCGGCCGGGGTGGTGGGCTCCGCCGGGGCGGTGGTCCGGGCGCGTCCCTTCGCGCCGAAGACCTTGGCCCGGAACTTCGGGGACTGCAGCAGGCAGACGACGATGACGACGACGGCCTTGAAGACCAGGTTGGTCTGGGTGGGTACGCCGATGGTGTAGATCGTGGTGGTCAGGGTCTGGATGACGAGGGCGCCGATCACGGTGCCACCGATGGAGAACCGGCCGCCGAGCAGCGAGGTGCCGCCGATGACGACCGCGAGGATCGCGTCCAGCTCGATCCACAGGCCGGCGTTGTTGCCGTCCGCGGCCGAGGTGTTGGAGCTGATCATCAGGCCGGCGATGCCCGCGCACAGGGCGCAGAACATGTACACCATGATCTTGATGCGCCGGGAGCGGATGCCGACCAGGCGGCTGGCCTCGGCGTTGCCGCCGACCGACTCGACGAGCAGGCCGAGCGCCGTACGGCGGGTCAGGGCGACGGTGACGGCCACGACGGCGGCCACCACGAAGATGGAGAAGGGCAGGGTCAGCCAGTAGCCGCCGCCGATGAGCTTGTACGGCTCGCTGTTGATGGTGATGATCTGACCGTCGGTGATCAGCTGGGCGACACCGCGTCCGGCGACCATGATGATGAGGGTCGCGATGATGGGCTGGATGCCCATCCGGGCGACCAGGAAGCCGTTCCACAGGCCGCAGACCACTGCCGCCACCAGGCCGATGCCCATGGCGAGGAAGACCCCCGCCAGCGCGTTCTGGTCGGCCTGATCGCTGATGTACGAGCAGGTCAGGGCGCCGGTGATGGCGACCACGGCGCCGACGGAGAGGTCGATGCCGCCGGTGGCGATGACCAGAGTCATGCCGACCGCCACCAGGATCAGCGGCGAGCCGAACAGCACGATCGAGACGAGGCTGCCGTAGAGGTGGCCGTCGGTCATCCTGATCGCGAAGAAGTCGGGTGTGAAGGGGACGTTGACGAGCAGCAGGGCGATCAGGACCGCGACCGGCCAGAACAGGTGGTGGCGCGTCAGTGCTCGCCAGCGGGAGGGGGTGGTCACTGCCGGGGTACTCACTGGTGCTCTCCGCTCGCGATGGTCTCCAGGATCCGGCTGGTGGTGATCTCAGGCCCGTTGGTCAGCTGCGCCACCAGCCGGCGGTCGCGCAGCACTCCGATGGTGTGACTGAGCCGGAGTACCTCCTCCAGCTCGGCCGCGATGTACAGCACGGACATGCCGTCCTCGGAGAGCGAGACCACGAGCTTCTGGATCTCCGCCTTCGCGCCGATGTCGATACCGCGCGTCGGCTCGTCCAGGATCAGTAGCTTGGGCTGGGTGATCAGCCAGCGGGCCAGCAGCACCTTCTGCTGGTTGCCGCCGCTGAGCTGGCCGACGCGGGCCTCGGGGTTGGCGGGGCGGATGTCCAGCGCCTTGATGTACTTGGCGACGAGTTCGTCGCGCTGCGATGCCGGGATGGGCCGGGTCCAGCCGCGCGCCGCCTGCAGGGCGAGAATGATGTTCTCACGCACCGTCAGGTCCGGTACGAGACCCTCGGTCTTGCGGTTCTCCGAGCAGAACGCGACGCCGGCGCCGATGGCGTCGTTGGGGGCGCTCATCGAGACCTGCTTGCCGGCGACGGTCACCTTGCCGCTGTCGGGCTGGTCGGCGCCGAACAGCAGCCGAGCCAGTTCGGTGCGGCCCGAGCCGAGCAGTCCGGCGAGGCCGAGCACCTCGCCCTTCTTGATCTCCAGGTCGAAGGGGGCGATACCGCCGGTGCGGCCCAGGCCCTCGGCCTTGACGAGCGTCTCGCCGACGTCGGAGCGCAGCTGGTGCTCGTGGAGCTCCTCCAGCTGGTCCAGGGCCTTGCCGATCATCAGCTCGATCAGCCCGACCTGGTCGAGGTCGGCCACCATGTGCTCGCCGACCAGGGTGCCATTGCGCAGCACGGTCATGCGGTCGCAGATCTCGTAGATCTGGTCGAGGAAGTGCGACACGAAGAGGATCGCGACGCCCTCGTCCCGCAGGCGCCGCATCAGGCGGAACAGTTCGAGGACCTCGTCGCGGTCGAGGCTGGAGGTGGGCTCGTCCAGGACGAGCACCTTGGTGCCGGAGCCCTCGCCGTCGCTGTCGCCGTGGCCCACAGACCGTACGATCGCGACCAGTTGCTGCACTGCCAGCGGGTACGAGGACAGCGGCGCCGTCACGTCGATGTCGAGGCCGAGGCGGTCGACCATCTCCGCGGCTTCCTTGCGCATCCGCTTCCACTGGATGCGGCCCGCGCGGGTGGGTTCACGGCCGATGAAGATGTTCTCCGCCACCGAGAGGTTGGGGCAGAGGTTGACCTCCTGGTAGACCGTGCTGATGCCGGCGTGCTGCGCCTGCAGCGGGCTGCCGAACTGCACGGACTTGCCGTCGAGGGTGATGGTGCCGCCGTCCAGGGAGTAGACCCCGGTCAGCACCTTGATGAGGGTGGACTTTCCGGCCCCGTTCTCGCCCATGAGGGCGTGGATCTCGCCGGGGAAGAGCCGGAAGTCGACGCCCGACAGAGCCCGTACCCCCGGAAACTCTTTGACAATGCCCGTCATCTCCAGGACGGGCCGCGGCTCTGCCATGGCAGCGCTCCTCGTGAAGTGGGTTCAGGCCCGCAGGGAGCCTTCCGGGACCGGATGGTCGCCGGTCGGCCGGAGACTCCCTGCCGGTGGGTGCGGTCGGTCAGTACTTACGGGTGGGGAGCGCGTCCTTGGCCTGGTCCTGCATGAAGTCGCTCTCCTTGGTCTTGATCCAGCGCTCGACCTTCTCGCCGTCGTGGACCTTCTTCACGACCTCCATCAGCTGGGGGCCGAGCAGCGGGTTGCACTCGACGATCGCGTTGATCTTGCCTTCGGACATGGCGATGAAGCCGTCCTTCACACCGTCGACCGTGACGATGAGGATGTCCTTGCCGGGCTTCTTGCCGGCCGCCTCGATGGCCTGGATGGCGCCGAGGCCCATGTCGTCGTTGTGCGCGTAGAGGACGTTGATGTCCGGGTTGGACTGCAGGAAGGCAGCCATGACCTGCTTGCCGCCGGCCCGGGTGAAGTCACCGGTCTGGCTGGCGACGATCTCCCAGTCGTCCTTGTGCTCCGCGTCCATGACCTCTTTGAAGCCCTTGGCGCGCTCGATCGCGGGGGCGGCACCGGTGGTGCCCTCCAGCTGGGCGATCTTCACCTTGCCCTTGTGGCCGGCCTTCTCCAGGACCTTCTCCAGGATCTTGGCGGCGCGGCGGCCCTCGTCGGTGAAGTCGGAGCCGACCAGGGTGACGAACAGGGACTCGTCGCTCTCGACGGACCGGTCGGTCAGGACGACTGGGATCTTCGCCGCCTTGGCCTCCTTGAGCACGGCGTCCCAGCCGGTGACGACCACCGGCGAGAAGGCGATGACGTCCACCTTCTGCGCGATGAAGCTGCGGATCGCGGAGATCTGGTTCTCCTGCTTCTGCTGAGCGTCGGAGAACTGCAGCTTGTAGCCCGCCTCCTTGGCGGCCGACTTCACCGACTCGGTGTTGGCGCTGCGCCAGCCGCTCTCCGAACCGACCTGGGAGAAGCCCAGGGTGATCGCCTTGTCCCCGCCGCCGCCGGACGAGCCCGAGGGGGAGTCGTCCTTCTTGGCGCAGGCGGTCAGCCCGCCCGCGGCCGCCACGCCTACTGCCGCCGCGATGAAGTTGCGCCTGTTGAGCATGTGCTTCTCCTTTGAGGAGCAGGTCCGGGACGGACCCGCTGGTGATTGTCGGGGAAAGAGTGGACGATGTTCAATTGGTCGGTCGGTGTTCGGTATGTCGGTCATGTGTGGTCGTTGGCGTACGGCCCGGTCGGGTCCGAGATGGGTGACGCCGGGTCAGGGCGAGCGGGGTGGAGAGGTGCTGGTCCGGACGATGAGGTGGGGCTCGATGACGATCCGCGGAGGTGCGGCGGGTTCCCGGCCTTCGATCTGGTCCAGGAGCAGGGTGATGCTCCGTCGGCCCACGGCTGTGAAGTCCTGGCGGACCGTGGTGAGCGGTGGAGCGAAGAACTCCGCCTCCGGGACGTCGTCGAACCCGACGACCGCCACATCGTGGGGGGTTCGCAGTCCCGCTTCCCGCAGAGCCCGCAACACCCCGAGAGCCATCTGGTCGTTGGCCACGAAGACCGCGGTCAGCTCCCGGCCCGCTCGTCCGACGAGCTCCTGGCCTGCACGGTAGCCCGACAGCGGACTCCAGTCGCCGCTCAGTGGTTCGGGCGGCTCGATTCCTGCCCCTTCGAGTGCCGCGCGCCAGCCGTCGGCCCGGTCCTGTGCCTCCTGCCAGTCCTCTGGTCCGGCGACATGCCAGACCCTGCGGTGGCCCGCGTCCAGCAGATGGCCGGTGGCCAGCCGTGCGCCCAGGTGCTGGTCGACGCTGACACCGGGAACGCCCGCCCCGCTCCCGCTTCCCACGGTCACCACCGGGAAGGGTGTGCTCAGTTCGGTGAGCGCGGCGGCCGCGGACTGCTGCGGGGCGACCGTGAGCAATCCGTCCACACCGCCCTCGATCAAGCGGTCCAGGGCCTCGGACAGCGTCTTCACCGTCAGCTTGCGCAGGCTGACCGTGGAGACGAGGTAGCCCTCGGCGCGTGCTGCCTCCTCGAGCGCGAACAGTGTGCTGGCCGGGCCGTAGAGGGTGCTGTTGGAGGCGATGACCCCCAGGTTCCGTGTGCGCCGGGTGACGAGCGCCCGTGCTGAGGAGTTGCGGCGGTAGCCCAGTTCTCCGATCGCGTTCAGAACCTTGGCGCGTGTGTCGTCCCGTACGTTGGGGTGGTCCCCCAGCACGCGCGAAACGGTCTGGTGGGACACCCCGGCGCGCCGGGCGACGTCCGCCATGGTGGGCGGCCGAAGTGATGGTTGTGCCATGGCCGCACCTCCTTGGGCGGTCGTGACTGTCAGTCAGGTACTGGTCTGTAAAAGGTGGGGTGGGTTCCGTCTCCGAGACGTCTCGGATCCGGGGCTGCCTGGGTGCCGGCGCGCCGGCCGGGAAGGGGCAGGTATCGGGTCGTAAAGCTCAACAGCACTGGTCAAGAAGGCGGCACAACACCCCGTCGTACCGCCACAGTTCCTCCTTGGATGGCGGACCGGGCGGATGCACGGGTCATTGTGAGCGCTAACAATCCGCGGCAGTCAAGAAGTCGTGCATCAGTGCGGTGTCACGTTTGAGTAACGCGGGTGTGTGTGGGGTGGTCCGGCGTCGGGCGGCGCGCCGTCGGAGCTGGCGTCCCACTATCCAAGTGCCGAAAATGCGTTGACTTCTGTGCGGCGGGGCCCTTACCTTCGGCGCCAGCCGGTTCGGTAATCCGGTCGACGTGCGATATTTCGACCAATCGTGGTCCAGGATCGGTTTTCCTGCCTCGGGAAGGAGCCATATGTCCCTCAATGCGCCCTCAATGCGTACGGCCCTCGCGCAGGGCGTCGGTGGCTGAGACGCGCTGCGCGAGGGCCGTGGGCGTGGCGGTCGCGACGGCCGCCGGCGCACTGATGGGGGGATCGCCGCGATGATTGCTCCCGTCCGGGCCGTCAGTCGAAGGTGACGACGACCTTTTCGGCCGCCCCCGGTGTCAGCGTCAGCTCGAAGGCCCGCTCGACGTCGGAGAAGGGAACGCGGTGGCTGATCAGGCGCGCGAAGAGCTCCTGGTGCTCCGCGATCTCCTCGGTCACCTCGAAGATCTCCGTGGGGTAGCCCTGGGACGCGATGACGGTCATCTCGCTCCTGAAAATCGCGCCGAGATCGATGGGCTCGGGCTTCTTGTGGGCGGCCACGACGACGAGCTTGGCGCCCCACTTCGCCGACCGCAGCGCGGTGTTGGCGACGACGGCGACCCCCGGCCGCGTCGATGTAGATGTCGGTGTCCGGGCGGGGCTGCCCGAGTGCGTTGGCGCCCTGGCCGTGCAGCTCCGTCAGGCGCGCCGCCACGTCCTCGCGTGAGGAGTCGATGACGGCGTCGGCCCCGACCGCCAGCGCCGTCTCGAGGCGCTCCGGAATGACGTCGGCCACGACCACGTGCTCGACCCCGCGCAGCTTCAGCCAGATCGTGGCCCCGAGCCCGATGGGCCCGGCCCCGAACACCACGACCCTGTCGGTCGTCCGGGCTTCGGAACGGTTGACGCAGTGCCGCGCGACCGCCATGGGCTCGTTGAGCGCGGCGACGTCGAAGGTCACCGAGTCGGGGATCACCGCCACGCTCTTCCCCACGACGGCGTCCTCGATGAGCAGGTACTCGCGCATGCTGCCCAGCGCACCGCCGCAGCCGATGATGCCCGAAGGCGCCCCCTGCGGATTGACGACCTGACGGACCCGCTGACCAGGGCCGTACGCGTACGGCCCTGGTGCCGGCCGGCTGGCCGACGGGCTGCTACCAGGACGCCAGCGAGCCGTCCGCGTTGCGCCACACGGGGTTGCGCCACCGGTGCCCGCGTTCGGCGGCGGCACGGACCGCGTCCTCGTCGATGGTGATGCCGAGGCCCGGTGCGGTCGGGCGCTCGATGTAACCGTCGCGGAACGCGAACGTCTCGGGGTCGACGAGGTAGTCAAGGAGGCCGCTGCTGTCGCCGTAGCCGATGCCGAGCGCCTGTTCCTGAATGAGGAAGTTGGGGGTGGCGAAGTCGAGCTGCAGACTCGCGGCCAGCGCGATGGGGCCGAGCGGGCAGTGCGGCGCCACCAGGACGTCGTACGCCTCCGCCATCGAGGCGATCCGCCGGGTCTCGGAGATGCCTCCGGCGTGGCTGATGTCGGGCTGGGCCACGGCGATTCCGTCCGACAGTACGGAGCGGAAGTCCCACCGGGAGTAGAGCCGCTCACCGGTGGCGATGGGGATCGAAGTGGAGCGCACGACGGCGCCGAGGTCCTGGGTGAACTCCGGCAGCACCGGCTCCTCCACGAACATCGGCAGCAGGGGCTCCAGGAACGGCAGTACGCGACGGGACATCGCGCCGCTGAAGCGGCCGTGGAAGTCGAGCGCCAGGTCGCGGTCCGGGCCGATGGCCTCGCGCACCGTGCGAACGGTGTCGACGATGGCGTTGATCGCACCGGCGGTGGCCAGCGGTTCCAGCTGGCCGCAGGGGTTGAGCTTGACCGCGGTCATGCCCTTGGCGACCTGTTCGGCCGCCGACTCGGCCAGCTTCTCGAGGGTCTCCCCGCCGACCCAGCCGTATACGCGTACCCGGTCGCGCACGTGGCCGCCGAGCAGTTGGTACACCGGAACGCCGTGGGTCTTGCCCGCGATGTCCCACAGGGCCTGGTCGATGCCGGCCAGGGCGCTGTTGAGGACGACGCCGCCCCGGTAGAAGCCGCTCTTGGCGAGCACCTGCCAGTGCTCCTCGATGCGGGCGGGGTCCTGCCCGACGAGGTAGTCGAACATCTCCTCGACGCAGCGGGCGACGGTGGCCGCCTTGCCTTCGACGATGGGCTCGCCCCAGCCGGAGATGCCCTCGTCGGTGTCGATGCGCAGGAAGACCCAGCGCGGTTCGACGAGGAAGAGTTCGTATCCAGTGATCTTCATGGTGCGGACCTCCGGGTCCTGATGCACGGCTCGGGGGCCGATGGCTGCTGTTGTCGGATGGATGAGAGCGCTCCGGGGTGCCGGCGCAGAGTTGTTCGGCCCGTGTCGGGGTGGAGGTTGTTCGGGAGTGCGAGGGGTGTGCGGCTCGGGGCGGGGACGTCGAAGCTGTCCCGTAGGTCGGGAGTCGAGACTGCTCGGGAGGGTGGGAGCCGAGGCGGCTCGCGGTTCGGGAGGCAGGGAGCCGAGGTGGCTCGCGGTGTGGGGGAGTTGCGGCGGCTACTCGTGGGACGTGATGCTGCGGCCGCCGTCCACGAGCAGGTTCTGGCCGGTGATGAACGAGGCGTCGTCTGAGGCGAGGAAGGCCACGGCCGCCGCGATGTCCTCCGGCTCCCCGAGCCTGCCGACCGGCGTACGGGCGCTGATCCGGGCCTTGGCTTCCGGCGGCGTGTCCGCCCACAGGGCCGTGAGCACGGATCCCGGCAGGACGGCGTTGAACCTGATCTCCCCGCCGTACTCGACGGCGAGCTGGCGCACCAGGGCGTCGATCCCGCCCTTGGCAGCCGCGTACGCCGGATACCCCTTGAAGCCGATGGCGGCGTGCACGGACGAGGTGATGACCACCGCGCCCCGGGCGGCTCTCAGCAGCGGCACCGTGGCCCGGACACCGAAGAAGACCGAGTCGAGGGAGAGCCGCAGCTGGTAGTGCCACGAGTCGTCGTCCAGCTCGTGCGCCGCTCCGGGGAAGTTCCGGCCGGCGTTGAGATGCGCCACGTCGAGGCGCCCGGTCCAGGACTCGGCCTCCGCGACGGCTGCGGCCCAGTCCGCCGGCGAGGTGGCGTCGAGCTGCAGGTCGCGGGCCTCTCCTCCCGCGGCGCGGATCTCCTCGGCCACGCGGTGCGCACCCTTGCCGTCGATGTCGGTGACGAGGACGGACGCGCCCTCGGCGGCGAGACGGTGGGCGGCGGCCTCTCCGATCCCGGAGGCGGCCGCGGAGAGCAGGGCCGTGCGGCCCGTGAAGCGCGCCAGTCCGGCGGCGGTCATGATGCTCCCTCCGGTCGTGCCGTGGAGCCGCGCAGCACCAGATGCGGCTCGGTGGGTACGACGACGTCTCCCATCGGCGCCCCCTCGATGGCGGCCACCAGGGCGTCCACTGCCGCGGTCCCCAGCTCGTACAGGGGCATCGCCACGGTCGTCAGCGGTGGGACGAGGTGGCCGGCGATGGGCAGGTCGTCGTTGCCCACCACGGAGATGTCCTCGGGAATTCGCAGGCCGAGCTTGAGGATGGCCCCCATCGCGCCGATCGCCTGGGCGAGCGAGCTGGTGTAGATGGCGGTGACCGGCGGGCGGGAACCGTCCGCGGTGGCACGCAGCAGCTCCAGCGTCGCGGCGACGCCGCCGTCCTCGGTGAAGTCCCCGGACGCGACCGGCGCGGCGGCCAGCCCCAGCTTCTCGGCATGCTGCAGGAACGCCTGCTTCCGGTCCTCGCTGGGGGTTATGCCGGGCGGGCCCGCGATATGGCCGACGGCCTGGTGGCCGAGGCTGTGCAGATGGTCGAGGGCGGTGACGCTGGAACGGGCCACGTCCATGGTGACGTTCCGGCCGGATCCCTCGACCGACCGGTTCAGGAAGACGTGCGGGACGGGGCTGCGGCTCAGGGCGTCGAGGAGGGGGTGACCCGGCCGTGCGGAGGCGATGAGCAGTCCGTCGACCCGGCCCTCCTGCACCAGGTCGTTGAAGGACTCGTCGGCCTCCTGCCCGTCGAAGTCCTCGGCGAGGAGGGAGAGATAGCCCAGTTCGCGAGCCCGCTGGTAGGCACCGCGGGCGATCGTGACGTACGTGGGGTTGGCCAGGGCGGGGACCAGCAGCGCCAGGGCGTGTGTGCTCGCACCCGCAAGCGCCCGAGCGCCGGAATGGGGGCGGTAACCCAGCGACTCGGCGGCCTCGTGGACGCGCTGCCGGGTCTCCGGCCGGACGGACAGGTCCTGCCGGCCGTTGAGCACCTTGGAGACCGTGGCCTTGGAGACCCCGGCCACCCGCGCGACGTCCACCAACCTTGCCCTGACGGGCTGTTCCGGCATTTCGCACCTTCCCTGTGGTGGCACTTCACGCGGCGAAACTTTCGAAAGTCCGAGTTGCCGCGTACTGACCTCTTGACACCTTCTGGCGTCGCAACCTAACTTCCACCGCAGCTTCAGTCAACCGGTTTCCTTGAACGGGCATCTGCGGATATACCTCCGCAGACCCCTTAAGTCGGTTGGTCAACAACAGGCATGACAGGTCGGCGGAAGCCGATGATGGGTGAGGTGTGCAATGAAGCGCTCCGGAATACTCCCGGCGGTCGGCACCGCCGTTGCGCGATGTCGACATCGCTGGTCGCGGACGCGGAACGATCGTCGGATCCGGCGTCCGCGGACAGGGCCCACCGGCACCTGTGCCTGACCTCGCCCGCTCCCCGGAGTCGGCTGTGATCCGAGCCGCTCCCTGACGCGATCCGACAGCCGGGGCCACGCCGGCGCGACGGGTGGACCGGGCGAGGACGCCGTGACGACCACGGCGACACCAGCTTCATGAAGACGGTGCAGTACGCGGCCACCTACAACCTCGGCCACGACGTGCCGTTCACCGAGTGATCCAGGGCCGCGACACCCGCCCGCTGCCCGTACCGGCACGACACCGCGAATCCTGGTCGAAGTGACCGCATTTCCGCCGGTGGCGGCTTCCGTCGACTGTGCCTCCGCACGCTCACGAACCCCCAGTGAGCCGACCGGCCGCGGCGGCGAACGCGGTGGCAGCGTCCGCTCCTCACCGTGGACACATCACTTACGCGAGATCCTGCCGACTTCTCGCGCCGCATGCACCCCCTTTGTCATCCCCAGCCAGCAGTTCATACCGCACGAAAGGCCGACAAACATGTCCATTTCTGGTACGTCCCTGGGGCGGCGCCAATTCCTCGCAGCCTCCGCCGGTGCGGCGCTCGCCGCGACGGCCCTGCCCGGTTGTGCCGCCTCCGTCGACGACGGCTCGAGCGGCGGCGGTTCGGGAAGCGGCAAGACCACGACGCTCACCGTCATGTCCACCGACGACGAGAAGAAGGTCTTCCAGGCAGCCGGAAAGGCGCTGGGCATCAAGATCAACTTCGTCGGCAACGACGCGACCAAGCTCAACGCGATGCTGGCGGCGAAGAACCCGCCGGACATCGTGCGCGGCCTCGGTGCCACGGACACGCCGTACTTCGCCGCACGCGGGCTGATGGCCGACCTGGACCCGTACTTCGCCAAGAGCTCGGTGCTCAAGGCGTCCGACATCGACCCGGTCAACGACGTCTGGCGCTTCGACGGCGAGAAGCAGGGTGCGGGGCCCCGCTACGGCATGGCCAAGGACTGGTCGCAGGACCAGATGCTCTGGTACCGCACGGACATGTTCGAGGCGGCGAAGCTGGATCCGCTCAGCGAGACCGAGCCGCTGTCGTACGACGAGCTGCTGGATCTGGGCAGGGAGCTGACCAAGCGCCGGCTCGGCAAGGTCAAGGTCTACGGGCTGAGCTCCTCGGGCCTCGGCACCTTCACGCAGCTCATGGGCATGACCGCCTCGGCCGGCGGAAGCCTGTTCGCCGAGGACCTGCTCACGGTCGACTTCTCTTCCCCCGAGGCGCTCAAGGCGCTGCAGTGGTACCTGGAGTACGCCCAGGCAGACATCGGCCCCAACGTCGCCAACCCTAACCCGGACGGCTGGGACTGGCCCACCTTCCAGGCCGGACGCATGGCGATCGCCAGCGACGGCTACTGGTTCGGCGGAGCGATCGGCGGTGACGCCAAGGTCGCCAAGGTGTCGCGTTTCGCGCCCGCCGCGCAGCTCGGCAGCAACCGCATCAGCCCCTGCTTCGGTGCCACCGGCTACTGGATCCCCAAGGACTCCAAGAACAAGGACGCGGCCTGGAAGCTCTTCGAGGCCTACTTCGGCGGCAAGCCCGCCGAGGACCGGGCTGCGGGCGGCTGGGGCATCCCCAGCTTGAAGTCCCTGCGCTCGAAGATGCCGCAGGACACTGCGTTCCAGAAGCAGGCGTTCAAGGTGCAGGAGGAAGAGCTGAAGCACTTCTCGGTGCTGACGTTCACGCCGTACACCCAGCTGACCGCCCTGGACGCCGTGATCAACAAGGTGCTGCCCAAGGCGATCAAGGGCAAGACGTCCGCGGGCAAGGTCGCCGACCAGCTCAACTCCCTGATGAACGAGCAGATCGCCAAGGGCAAGGAGGCCCTGGGGTGAGCACCGGCCAGCTCACTGATCAGGCCGCCGGGACGGGTACGTCGGCGACGTCCCCGTCCCGGCCGCCGGCCAAGACGCCGCGCAGGCCGGCCCCGCTGCGGATCCGCAGGGCGCGAGCGTTCTATGTGTTCACCGTGCCCTGGGTCATCGGCTTCCTGGCACTGACGGCCTTCCCCCTGGGGTACGCGCTGTGGCTGAGCTTCACCAACGCCGACGGGCTGTCGCCGAACACGCGCTTCGTGGGGCTGGAAAACTACCGGGAGGTCTTTTCCGATCCGGAGACGATGGACTCGCTGTGGCGCACCGGGGTCTTCACCGCGATCACGGTGCCTCTGGGGATCCTGGCGGGGCTGCTGCTGGCGGTGCTGGTGAACCAGCCGATACGGGCCCGCGGGGTGTTCCGCACCCTGCTGTACCTGCCCGCCGTGGTGCCCCCCGTGGGTGCTGCTCTCACCTTCAAGCTGATCTTCGACCGTGACTCGGGAGCGGCCAACGGCTTCCTGGACGTCTTCAATGTCAACGGGGTGTCCTGGCTGGTAGACCCGTATGCCCGCTGGGTGCTGATCATGCTGACGATGTGGACCGTGGGCAACGGCATGATCATCTCCCTGGCCGGGCTTCAGGACATCCCCAGGGAGCTGCTCGAAGCGGCCAGGGTGGACGGCGCCAGTCCGTGGCAGTCCTTCAGCCGCATCACCCTGCCGCTGCTGTCCCCGGTGATCTTCTTCCAGGTCGTCACCGGCATCATCGGCTCACTGCAGACGTTCGCGCCGCTGCTGATGTCCCTCTCGCCCACCCCTGCCGGTGTCACGGGAGTCCCCGAGTCGAACTACTTCTTCATGATCCACGTCTTCGCCCAGTACTTCGCCAACGGCCGCTACGGCTACGCCTCCGCCCTGCTGTGGGTGCTCTTCGCGATCATCTGCGTCGTCACCTTCCTCATCTTCAAACTCAGCAAGGGCGCGGTCTTCTACTCCGTGGAACCGGAGCAGGCGAAATCCAAGCCCCGCACGATCGGAGACGCCCGATGAGCGTGCTCTCCCGGCGCAGTACCGTCTACATGCTCCTGATCGGGACCCTGGTGCTGATGCTCAGCCCCTTCGGGTGGCTCGCGATCACCGCACTCAAGGACTCGTCCGAGCTGCGCGCCCTCCCCATCCACTGGTGGCCGCACCATCCGAACCTGGGCAACTTCACCGAGGCGCTGACCCTCTTCGACTACCTCGGCTACGCCCGCAACTCGCTGACGATCGCCACCCTCTACGCGGTGCTGGTCACCGTGGCCTCGGCCTGGGCGGGTTACGGCTTCGCCCGGCTGGAAGCGCCGGGCAAGAAGGTCATCTTCGGTGTGCTGCTGTCGACGATGATGCTCCCGGGCGTGATCACTCTCATCCCCACGTATCTGATGTTCGCCAAGCTCAACCTGGTGAACACCTACATGCCGTGGGTGCTGTGGGGTCTTTCCGGCGCCCCGTATCTGATCTTCCTGTTCCGGCAGTTCTTCACGAACATGCCCAAGGAACTGGAGGAGGCGGCGATCGTGGACGGCTGCGGGCAGGTCCGCATCTTCTGGCGGATCTTCCTGCCGCAGTCCTGGCCGGTCATCGCCACCAGCCTGATCCTGTCGTTCTCCTGGAGCTGGGGCGACTACATCGCGCCGGCCCTGCTCCTCGACGATGCCCGCACCACCCTGGCGGTCAAGCTCGCCACCGGCTACGTCAACGAGCACGGCCAGCAGCTGGGCAACGTCGTCGCCGCCGGCGCGGTGATGTACGTCGTGCCCGTCCTCGCGCTCTTCCTGATCATGCAGCGCGGCTTCATCTCGGGCATCTCCACCTCGGGACTCAAGTAAGCGGAACCGGTCCGGGATCACGTGACCCATGCGCAACGGGGTCACGTGACCCGCCGGTCCGGACTACCGTGACCGAACCGTCCGCTCAAGCTCACCCGTGCCGAATACCTGACGAGGAGTCACTTTTGCTACCGCTCAACCGCCCGATGCCTTCCGGCGCGCCGGCGTGGCCCGGTCGTCGTCCGGTCGCCGGCACGTCCGCCGCGGGGGTGGGGTCATGACGCAGCGTCCCGCTATCACACCGCAGCTCAGCCGGACCCGGGTCATGGCCATCCTCAGGTCGGCGGACGCGTCGGGGTTGCCCGCCGTGGCCAAGGCGCTCGCGGCCGGGGGCATCACGTGCCTGGAGGTCACCTTGACCACCGCCGGCGCCCTGGACGCCCTGGCCCGCATCCGGGACGAACTGGGACCCGAGGTGGCGGTCGGCGCCGGCACCGTGCTCACCGCCGCGCAGGCGAAGGACGCACTGGCGGCCGGAGCCCAATTCCTGGTGTCCCCGAACGTGGACAGCGAGGTGATTCGCGGCGCCGCGGCAGGCGGCACTCCCTTCTATCCGGGCGCGTGGACGCCGACCGAGGTGTTCACGGCCTGGCAGGTCGGCGCCGCCGCGGTCAAATTGTTCCCCGCCTGCACCGGCGGCCCCGGGCACCTGCGGCAGCTGCGGGCCCCCTTGCCGGAGATTCCGCTGATCGCCGTCGGCGGAGTCGACATCGCCCAGGCGCGGGACTACACCGAGGCCGGAGCGTACGCCGTGGGTGTCGGCTCCCCGCTGCTGCGCGGCGCCGACGAGAACCCGACCCCGGAGTCCCTGGACTCCCTCACCGGAAGGGCGCGCACAGTGCTGGAAGCAGTCAGGGTCACGGCGCGGGCCGAGGAGGCCCGCTCGTGAACAGCCCCTCCGAGGCTCCCTACCTCGTCACCGTCGGCGAGGTCCTCGGGGTCCTGTCCGCGTCGGAACCGGGCCCCCTCGCCCTGGGGTCCGGTCTGCGCCTCGGCCTCGCCGGGGCGGAGTCGAACGTCGCCGTCGGCGTGAGCAGGCTCGGCGGATCCGCCACCTGGATCGGCCGCGTCAGCGCCGACGAACTCGGCGAGCTCATCCTCCGTGAGCTGCGCGCCGAAGGCGTCACCACCATGGCGACACGGGACCCCGCGCCCACCTCGCTGCTGCTGAAGGAGCGGCGTACCTCCACGCACAGCCGCGCCCGCTACTACCGCACCCACACGGCCGGTTCCCGGCTGGCCACGGAGGACATCCCCGAGGACGTCGTCGCCGGCGCGGCCGTCCTGCACATCACCGGGATCACGCCCGCGCTGGGCCCGGGCCCGGCCGCGGCCGTCCGCAAGGCCGTGGACATCGCCGCCGACGCCGGAGTACCGGTCTCCCTGGACATCAACTTCCGCTCCCTGCTGTGGAGCGAGGCGGAGGCCCGTACCACCCTCCTGCCCCTGCTGCGCATGAGTGATCTGGTGTTCGCAGGACCGCACGAGGCCCGGCTGGCGGTCCCGGATGCGGACGACCCCGAAGCGCTCGCCAAGGGCATCTGCGACCTCGGTCCCGCCGGTGCCGTGATCAAACTGGGTGTCGAGGGAGCGTACGCCCTTCTCGACGGCAACCAGTACCGGCAGCCTGCCGTGCCCGTGCGCGTACACGACTCGGTGGGCGCGGGAGATGCGTTCGCCGCGGGGTACCTGGCCGAACTGCTCGCGGGGGAGCCGCCGGAGCGGCGGCTGCGGACGGCGGCCGTGCTCGGCGCCTTCGCCGTCAGCACCACCGGTGACTGGGAAGGCCTGCCGAACCGTTCCGAGCTGGCTCTCCTCGACCATCACGACGACGTCGTCCGCTGAACGCCCCCACCCGCCCCCACGCCTACCGCTTCACCACCGCTTCGCCCACCGCTCAAGGAAGTCCCATGCCAACGCGCTCCTCCGCCGACGGAATCCTCGTCCTCACCGGCTCCTACACGCCGGACTCGGGCGGTGAGGGTGCCGGGCTCGCCGCCGTGCGGCTCGATCCGGAGAACGGCTCTCTGACGCCCGACAGCAGTCTGCCGCCGGTGCCCGTCAGCGGCGCTTCCTTCCTTGCGGCGCACCCGTCACTGGACGTCGTCTACAGCACCAACGAGAACGAATCCGGAGCTGTCAGCGCTGTCGCCCGGCAGAGCGACGGCGTACTGGTGCCGCTCGGAGACCCGGTCGGAAGCGGCGGCGCGAACCCATGCCATCTCAGCGTCCATCCCGGGGGACAGTGGCTGCTGACGGCCAATTACGGCAGCGACACGACGCCCGGCAGCGTGGCCGTGCACCGGCTCGACGCGGACGGGCGTGTGAGCGGTCTGACCGACGTCGCGATCCACGAGGGGTCCGGCCCGGTCGTCGGACGGCAGGAGGGCACCCACGCCCACCAGGTCCTCGTCGACCCGGCGGGGCGTTTCGTCCTGGCCACCGACCTGGGGGCGGACGCCGTCTTCACGTACCGCCTCGACACGCGTACCGGAACGCTGGAGCAGACCGCGGTGAGCCGGTTCCGTGCCGGATCGGGCCCCCGCCACCTCGCCTTCTCGCCCGGTGGCGAGCTGGTGTTCAGCGCTGACGAGCTGTCCTCGACCGTCACCTGCCACCGCTACGACGCCGACACCGGCACTCTCACCGAGATATCCAGCGTTCCCGCCACAGAGGCCAAGGACATCACCAACCAGCCCGGCGGAATCGTGGCGTCGCCCTGCGGCCGCTTCGTATGGGTGACCAACCGCGGCGCGGAGACGGTGGCCGCCTTCCGGGTCACCGGCACCAGCCTCCAGCCGATCGGCGAGGCCCCCAGTGGCGGCGCATGGCCCCGCGGCCTGAACCTGGCGGCCGGCCATCTGCTGGTCGCCAACCAGCACAGCGGCACGCTCGCCGCGCTGCGCATCCTCGACACCGGAGCCCTCGAGCAGCCCGGCCCGGCAGCGGCCCTTCCCTCGGTCGTCTGCGCACTCGTCCTCTGACGAACCCTCACGCAACGCCCGCCCACATCCGTAGGCCACGTGGCCCTGGCCATGCCCCATCGCACCGAAAGGCAGTCATGCCCGACCCAAGCACCACCACCGCCGCACGGTTCACCCTGGACTCGGCCTTCGGCATAGGCGCCGTCCAGCCGCGCCTGTACGGATCGTTCGTCGAGCACCTGGGGCGCTGCGTCTACACCGGCGTCTACGAACCTGGCCACCCTGCCGCCGACGCCGCTGGTCTGCGCCAGGACGTCCTGGAACTGGTCCGGGAGCTGGGCGTCACCACCGTGCGCTACCCGGGCGGCAACTTCGTCTCCGGCTACCGCTGGGAGGACACCGTCGGACCGCGCGAGGAGCGGCCGGTCCGGCTGGACCTCGCCTGGAAGACCACCGAGACCAACGAGTTCGGCCTCGGCGAGTTCATGGACTTCTGCGCCAAGACCGGCATGGAGCCCATGATGGCCGTCAACCTCGGCACCCGCGGGGTCGAGGAGGCCCTGCAGCTGCTGGAGTACAGCAACCACCCCGGCGGCACCGAGCTGTCCGACCGCCGCATCGCCCACGGCGCCAAGCAGCCGTACGGCATCCGCATGTGGTGCCTGGGCAACGAGATGGACGGCCCCTGGCAGACCGGCCACAAGACGGCCGCGGAGTACGGGCGGCTCGCCGCCGAGACGGCCCGCGCCATGCGGATGATCCAGCCGGACCTGGAACTGGTCGCCTGCGGCAGCTCGGCCTCCGGCATGCCGACCTTCGCCGCCTGGGAGGCGACCGTCCTGGAGGCCGCCTACGACCAGGTCGACTACATCTCGCTGCACGCCTACTACGAGGAGATCGACGGCGACCGCGACTCCTTCCTCGCCTCGGCCGTCGACATGGAGCACTTCATTGAGTCGGTCGTCGCCACCTGCGACCACGTCCGGGCCCGGCTGAAGACGCAGAAGCGCATCAACCTCTCCTTCGACGAGTGGAACGTCTGGTACCAGAAACGGCCCAACCCGCACCGGGTCGAGGACTGGCAGCAGGCGCCGCGCCTGCTGGAGGACGTCTACACCGTCACCGACGCCGTGGTCTTCGGCTCGCTGCTCATCGCCCTGCTGCGCCACGCCGACCGGGTCACCGCCGCGTCGCTCGCACAGCTCGTCAACGTCATCGCGCCGATCATGACCGAGCCGGGCGGTCCCGCCTGGCGGCAGACCACCTTCTTCCCGTTCGCCCAGGCCTCCCGGTACGGGCGCGGCCGGGTCCTGCGCGTCGAGGTCGACAGCCCCACCTACACCACGGCCAGGTTCGGCGAGGTGCCGTTGCTGCACGCCACCGCCGTGACCGACGACGAGACCGGCGACGTCACCGTCTTCGCCGTCAACCGCAGCCAGTCCGCCGCCCTGCCGCTGGAGATCGACCTGCGCGGGGTCGAAGCCCACACCGTGGTGGAGCACCTGGTCCTGGCCGACAGCGACCCCGAGGCCCGCAACACGCTGGACGAGCCCGACCGCGTCACGCCCCACGCGGCCACCGGCACCACGGTCGCCGGGGGAGTCCTCCGCGCCGAACTCGAGCCCCTGTCCTGGAACATGATCCGCCTGTCGCCTCAGCGGGGGTGACGCGACGCCGGCGCTCCGCTGGAAGTGCCGCGATGTGCCGTCCGTTAGGTGCGGCTTCGTCGTGGCTGGTCGCGCAGTTCCCCGCGCCCCTTCGGGGCGCTGGTGCCGCACCGGTCCGAGGAGCCGGTGCGGCACCTCTTACGTTTCCGCTCCCGCCGTCAGCCGGGCGACCAGGTCGTGCCAGCCAGCCTCCAGGCGCTCGAAGGACATGCCGCGCCGGGTGAGCAGGTGGTGCACGAGCGTGGGGTCGAGATAGTTGAGCAGGCTCTGCGCGAGCAGTTCGGTGTCGCCACCCGTCCCGATCTGGCGCAGCAGCAAGGCCACGTGGGTGAGGCGGAGCCGGTGGGCGGGCACGGTGTGGTTCCGGGCGGCGTCGGTGCGGGCGGCCACGTAGATGTCGCTGTGCGTGTGTTCGTGACGGATGACGGCGGGCCCGAATGCGTGCAGGCGCTCGAGGGCGGGGGCCTCGGGTCCCAACGGGGGAGGGCCCGCCATGAAGGCGGCCTGGAGCTCCTCCTCGCGTTGGTTCAGGAGAGCCAGCAGAAGGCCGAAGCGGTCACCGAAGCGCCGGAAGACGGTGCCCTTGCCGACTTTGGCGGCCGCGGCGACCGCTTCCATGGTGAGCTTCGCCACGCCCTCCTCGGCCACCAGCCGCGACGCGGCCTCCAGCAGCAGCGCACGGTTGCGCGCGGCATCGGCGCGCAGCTGCGGCTGCTCGCCCGGTGAGGCGAGCCCGAGCTCCTTGCATCCGGCGGGGAGGCAGTGTGCGTCGGGGGAGGGCGAAGGCGTGGCGGTCATTGCCTCAGCGTAGCGTCCGAGGGGGTAACTGGACCAGGGTCCGGTTAGGTGGTACAACATTGAACCGGACCGCGGTCCGATAAGACTCCCCCTGCCTCAGGAGCTCATCCTCATGTCTGTACGCATCCTCGCTCTCGTCGGCAGCCTCCGCGCCGGCTCCCACAACCGTCAGCTGGCCGAGGCCGCCGTCAAGCACGCCCCCGAGGGCGTCGTGATCGAGCTGTTCGAGGGCCTCGCCGAGGTGCCCTTCTACAACGAGGACATCGACGTGGAGGCGAGCGTGCCGGACGCCGCCGCGCGGCTGCGCGCCGCGGCGGGCCAGGCCGACGCCTTCCTGCTCTTCTCGCCCGAGTACAACGGCACGATGCCGGCCGTTCTCAAGAACGCCATCGACTGGCTGTCCCGTCCGTACGGTGCCGGTGCGCTGACCGGCAAGCCGGTCGCCGCGATCGGCACCGCGTTCGGTCAGTACGGCGGTGTCTGGGCGCAGGACGACGCGCGCAAGTCCGCGGGCATCGCCGGCGCCGCCGTCCTGGAGGACGCCAAGCTGTCCATCCCCGGCTCCGTGACCCGCTTCGCCGACACCCACCCCGCCGACGACGAAGAGGTCGTCACCGGGCTGACCGAGGTCATCCAGCGACTGACCGCGCAGGCTGCCCCCGCCGCGGCCTGACCGCGCAGGCTGCCCCGCCGCGGCCTGACCGCGCAAGCCACCCCGCCGCGGCCTGACCGCCCGCCGGTCACCGGCGCGACGCACCAGACACCTGCTCCCGGGCAGGGAACCCGGAACTTTCGTTCCTGGTCCCGGCCCGGGAGCTTCCGCGTGCCTGGAGCACGCCGTGCACGCGCAGCGTTGCGCCCGTCTCTGCGTTCACCCCACGGGCTGGGCGGGGTTTCCGCCCCACTGCGCCTGAGCGGGAACCTCCTCGCCCTTCATCAGGAACGCGTCGGCGGTGAGCTCGGCGTGGTCGCCGACCGTGGTGCCGTAGTGGACGAACGCGCCGACACCCAGGGTCACGCCGGCGCCGAGGACCGCGTGGTCGGACTTGAAGGCGCCGTCCTCCTGAGAGTGGGACTGGATGATGCTCCCGGCGTTGAGGGTGCAGTCGTCCCCGATGGCGACGAGGGTGCGCTCGACCAGTGAGCAGCCGTCGTCGAAGACCCGGCGGCCGATCCTGACGCCCAGCAGCCGCCAGACCATGCCCTTGAACGGGGTGCCGTTGAAGGCGTGCATGAACTGGTGGGATGTCAACTTCCAGAAGCGTTCGTGGCGCCAGAAGGCGGGGTCGTAGATCGAGCAGTACAGCGGTCGCAGGGGGCGGAATCCCGTGACGGCCCGCTCGATCAGCGCGAAGTAGAGAACGGTGAACGCCAGGGTGAGCAGGCCCGCCGGCGCGAACACCACCGCGCCGAGCGTGTGGTACAGATCGACGGCCGTCATGGTGATGAAGGTGAGCACGAAGAAGTGGAACCACCGCATCAGCAGGAACAGGCTCGCGGTGACCGCGTTGTGCTTGTTCTTGGCGGCCAGACGGCGGCGCAGCTCGTCACCGGTGGCCAGATGGTCGAACTGCTGGTCGCGCATCACCGTGCGGGGGATCTCGAAGCTCGGCGAGCCCAGCAGGCCGACGCCTTCGCGGACCGGCCCGTCGATGGGCACCATGACCTTCGTCGCCAGCAGGCAGTTGTCGCCGGTCCGCCCGCGTGACGGATAGGCGATGTTGTTGCCGAGGAAGTTGCGCGACCCGATCGCGGTACGGCGGACGCGGAAGGAGGTGGCCGAGAAGTCGGCGTTGATGACCGACAGACCGTCGGCGACCACCGTCCCGCTGCCCACCTGACTCAGGTAGGGGGTGTCGTGCTTGATCAACGCGCCGAAGTTGGACCCCGTCTGCTCGACACGGCACAGGTCGTACCCGAGAGCTCGCAGGTAGTGCACGATCGCGGAGCTGTCGCCGAACAGCATGGTGAAGAACCTGATGTTGGTCATGCGCGTGACCACGCGCTGGACACCGTAGTGGAAGCCGTACAGCGGGTATATCCTGCCCGGTTTGATCATCAGGCTGAGCAGACGCGGCACGGTGTTCACCGTCACCAGGCCGATCAGCAGGCCGCCGAAGAAGACGACCAGGGAAGCGATCAGTGCCTCGAGGCAGAACGCGGGGCTCGTGATGGCCGGCGGCCCGGGCGTCACCACGGCTTTCAGCTGCGGCACGGCGGTCAGCACGATGCTCGTGCCGGCCAGCGCCACCGGCACGCACACCAGCAGCAGGGCGGCAAGCTGCCACAGGCTGTAAACGGCCCTGCGCAGCGCGCCGCAGGAGGTGGGTTCGACGGCCCGGTGGTCGGTCTTCGTGGGCCGGGCCGGTGTGCCGTGCCATGACTCACCGGCCGGAACGGCCTGCCCCCGGTGAAGGGAGGACGCGTGGCCCAGCTGGGCGCCGTCACCCATCGACGTGTCGATGTCGACGACGGTCTGCTCGCTGATGGTCACACCGGCACCGAGGGATATCGGACCCGTCTCGATCCAGCCGTTGTGCGCTCGATAGCCGGACAGGAACACGTCCTTGCGGACCACTGTGCCGTCGCCAATGGAGATCAGGTCGGTGCAGACCGGGACGTTGCGAGACAGCAGGGTGACGCCCTTTCCGATACGTGCGCCCAGTGCTCTCAGGTACAGGACGTACAGCGGTGAGCCCGCGAACAGGCGCGCCGGGCTTATGCGAATGAGCGTCTTCACACACCAGAAGCGCAGGTAGCGAAGGCTCCACACGGGAATCCTGCCGGGCGTGAAGCGGCCGATGAGCGTCCACTTGGCCGCGACGGGAAGGGCGCACAGGCCGAGGAAGGCCGCCGCACCGAACAGGACCGCCCGCTGGTAGAGGCCGGCCGACCCGGAACCGGCCAAGATCCACTCGTATCCCCGGACGACCGCCAGGGTGCCGAGAAAGGAAAAGCCGAGAAAGATCAGCAACTGGGCAGCCCCGCACAACAGGTACTGCCACGTACCGGAAGGTGACCCGGCCGACGCGTCGGACGGTACATCGGACGGTGCGTCGACCTGCGCAGCTTGGGGTGAAGAGACCGGTGTGGTCGTCCGGGAGGGGGCCGAGGCGTCGACCGCGGCAGGGGCCGAAGGGGCGTCGTCCTGCGTGAGTGCGGCCGCCAGGTCACGGATCGTGGAGTGCCGGTAGACGTCTTTCATCGAGACGGTGGGAAGGTCGTCCCGTTTGCGGAGACGGGCGCAGAACTGGGCCATGACCATGGAGTCGGCGCCGAGGTCGGTGAAGAAATGGCTGTCCACCGGCACGCGTTCGGTGCGCAGAACCCCCGCCAGCACCTCGGCCAGCTGCACCTCGGTACGGACCGCGCCGTTGTCCATGGCCGTGGATTCCTCGACGGAGGCCGAGGCGACCTGAGCGACCAGGGGAACCTCAAGGCTGTTGCAGGTCACGACAGTTCCTCCCGGCCGTGCCCGCATGCATTCGCCGAGACGGTTCCCGCCTGGCGGCCTTGTGCCGGACGGGCGGTCCCGTCACGCCAGCCGAAGGTCACAAGGCCGTGAGCCCTGATCCGGCAATGAATCCACCAACGCATGAAGTCGTTTCCCTGCAGTCGGCGCGGGTCGCGCCGGATTCCATCGGAACGTCCGGGCCTTGCCGCGCATATCGGAAGTGGTGAGTGGTGACAGAGGCAGTCGCCGAGCCGCCGCACGCTGCGGGGTCGCGCCTCGCACTCCAGTAGGCCCGGTCGGGCGACATCTGTCCTGCTACTCGAATTCGGGACTTGACAGGGGAAACGATCTCGTATGCCGCCGCGCGCCTCCGCGAGCCCGGCGGCGGCGCCTCCGCGAACCCGGCCGCGTATCGCCTTACACGCCTTCTCGGCAGGCGGCAAGGCCCGAACTCCAGTGACGTGACACCAGCGATCAGACCCAGGCGTACTGGAGACGTTCTGGCGACTCGCGTCCGGCTCACGGTCCACGGTCCGCCGCGAGGGGGCGGACCCCGCCAGTCTGCGGGGGTGGCCCCCCCACGTGCCGGATGGTTGAACAGACACCTTTCCTGAAGTGTGGTGACCCATGGGATCCGTCTCAGCTCCGCCGATGCCGTCCGCGGCGCAGGCCGTAGGCGACTCGCCCCCGCGCGCGCCGTCCACCGGACGCATGATCGGCATCGATCTCGCGCGCGGCCTGGCCATCCTGGGCATGTTCGCCGCGCACGTGGGTCCCGAGCCATCGGTGGGCGGCCCGCTGGGCTGGCTCATGGAGGTCGCACGCGGCCGCTCCGCCGCCCTGTTCGCGCTGCTGGCCGGCTTCACCCTGATCCTTCTGACCGGCCGTCCGCAGCCGCGCACCGGGCGCGACCGGCGTCAGGCGATCGGCCGTGTCCTGATCCGCGCCACCGTCCTGATCGCCCTGGGATACGCGCTGGTCCTGCTCGACACAGACGTCGACGTCATCCTGTCCTTCTACGGGCTGCTGTTCGTGCTCGCCCTTCCGCTGCACCGGCTGACCGCGAGAACCCTGGCGATCATCGCGGCGTCGACCGCGCTCGTCATGCCGCAGCTGCTGTATCTGCTGAGGTCCATGGTCGACGGCGGAAGGTGGCCCGACACCGTCATCGACCACGACCCGCTGGCCCGCATCACCGACTCGGACGGGTTGCTGGAACTCTTCGTCACCGGCGAATACCCGGCGCTGACGTGGTTCTCCTTCATCGTCGTCGGCATGGCGGTGGCCAAGCTCGACCTGTCGCGCTGTGACGTCCTCGGCAAGCTGGGGTCCCTTGGCGTCGCACTGGCCGTGATCGGTTACGGGGGATCGTGGCTGGCCCTGCGGGTGGTCCCCGGCGCGTCGGCCGGGGTGAGTGCGGCCGCCGAGGGCGGTCCCGCGGGCTCGGCGTGGTGGTCGGACGCGGTCGGTCAGGAGTTCCTTCCCGGCCATCCGGCCTGGCTGCTGGTGGCCTCACCGCACAGTCAGACGACGGGGTCGATCCTCGGCAATACCGGTGTCGCGCTCGCCGTCCTGGCTGCCTGCCTCCTCGCCGTCGAGATCTCCGGCCCCAAGAGCCGGCTGATCGCACCGGTCGTCGCCGTCGGCTCGGTCTCCCTGACGGCCTACGTCGCCCACATCGTGGCGATCAGGCTCCTGGCCACCGACGACTTGGCGGACCCTGCCGGACTGCCGGTGCTCCTCGGCTTCGCCGCGACGGCCATGCTGCTGGCCCCCCTCTGGACCCGCCGCTTCCGGCGCGGACCGCTGGAACACCTGATGCATGCCGCCACGCATCCCGCCCGGCTGATCCACTGACGGCTGCCGGCGAGCCGAGAGGCGGATCTCCCGACTTGGCGCGACTAAGCTCGAAGCTCGAAGTTCGTACCTGGTCGCCACTGAGCAGGGAGGCGGTCGTGAATCCTGGACAGCTGAATCTTGGACAGCTCCTCCGACGACACGGCACGCCGCATCCCGACACCGAGGGCCTGACCATCACCCACGCCCGCGCCTACGAATTCTGCGGCGCTGTCTGCTTCGGCGGGCTGCGTCCGCGGGCCTATGCCCGGCTGGCGCGGCTCAGCGGTGCGCGTTCCGGAGACCGGGTGCTGGACGTCGGCTGCGGCACCGGCTATCTGACCCGGCGTATGGCGAAGATCGTCGGCCCCGGCGGCTCGGCGCTGGGCATCGACCCTTCAGTCGAGGTCATCGAGTACGCCCGCCGTAAGACGCGCGAGCCGCACTGCTCGTACGAGACGGGGGTCGGTGAGGCGCTCAGCGCGCCGGACGGTTCCTTCGACGTCGTCGTCACGTGCCTGGCCATGCACCACCTGCCCGAAGACGTACGGCCGGTCGCGCTCCGCGAGATGTACCGGGTGCTGCGTCCGGGCGGGCGGCTGCTGGTCGCCGACTTCCGGCAGCCGCGCACGCGGCCCGTCCGGCATGTGATCGCCGCGATCACCGGTCACGTCATGGCGCACTACCGTGTGGAGACTCTCGACGGGCTGATCGCTGACGCGGGCTTCGCGACGATCGGGCGCGGGGATGTGCGGCCTTGGCTGCGGTACGTACAAGCAAGCCGAGCAGTGCGGCCCGAGAAGCCGTAACGGCCGCGCCCCGGATCCGCATAAACGCAGGATTTCTCACCCCTTGCCACAGCTGAGATCGTTACCCTCCGGCAGACGATACGGTGGCGCAGTTCGCCGGGACGGTGGACGGTGGACGGTGCGGGGCGGGGAACGAGGGGCATGGCGAGCCAGGGGAGTAACGAGCGGGCGCGGAATCTGGCCGGGGGTGCACGGGTGGCTGTCCGGGCCCTCGTCTCTGTGGTGGTCGGCGGTCTGTCCCTGATCACCATTCTCACGGTCGGCTCGGTGCTCGGACCGATGCTCGCCATGGACCTCTACACACCGGCGGTGGCCGCCTGGTGGACGGTGTTCACGGCCGTGGTCGTGCAGGGGATGCCGTTCCTGCTGCTCGGCACGCTGATGTCGGCGGCGATCGGGGCCTTCGTGCCGGAGCGGGTCTTCCGGCGACTGCTGCCGCGCAGTCCTGCGCTCGCCGTGCCCGTCGCGGGTGCAGCGGGAGCTGTTCTGCCGGGCTGCGAGTGCGCGTCGGTGCCGGTCGCGGACAGCCTGATGAGGCGCGGGGTCGCCCCTGCGGCCGCCCTCGCCTTCCTGCTGTCCGCGCCCGCGATCAACCCGGTGGTCCTGGTCGCGACCTCCATCGCCTTCCCCGGCAGTCCGGCGATGGTCGCGGGCCGGCTGATCGCCTCGCTCGCCACCGCGGTGATCATGGGCTGGCTGTGGGTCCGGTTCGGGCGCGAGGAGTGGCTGCCCCGTAGGGCGCGTACGGCGACCAAGGCGCCCACGAGCGGTGGACGTTGGAGGGATTTCCGTGCCGGGTTCCAGCACGACTTCCTGCACGCGGGCGGATTCCTCGTGGTGGGCGCGGCGGCCGCGGCGATGTTCAACATCGCCGTACCCCGGTCCGTCCTGGACGCCTTCACCGGCTCACCCTGGATGTCGGTGCTGCTGCTCGCCGTCCTCGCGGTGGTGCTGTGCGTGTGCAGCGAGGCGGACGCCTTCGTCGCGGCCTCGCTGAGCGGGTTCTCGCCGACCGCGCAGCTCGCGTTCATGGTGGTCGGGCCGATGGTGGACCTGAAGTTGATCGCCTTGCAGGCGGGGACCTTCGGGAAGGCGTTCGCGGTGCGGTTCTCGTCCGTGACGTGGGCGGTGGCTGTGGTGAGCAGTGTGCTCGTGGGGTGGTGGCTGCTGTGAGGCGGTACGGTCCGGCGTCGTTGCTGATCCTGTGCGGCGTGGCGCTGCTGCGGATCGCACTCTTCAGTGAGCTGTATCTGCGGTATGTGAAGCCGGGACTGCGACCGTTCCTGATCGCCTCGGGCGTGCTGCTGATCAGCCTCGGGATCGTGGGGGTCGTCGCTGCCTTCCGGTCGTCCGGCGGGTCCGGCGCCGAGAACGATCACGAGCACCACGGTGCAGGGAGCGACGACAGGCATCGGGGGGAGGTGAGCGGTCACGGGCACGACCACAGCCGGGGCCCGAGGGTCGCCTGGCTGTTGGCGGCCCCGGCACTCGCTCTGCTGTTCTTCCCACCACCGGCACTCGGCTCGTACAGCGCGGAGCGCGAGGCGGCGCAGTACGCCGCCCAGGGCATCGGTACGTTCCCCGCCCTCCCCGACGAGGACCCGGTCGACCTCACGCTCGGCGAATTCACCTCCCGTGCCATGTACGACAGCGGCGCGACGATGAAGGGCCGCACCCTGCGGATGACGGGCTTCGTCACCAGGGACGGGGACACCTGGTACCTGACTCGGCTCCTCATCTCCTGCTGTGCCGCCGACGCACGGCCCAACAAGATCGAGATCCGTGGGGCCGACGCCCCGGCGACCGACGCCTGGGTGACGGTCACCGGCACCTGGCACCCCGAGGGCGAACTCGGCTCGGACGAGGCGTGGCCGCCCGTCCTCGACGCCACGTCCGTGAAGCATGTGAAGCAGCCGGAGAACCCGTACGAGAAGCTGTAGCTCCGCGCACGCCTCTCGCGACCGACGCCTGTCCTCACCCTCACTGCGTCGGGCGCCTCACGCGGTCCCGTGGTGTGCCAGCACGTGGTGCGGGTCGGTCTCGCCGGGAACGGGCGCCGGATCCGCGTGCACGAGCGCCGCGGTCAGCTTCGGCACGGCATGCAGCAGTGCATGTTCGGCCTCCACCGCGACGTGATGCGCACGCCGTACGCTCAGGTCCCCGTCCACGACGACCGCGACCTCCGCGCGCAGCCGGTGTCCGATCCAGCGCAGCCTCAGCTCGCCAATCTCGCGTACGCCGTCGACGTCGAGCAGGGCCGTCTCCGCCGCGTCGACCAGAGCGGGGTCGACCGCGTCCATGACGCGCCGGAAGACCTCCCGAGCCGCATCCCGCAGCACCGACAGGATCGCCGCTGTGATCAGCAGGCCCACGATGGGGTCCGCCGACTGCCAGCCGAGCGCCGCGCCACCCGCGCTGAGGAGGACCGCGAGCGAGGTGAATCCGTCCGTACGGGCATGCAGACCGTCGGCGACCAGGGCGGCCGAGCCGATGTCGCGGCCGACGCGGATGCGGTAGCGGGCCACCCACTCGTTGCCGATGAAGCCGGCGACGGCTGCGGCGGCCACGACCCAGATGTGCTCCATGTCCCGCGGATGGATCAGACGGTCCACCGCCGTCCAGGCAGCGAAGGCCGCGGACGCGGCGATGGTCAGCACGATGACGATTCCCGCCACGTCCTCGGCCCGCCCGTAGCCGTAGGTGAAGCGGCGGGTGGCCGCGCGGCGGCCCAGGACGAACGCGATTCCCAGGGGGACGGCGGTGAGCGCGTCGGCGGCGTTGTGCACGGTGTCGCCCAGCAGCGCGACCGATCCGGATATCACCACGATCGCAGCCTGGGCCACGGCCGTCACGCCGAGGACGGCGAGCGAGACCCAGAGCGCCCGCATGCCGCGCGCGGAGGACTCCAGCGCCGAGTCGACCTTGTCGGCCGCCTCGTGCGAATGGGGCTTCACCACGTGCCCGAGCTGGTGCCGCCATCGGGCGAGACGGCCGGCGGGATCGTGGTCGTGGTGGTGCTCTCCACCGTGGTCGTGGTGGTGCTCTTCACCGTGCCCGTGCCCGTGCCCGTGCCCGTGCCCGTGCCCGTGCCCGTGGCCGTGGTCGTGGCCGTGACTGTGTTCGGAACCGTGGCCGTGGTGATCGTGCTGGTGGTTCGTCACGTCTTTCCCCTTCCGGCGTGCGAGCGAAGATCTGGCGGGGGAGTGGACACGGCCTCACCCACACCCCATTATGTGCTCATGAGCGCACGCATGCACCTATCACCTGCGCATGATGCGCACCCGCGCACCCCCAGCGAGGAACAGTTCGCCCTCGCCGCCGAGATCCTCGCCCTCCTCGGCGACCGCACCCGTCTCGCACTGCTGCATCAGCTGGCCGACGGCGAGGCGGACGTCACGACGCTGACCACGGCGTGCGGTGCCGCACGCCCCGCTGTCAGTCAGCATCTGGCTCGGCTCCGGCTGGCCGGACTCGTCACCACCCGCAAAGACGGCCGTCGAGTGATCTACTCCCTGCGCGACGGCCACCTGCGTCGGGTCGTCGGCGAGGCGCTGAGCCTGGCCGACCACCGGCTCACCGACCGACCGGCGCACGACTGATCCGCCCGGCGACCGGCCGTATCGCCCGCGCGTGCTCGCGCTCGTGCTCGTGTTGCCGAACCCGCGAAAGCCTCCGCTCACAGCACCTTGCGGTGAACGAGGGCCGCGAGCACGAGTGTGCCCGGCAGCAGGGGCAGCCATACCGTCAGGACGCGGTAGCCGATGACGGTGGCCGTCGCCAGGCCCAGGGGTGTGCCGTAGGCGATCAGGGTGAACACCAGCGCCGCGTCCACGGGGCCGATGCCGCCCGGCGCGGGCACGGCCCCTACCGCGGTGCTGGCCACGAGGAACGCGAACGCGACCTGCACCCAGGACAGTTGGAGCCCGAGCGACGCTCCGACCGAGGCGATCACGCTCGCCTGCAGCAGCGGGGTGGCTGCCGCCCCGCCCCAGAGAGCGAGGACCCGGCTGGGCCGGGTGTGCAGGAGTCGTGCGTCGGTCAGGGCGGTGCGTACGAATCCGAGAACCGGGCGGCGCAGCGGCTGTACGACCGTCAGGAGCACGGCCGCCGCGACGAGTCCGATCGCCACGACTCCGGCGGCCAGGAGCATCATCCGTGCGTCGGGGACGAGTTGACCGAGCCGCAGCATCTCCGGGAACGCCAGGAGGAAGACCAGGAGTACCAGGGTCTTCGCGATCGGTTTGACCAGCGAGTACAGGGCGAGCGAAGCGGTGGCCCGCGCAAGGGGTATGCCGCGTCCCTGCAGGAAGCGCAGCGTGACGGCATGGGCGCCGATGCTCGCCGGAAGCACGTGGTTCGCGGCGCCGGCAGCGAACTGAGAGGCGAGCAGCAGCCCCGGCGGAAGCCTTTCCGGTACGGCTCCCTGGCGGACGCACGCGGCGGCCACCCAGCCCAGGCAGGTGAACAGGACACCGACGAGCAGCCACCAGGGGTCGGCGGACGCCAGACGCGCGGTGCCCTCGCGCACGGCACGCCAGTCGGCCGCCGCCCACGCCGCGAGCAGCAGGAGCGGCAGCACACTCAGCACCCGGCGGGCGAGCCGTGCCGCAGAGGGAGAGCGGACGGCGGCGGGGAGCGGCCGGAGAGCGTCGAGCGGGAGCAGGGACACGGCGCGCGTCGTCCTTCCGTGTCACACCCGCGGGGTACGCGGCGGACGGCTATGAGGCGAGGGAGGGGGACGCCGCAAAGATTCCCGCACGGCGTGACGGCAGGGTGTCCGGAAGCCGAAGAGATCGGACACCGAGCGCGACTTCCCGTGCATCGGCCGTGGTGCTCGAGCAGTCGTCAGGGTGTGAGGAGTCCGGGCGCAGGGGCGGCGATGGGAGAAGAGGGCTCTCACTTGGAGGTGGCGGGCGCTGCAAGCAAGCCGTGGTCCCGGAGCACGGCGTAGCCGATGCCGACGCCCACCGCCACCGGCCACGAGAGGGCACCCGCGACGGCCAGCGCGCCGAGGCCGGCGTACAGGGGCAGGCCGCCCTTGGCGGGCAGCACGCGGCGGGCGGTGGACACGGGGACCGCTGCGGCCTTGGCCGCCCAGGTGGCCGCCTCGCCGAGCCCCGGGAGGGTGAGGGGGACCGTGCGCTCGCCGGACGCGGCGACGGAGTTCTTCTTCGGGTCCTTCGCCGGCGGCGTTCTGCTCTGCCCGCTTCTGCTCTGCTCGGCGGCGCGCCGCTGCGGTCTCTTCGCCGCGGAGGAGGGGAGTGACGTCTTCGCACTCCTCGAACCTGGGCGTTTCCCAGCGGTCTTCGGTGTGGTCACGGTTCTCACATCCGTTCGTGGGTCCGGATTCGCCCCCGGTGACGCACAAGCTACCTACAGGGAAAGGGGCCTGCGAGCCAGGCGGCCGTTCGGATCAGCGTGCCGGGCGAGGGTGTCCGGGGCGGGTCATGATGGTCCAACGGGACGACGGATCGGCCTGCCAGGGAGGTGGCACGCGGGTGTCGCTGCTGTCGGAAGTCCGTCTGCCGCTGCCGCTTTCGCCGCCGTTGATCGGGAGTGTGGCTGGCGGGCTGGCCGCCGGTGTGCGTGGGGCC
Source organism: Streptomyces jeddahensis (assembly GCF_001642995.1). Taxonomy (GTDB): domain Bacteria; phylum Actinomycetota; class Actinomycetes; order Streptomycetales; family Streptomycetaceae; genus Streptomyces; species Streptomyces jeddahensis. The sequence continues at coordinate 187,412 of NZ_LOHS01000075.1, forward strand.
GCGGACGTGGCCGCCACGCTGTTCGGGTTGGAGCGGCGGGATGTGTGGTCCCGCCCAGGTCGCTGCCATATCGAGGTACGCGGGGTGCAGGGCCCTCATGGCATGCAGGTCGGCCGGATGGTGGAGCGCGCGCTCGAGGGTCACCCTGGCGTGCTGTGGGCGCGCGTGAACGCCCCGGCGCAGCGCGTCGTCGTGGAGCTGGCCTCGCCACCGCCCGCGCAGCAGGAGCTGATCCGGATCATCGCCCACGCGGAGTCCCACGGGGCCGCCGCCACCGCGGAGCCGGACGGGTTCGACGCCTGGTGCCCTGCGCCTCACCATCCGTGCGAGGGACCGCGCAGGCGGCCGGCCCTTCCGGTCCTGGCGGCGGACATCGCGGGCCTGCTGCTCACGGTGGCCACGCGCTTGTCGCCGTGGACGCCGCTGCCGGCCGAGGTGGGGGCGCTGGCCACGGCCATCCAGTGCCACCCGGGGTTGCGCAGGGTGGCCACGTCGGCCCTCACGGAGCAGAAGCCCTCCGAATCGGTGCTTCCGGTACTCCATGCGCTCGTCCAGGGCGTGGCCACGCGCGGCGGCGGGCTGGTGCTCGACGTCGCGCAGCGCCTGGCGCAGTGGCGGGAGGCGAGCGCGGCTCGTGAGGCGTGGGCGGAGGCGGAGCCGCGGCTGGCGGCAGGACCGGAGGATGCGCGGGCCGAGCCGATCGTGGTGGAACGCCCGCAGGCGCACCAGGACGTGACAGCTCGTTACGCCGAACGGGCTATGGCGGCGGGTGCTGCCGTGGGCGCCTTGACCACACCGTATGCAGGGCCGCGGCGCGCGTTGGCGGTGGCGCTGTCCAGCCTGCCGAAGGCGCCGGAGGCCGGGCGGGAGGGTTTCGCCACCAGCCTGGGCCGGTTCCTCGCGCTGCGCGGCGTCGTGGCCATGGACCGCAGTTCGCTGCGCCGCCTGGGCCAGGTGGACACGGTGCTCCTGGACGTGGACGTGCTGCGCGGCGGCCGCCACGAACTGACCGACCTGGTGCTGTTCGACGGCGCCGAGCTCGAAGAGGTGTCCGACCGGCTCTTCGCGCTCTTCGATCCGGCCGCGCCGTCGCAGGTCCACCGTGACAGCGAAGGCTGGGAGCTGGGCCCGCTGGAGAACCTGGATCTGACGGGGCGTACGGGTCGCAGGGCCGCGGACCGGCTGCGGAGCCGGGGCAGTGAACGCGTACTGGGCCTGGCTTTCCGGCGCCGCCTGGTGGGCGTCGCGGGGGCGGCGGTGCCCATGCTTCCGGGCGCGCAGGCCCTGGCGGCGGCGGCCCACCGTTCGGGGATCCGCGTGGTCCTCGCCAGCGACCAGCCGTATGCGGAACTCGGGTTCGTCGACGCGATGGTGCCCGCGGGCGGTCACCTGGTTGCGTCGGTGCGCGCGTTGCAGGCGGATGGCGCGGTGGTGCTGCTGGTGTCGGCGGACCGACGTGCGCTCGGGGCATCCGACTGCGGTATCGGCGTCCACCGGGAAGGGGAGCCGCCGCCCTGGGGCGCTCACCTTCTGGTCGGCACCGACCTGGACGCGGTCGCGCTGATCCTGACCGGCGTGGGCGTGGCCCGCCAGGTCGACCGGGACAGCGCGCTGCTGGCCGCAGGCGGCAGCGGTATCGGCGCGGTCACGGCGATGCGGGCACCGGCTGCCGAGGCGTGCTCGCGCGGACAGGCGGCGTGCAACACCGCCGGGGGGATCGCCTTCTGCCTCGGGGCCTGGCGCGCACGGCAGCTGTGCTCCCGGCCCATCACCCCCTCCGTGGAGACCGTGCCCTGGCACCTGATGCCTCCCGCCCGGGTCCTGGATCGGCTGCGCACCAGCAGCGACGGACTCTCCGCGGCGGAGGCCGAGGTGCGGGCCAAGAGTCCGGCGCGGACGGGTGCGGCGCCGCGGACCACCCTGCTGTCGGCGTTCGTCGAGGAGTTGGCCAACCCGCTGACGCCGGTGCTGGCAGGCGGGGCCGCCCTGGCCGCCGCCGTGGGATCCGGCGCGGACGCCGCGCTGGTCGCCTCGATCACCGCCACGTCGGCGTTCGTCGGCGGTGTCCAGCGCGTCCGGACCGAGCGCGCCCTCGCGGAGTTGACCGCCCGCTCCGCGGTCGGGGCACGGGTGCGGCGCGGGGGCCGCGAGCGGCTGGTCACCGCGGAGGACTTGGTGCCCGGCGACGTCGTCCTGCTGAGACCCGAGGACGTGGTGCCCGCCGACTGCCGCCTGCTGGAGGCCGAGGGGCTGGAGGTCGACGAGTCGTCGCTGACCGGCGAGTCCCTGCCCGTGACCAAGGATCCGGCGCCGGTGGTCGCATCCCATCTCACCGACCGCCGCTCGATGCTCTACGAGGGCACCACCGTCTCCGCGGGGGAGGCGGTCGCCGTAGTCGTGGCCACGGGAGCGGCCACCGAGGTCGGGCGCACCATGGCCACCGCGCGGGAGGCGGCGCCCGTGACCGGCGTCGAAGCGCGGCTGTCGTCGCTGACCAAGTCCAGCCTGCCCGTGGCGACGGCCTCCGCGGCGGCGGTGGCCGGGGCCGGGCTGCTGCACGGGCGCCCGCTTTCCGAGAGCCTGGCCTCGGCGGTCAACCTGGCTGTCGCCTCGGTCCCCGAAGGGCTGCCGTTCCTCGTCAACGCAGCCCAACTGGCCTCTGCGCGCCGCCTGGCCGAGCACGGGGCGCTGGTGCGCAACCCGCGCACGATCGAGGCGCTCGGCCGGGCCGATGTGCTGTGCTTCGACAAGACCGGCACCCTCACCGAGGGCAACCTTCAGCTCGTCGCCGTCAGCGACGGGGACGGCATCCTTCCCGTCGACCGGCTCGGCCTGCGGCACAAGGCGGTCCTGGCCGCCGCGCTGCGTGCCACCCCCGCCGCCCGGCAGTCCGAGCCGATGGCCCACCAGACCGACCGGGCGGTGGACGCCGGGGCCCGCCGGGCTCGGGTGTCGGTCAGCCGCGGCGCGCCCCGCTGGCGGCGCACCGGCACCCTGCCGTTCGACCCCTCCCGCGCGTACCACGCCACGGCGGGCCGGGCGCTCGGCTCCACCCTGCTCAGCATCAAGGGTGCCCCGGAGATCGTGCTGGCCCGCTGCCGGAGCAGGCGCCTGAACGGGGCGGAGACCGCGCTCGACGACGCCGCGCGTACGGCGTTCGCCCTGGCCACCGAGGAGCTCGCCGGTGCAGGCCGGCGCGTCCTGGCGGTGGCCGAACGGACCATGCGTACCGGCGAGGAGCTCACCGACGAGGCGGTGCGGGACCTCGTCTTCATCGGCTTCGTCGTGCTGGCCGACCCGGTGCGCCCGGGGGCGGCGCCGGCCACCGCCCGGCTGCGCGCGGCCGGGGTGCACACGGTCCTGCTCACCGGGGACCACGCCGCCACCGCGGAGGCCATCGCGGCGTCGGTCACCGGCGAGCCGGAGCAAACCGTGCGCACCGGGGCCGACTTGGACGAGCTCGACGACGACGCGCTCGACGTGCTGCTGCCGAAGGTCGATGTGATCGCCCGGTGCACCCCGCGGCACAAGGTCCGCATCGTCCAGGCATTCCAGCGTCTCGGACGGGTCGTGGCGATGACCGGCGACGGCGCGAACGACGCCCCCGCCATCCGGCTGGCCGACGTCGGTATCGCCCTGGGACGGCGCGGCACTCCCGCGGCAACGGCCGCAGCCGATCTGGTCATCGGTGACGACCGCCTGGAGACGATCGTCACCGCCCTGACCGAGGGCCGTGCGATGTGGACCTCGGTCAGGACCGCGCTGGCCATCCTGATCGGCGGCAACCTCGGTGAGGTCACGTTCAGCGTGCTCGCCTCCGCGCTGGCCGGCAGCTCACCGCTGAGCGCCCGTCAGATCATGCTGGTCAACCTCCTCACCGACCTCGCCCCCGCACTGTCCATCGCCGTACGCACTCCGGCTGAGAGCTCCGGAGAGCAGCTGCTCGAGGAAGGACCCCACCAGTCGCTGGGCGCCGCACTCACCCAGGAGATGGTGCAGCGCGGGCTCACCACCGCCCTCGGCGCGGGGCTGGCCTGGACGGTCGCACGACTCACCGGCACGCAACGCCGCGCCGGCACGGTGGCGCTGGCTGCCGTGGTCGGCACCCAGCTCGCACAGACCCTCACCAGCGGCGGCGCTGACCGCCAGGTGCTCGCCGCCACCATCGGCTCGGCCGCCGTGCTCGTCGGCATCATCCAGACCCCGGGCATCAGCCACTTCTTCGGATCCACCCCGCTGGGCCCCATCGGCTGGGGCATCGCGCTGACGGCCATCACCGGCGCCACGCTCCTCCACGCACCGCTGAAGCCCCTCGCGCACCGCCTGGCCCGTACAGGTTGGCTGACCTCCGCAGCCGAGAACCCCGAGACACCCGAGAAACCCGAGGAGCCGGCGCCGCCGCAGTCGGCTCCAGCCGCACTCGCCGCCGTCCGGGCCGCCTGGCTGAGCGCGGCGCTGTCCCGCCTCAGTCTGCTCTCACCGGGTCTCGGCCCGTCGCCCTGTCCATGAGGGCGATACGTCGAGAGCGACACGTAGGGGACCGTCCCGGGCCCGCCTCCGGACCGGACCTGGAGACGAACCGCCCCTGCGCCGAGGGCTGGCCAGGGAGCACCGGTCACTCCTCGTCGTCTCACCCGGCCGCTGCCTCGTACAGGCTCCACACACCCAGCCCCAGCATCAGCAGCGCCACCACCTTGGTGATCAGATGCAGCGGTACCTTCTCCGTCAGCGCCCTGCCGCACGCGATGCCGAGGCCGGCCACCGTCCACAGAGCGAGCACCGCACCGATCCCGACCGACAGCGGATCGCCGTAGCGCGCCGTCAGGTTCAGCATCAAGATCTGGGTATCAGGTCGCCGAACTCGGCCACGAGGATGAGCATGAAGCCCGCCGCCGAGACCTTCCAGAAGGTGGGGCTCCCCGGCTTGCGGATCTCCGTATCACCATCGGACCGGTCCTTCTGCGTCAGGAGCATGGCCGCGCCGCCGAGGAAGAGCACACCCGTCAGCGCCCGGATGATCTGCCGCGGGAAGAGCGTCAGTACGCTGCCTGCCGCCACCGACAGCGCGACATGGACCGCGAAAGCGGCGGCGACGCCCGCGAATACGTACGAGGCGCGGTAGCGCGTCCCCATGATGAAGCACGCGACCGCTGTCTTGTCCGGGAACTCGGCGAGGAAGACGACACCGAAGACGAGCGCCGTGACGCTGAAGTTGATCAAGGTTCCTCAATCGGTCGGGTTGCCCCACTGAGAGAACCATCCGCTGACGCGGCCCGCCGACAGGCAGCGCACACGGTCACCCGTAAAGAAGCGCAGGAACCGGGAACCGGAGCTGCCAGGCGGCACGGACCCGGCATGCGGCACGGGCCCGGCATGAGTCCGGAAAGAGCCTGTCACTCCCGCAGGTCAGAGGCGTGATTGCCGGGCTGAGGTCAGCAAACAGTCAGCATTGGGCGCGGCTGCGTCCTGGCCCCAAACTCAAAAAGACCATCGCCAATCAGAGAGCCGAGATCGAAGAACTCCGCCAACTGGTGACCCCACCTCACCCTTGCCAGCGCCGTTCTCACGCAAGAGAAGAGCGCGTCAACGAAGCCCGCCAGACTCCAGGCAACGTCATCCTGCTTCGCCCACCCACCACCTGACAGCTTCACCCACGCGGGACCGCCCTGGTCGACTGGACACCGGGGCGGCCCCGTCCTGTTGAGACTGAGCAGCCGATCTAGCGGCTGAGCATCTGACTTGGCGGGTCTGGGCAGTGCAGATGGCGGGCGGAGTAGCGGTCCCATCGCTGTGCTGTGCGGTGTGCCCCTTCAACCTGCCGGGTGCTGAACGAGGGACCAGCGGACGGGGTGACCGTCGGGGCCGTCGGTGAGCCAGGAGCCGTCACCCAGGAGCTCCAGTTCGTACGGGCTGGCCACGTCGACGGCGATGTCGCCGCTGACCGTACCCGTCCTCACGTCGATCAGGTGGTAGCGGTACCACTCCTCCTCATCCTGGCTTTCACCGCCCACGGTGACGACGGCCGTGTCCGGGGTCAGATAGCCACCGCTCCATTCCACGAACGTCTCCTCCGGGTCATATCCGAAGGCCTCGACGGAGAGAGTGAAGAGCCGGTCCCCGCTGGGGTGGCGGTGGAAGGCGACGTCCCGCTGACCGTGGTCGACGGTCATGAACTGCCGCCCGCCCGGCGCCAGGTCGATCAGGCAGCGGTCCCACCACGGGTATGTCACGAACTCCGGCTCGCCATCGGCCCCGACTATCCCCCGGAGAATGACGGCACCGTCCTGGCCCTCACCGATGTCGAGGTAGACGCTGCCGTCCACGGGGTGCACGTGGTGGCCGGCGCCATGCCCAACCGTCTCCAGCTCCCGGCGGACGAGGACCACCCCGCCTTCGGCGTCGTGCACGACCCACTGGTCTCCGCCCCCACGTTCCGCCATCGCGTCCGGCCGGTAGACCCACACAGTCCGGCCGTCCAGAGAGAGGGCACAGCCAGGCCGGTGGCCATGGCGCACGTCGGAGTGCGGCTCGAAGTCCGACGCCCACACCAGGTCACCGGCGCGCGTGAGGCAGACGACCCTGTTCAGGGTCGTGTACACGACTCGCTCCAGATCAGGCCGCACCGCCCACTCCACGACCTCGTCGCCGACCCGCGGCTGGAACACCGCGGCGGGCTCCAGCGACCCGAAAGCGCCGGGGCCCTTCAGATAGGCACGGATCTGCCCGTCGCGGTGGCGCGTGATGACCTTCGGAGGGGGCGCAGGAATCATCCGCTGAGGCTAACGCCCAGCTCAGGTCGACTGAGAGCCAGGGTGGTGTGCAGGCCGAGCGCAAATCGGCTCCTCAGCCCCACCAAGTCTCGTACTCAGCCCGCTAGATCGGCTACTCGGTCTCACCTGTTCGTGGGCCTGAGCAGCAGCTGCTGGACTGAACAGCAGAAACGCCGATAGCCCCGGCTGAGCTGCACCCTTGACCTCAACCTTGGTTTAGGTACAACACTCGGCGTATGAAGACCACAAACAGCAGCACCATTCTCTTCCGCAATACCATGCGCATCACCGACGGCCACCTCGACGGCTTCCGGCACGCCATCGCGCAGGCGGTGGCATTCGCTCAAGAGCACGGCCCCCAGCTCATGGTGGACGTCTTCATCGACGAGGAGCGGATGCTGGCGCACAGTTTCCAGCTCTACCGCGACTCCGATGCCATCCGCGCCCACTGGCGGCTGTCGGATCCGTACATCCGCGAGGTGATGGAGCACTGCACCGTGCAGCACTTCGAGATATTCGGTGCACCGGACCACGACATCGTGGCGGCCATCAAGACCCCCGACGGCGAATCCTTCCCCTTCGCCATCTCGCCCCGCCTCGCTGGCTTCAACCGTCTTGAGACGCCCGGCCAGGGCGAATCGCCCTCCTAGAGGGCGATTCGTGATTCCTTGAGTCGGTTTGTGGTCGCCTGATGGTGTGGGGTGTGAACGGAATCCGCAGGTCCGCGACGCGGGGTCTGTCGGGGTTGGCGGGGTGAGTGAACGGAAGCCGTATCCCAGCGACTTATCGGACGAGCAGTGGTCGTTGATCGAGCCTGTGATCACCGCGTGGAAGGACCGGCACCGCTCGGTCAGCGGTCATCAGGGCGCCTACGACATGCGGGAGATCGTGAACGCGATCCTCTGCCAGGGGCGGACCGGCTGCCAGTGGGCCTACCTCCCGCACGATCTGCCGCAGAAGAGCGCGACGTACTACTACTTCGCCGCCTGGCGGGACGACGGAACCGACCAGGTCATCCATGAACTCCTGCGCTGCCAGGTCCGTGAACGCGCCCGGCGATTAGAGGACCCGACCCTGGTGGTGCTGGACACCCAGAGTGTCCACACGGCGAGCGGGGTCCCCGCTTCCACGACCGGCCGCGATCCGGCCAAGCGGGTGCCGGGGCCGCAAGCGCGGCCTAGCCGTGGACGTCCTCGGCCTGGTCATCGCGGTCGTCGTCCTCGCCGCGAACACCCACGACAACACTGCGGGCATCGTCCTGCTGGACCAGGTCGCCGAACACACCGGCGACACCGTCCGCAAAGCCCTGGTCGACCAGGGCTTCAAGAACCAGGTCGTCGAGCACGGCGCCGGACTGGGCATCGACGTCGAGATCGTCGAACGCGATCCGGGGCACCGGGGATTCCAGCCGCAGCCGAAGCGGTGGAGGGTCGAGCAGACCTACGGGATCCTGATACTGCACCGGCGCCTGGTCCGTGACTACGAGCACCGCACCGCCTCCTCCACCTCCCGCGTCTACTGGGCGATGTCCCACATCATGATCCGCCGCCTCACCGGCGCGAACACCTCCACCTGGCGCCAAGAGGCGATGAGCGCATGAACATCCGTCCCCTCCTTCAGGCACTGGACCTTCAGAAGGACGCCGCCCGGGCCCTGGCCGACGACCTTCGTGCGCAGATCGATGACCTACAGGCCCAGCTGCGGGAGGCCGAGACACACCTCGAGCACCTCGCGATCACCCGCAAGACCGTCACCGGCCTCGCCGACCGGCTCCCCGCATCCCCGCCGGAGTTGCCCGAGCACCCGGACTACCCGCGCATCCTCGCTGTCTTCAACGAGGCGACCGGCCCCCTACGGGCCAAGGACGTATGCCAGGCCCTCGGCCACGAAGTGCTGCCGAAGAACGTCGAAGGCACCCGGGCAAGCTGAAGCGCCTGGTCAGACTCGGCGTCCTCACCGAAGCCGACACCGGCAACTTCGTCAGCAAGCAGTAGCAGGCGCGGCAGCCAGCACCCCTGCCCCAAGCGTCACTTAGAAACGGACATCAACTCAGGAACCGCCCTCTCAGACCCTCCGCCGCTGCGGCCACGGGTAACCGAGCTGTCTGGCGTACTCCGGAGATCCGCCGCAGACCTCGGCTGTCTGACGTGGGTCACCCGCCACGAGTTGCTCAGCAAGTCTTTCGGCCTGACCTTCAGGTCGTCACTGGAGACGTCAAGCACCATCCGGGACTGCAGCCATGGGCGGTCTTCCCCAATGGCTGAGCGGCCCGGATGGAAGAGGAAGAGGTTGATCTGGTCGGGTTCCCAAAACCAGGCGGACACACTGCCAAGTTCACATTCCCACTGTGCAAGCCAGCCAGCGCGCCCTCTGAGGTCCAGCTCCAACAGTCGCCCAACGAAGCGCGCTGGCCACTCCCAGCTCTGGTCCGCAACGGCTCGCTCTACCTCTGCCTGGTACTCCCGAGCATCGAACCAGAACTCAGGCAGGTCAACGTTGTCCTCGCCGGGGTTGCGCCACTCGCTCCAGATCACGTGGACCCGGTCACCGGCTCGCGGGCCGAGACCGTGATCGACGCGGCGCCGGGGCTCGGCACAGCGGTCGTCGACGGGACGTCGTCGGCGGACCACTACGTACTGAACGGCATGGCGGTGGCGGACCACGGGTGCCTCTCCCCCGACCGTCTGCAGGACCTGCGGGCGACGGGCGCCCGGCTGGCGGACGGCCTCGGCGCACCACAGGACGTCGAATGGGCCTATGACGGCGATGGAACGCTGTGGTTGCTGCAGTCCCGCCCGATCACCACGCTGTTCCCCGCCCCGCCGCCGAGCGGGCAGGCGGACACGCGCCTGTACGTCGAGTTCGGTCACGTCCAGGGAATGCTCCAGCCCGCCACCCCGATGGGCATGTCGACGCTGAAGTCGATGGTGGCGGGCATGCTCGCCTCGTTCGGCCTCACCGTCGAGGTCGTCGACATCGGCGGACGGCTGTACGGGGATCTGACCGACGCGATGCGCGACCCCTCGACGCGGCAGCGCCTCGTCAAGCTGATGGCGGTCGACTTCGGGCCGCGGGCGCAGCAGGTGGTCGAGTATCTCCTCGACGATCCGCGGTTCGCACCGCGGAAGTCCGCCCGCAAGCGCAGTGCGGCGGCGCTGAAGACCGGCCCGAAGGCGGTCGCGGGCATCCTCGGCGCGCTGGCCCGGCCCGCCAAGGCGCGAGCAACGGTGTTCGACGAGATCGAACGGCTGCGGCGGGAGCCGGTCACGGACCCGGCCACGGCCGCGGAGCTACTGACCCTGGTCGGGGACGAGTCGAGCACGCGGACCGACGCCATCATCTGGCCGGTGGTCAGCGGACTCGTGGTCTCGGCCGCGCTGCCGCCGCTGCTGAAGGGCGTCGCGGGCGACGACGAGATACGGACGGTGCTCGGCGGCATGCCGTACAACGTCACGATCGAGATGGACCTCGCGCTGTGGGAGGTGGCCCGGCGCGCACAGGCGTACCGCGACCAGCTCCTGACCACACCACCGCAGGAGCTCGCGACCGCCTATCTGGCGGGCGAGCTGCCCGACTTCGGCCTGGACGGCTTTCTCGCCCGATACGGCAACCGGTCCGCTGCCGAGGTCGACGTCGGTGTGCCGCGCTGGTCGGAGGATCCGACGCCGGTTTTCACGATGCTGGCCAACTGCCTGCAGGTCACCGACCCGGAGCAGGCGCCGCACGTACGGTTCCAGCGTGCCGTAGCGCGGGCCGAGGCGATGCTGACCGAACTCGACCTTCGCGCCCGGCGTGCGCACCGGCTGCGCGGCCGGGTCGCCGGCTTCTTCCTGCGCCGCTCACGGGAGTTGACGGGTCTGCGCGAGGCGGGCAAGTTCGCCGGGCTCTACGCCCTGCGCGACCGCCGCCGCAGGCTGCTCCTGATCGGCGCCGAACTGCAGGCGCAGGGGCTGCTCTTGCAGGCGGACGATGTCATGTTCCTCACGCCGCCGGAAATGCGCACGGCAGTGGAGGGCGGTGCCGACCGGCACACGCTCTTGGAGACGATCGCGGCCCGGCGCGCCACGTACGACCGCGAACTGCGCCGCCGTACCGTCCCGGTGGCCCTGCTGTCCGACGGCACGGACGTGGAGACCCAGCTTCCACCTCGTACGGCCGACGACCGGACGCTCACCGGCATGGGCGCCGCACCTGGCAAGGTCACCGGCCGCGCCCGCGTGGTCCGCAATCCGGTGCACGCGGCGCTCGAACCGGGCGAGATCCTCGTCGCCCCGACCACCGATCCTGGCTGGACACCGCTGTTCCTCACGGCGGGCGGCCTCGTCACCGAGACCGGCGCGGTGATGGCACACGGGCCGACGGTGGCCCGGGAGTACGGCATCCCGGCGGTGATCTGCGTCCCGGGAGCGACCGAGCACATCCACACGGGCCAGGTGATCACGGTCGACGGTGCGGCGGGGACGGTGACGGTCGAGGAGGCACGAGATCAACGGTCCGAGCCTGACTCGCCCTGGAGCAAGGCAGGTTGATCCCACTCTGGACGCACTCGAGTACGCCCACTCCAAGTCGGACCGTCGGCGAGCGCCCTGCGATGCGGAGAATCTGCAAGTGGGGGAGTTGGTCGTCGTTCAGGCAGCGTTTCAGTTGTTCGTTCAGCGCGGCCTCGGTGATGAGCTGGGTTGGGAGGCCGGTTCTCTCTGCCGTGAGGGCCATCTTGTTGGTCAGTCGTCGGGCGCTGGCCCATCGGATGAAGGCTCCGATCGACCCTCCGGCGTGTGGGGTGAGTGGTGAGCCAGAGGTCCAGGTCCTCCTGGCCGGCCGCGGCCAGGGGGAGCTGCTTCTCATCGAGCCAGTTCAGGAAGTCGATCGCGGCACGGATGTCCTTGCGATCGTATCCGTCCTCGTACAGCTCCGCCGGGTCGTCGCGTTCGATGTCCAGGCACAGCCAGCGCACGTTCTCAATGCGGACGGCGCTCGCCGAGCCCGCCTGCTGCTGCCCACCGCGGGGGCAGTTGCCGGACCGGTAGCCGGTCTTGCCGAGCTCGGCCGGGCGTTCACCAACGCGACGGCCGCCGTGCGCGTCGCGCAGCCCGGCAGCGTCGTACGGGCCGACCGGATGGGACCGGCTCAGCTCCTGGCCGCACTGCCCAGTTCGTAGGCGGCGAGGCTGGTCTCCACCGGACAGCCCCCGGCCGCCGATCGCGCGTCGCGCAGGCGGTCCAGGTCCCCGTTGCCGAGCGGCAGCTCATCGGCCGCCGAATCCCAGGTCGTCGCCCCCGGATCCAGCCGCGCGTCGATCGCCACGCGGTCCCGGCAGCGTACGCCTCGTACATGCCGGTGATCACCGCCCAGACGGCCTCTGCATCGGACGGGGAGGCCCCAGGACGGGCAACAGAGGTGTACGTGGCGGGGTTGTCCGGCCCGTCTGAGGAACCCTGATCACCGCCCCGTTGTGGAAGTTGCGACGTGATGCGAGACTCACGCCGCAACCGGCGTTTCAACGGGGGGAGTTGTGGCATGCGCGGCTTACGTGCAGTCGGAGCGGTGGCTGCGGGGCTGGCCCTGTTTCTGGTCACCGGCTGCGGAGAAGAAGGCAGCCGGAGCAACGGCCCAGACGCGCTTGACCCGAAGGCCGACATCACCAAACAGTCCCTCACCGTCTCCATCTGGGACGGCTACAGCCCCGAAGACCTCCCCGCGCGGGTCAAGGACGACCTCGGCGTCCCGGTGAAGATCGCGCACCACGCCACCAACGAAGAGATCATGGCCAAGCTGACGGCCGGCGGCGCGGGCGGCGACAGCGACAGCGGTATCGACGTCGCCTTCGTCTCCGGCCAGTACGCCCAGGCCCTGAACGAGGCCGGACTGCTCGAGCCCATCCACGCGGACCTGATCCCCAACCTCAAGAACCTCTACCCCGAGGCCCAGAAGCTCGCCTACGACAAGGGCAACACCTTCTCCGTCCCCTACACCTGGGGGACGACCGGGATCTGCTACCGCACCGACCTCGTGAAGCAGCCCCCGACCAGCTGGAACGACCTGCTCAACCCACCGCCGGCGCTGAAGAAGAAGGTCACCATGATGACCACCGAGCGCTGGCTGGCCCTCCCTGCGCTCAAGGCGCTCGGCCACTCCGTCAACACCACCAGCGACCAGGAACTCGACGCCGCCCGCACCCTGCTCCTCAAGGCCAAGAAGAACCTGCTCGCCTACGACGACACCACCTTCGGCGACCGGCTGACCAAGGGCGAGTCGGCGATGGCCGAGGCCTGGGACGGCTGGTGCCCGACCAGCGACCCGAAGATCGAGTTCACCGTGCCGAAGGAGGGCAGCGACCTCTGGGTGGACACGATGGTCGTACTGAAGTCCTCCAAGAACAAAGAGGCCGCGCACGCACTCATCAACTACATCCTCGACCCGGAGATCCACAGCTGGGCCGCTGAGAACATCCTCTACAAGGTGCCCAACAAGGCGGCCATGGAGCAGCTCGACCCGAAGGTGCTCGAAGCCAACGCACCGCTGCGTATGACCCCGGCCGAGCTGCTGAAGGGTGAGTCCATCGTCGACGTCGGCGAGGCGGCCACAAAGTACACCCGGCTGTCGACCGAGGTAGCCGCCGGGTCATGAAGCGGTGGCCCCTGACCGGGCCACGGCTCATGAAGCGGTGGCCGCTGACCGGGCCCGGCCTGACCTACCTGACCGTCCTCATGGTGGTCCCGCTGGGCCTGGTACTGAGTTACGCCTTCCTCCGGCGCGGCCGCTTCGGCGGTGTCGTGTACCAGCCGACCATCGAGAACCTCACCCGCCTCGCCGACCCCCTCTACGCCGACGTCGTCCTCCACTCCACCTGGACCGCCGCCCTCACCACCTTCCTCGCCCTCCTGTTCGGCTACCCGACGGCGTACGTGATCGCCGGCCTCCCGCGCCGCCGGCAGACGATCGCCCTGATCGCCGTCGTCCTGCCCTTCTGGACCAGCTTCCTCATCCGCGTCTACGCGTGGATCGTGCTGCTCAGCGGCCCCGGCTGGCTCAACAAGGCGCTGCGCGCCGTCGGCCTCGGTCCGGTCGACGTCCTGTACACCGACGCCGCCGTCGTCACCGGACTGCTGTACGCGTATCTGCCGCTGATGATCCTGCCCCTGTACGCGTCCCTCGTCCGGCTCGATCCGCAGGTGCGCGAGGCCGCCGCGAACCTGGGCGCCGGGCCATGGACCACCTTCCGTACGGTGACGCTTCCCCTCACCCTCCCCGGGGTCCTCACCGGCTGCCTCTTCGTTTTCGTACCGAGCTTCGGGAACTTCGTCGTCCCCGAACTGCTCGGCGGAGGACGGTCGGTGATGGTCGGCAACCTCATCCGCGACCAGTTCCTCAAGGCCCGCGACTGGCCCTTCGGCTCCGCGCTCGCGCTCGCTCTGCTGGCCGTGCTGATGGTGCTGCTCCTCGCGCAGGCGTGGGCGGCGAGGAGGTACGCGACCCGATGAGACACCGGCTGCTGGTGAAGGTTCCGTTCTGGCTGACGTACTTCTTCCTCTATACGCCCGTCGTCGTCCTCGTCGCCATGTCGTTCAGCGCGGGCGACTCCCCGTACGCCTTCGAGGGGTTCAGTCCCCGCTGGTACGGCGAGTTGGCGGGCGACGACGAGATCCTGCACGGGCTCGTCAACACCCTGATCGTCGCGGCCGGATCCGCCGCGCTGTCCACCGTGCTCGGCACCCTGCTCGCGGTCGGCGCGGGCCGCGACAGGCGTTCACGGCTGCTGGACGCGGTGACCCTGCTCCCCGCCGTCGTCCCCGATCTGCTGCTCGCCATCGGTCTGCTCGTCTTCTACGCAGCCGTCCAGCTCACCCTCGGCCTGCACAGCGTGCTGCTCGCGCACACCGTCTTCGGCACCGCGTTCGTCGCCGCCCTCGTACGGACCCGGCTGGCGCACACAGATCCCTCTCTGGAGGAGGCATCCCGGGATCTGGGCGCGACGCCGCTGACGACGTTCGTCCGCATCACGCTGCCGTCCCTCGCTCCGGGCGTCGCAGCCGGAGCGCTGCTCGCCTTCACGCTCTCCGTCGACGAGTTCGTCATCGCGTTCTTCACGGCCGCGCCGACCGAGCCGACCCTACCCGTGGTCGTGTACTCGATGGTCCGCTTCGGCGTCACCCCGGAGATCAACGCGCTCGCGACGCTGCTGCTCGCGGTCAGCTTCACCGCAGTCGTCGCCGCGCAGCGGCTCAGCCGTACGACCACCCATGGCGCTCCGGAGGCGACCGGATGATCGAGATCAAGGGCGTCAGCCACCGCTTCGGGCGGACGCGGGCGCTGGACGATGTCTCGCTGGACATCGGCGAAGGCGAGTTCTCTGCGCTTCTCGGGCCGAGCGGCTGCGGTAAGACGACCCTGCTGCGCGTCCTCGCCGGCTTCGAGACCCCGGACGCGGGCAAGGTCACCCTCGACGGGGAGGACCTGCTCTCCGTGCCGCCGCACCGGCGCCCGGTCAATCTGATGTTCCAGTCGTTCGCGCTCTTCCCGCACATGTCGGTGGAGCGGAACGTGGCGTACGGGCTGGAGCGGGAACGGCTCCCGCGCCGTGAGATACGGGAACGGGTCGACGCGGTCCTCGACACCGTAGGCCTGACCGCGTACGCCCGCCGGCGTCCGCACGAGCTCTCCGGCGGACAGCGCCAGCGTGTCGCGCTCGCCCGCGCGATCGTGAAGCGGCCCCGGTTGCTGCTGCTGGACGAGCCGCTGTCCGCGCTGGACAAGCAGGTGCGGGCGGAGATGCAGCTGGAGCTGAAGCGGCTGCAGCACGAGGTCGGCATCACCTTCCTGGTGGTCACGCACGACCAGGAGGAGGCGATGTCGCTCGCCGACCGGATCGCCGTCATGAACGCGGGCCGCATCGAGCAGACCGACGCACCGGTGACGCTGTACGAACGGCCGCGTACCGCTTTTGTCGCGGGCTTCGTCGGCGCGAACAACCTCTTTCCCGGTCCGGACGGCATCACGGCGGTACGCCCGGAGAGCATCCGTATCTGCGAAGGAGACGGCGACGGCGATCCCGACGCCGGGGGCGGCCGACTTACGGGCACGGTCGTCGACGTCAGCTTCCACGGCGGAACGTCACACCTCGCCGTGCGTGTCCCGGACCTGGACCGGCCGGTGCTCGTCGCCGTCCAGGGCCCGTCTCGTGTCATATCCGGCCAGCAGGTCTCGCTGTCCTGGCCGCCGGACGCCGCCGTCCACGTTCCCGCCAGCACTCCTGTCAGTCCGATCGAGGGGGAAGAGCCATGACCGAGCGCCGACTCACCGTGCTGTTCGTACCGGAGAGCGCCTACGGACCCACCAACAACTGCGTCGGTATTGGCGATGTCCTGCGCCGCCGCGGCCATCGCGTCGTCTTCGCCGCCGAGGCGTCCTGGAAGGGCAAGCTCACGGCGCTCGGCTTCGAGGAGGACCTGGTCGACCTCGCGCCTCCGTCGGAAGGCGAGCAGGACGCGGGCCAGTTCTGGAAGGACTTCATCAGGGACACCGCCCCGGAGTTCCGCAAGCCGACCATCGAGCAGTTGGAGACCTGGATCAAGCCGGTCTGGGAGGAGCTCATCGCGGGCGTCAAGTACTGCGAGCCGCAGCTGCGGGGCATCATCGAACGGGTCCAGCCCGATGTGATCGTCGAGGACAACGTCGTCTGCTTCCCTGCCCTGCTGACCGCAGGCAAGCCGTTCGTACGCATCATGTCCTGCAACCCCCTCGAGCTGAGAACGGGAGACGTGCCCCCGGTCTTCTCCGGTTATCCGGCGGCGGACCGCTCCGGATGGGCTCAGTTCCGGGAGGCGTACGACCGCTCGCACCGCGCGCTCTGGGAGGAGTTCAACGCGTGGGTGGTGGAGCAGGGAGCCCCGGCCCTGCCCGAGCTGGACTTCATTCACGAAGGCGCAACGAACCTCTACGTGTACCCGGAGGCCGCGGACTACGAGCGCGCGCTCGGCCCGTCCTGGCACCGGCTGGACTCCTCAGTGCGCGAGACGGACGAGAAGTTCGAGCTGCCCACTGAACTGCGGGACGGCGACGGCGCGTTGATCTACTTCTCGCTGGGCTCACTCGGCTCGGCGGACGTGGAACTGATGCGCCGCGTCATCGGCGTGCTGGCCGGGACCCCGCACCGCTACATCGTGTCCAAGGGCCCGCTCCACGAGGAGATAGAGCTCCCGTCCAACATGTGGGGCGCGGAGTTCCTGCCCCAGACGTCGATCCTGCCGCTCGTCGATCTCGTCATCACCCACGGCGGCAACAACACGACGACGGAGGCCCTGCACTTCGGCAAGCCGATGGTGCTGCTACCACTGTTCTGGGACCAGTACGACAACGCCCAGCGGATGGACGAGCTGGGCTTCGGCGTCCGGCTGGACACCTACCGCTTCACGGACGAGGAACTGACGAGGACGGTCGAGCGTCTGCTCGCGGACCATGCCCTGCGGAAGCGGCTGGCCGACGTGGGAGCGGAGATACGCCGCCGCGACGGCCTGCGCAGAGCGGCGGACCTCATCAAAGGAGCTGCTTCGTCCACAACATGACGACGAAGGTGTCCTGTCAGCGCCGCCCAGGCGCCCGGCGCTGCCCTGAAGGAACTCGGCGGTGCCGACCTCATCGTCTACACCGCCTCCTCGACCGCCCCCGTGGACGAGCTGCTCACCGGCCTGGGCGTGCACGGGCAGCTCACCCTCGTCGGCGTCGACGCGCGCTCCGTGACCGTTCCAGCGGCCCGGCTCGTCATGAACGGCCACACCCTCACCGGCCACCTGACCGGCAGCCCGCGCGAAGCGGAGGAAGCCATGGCCTTCGCCGTCACCAAGGGCGTGCGCCCGATGCTCGAGCGCATGCCGCTGGAGAAGGCCGGCGAAGCCGTCACCCGGCTGCGTTCCGGAGCTCCCCGCTTCCGCATCGTCCTGGACACTGCCGCCGCCAGCGGCACGTAGCCAGCCGCTTCCGCCCACCCCACGCCTCAGCCACGCGGCGGGCGGCCCCTTGCCTTGCCCCCATACCCCCGGCTCGGCACCTCAGAAGCCTGATGCCGGAGCCACCGACAACAGCGGGGGTTCAGCCTGCTCAGAATGGAGCCACACATGTCCCACCAGGACAGCACGATGTCATCGTGATCGGCGCCGGTGCCTCCGGGCTGGCCGCGGCCACCGCGCTGCACGTCGCCGGCCGCGCCACGGTCTGCCTGGAGGCCCGCGACCGCATCGGCGGCCGCCTGTTCTCCGCCTCTACATCTCACCCCGAGCGGGGCCTCGACCTGGGCGCCACTTGGTTCTGGGACGGCGAGGAGCGCGTACGGGCCCTGGCCGCGCGCAGCGGCATCGAGACCTTCGACCAGCACCTCGCCGGGGACACCCTGCTCCAGGAGACCACCGGTGGTTTGACACGCGGTCGACGGACGGGAAGGGGGCCAGGGATCTTTCAAGCCCAATTTCGATGCCTCCCTATAGACCCAGCTCGTGGACATGTTGAGCAACGCCAGCGACCTCAGAAGTATCCATAAGGACGGGCTCGACGCGATGGCGCCTGCGCGACGAGCTGATTTCGGGGCGGCTCTCGTCGGGGTGCGACTGCGGTTCTAGGGGCAAGATGGCTCCTTGAGGCCGCCCAGACCGCCGGAGTGACGGTGATCACGGACGCCCTTGGCGGGGTGCTGCGTAGGCTTGTGCCGTCGTCGCGGTGGCGTCCGGGAGAGGGCGTGAAGCCCTCCTGTAGTTGCGTGACGATGCATCAGAAAAGTCAGCAAGTGGTCAGCATGCGTCCTGAAAAACCTGGGGGAATGCTGCCCGAACATGCGACTCGTTGTAGGGTAGGGAACCGCCCTTGACCTGCAAAAACGCAGGCAGGGAGCCTAGATCCGGGAGTACCTCGATGATGCGTACCATGTTCAAGTCCAAGATCCACCGCGCCACGGTGACCCAGGCCGACCTGCACTACGTCGGGTCCGTCACCATCGACGCCGACCTTCTGGACGCCGCGGATCTGCTCCCCGGCGAACTCGTGCACATCGTCGACATCACCAACGGCGCCCGGCTCGAGACGTACGTCATCGAGGGGGAGCGCGGCTCCGGCGTCATAGGGATCAACGGCGCGGCGGCCCATCTGGTGCACCCGGGCGACCTGGTGATCATCATCAGCTACGCCCAGGTCGATGACGCCGAGGCCCGTGCGCTGCGGCCGCGCGTCGTGCACGTGGACGAGGCGAACCGGATCGTGGCGCTCGGCGCGGACCCTTCGGAGCCGGTGCCTGGCAGCGGTACGGAGCGCAGCCCGCAGGCCGTGGCGGCCCCGGCCGAGGCCATGGCCGCCGTCACGGTCTGACCACCGCCCCCGGCCTACCGGCCTCTGCCTGACGCCGTCTCGCCGTGCCGCCGTCTCTCGTCGTACCGTCGCGTCGGTCGCCGTAGTGCCGCAGTTCCGTCCCGCCTGAGGAGAACCGATGAGTGACATCGAGATCTGTGACGATCGTCCGCGGGGCCGCCTCGAGGCGTACGCGGGCGGTGACGTCGTGGGCCACATCGTCTACCTGGAGCTGGAGTCGCCCCGGCGCGCCCTCGTACCGCTCCACACCGTCGTGGAACCCGCCCACGAGGGGCAGGGCATCGCCGGGGCACTGGCGCGCGAGCTGTACGTCATCGCCCGACGCGAGGGCGTACCCGTCGCGCCGCTGTGTCCGTACGTCACGAAGTGGGCCGAGCGTCATCGCGATGAGGCGCCCGCGGCTGCGCCGGAGCTGATCCAGGCCGCCAAGCGGTACGCGACGGCGCATCCGGATCGGTGGTGAGGGCCCCGCTGGTCGGCGGTGCGCCACCTGCCGGTGGGTGGGTCGGGGCCGCGCCGGGATGTACGTCCTCGGTCTGGCGCCTAGCCGTAGTTGTCTGGGGTCACCCGGAGTTTGCGCCAGCCGCTGCGGGCGCACATCCCGCCACGTCCCC
>NZ_LOHS01000076.1 GCF_001642995.1 Streptomyces jeddahensis
GCGGCGTCGACGGCGGCGGCGCGGGGACGGGATGGAGACGTACGACATCGGCACCGGCACCGGCACCGGCGTAGGTGACGGGATGGAGACTCATGGCAGCGGTACCGGCACCGGTACCGGCATAGGTATCGGCATCGGCGTGGCCATCGACTGGGCCGGGTGGGTCTGCCGTTCGGCGGCCGGGCGGGACGTGGACGACGCCGACGTGACCACCGAGGGCGGCGACGATGCGGGAGACGGCGTCGGCGACAACTTCGGCTCGCAGCTCGTGCGCGGGAATGCGTACGTCGATGCGCTCCCCGCCGAGGGCGGCGCTGTGCCCGTACCGGAGCCCTTGGGTGAGGACGTCACGTACGAGCGCGGCGTCGGCTCCGTCGAGGGTGAAGTTGAGGAACCCGGGCCCGGTGATCTCGACACCGGCGATCCCGGGCGCGCCGTGCAGCCGGTCCCGCAGAATCCGCTCCCGCAGGATCTCGGCGACCTGGCGCGGCGCCGCGCCGGCGGCACCGGCGAGCTGCAGGGCGACGTTACTGGCGTAGTCCCCGCGCCCGCCCGGCCTGGGCCGTTCGATCACGACCCGTGCGGGCACGGCCACGCTCAGCTCCCCGTCATCCACAGCACGACGCACTGCGCGCAGCACGGTACGGGACAGCTCGACGGGGGTCACGGGGACAAGCGTATGGGAGGAGGGGGGTGGGTAGGCGAGTTGGTTTCGGAGGTTCCGGATGGTGGACCGTGGCCGGAGAGCCGATCCGGGAGGGATTCGGGATCCGGGATCCGAGTCGAGCGCCGGTGCGCCTAGAAGGCGGGGCGCCGGTGTGCCCAGTCAGCCGGGCACTGCTGCGCCCAGAAGGGCGAGGGAGGCCGGGCACCGGTGTGCCCAGAAGGGCGAGGGAGGCCGGGCCCCGGTGTGCCAGAAGGCTAGGCGCCGCTGTGCCCTGCACGCTGGGCTTCAGCGCCGACACTGGATCCGGCCTCGACCTCCGCGTCCACCTCCGCCTCCGCCTCCGTATCCACATCCGTGCCGGACTCGGCTTCGGAGCCGCGGCCACCACGCCACTCCCGCTCCCGCTCCCGCTCCCGCTCCATCAACTGCCGGACGGTCTGTACGAGTTCGGCGGGCTCGAAGGGCTTGGCGAGGAAGGCGTCCACGCCGATATCGAGCCCGTTCTCCACCTCGTATTGCGTACAGGCACTGACGATCACAAGGGGCAGATCGCGCGTATGAGGCTCGGCACGCAGCCGCGCGGCGGTGCGCAGTCCATCGAGGCGAGGCATGACGACATCCAGCGTGACGACGTCGGGGCGGACCTGCTGGACGACGTCGAGACACTCGGCACCGTCGGCCGCGGTCACGACCTCGAAGCCCTCCAGCTCGAGGTTGACCCTGATCAACTGCCGGATGACCTTGTTGTCATCGACAACAAGCACCCGACCCGACGCGCCTGGCACACATCGAGGGTAGGTCCGCCCACACCACCGCGTCCGGGTTTTCCCGACTTCCGCCCCTTGCGGGGAAAGGGCCGTACGTGTGGCCGTCAACACTGTGTGTGACGAATCCATGACGCACCAGGACGAACCGCGAATCCACCGCGCCACGCGTGCGCCCCCCGCGCCCGCTCCACACTCGAAGGAAATACCTGTTCATGAGGACCCCCCGAGAACTGGTAGGGTTCTACCCGTCGCTGCCACACAGCGACCGACACGCCCCCGTAGCTCAGGGGATAGAGCAACGGCCTCCGGAGCCGTGTGCGCAGGTTCGAATCCTGCCGGGGGCACCCTGTATGAGGTGCCCAAAGACCCCGTCACCAGCGGAAACGCTGAGGCCGGGGTCTTCGTGTATGTGCAGGCGTATGCCGCTCGGAGCGGCCGTATGTCGGCGTCCGTGGACGAGCTGTGGACGGGATCTTGGAGCATTCCCGCAGGTGGACTCCTTAGAGTCGAGCAGAGCTGCTGCTCAATCTCATCGTCCCGCTCTTGGACCCTATGCCGTGGGTGGGGAGCATGAAAATGACTGAGGGCTGTGGCGCCGTCTTCAGTCGCTGCCTGCGGCGGACAGAGAAACAGACGAGTTGGGGGATCTCGTGGATGTGACCACGCTTGCCGTCGCACTCATTAGCGTCGGAGGAACACTGGGCGGGACCCTGGGTGGAGCAGTTCTCAGCCAGCGCGCCAGCCGGGCCCAAGCGGCGGAGCAAAACCAGCGTGCCGACCGTCAACGAGAGCAGGAACGCGATGAGCAAGCGCTGCAGGCCAAGCGTGATCTCTATGCCCGTCTGAACACCGCAGCTCGCGCTTACCGGGTCGCCGCCCGAGACGCCGTCCAAGCAGCCGAACGCGGTGAAAGCGTCGACCCGGCACCCCTCGACGCCGCCAAGGAGGCCTGGGCCGACCAGTACTCCCAGGGGCAGATGGCACTCGCGAAGGACATCCTGCAAATAGCCTCGGCGCTCAACAGGTCACTCGGAGTCGGGTACTCAGTCGTCAAGCAGTTGCCGAGCAGTTCCGACTTCAGCGACGCGTACTCGCGGGCAAAGGCATGGTTCAGCGGCCCGCTGTCCGATGGCGTGTACCTGCTGCGCTCTGCGACATGACCTCGGCGTCGAGGTCGAGCCCCATTTCGAGCAAACCCGTATGCAGATGCTCGCCGAACTCGACAGCGCGCGGATCAACCTGGAGCGCCTACTCGCCGCAGAACGATCCCAGGCCGCCGGATCTATTTGACGGGCAGCACAAACGACGAGGCCCCTGGACGCCATGCCAGGGGCCTCGGATGTGGGCAGTGGTGTCACTCGTACTCGCGTAGCAGGTCCTCGATGCGGCGGTTGGCGACCTCTTGGCGCCCGTCGAGACACTTCGCGTAGCGGGTCAGTAGGACCTCGACGCTGTTGCCGGCACGTTCGGCTACCTCGGTCGGATCGACACCCGCGTTGAGCCAGGTCGAGAGCGCCGAGTGCCGAAGGTCGTACGGCCGACTTGCGAGCGGCGAGGCAGCCGCGGCCGGCGGCAGCGCGAGGACCCGGGCCTCCTGCCACACGCGGTAGTAGGTCGAGGACGGGACCACGGCGCCTTTCTCGGTGAAGAAGAGCCGGCCGTCGTCGGCCGTGCCGAAGGTGTCGAGGTGTTCCCGGAACGCGGCGACGAGCTGGGGCGGAATGGGCACGCGCCGGACGTCCTCGCTCGGCCGGTTCTTGAGCCCCCGGTCATCGTGGGTCTCCCCCGAGTCGGTCCACTGCTTGCCAGCCGAGGGCCGGGTCCTGTGGAGCAGAGCCGAGCCCCACCCCGTCTTGGGGAGGACAAGGTCAGTCTCCGCCAGGCCGACCGCTTCAGCGGGCCGGAGGCCACCGAAGTACATCGCGGCGAACAGGCCGACCAGGCGCCGGCCACGAGCCCGCCGGTAGCCTCCGACGTAAGAGACGGCAGCCAGTAGGTTCCGGGCCTGCTCAGGGTTCGCCACGACGCGCGGGTCCACCTGATTGGAGACCTTGGGTTTCTGCCACCGGACAGCCGAAATGGGATTCTCGCGGAACTCCCCAAGGTCAACCGCATAGTTCGCAGCATTGACGAGTGTGCGTCGCTTACGCCGCACGGTTTCCGCAGCCGCCGCCGTGCCGTCGAGCTTGAGTTTCAACGAGTCGAGCACGGCGCGGGCCGTGGCCGGCTCCGCCAGGTCGGCGAGCGGACGGGAAGCCTTGGCGACCCAATGCAGCGTATTCCGGGCCTCGTCCGGCACTTCCCGATGGTCGGGGCCGGGGAGGACGAAAGCCCAGTTCCGCAGGGCTTTACGGATCACGTCATCAGACGGCCGTCCCGGACGCTCGTCGAGGAGCGCCACCGTAACGCTGGTCAGTGATTCGTTGATCGCATCCCGCGTATTGGGGGCAGCGTGCGGCCATTTCATAGCGAGGTACTTCAGTGCGAAGTCGTACCACGAAAGCGTGGCTTTCTGCTGCTCCATCGAACCCGGGAGTCCCGACTCCGTGTCGAACTCTTCGCCCTCGCGCATGGCCCGCATGAGCTTGGCGCGGTAGTGCTCGGCGAGCGCCTTGGTCCGGAAGGTCTCGGAGAAGACGTTCCCGGCCACATACCAGCGGACGCCATAAGAGGGCGTCTTGGTGTCCCTCTTACGGACACCCCAGACCTTCACGTCGAGCGACTTCACGCAGCCGCCTCCAACTGCCGCAGCCACGTCCGGAAGTCGCTCCGCCACACCCGCAGTTCACCATTCGGGAGCTTGAACGCGGCAGGTCCCTGCCCCAGCTCGCGCCATCGATAGAACGTACGCCGGGAAACGCCGCCGAGCTCGGCGAGGATCTGCGGCACGGTCATCAGCTCGTCATTCACGTCAGTCTCCTCCCAGGGCGGCGAGTTCTTCGCGGGCGGTCTCTCGGTTGGTCTGAATGTCGCGAGCGATGGACGCCGCGAGGGCAGATTCGCCGGGCGTATGGCCGTGTCCGGCGTACTGCCAGTCGGCGAGTACGAGCACGGTGTCCGGCTCGCGGTCGACGAGGCCGAGGGCTTCGCGCTCCTGCTCGGCGCGAAAGTCTGCGCGGGCCTGCCGAAGGGCGCCGAGCGTGGTCGAGTAGCGGCGGGACTTGGACGAGAAGTGGCCACGGAAGCCGAGCATGTGCGCCCAGGCCCACAGACGGCGGTCCGGGTAGAGCGGATCAAGGGTTTTGCAGGCTTCGATGAGGCGCCGGGCGTGGTCGGGGACGCCGTGGCGGTCGAGTTCGGCGAGTTCGCCGATGCGCCGGTCTAATGTGCCGGTGTTCTCAGCGGCCTTGGTCGCGTACTTGGCGACGTACGAGGCCACGGCCTGTTCGGTGATGTCGGAGCCGTCCCCGAAAGCCTTCACCGGCCGGACGTCGAGCTGCCGGCCCCAGCGGAAGGTACGGGCCGGTTGATCGCCGGATGCCGGGACGCTCACGCTGCTGTACGAGTGCGCAGCGGCAGCGCGGATGGCGTCGGTAAGGAGCGCGACCGAGGCCCACGACGGTGGTGGGGACTCGGGTCCCTCCGGACCGTCGAGGCGGATCACGGCGTGGAAGTGGATGGCGCCCCGCTTCTGGAACTCGGCGACCTTTCCGTAGGAGATTCGGCATGTCTCGGCGAGTTCGCGTTGTGTCAGCCCGGCGCGGGCGCAGATCTCGCGGCGAAGCCGATTGACGAAGCGGTGCCACAGGTCGCTCGCATGGTTGTTGAACAGGACAGCGCCCGCGTAGTCGTAGGAGGCAGGGTCGAGGGCGGTGCCGAGGGCCGAGTCATCTGTGGCGTGACGGGCACCACAGCGGCACGTGCCGTTGTCGGGCCGGTTGTGGACGGGGCCGAACGAGGGTGCGGTGAGGGTGGCGAAGACCCGCGGGTGGTCGCGGACGGTGTTCGGGATGTCCTTGTCCGGATCTCCGGCTAGGCCCGCGCGGATCAGGTGGTAGGTGTCTCCGGCGTATGTCCAGGCGCAGGCGGGGCAGCGCGAGGCACGTCGGTTGCCGCAGGCAACACGGAGGCGCCCCCCAGGCTCGGACGCGGTGGTGTAGTGGTGCAGGGTCTCACCGGTCACCTTGTCCTTATGGAGCGTCCAGCCCATGAGGTGGATGGGGTTGGCGCAGCCGCCGGTGCGGCGGATCTGGTCTTGCCAGCGGTCGAAGCCCGGAGACCCGGCCACCCGGAGGAGGTCCCCCAGGCTGATCGGGTCCAGGCCAGCGAAGGTCGCGGAGTCGGTCATGCAATCACCTCTGGCAGAGCTGTCATGCTGTCCAGCTCGCCGGCGGCCTCACTGGCGGCAGTGGCGAGGGCGCGCAGGACTTCAGCGGTGCCCGGGATGGCGATGAGCGCGATCTCTACCGAGCCGCCGCCGATGCGCAGGGTCACGAAGCGGCCCCCGCTGTCGGCGCCCATGTCCGGGAAGCAAGCGACGCGGGTGCGGGTGTCGGGTTCAAGGTGCGCGGTGATCGTGAGGTCGTTCATGCCCGGCCCCCGGTGAGGGTGGCCGTGCGGGCAGGGAGGGTGCCGGTGCCGTGGCAGTCGCGGCAATGGACCGTGATGGTGCGCAGGTGGCCGCGGGAGTCGCGGCCGCCGAGGGAGATGGCGGCCGAGGCGAAGCCGTCGCAGGCCGGGCAGATGCGGGGCGTGGGTCGGGTGCGGTCGGTCATGATGGTGCTTCCTTCCGGATCTGTGGTTCGGACAGGGGCACGGCTCCCGGAGCGGACGACACTTGGCGGTAGAGGCCGCTCCGGGGGCCGGTCAGCGGCGCTTCGCCTCGGAGGCGAGCAGCGAGCGGACGACGAGCGCGCACACGGCGACCGATGCCGCGGTGACGGCTACCGCCAGGAGCATCGAGACCAGGACGGCGCCGACGACCAGGACCACGGCGGTGCCGCCGCCGATGACGGCGACCAGGGCGCCGGGGGTCAGCTGGATCGTGGGCCGGGACGGCGCGGGCACGACCGGAGCGGGCGCCGCGGTCGGGGTCTGCTCGACAGCCGCAGTCGGTTCGACCAGGGCGGGCGGGGTGACGAGGCCAGTCGGCGTGGGGTTGGTCGGGATCTTCGGGCGGAGCATGGCGGTTCTCCCTTCACAGTCGGTTACTTGACGGCGGTGTCGATGACAGGCGCGAGCAGGCTGTCGGCGAGGAGGTAGCCGCCGAGCAGGAGCACGGCGACGAGCCACCAGGGCGGGCGGATGAGCTTGATGCCGAGGTAGCCGACGACGAGCAAGGCGAGCCAGAGCGGGACGTCCATGGCGGTGGCCTCCTAGAGGGCCTTGCAGCGGTGGGTACGGGCGGCAAGCTGGGCGGCGGAGGAGCTGGAGAAGTCGGCGGACCAGCCGCAGCGGTCAGCGGTGCACACGGCGGCATGCTTGGTGCGGCCGTTGCGGTCACGGTGGGTGCCGATCTGCACCGGGCCGATCCGCATCACGGAGTGGAAGAAGTCACGGGCAGGCATGAGGGGGGTTCTCCTCTCAGGTCAGGTGAGTTGGGCAGCGATGGCGTCCGCGAGGTGAGGCGGGACACCGAGTCGAGCGCGCAGGGTGTCGACGTCGATCCGAGAGCCGGTGCGGGCGTGGTGGTCGTCGGCGACCTTGCGGGCATGGGCGACCAGCGCGGCTGGGACGGGAGGCAATGGAGTCGGGTCGGCGGCTGGAAGGGCCGGGGCTTGGTCGCCAGAGGCCACCGGCGCGGCCGGCTCCGAGGCGGGGTTCTGCTCGACGTGTTCAGGTGCGGGAACAGGAGCTGCGGGCTCCGGCGGAACCGGCACCCCGTCCCTGGCTGTGTGGGCAAGGAGGGTGCCGCCGAGGAAGGCGAGGGCGGGCCATCCGGCGACGCCGAAGCGCAGCCAGGCCGGAGGGTGGGCGAGGTCGAGGAATCCGGCGGTGGCGACGTTGGCGCCGAGCGAGGCGAACAGGGCGATCAGGAACCAGCACCAGGCCAGCCGGGACGGGCCATCGCTGCGGAGCCGACGCCAGGCGGCCACCAAGAGCAGGTCGACGCTAATAGGGTAGGCCCAGGCCTTCCAGCCGGATTGCCCGGCCGCGGCGGCGAGGTCGTGCAGGTGGGCGAAGGACAGGGCACCGGCAATCACGGCCTGTACGAGGACGGCGTCCGGGCGGATCGAGCGGTTCATGGTCTTCACCTCCTTTGCGGGGTGGAGGCCGGGACGGGGCGGGACGTGAACGCCGGCCGCCCGGTCCCGGCGGTTTTCAGTCAGTGGGGGCGTCGCCGGTGCCGAAGCAGGTCAGGCACAGGCCGTTTTGCTGGCCGACGACGCGGTGCTTACGGCCGACGCGGACCAAGACGGCGACCTCTCCGGTGCCCTTGCAGACCGGGCACTTCTTGGCAGGCCGCTTGCGGGCCGTGCTCTTGCGAGCGGCCATGGTCACCACCCCGGGCCGGGGTAGTCGGGGCCGTCGGTGGGGTCGTAGCCGGGCGGCACCGGGGGGAGGAATCCGCAGGGCAAGGACGAGGCCAGGGCCGGCGCCATCACAGCTACGAACTCTTCATCCGTTCGGGGCAGGTGCGCGTACAGGGCCAGGGCGCTGAGCAGGTGCACTGTGCGTTCGAAGTCTTCGTGGGCGTCCAAGGGGTCACCGCCTGTTTCGGGCATGGGTGGGGTAAGGACCTGGCGCGATGCGGTCACGCCGACCGAGGTGCGGGAAGGTCAGGCCGTGGCGGGCGCGGCCTTGGAGAGCGACAAGGCGGCGGAGGCCAGCGGGGCAACGGCGGGCCGGAAGGCTGCGAGTTCGGGCAGGTCCGGGGTGCGATCTGCGTTCCGATTGCAGATGTTCACGGCCTGGCGCAGCGAAGTGTGCGGAGCGCGGATGCGAGCCCATCCGCCGGTGGAGTCGCCGGCAACAGCGACGCCGGGGGTGTCAGTGGAGATCTGGATGGCGGCGAGGACGGCGTCCGGGGAGATGTCGCCGAAGGCCATGTTGGCACTGGTTTCGTCGTTGACGCGGTGGGCAGTACGGCCGGTCAGCTGGGCGCGGAGCATCGTGATGCCCTTGCCGAGTTCGGAGCCGAAGCGCTGCCCGCAGATCTCCAGGTAGATCCCTGCGGCGCGTCCGAGCTGGGCGAGTCGGACGAGGGCAGTGATGATCCGGTCCCTGCGCTTCTCCTCATCCTTGGTCGCGAACAGGGCGAGTTCGGCGACTTCGTCGACCAGGACCACGACTGGGGTCGGGCGTATGTCGTCGGGCAGGTCCCAGATGTCGGCGGCGATCTCCGCGTCAGGGACGTTCACGGTGATGCGCTGTTCGGCCCGTATGAGCTGGTAGACGTCCTCCATATGTGCCACGAGCGCTTCGAGCAGTTCGAGCGCGGTATCTGGGTTGTCGGCGAGTGCGGAGAACCGGCGAGCCAACGGGAACAGCTCAACACCTTGCTTGCAGTCGATCCCGACCAGCGCGACATCCTGCCCGGCGAGCCCGGCGACCAAGTTGCGCTGATAGACGGACTTGCCTGACTCCGTGGCACCCAGCGTCAGGCCGTGCGGGACGGCGCGGTAATCGCGGTAGTGCACGGCACCGTCCTCACGCAGGGCGACCGGGACCCGCATCGGGGCACTGTCGACCTTGGTCGGCATCTGCACCCGCTCGAGCACGTCGTAACCAGTCATCCGCAACTCAACGACGCCCGAGCGCAGTTCGCGGGAGGTGACGCCGTACATCGCGAACGAGTGGCGTAGCCGGTCCGTGGCTGCAGCGACGTCGAACGCGTCCTGTCCGGGGCGGAGCTTGAGCCGTAAGACAAGACCGGTCCGGGTGGGCCGCATGCGCAGGATGCGGGGGGCCTGAGACTCGGGCGCCGGGCGATTGGTCATCCGGGCGAGCGAGAGGCGCCACCGCGAGGGCGGGACCGTCAGCCCACAGGCGTCCATGACCGACGCGTACCGGAAAGCGACCCGCAGCGCGGCGAAGGTGACCCCGAAGGTCATCCAGTACCAGGCGGGGCGCCGCCACCGCAGGAGAACCGCGGTGACGACGACCAGCAGCAGGGCGACCGTGGACCAGGTCATGGTCAGGCCGCCTTGGACTGCGAGGCACTGGCCACGAGCGAAGTGACGGCGACCGCGCGGAAGGCGATGCCGTGCCGCTTCTGCCCGTTGAACTCGTTCTCCCACGGGCGGGCGATGAGGCCGGTGAGGGCGACCGGGGTGCCCATCGTCAGCTCACCAGAAATACCCGGCTCGGGGACGGTCACGGACAGGATCTCGACCTCGTCGTTGGCCGCGAACATCACGTCCACGGTCATCAGCGTGGCGCCGGTCTCGGCGTCGGTGGCGATCTCACCGGAACGACGGTCCTTGACCTTGGGCTGCGGGGACTTGGCCACCATCACGGAGGCGGCGGAGGTGTCGACGGGAATCTGACGCATGATGGAACTCCCTTTCAGAGGGGCGGGAGCGGCGTACTTGCTTGGCGGTGGGTCGCCGCTCCTGTGCATTGACGTTGGCCCGTGGCAGACGCCTACGGCCACTCGCGTTCCCAACTGGTGCGCACCAGTAGACTGCATCTGGTGCGCACCAGATGTCAAGCGTTGTCGCCGTCCGGCCTGACCAACTCGCCTTCCTGCGACGCTTCTAGAA
Source organism: Streptomyces jeddahensis (assembly GCF_001642995.1). Lineage (GTDB taxonomy): Bacteria > Actinomycetota > Actinomycetes > Streptomycetales > Streptomycetaceae > Streptomyces > Streptomyces jeddahensis. The sequence continues at coordinate 10,080 of NZ_LOHS01000076.1, forward strand.
AACCGTTCAGCCCAACGACCCGGTAGCCAACAGGGGTTAACAGAGATTGGGTTAACCCCTGACGACCTGCGTCGATGTGCGGCATGCTGCTGTTACGGCTGAGGATTCACATGCAGGGCGGTGCACGTGACGAACGGACTCCGGGCGGCGAGGAACGCACGCGAGTGGTCGCAAGAGCGGTTAGTCCGCGAAATCGAGCGCTATGCGCGACAACACATGCTCACGGTCGCGTCCACAGCCAGCCTGCACGTCTACGTCTCAGAGTGGGAGAATGGCAAACGCCAGCTCTCTGAGCGGTACGCCAAGATCCTTCGGCCGCTGCTCGGCATCACCGATGACGAGCTATACGGCAGGCACAACACCCCAGCAGCGTCCATCGAAGTGGACGGGTACGACGAGCTAATGAGCCGCATCGATGCGGCTCGGAGCGTCAGCCTCACCATGGTGAAGACATTCATGGACCAGACCGAACTGCTACGGACCATGGATCGGCAGATGGGGGCGGCGAGTCTCGTCGATCAGATGACCGGTCACCTGTCGACCCTGGAGGACGCGCTCACCTTCGCCGTACTCCCCGAGACCCGTCGCCCCGTGGCCCGCGCTCTAGCCGGGGCCGCGACGTGTGCAGCCTGGCAAGCGCTCGATGTCGGGGCCGTCGAACGAGCCTGGCGCCACTACGAGCTAGGCAAGCATGCCGCCAAGGAAGCCGACGAGCCGATGTATCTCGCGCACGCCACAGCGGAGCAGGCGTACGTACTCTGCGACGCAGGTCGCCCAGCCATCGCCGTCGAGTTGATCCGGGATGCTCAGCGCGCCGGCGGCAACGTGATGTCGCCCAGACTCAAGGCGTGGTTGTACGCGGCCGAGGCCGAGATCTGCGCCAAGGCCGGAATGCCCGACGACTGCCGTCGGGCACTGGACAACGCCATGCGTTGCCTGCCTCCGGGCGAGGAGGCCCGCGACCCGGACATGCTGAGCATCTTCCTGAACGAAGGGCACCTCAGCCGCTGGCGCGGGAACGCCCTCGCGCTGATCGGTGACGATGAAGCGGTGGAAAGCCTGTACGACGCACTGGACTCAGTGGACCCTACGTTCATCCGAGCTTCCGCAGGACTGCGCTGTGATCTTGCTCAGGCTCACTTGGCCCGCGGCGAATACGACAAGGCCCACGATCACCTTCGGCAAGCGCGCTTGCTGGCGAACCGCACCGGATCCGTGCGCCATCGTCGTCGAATCGAGCAGCTCACGCAGCGCTTGTAGGCGACTTCCTGGCAGCCCGTGAGGCCAGCACGTGTAGGAGTGCGACGAGCGTCCCGGAGCCCATCAGCTCACCCCTGGCCATGAGTTCGGGGATGTCAGCAAGCGGTACCCAGGCGACGTGGCCGGACTCTTCAAGGTCAGTCGGCTCTCCGACGTGCTTCGCACCACGGCCTACGTAGATCTCGTGCGGTGAGTCGACCATGCCCACCATGGGTTGATAGGTGACCACATGCTCCAGTGCATCCGGCCGCCAGCCAGTCTCTTCCTCCACCTCGCGGAGGGCAGTCACGGCAGGATCCTCGCCGGCATCCACGATGCCGCCGGGTAGCTCCCAGCCAAAGGACTGAGGGACGAAGCGGTACCGCCAGAGCATCAGCACTCGGTCTTGGTCGTCTAGGACGGCGGCAATCGCGACATGGTGGAGCCGTACTACGTGATGCTCGAACCGCTCGACGCCAGGCGGCTCAACGTCGACGAGTTCGAGCTTCACCCAGCGGTTGTCATAGAGAGTGCGCTCACCGTGAACCTGCCACGGCTCCAAGTCAGCCGGCGCTTGGACGGTCACAGCACGATCCGGCACCCGGTAAGAGCTACGCCCATGCACCTCGATGGTGCCCTCAGCCACGAGCTTCGCCAGGACCTGACGTAGCTGCGTACGACCGATGTCGAGTTCCTCGGACAGCGTTCGTTCAGAAGGGATCTTGGCCCCCGGCGGATACGTACCCGTCGAGATCCATTCGCGAATCGTGCGGTACACCCGCTCCGACTTCGGTCCCATCCCTTGAGCACACTCCCCGCGGTTTTGTGTCGGCCGCCACAAGCCTAGCCGCCGAGTCCGACGGCCGACAGAGACGATCAGTCCCGGGTGACCTCTCACGCCCCGAGCCACGCCCGCCGATGCCTGGCAACGGCGTACACGACCTCAACCTGATCAGGGGTGAGTACGCCAGTCAGTGGGCCAAGTGCCGACACTTCTCGCTCCCGATACGCCCGCACGGCGAGTTGCGACGTGGCCTTGACCAGGTCCGTGACACCGACGAATACCAGCGTGGGCACCACGGTCACCGCGAATCCGCAGAACCGCTCCAGCACGCGCTGCACCCGCCGGGCTTCCGCCCTACTGCTAGCCGGGTAAGGCTGCGGCGGGCCGTGGTTGACCTTGACCATGTCGTCACCGACCCACACCGGCTTACCGTTGTGATGCTTCGTATTGATCGAGAAAACCCCACCGGGGCCGATCAGCAGGTGGTCGATGTCCACGGCGTTCGGCAGCGGGATCCCGTGCAACACGCGCCAGCCGAACGATGAGAGCCGCTTGAGTTCGCGCCCGACGCGACGCTCCCCGGTGAGTCCTGCGAACCACGCATCCCAGTCTGACGAGCGACGCAGCAGACGAGCCCAGCCGCGTTGCATGGGTGTCGGTCCCTTTGCCGCGATCAGTGCCAGCAGCGCGGCACCGGGGCGATTCAGCTCGAGATCATCCGCCGAGGTCAACGCCGGCAGTGTCGGCCGCTGCTCTGCAGTGGATCGGAAGTTGGACGCACTGCCCTGCGGGTGTCCGGGTGACGGTGGCTTCGTGGAGAGGAGGGGCACCGCCTTGCGTGCCAGGTGGGGCCGGAGCGCATCCAGCGCAGCGCGCCGATACTGCTCCTTTTCGACCGTGACCTTTCCCGTGCGGCAGTCGACCCACGCGACAGCAGTGCCGTCCGGCAGATTCACGTAGAGCCGATCCTGACCATGCCGCTTCCATGGGCTCACTGACAGCTCGCTCATGCCCGCCCCCAAGATGAGTGTCGTCCCCACTGACATGGCAGCAGTCGACCTACGGCCCCACAAGAGCGCCTTGCGGACAGAGTTTCCCTACTTCATCAAGCCCCGGCTGCGCTCCGCTCCGCCGGGCGCGCTTCCCGGCTCCGCTGCGGGCGACGCTCCTGCCTTCGGCCCGCTCCGCCCGCGCTGCGCCGACGCGCGCCAGACATGTGGGTAGAGCCAGTGGCTATGAGGCGATCACCGCAGAGCGCGGCCCATGGTCAGGGCAATGCCTCCGGCGGGGGATCGGCCGGCACCGGGATGGAGGGGGCGCCATTCCCGGCTGCGGGTCCGTAGGGGTGTGCGTGGGGAGCTCCCATCCCGACCACCGTCGACCCAGGCAAAGCCGAGCAGACGCGGCCCATGGCGTCCAGGTCGTTCGTGCAGTGGCGCGCTCCACCTGGACGCCATGAACCACGCCCGCTCCACGATGTGTGGGTCGACGGCGGACGGGATGGGAGCTGGGGAAAGTGGAGGGTTGAGCCAAACGTCATCACGGCGCCGCTCAGGGAGTGAAGAACACAGAGATGTGCCGATAGGCCCGGGAAGGCTCGCATGCCCACAGCAACAAGCCGCAGGCTCCACGGCCGACCCCGGCGGACCGGATCGGCCCCCTCGCGCCGCAGCGCGGTGACGAGCTTGGCGAACTGCCGTGGGCTCAGCCCGGTGAACGGGGCTATCCAGGACGGCTCCGACCACACCGGACCTCCAGGCCGCGTAACCGATCCTGTCACCCAGAACTGCAGGTCACCCCATCATGATCGGACTACAGCCGCCGTGACTGTGTCGCCGGTACCCTAGGTGCGCACTTCGAGGCAACGTGATCGCGCCGTGGCGCGGAGGAGAATAGCTGCAACATGGCACCGACCACCAAAGAAGGCCAGCGGGCAGAGCTGCACAAGACGATCTGGCGTATCGCGAACGACCTGCGCGGCAGCGTCGACGGCTGGGACTTCAAGAGCTACGTGCTTGGCATGCTCTTCTACCGCTTCATCTCCGAGAACCTGACGGCATACATCAACCGCGGCGAACATGAGGCTGGAGATGAGTCGTTCGACTACAGGGTGCTTCCCGACTCGCAGGCCGAGTTCGCTCGTGACGAGGTGGTGGCAGAGAAGGGCTTCTACATCCTACCGTCGGAGTTGTTCGCCAACGTCCGCGAGCGTGCCGCGCGGGACGAGAACCTCAACGAGACGCTCGCTCGGGTCTTCAAGAACATTGAGGGCTCGGCGCTGGGAACCGACAGCGAGGACGATCTGAAGGGACTGTTTGACGATCTTGACGTTAATAGCAACAAGCTCGGAGGGACGGTCGCCAAGCGCAACCAAAAGCTCGTGAAGCTGCTCGACGCCATCGGCGATCTGCCGCTGGGGCGGTTCGAGGACAACTCGATCGACCTGTTCGGCGATGCCTACGAATACCTGATGCAGATGTACGCGGCCAACGCGGGCAAGTCCGGTGGCGAGTATTACACGCCGCAGGAGGTCTCTGAACTGCTGGCGCGCATCACAGTCGTCGGCAAGAAGCAGGTTAACAAGGTCTACGACCCCGCGGTCGGGTCGGGCTCGCTGCTGCTGAAGTTCGACAAGGTGCTCGGCAAGAACAATGTCCGCCAAGGTTTCTACGGTCAGGAGATCAACCTGACTACGTACAACCTAGCCCGGATCAACATGTTCCTACACGACGTGAACTACTCAAACTTCAACCTCGCGCACGGCGACACTCTTATCGACCCGGCGCATTGGGACGATGAACCATTCGAGGCGATCGTCTCCAACCCACCGTACTCGATCAAGTGGGAAGGTGACGCGAACCCGCTGCTGATCAACGATGAGCGGTTTGCGCCGGCGGGCGTGTTGGCGCCGAAGTCGAAGGCCGACCTGGCCTTCACGATGCACATGCTCAGCTGGCTCGCCGTCGACGGCACGGCCGCAATCGTCGAATTCCCGGGGGTGCTATACCGCGGGGGTGCAGAAAAGAAGATCCGCAAGTACCTGATCGACAACAACTACGTCGACGCGGTCATCCAATTGCCTGCCGACCTGTTCTTCGGCACCACGATCGCCACATGCATCCTCGTGCTGAAGAAGTCGAAAAAAACCAACGACGTGCTCTTTATCGACGCCTCGGCCGAGTTCAAACGTGTCGGCAACAAGAACAAGCTGTTCGAAGCGCACCAGGCTAGGATCCTCAAGGCGTTCACCACACGCGAGCCGGAAAAGCACTTTGCCGCGCTCGTCAGCAACGAGGACATCTCGGCGAACGACTACAACATCGCTGTGTCCTCTTACGTGGAGTCGGAGGACACGCGCGAGGACGTCGACATCGTCGAGCTGAACGCCGAGATCGCCCGCATCGTGGCGCGGCAGGCGGAGCTGCGCACGTCGATCGACGCCATCGTTTCCGAGCTGGAAGCAGGTGGAAATGCGCTTGTCTAAACTCCTCTCCGACGCTCCTGCTGTGGCAACCATGCAAGTGGATGGTTTTCTCGACGGGCACACACTGAAGTGGGGAAAGCACAAGAGAATCAAAGTAGGGAAGGTCCTCCGCAATTTCCATTGCCGCGCCTGTGAAGCTCAGCGAACCTTCGTGTCTGGAGATGAGCTATCGTGTTTAGGTCTCGGCGACAATCAAATCAGTATCGATGCCACACTGCAATGTGTCGAGTGTCGGTCATCCGTGGAAATATGGTTCCTCATCGGCAGCAATAGTGATATTTCTGGTGTCGCACCGGAAGTGCGCATCGAGCGCTATACAGAGAACCTTCGCGACCGCGCTGACCGAGTTGACGGCCATCGTGGACCGTTCTCGGATCTGGTCAAGCGAGCGCAGCTCGCGTATGAGAACCAGCTCGGTGCCGGATCGATCGTCTATCTGCGTAAGATCTTCGAGCTCGTCACGTTCGAAGTAGCCGATATCGCCAAGATTGAGACAAAGAATCACAACGGACGGAACATCCCCTTCTCCGTGGTACTGGAGAAGGTGAATGCAGTTCGCAACATCATTCCGCGACGTTTCTCAAGTGACGGCTATCAGCTATTTCGCGAGCTCAGCGAAATCATTCATGGCGAGTCAAGCGAAGAAGAGGCGCTCCAGAAATACAAGCCCTGCCTCCAATTGGTCCTAGGTGTTGTTGACGAAGTGAGTCGTGACAACGAATACGCGCGAGCGATCGAAGAGCTGGGCTGGAACATCGAGAACATTGGTGAGATCACAAGAGGAGGTGTCGCGTGAGCCGTATCGACGAAATGCTTCAGGAGCTGTGCCCGGACGGGGTCCCCACGATGGCTCTCGGAGAGTTGCTCGACTACGAGCAGCCAGGAAAGTACCTGGTCTCCTCGACCGAATATCACAATGACCACAAGACGCCGGTACTAACGGCAGGCCAGACTTTCATCCTTGGCTACACAAACGAAGTGGACGGCATCTATTCGGCTTCGGCTGAGCATCCCGTGCTGATCTTTGACGACTTCACGACGGCGTTCCGATGGGTTGACTTCCCGTTTAAAGCGAAGTCTTCAGCGATGAAGATGCTGACCATTAAACCTAATGTTCCTGCACTCCTTCGCTACGTCTACTTCGCGATGCAGTGCATTGGGTATGAGCCTCAAGATCACGCCCGGCACTGGATTGCGAAGTACTCACATTTCCGTATCCCCGTCCCGCCTCTCGAAGCTCAGCGGGAGACCGTTAGAATACTGGATCAGCTCATTCAGCTGGAGGTAGAGCTGAAGGCTGAGTTGGTGGCAGAGCTGGAGGCGCGCCATCGCCAGTATGCTTTCTACAGAGACAAGATGGTGAGCGAGGCTGTGGGGGCGGAGCATCTCCGTCTAGGTGACGTTGGCACCTTTGCTCGTGGACGTCGTTTTACCAAGAACGACGTGGTCGACTATGGAATTCCAAGTATCCACTACGGTGAGATTTATACCGAATATGGTACCTCAACCGACGAGGCCGTTAGGCATGTTCGCGTGGAACTTCGCGATCAACTCCGATATGCGGAACCCGGGAGCGTGGTATTCGCTGGTGTTGGTGAGACGGTTGAAGACGTGGGTAAAGCTGTTGCGTGGCTAGGGAACGAACCAGTGGCGACGCACGACGACACATTTGTGTTTACCTCTCCACTGAACCCTAAGTATGTCGCTTATGCGGTGCAGACAAAGGACTTTCAGCGCCAGAAGGAACGCCATGTGTCGCGAGCCAAGGTGAAGAGGCTCTCATCAACTGGGCTCGCCGATATTAAGATTCCAGTTCCGAATCTGGCCGTGCAGGAGAGGATCGTCGAGGCGCTCGACAATTTTGAGGCTCTCGTCAATGACATTAATTCCGAGCTACCTGCTGAGATCACACTCCGCCGCAAACAGTACGAGCACTACCGTGATCGCCTCTTGACGTTCAAGGAGGCGACATGAGGGAAGCGCAGGCGCGCAAGTACGACCCGATCGCCGTCTCGGCTGAAAGTACCGTCATTGCTGAATACGTCCCCGATGCCTCGGGAGCCGCGGCATACCAATCGGAGGCGGCGCTTGAGCGGGAGATGATCCGTCTGCTGGAGTCGCAGGCATATGAGTACCTCCCGATCACATCGGAGGTGCAGCTTGTCGCTAACCTGCGGATCCAGCTTGAGGCGCTGAACCACGTGTCGTTCTCGGATTCCGAGTGGGAGTCGTTCTTCTCTACCAGGATTGCCGGACAGAACGAGGGCATCGTCGAGAAGACGGTGCGGGTCCAGGAAGACCACGTTCAGATTCTGAAGCGTGACGATGGTTCGACGAAGAACATCACTCTCATCGACAAGAAGAACGTCCACAACAATCGTCTGCAGGTCATTAACCAGTACGAGGTTGACCGGGGCGAGGGCGGTGCGAGCTTCGCGAACCGGTACGACGTGACGGTGCTAGTCAACGGTCTACCGATGGTGCATGTCGAGCTCAAGCGTCGTGGGGTGGACATCCGTGAGGCGTTCAACCAGATCAACCGGTACCAGCGCGATAGCTTCTGGGCAGGCTCTGGGTTGTTCGAGTATGTGCAGTTGTTCGTGATCAGCAACGGCACGCTGACGAAGTACTACTCCAACAGCACCCGCTCGAAGCACTTGAAGGACAACCAGAAGGCTGCCGGCGCGGGCAAGGGCAAGAAGTCAAGCAACTCGTTCGAGTTCACGTCGTGGTGGGCGGACGCGCAGAACAAGCCGATCGCGGAGCTGACCGCGTTCGTCAAGACGTTCTTCGCCAAGCACTCGCTGTTGAACGTGCTGACGAAGTACTGCGTGCTGACAGCCGACCGTGACCTGCTAGTGATGCGGCCGTACCAGATCGTGGCGACGGAGCGGATCTTGCGGAAGATCGAGTGCTCGACGAACCGCAAGACGCTTGGCACCGTCGAGGCGGGCGGGTACGTCTGGCACACGACCGGGTCGGGCAAGACGCTGACGTCGTTCAAGGCTGCGCAGCTGGCATCGAAGCTACCCGATGTCGCGAAAGTGTTGTTCGTCGTCGACCGCAAGGACCTCGACTACCAGACGATGCGCGAGTACGACCGCTTCGAGAAAGGCGCCGCCAACTCGAACGCGTCCACGGCAATCTTGAAGAAGCAGCTGGAGGATCCGAATGCAAGCGTCATCATCACGACGATCCAGAAGCTGTCGACGTTCATCAAGGCGAACCGGGGACACGAGGTGTTCTCGGGCCACTGCGTGATCATCTTCGACGAGTGTCACCGGTCGCAGTTCGGCGACATGCACACCGACATCACGCGAGCCTTCAAGCGGTACAACCTGTTCGGTTTCACCGGTACCCCGATCTTCCCGGTCAACTCCTCGAGCGGCGGGAACCCGCTGCTGAAGACCACTGAGCAGGCTTTCGGCGACAAGCTGCACACGTACACGATCATAGACGCGATCACGGACAGGAATGTCCTGCCGTTCCGAATCGACTACATCAACACGATCAAGGTCGGCAACCCAGACGATAAGCAGGTCTCGGCGATCGACCGGGAGCGCGCTCTGTTGGATGTGCGCCGACTCCGCGACATCACGACGTATATCCTGGAGCACTTCGATCAGAAGACGAAGCGGCAGACGAGCTATGAGCACGCGGTTGTCGCCAATGTAGCGGAATCGACCCGGACGAGGCGTCAGGTAGAGGCGCTTCGTGAGAAGAAGCGAGTCCGCGGCTTCAACGCCCTGCTCGCCACCGCCTCAATCGAGGCAGCGCAGCGCTATTACTCGCAGTTCAAGCATCAGCAGGAGGCGCTCACCCCGGATCAGCGACTGAAGGTGGGCATCATCTTCTCCTACGGCGCGAACGAGGCCACCGATGACGGGATTCTTGACGACGAGGCGTTTGACACTGACGCCCTGAGCGGAGACGCGCGCACGTTCCTGGAAGATGCGATCCGGGACTACAACGCGATGTTCGGCACCAGCTACGACACCAGCGCCGACAAGTTCCAGAACTATTACAGGGACCTGTCACAGCGAATGAAGAACCGCGAGATCGACTTGGTCATCGTGGTGAACATGTTCCTCACCGGCTTCGACGCGACCACGCTCAACACGCTGTTCGTCGACAAGCATCTGAAGATGCATGGTTTGATCCAGGCATACTCGCGCACCAATCGGATCCTCAACTCCGTCAAACGCCACGGGAATATCGTCGTCTTCCGTGACCTTGAAGAGGAGACGAACGCGGCGCTTGAGCTGTTCGGGAACAAGGACGCCAAGGGCATCGTCATCGTGCCGTCCTACAGCGAGTACTACAGCGAGTACGTGGAGAAGGTCACCGAGCTGCTACAGTCCTTCCCGCTTGGCACCCCTATCATCGGGGAGCAGGCCCAGAAGGACTTCATCAACCTTTTCGGTGCCGTACTGCGGCTGCACAACATCCTGACCGAGTTTGACGACTTCGCCGGCCAGGACCTGTTGACAGATCGCCAGCACCAGGACTACCGCAGTGTCTACCTCAACTTGTACGCCGAGTTCCGTGCGGAGACCGCCGCGGAGAAGGAACGCATAAACGAGGATGTCGTCTTCGAGATCGAACTGGTCAAGCAGGTCGAGATCAACGTCGACTATATCTTGATGCTCGTTGAGAAGATGCGGGCCGAGCGTGGGGACGGTGAGGACAAGGAGATTCGTGCCCAGATCTCGCGTGCGGTCGACGCTAGCCCGAGCCTGCGGAGCAAGCGCGACCTTGTTGAAGACTTCGTGAACTCGCTGTCTGTGCACGGCGCTGTCGATGAACAGTGGCAGGCGTACGTGGAGGCGAAGCGAGATGCTGAACTCGCGGCGATCATCGAGGAGCAAAAACTCAAGGCCGATCAGACCCGGGCCTTCATCACGGCCGCGTTCCGTGACGGGCAGATCCGTACGACTGGTACGGAGATTACGAAGATCCTGCCCCCCGTCTCTCGTTTCAGTCGCGATGGCGGCCACAGCGACAAGAAAAAGCGTGTGATCGAAACATTGACACAGTTCTTCGAGCGGTTCTTTGGGCTGGGCGCTGGTGGAAACGACTACCAGTAACGGCTCTTTTCTCTTTGTTGAGCAGGAGCAGCAAAGCCGCGACAAGTTCATGTCCTCTGGCCAGAACGTCGCGATCCAAGCAAACCGTTGGTTTCTACCTCTTCAGACGCTGTGAAGAGAACCGTCGCCAGCCGACCGAACGGTAGACCCAACACATGACCGCTGACAGTTGATCTTGTCGTCAAACTCGTCCGCAGCCAGAGATCGTGGACTATCTGTGGACGAGTTCCGACCCACGGCGCTGTGGTAGAGCGCTGACCTGTGCATACGCCAGGGACCGAAGCGCCCTCCGGAGCCGTGTGCGCAGGTTCGAATCCTGCCGGGGGCACTCCGCAGAGACCAGCGTGATCAAGCCGCTGACCTGCAAGAGTGCCAAGCAAAGAGAGTCGGACCCAGTCTCACTGAGTCCGACCCTTTGTCGTTGTCTGGCACTGCTCGCGAGTGAGTGGCGAGTGAGCCGCTGTGCGGCCTCGCGATCACGGGACATTCCTTGGGCCCTGCAACTCTCCCGGGCCATGGCGCGGTGGAGCTTTCCCTGCATCATCAAGGTCCGCGCGCGGCGGGCGCGCGCCGCCTCTGCGGTGCGCTGCGTGCATGCGGGCGGACGTAGGCAAACCCTGTGTGACTGGGGCGGTCGGCTCCACGGCATTAGGGCCTGTTGCAAAAGTGGATCAAGGTCGTGGATGATCACGTCCCGCGCGGTGTGACGGCGAACAGCCGTGGGTCCGGACCAGCGCAAAAATTGTGATCACGGGGGACGAACGAGTGCTAGCGTCGCCCGCATGCCTGAACTGATCGCGCCCACAGGCCGGCTGCAATCCTCATGGCTCGCAGCGCGTGACGAATGGCCTCCAGGTGCCCACCAGGACGGGACAGGCCTGCGTCTCGCGCCTGATGCCGACCTCGACAGCCCCGAGGTTTTCTCGGAGTGGGTCAAACGACTGCAACAGCAGTCGGACAGGTCGGTCGCCGTGGGAGAAGAGCGCGTCCATGCCACCCATTGGTGGATCGTCGAGGGCGACAGCTATCTGGGAGCCATTGATCTGCGGCACTACCTGAACGCCTTTCTGCTCGACGTCGGCGGGCACATCGGCTACAGCATCCGGCCCTCCTTCCGTAGACGCGGCTTGGCAACGTGGGCTCTCGGGGCGGTTCTACCCGAGGCCCGTGCACTCGGCCTGGATCGAGTCCTCGTCACTTGCGACGACGACAACATCGGGTCGGCACGCAGCATCGAACGCAACGGTGGAGTCCTGGAAGATGTCCGCACAACCAACGCGGGCATTAAGCGCCGTTACTGGATCACTCCGTAGGCAGTGGTGCGACTTGATTGCCCGCGCCCACCAACACGCCGCCGGATCCCCACGCCCACAACGCATGGCTCAGCTCCCGCGGAGGGCGGCCACCGACCGGGGCGGCCGCCGGTGTGGAGGCGTCGGCAGACTTTCGCAACAGGCCCTAGTACTCCGGCCGTAGTTTGTGATCTTCATGTGGCCCGCTGCCTAGCGTCACCAGCGTGCGACGAGCGTCTCGACCTTGCCCCGGTTGCGGTACAGCCAGGTGGTCCCCGGCGCGGCTCCCCCGGTCAGATACCCAACAATGGGCTCCCGCTGGGTCGCGCTGTCCAGCTCACCGAGCAGCTTCAGGGCATCGGACAGGGTGAAGAAGGCTGCCTGTTTGATGTCGTCGTCCCCCGGCGCGACGCTCCCCGACCACTCGTCGATCTCGAAAGCAACGGCCAGCGCCGACGGGTACTGCTCAGAGTCGATATGCATGAGGAATGCGGTCCGCACCGGGTCGCCTATCAGCAGCCCGGTCTCCTCCTGTATTTCGCGCCGGAGGGCTTCGTGCATGAGCTCGCCGTCTTCGACCCCGCCGCCGGGCAGTGACCAGAGAATCTCGCCGTTGGCACCGAGGCTCTCCTGCACGAGCAGAATCTCGTTGCCTCTGCGGATGATGCCGATGACGAGCTGCACCCGGGGTACCGCGGTCTTCAGTTCCTCTACCGTCATGCCGCAGACCGTACGTGATGGACGGTCAATCGGTACCGCCAGCTGGCCACCTGCCCGATCCGCGGGCCAGCGTAATGGGCCATGATCACTCGCGCCAAAGCCAGCCCAAAGCCGTTCCGCCGACCTGAACCGTGCGACCACGCCCTACCGTTGCGACACCATGACCAGCATGGACCTTGAGGGGATAGGCGCGCTGTCCGCGGCCGCAGTGGCGCTCATTGGGATTCCGGCCAGCATACTCATCGGCCGTTGGCAGACGAAGGCCGCCTTGCGCACGTCGGAGGCCACCAGCGAGGCGGGGTTGGCTCAGGCAGCGTCCGCATACCGCGCGGCGTTGGACGCTGTTCGCGCCGAGGCGAACGCTGCTCACCTGCAGTGGCGTCGTGGAATCCAACGGGAGGCGTACGCCTCATTCCTCCTTGCCGCGAATCGCGTAAAGGAGGTGGGTGAGCGATTCGTCATGGACAACGAGGAAGACCTATCAGGGGAGAGCATCAGGGCCGGGAAGGCCGCTATTGACGATGCTCTCGCGACCCTTAAGGCAGCTCAAACGATCATCGAGCTAGAGGGGCCTGATGACGTAGCCGCCCCTGCTGCGGGAATGACTGACGCCGCTCAGGTGATGGCGTATTACCTCGGCAAGCGGGCCACTTATGAGCGAGCGTGGGGCAAACTTGGCCGACTAATGAGTGACCAATCGCCAAGCGTTAGCGCTTCTGCTGTAAGAGGGCGGTTCGTGACTCTTTAAGTGGTTCTGTGGTCGCCTGATGGTGTGGGTGTGGACGGAATCCACTGGTCGGCCGCCTGCGGTCTGTTGGGGTGGCGGGGTGAGTGAACGCAAGCCGTATCCGAGTGACTTATCGGACGAGCAGTGGTCGTGGATTGAGCCGGTGATCACCGCGTGGAAGGACCGGCACCGTTCGGTCAGTGGCCATCAGGGCGCCTACGAGTTGCGGGAGATCGTTAACGCGATCCTCTATCAGGGGCGGACCGGCTGCCAGTGGGCCTATCTCCCGCACGATCTTCCCCAGAAGAGTGCGACGTACTACTACTTCGACACCTGGCGGGATGACGGAACCGACCAGGTCATCCATGAACTCCTGCGCTGCCAGGTCCGCGAGCGGGCCCGCCGATCAGAGGACCCGACGCTGGTGGTGCTGGACACCCAGAGTGTCCATGCGGCCGCCGGGGTCCCCGCCGCCACGACCGGCCGGGATCCCGCCAAGCGGGTGCCGGGCCGCAAGCGCGGACTGGCCGTGGACGTCCTCGGCCTGGTCATCGCGGTCGTCGTCCTCGCCGCGAACACGCACGACAACACCGTGGGCATCATCCTGCTTGACCAGGTCGCCGAGCACGCCGGCGACACCGTCCGCAAGGCGCTGGTTGACCAGGGCTTCAAGAACCAGGTGGTCCTGCACGGCGCCAACCTGGGCATCGACGTCGAGATCGTCGAACGCAACCCTCAGGACAAGGGGTTCGTGCCGCAGCCGAAGCGGTGGAGGGTCGAGCAGACCTACGGGATCTTGATAATGCACCGGCGTCTGGTCCGTGACTATGAGCACCGCCCATCGTCGTCCGCCTCTCGCGTCTATTGGTCGATGTCCCACGTCATGATCCGCCGCCTCGCCGGCGCGAACGCTCCCACCTGGCGCGAACCGCAGGCGGTGACCCCATGAACATTGAGCCCCTGCTCGACGCGCTGGACATCCAGGAGGACGCCGCCCGGGCCCAGGCCAACGACCTCCGCACACAGATCGCCGAACTACAGACCCGGCTGCGGGAGGCCGAGACGCACCTCGAGCACCTCGCGATCACTCGGAAGACCGTCACTGGCCTTGCCGACCGACTTCCGGCCGTCCCACCGGACCTGCCCGAGCACCCTGACTACCCTCGCATCCTCGCCGTCTTCAACGAGGCGACCGGACCGCTGCGAGCCAAGGACGTCTGCGAAGCCCTCGACCACAAACTGCTGCCGAAGAACGTTGAAGGCACCCGAGCCAAGTTGAAACGCCTGGTCAAACTCGGCATCCTCACCGAGGTCGAAACTGGCAGCTTCGCCAGGAAGCAGTAACCGGCCGAGCCCCGTGGTGGGGATCAGTGGGCTTTGTCAGCCAGCCGATGGGGTGAGGCTGGTGCGGTCGAACGGGCCACCGTGCGCGGCGGCGTACGTGATGGCGTCGTTGACGGCATTGAGGTCGAATGGCCGGACCCGTTCGGGGGCGAGATCCAAAGCGCCCGAGGCGAGGAGCCGGATGATGCCGACATTGGCTGTGCGCGGGTACATCCACTGCCCGCGCACGGTGATCGAGTTGCGCATGATCCATGGGTACGGGAGTGCGAGGTCGTCGCCACCGAGCATGCCGACGCCGCCCATGAGAACGACCCGGCCGTACTCGCGCACGGTCATGGCCGCCGCACGCGAGGCCGAGCTGGGTGCGCTCGGCGGGAGCAGATCGATCACCATGTCGATCGGGCCGTCGGCCGCCGCGGACATCGCCGCGCGGTCGGTGGCCTCGTCCCCGGTCAGCGGGACCGGGCGCAGACGCGGGCCGAACCGGTCGGCGAGGAGGTCGAGCGCGGCCTTGTTGCGGCCGGGGGCGACCACGCGGCCCGCGCCCATCGCGAACGCGACCGCGACCGCGCTGCTGCCGAGGTTGCCGGTGGCCCCGCTGACGAGCAGGGTCTCGCCGGCCGCGAGCCCGCCTGCCAGCAGCCCGCCATAGGAGATGGTATGCACGGTGAGCGCGGCCCAGCGGGCCGGATCCTCCCCGGCCGCGGCGGGCAGCGGAAAGACGTTCTCCGTCGGGACCCGCATGAGCTCGGCGAACGCGCCGTCGTGCAGGTACTCGGCGAGCCGCGCGCCGCCCTCGCCGCGCGAACTCCAGCCCTGGAGCGTGATGTCGGGCGTCAGGGCGTCGTCCCGCGAGCGCACCGTCGAGTCGCACCACACCAGGTCGCCGACGCGCAACCGGGTGGCGTCCGGGCCGACGTGGAGGATCCGCCCCACTCCACCGACACCGGGCACGACAGGAGGGACAAGGGGGTACTTCCGCTTGCCGCTGAAGACTTCGGCCGCGTAGGGCGCCACGTTGGCGGCGAGGACCTCGACCACCACCTCACCGCCCCCGGCATCGGGGTCGGGCACCTCCCGCACCGTGAGCGGGGCGCCGAACTGCGTCAGAACTGCTGCTCGCACGTGATGACCTCCGTGTTCGTCCGTGCTCGTGGGACCGACACTAGGAGCGGGATGAGCATGCAGGAAGCGATGATCTGGCATCTGTGATATGCGTTTGACGCATGGACATCTCCAGCGCAGGACTGCGGGTCCTGCGGCAGATCGCCGAGTCCGGCAGCTTCACCGCGGCAGCTGCCCGCCTCGGCTACACGCAGTCGGCCGTCTCACGCCAGGCCGCCGCTCTCGAACACAGCACCGGCGCCACCCTGTTCGAACGCCGCCCGGACGGGGTGCGGCTCACTCCCGCCGGCTTGACCCTGCTGCGGCACGCCCACACGGTCCTCGCCTCGCTCGCAGCGGCCGAGCGTGAGCTCACCGGCACCGTCCCGCGGACCGAACTGGTGCGGCTCGGGGTAGTCCTGAGCGCGGGCTCGGCGATCCTGCCCGCCGCACTCGCACACCTCGCGGAGGCCGACCCGCAGATCACGGTCACCACCCGCGAGGGCGCCACGCCCACCCTCATCCGGGCGCTGCGCGCGGGCTCACTCGACCTCGCCGTGCTGACATCCCGACCACCCCACCGTCCCTTCGACAGCGAGTTGCCGCGCCTGCACCTGGAGGCCGTCGCGGACACCGAACTGGCCGTGGCGGTGCCATCGACCGGAGAGTTCGCCGGACGCACCACGGCGCACGTCGACGAACTGGTCGACGCCGCATGGATCGCCACCCCGTCGTCGAACTCCGAGCCGCTGCTCGGCGTCTGGCCCGGCCTGCCCGGACGGCCGCGCGTCGTCCACTCCGCGCGCGACTGGCTGACGAAGCTCCAACTGGTCGCCGGCGGCTTCGGCGTGACCACGGTGCCGTCCCGGCTCTCACCAGTGCTGCCACCCGGGGTGAGCCTGCTGCGCGTCGACGGCGCACCCCCCGAGATCCGCCGGGTGCTCGTGGCACGCCTCTCCGGCCACCCCACCCCGGCGATCACCGCCGTCACCCAAGCGATCACGTCGACCGCCTGAACCGCCACCAAGGCCGCACACAATCGCGTGTACCCCTATCCCCCTCACGAGTGGGGGCACCGCGGTCACCGTCGGCCTGTTCTTCGCGGTACTGGCGATCGGCTTCGCCGTCGTCACGGCCCTGCACGTACTCTTCACGCCCCGCGGCCGCGAATAACGGCCGCCGGCAGCCGGCCTTCCGCGGAGGCAAGCGGGCTCGTTTCCGGTGGACACGCCCAACGTGGCACTGGTCGGGGTTTCGTTTCCGATCCCCACCAAAACCCTCTCAAACCACCCTCTAAATGGGCATTTAGAGATGGTCTATGTCGGTAAGCAACTTTCATCGCCGTCAGGCTTGAGGTATTTACCCCATACGCGCACCCTCGCGTCCATCGAGCTGCGGACTTGGCCGCCCGTTTGCTCCGGTTCTCGTGCACGAAGTCCGTCTGGTTTGAAGATCAGGCAGAAACGCCCAGCAGTAGCGGAACAGCACCGTCCGCCGCATCCATGATCACGCTACGGCGTGAGCCAGCGGAAGCCGTACCCCAGCGACCTGTCCGACGCCCGATGGGCCTTAATCGAGCCGACGTTGACGGCCTGGAGAAAGGCTCGGCTCGACCGCAGGCCCACCGGGCAGCCGGCCAAGGTCGAGCTGCGCGACGTATTCAACGCACTCCTCTACATCAACCGCACCGGAATCCCCTGGAAATACCTCCCGCACGACTTCCCCAACCACGGCACCGTCTACGCCTACTACGCCGCCTGGCGCGACGAGGGAATCCTCACCCAGCTCAACTTCGACCTGACCGGCCTGGCCCGCGTGAAGGAAGGACGCAAGCCCGAACCGACCGCTTCCGTGATCGACACCCAGAGCGTGAAGACCTCCACCAATGTGCCCCTGACCAGCCAGGGAACCGACGCTGCCAAGAAGATCGTCGGCAGGAAACGGGGCATCCTCACCGACACGATCGGACTCATCCTCGCCGTGACTGTCACCGCCGCGAGCCTGTCCGAGAACGCCGTCGGAATCCAGCTCCTCGACCAGGCCAAGAAGACCTACCCGACCATCTCCAAGAGCTGGGTCGACACCGGCTTCAAAAACGCCGTCATCGAGCACGGCGCCAGCCTCGGAATCGACGTCGAAGTCGTCAACAGAAACCCAGGAGTTCGCGGCTTCCACGTTGTCAAAAGGCGCTGGGTTGCCGAACGAAGTATTGGTTGGATCATGCTGCACCGGCGCCTCGCCCGCGACTACGAGACTCTGCCCGCCAGCTCCGAGGCCATGATCCACGTCGCCTCGATCGACAACCTCACCAAGCGCATAACGGACGAGACGACACCCACCTGGCGAGGAACTTACTAGGAGATAAAGGGCAATCCACCTAGATCAAACGCCCTCTAAAGCGGGTGTCGCAGGTTCGAATCCTGCCGGAGGCACCAGCGGAGAGGCCTCAGACCGACCGTGGTCCGGGTCGGTCCTTTGACATTCAGGCCTGACACGTCCTCAGCCAGCAGCCTTGGCGATGATGCGGTCCATCTCCTCTCGGCCGAAGGCCCGCAGAGTCGTGGTACGGACGTTGCCCACCCCGCCGAGCTGCAGGAGTGCCGCGGTGGCGGTTTCGTCGTCGGGCGCCTCGACGACGGCCACGAGGTCGTACGGACCGACGGTCCAGTAGATGTTCAGGAGCTTCGCCCCGAGCTTCTGTGCCGCTGCGGTGAAAGCCTCGGCGCGCTTCGCGGTGTCCTTGTAGTTTCGGATCCCTTGATCAGTCCAGTTCAGCAACGTGACATACGTCGGCATGGCCTTTCACCTTCATGAGAAAACACATCGCGGAACCAGCGAGATGCCCTTCGCATAACAGCCACGCTGACCTGCGAAGACACCAGGTGGTCAACCGAGGTGACCGCCTTGCTGGTAATTCGCATTGAGGGGGGCAGGCTGACATCCACGCCTGACATCAACGACGGCAGACATGACCGGATCGCAAAGGTTCTCGACGGAGTAGGTGCGGCCCTGCAGCTGTAGCCATTAAGGGCCGCGACCATCGTCGGATCGAACCCCTAATGCGGTGGTCAACGCCAGTGTCGATCGGCTCAGGCGTTGGGACGCTTGCCGTGGTTGGCCTTCTTCTTCTTACGGCCGCGTCGCTTGTTGCCTCGCTTGGCCATGGCACACATCTCCCTAATCGGGACTTTTCATGTCTTCGCCAGTCTAGATTCGGCCCGGGGTGTGCGCATCAGTGCTGCCGCAGCCGCAGTTGCTTGGCCCGTCATTCATCGCGCGGCTCCGGACGGACGCATGCCACAGTCGTGCCACAACGGGCGGTCCGTGTGTTGGGCTCCGCGACGCAGTCACGCGCCGTGCTGTACAACAGCCTCCGCGACCGACCATGACCGACGCCGCGCGGGGCGACCTGTCCGCAGCAGTGTGGCGCGGGGGCCATGGGCCGCCGCGCCACAGGTGGGGTGTTTCGGGTGCTCGGGGGTCAGCTCGCGCTGCAGGAGGCCGTCGGCCTGGGCCAGGTGCCGCTGGGCTGGTTCGTCGCACCCCAATGGTTGCCGTTGGGGGTGGTGGCGAGTACCTGACGGCTGGGCCGGGTGGCGTTGGTGGTCCAGGTCGAGGCGATCTCCTCGGGGGCGAGCCCGTTCATCAGCTGACGGTCAGGTCCGAGCTCCCGCTGCTCTGGTAGCCCTCTGTTGCGAGGATCATGTAGTAGTTGAAGCTGCCCAGCCGCATTCCGTAACGGGACCACGCGTCGAAGTGGTTGCCGGTAGTGATGGTTCCGCCCGTCCTCCTCGACTGCCGGACGCTCCAGTACTGATTGAAGGTCTTGGTGCCTTCGACGGAGGGGGCGTTGTATCGCGTCGTCTGGTAGACGTCGTACGTACCGCCGTCGCTGTTGACTGTGCCCTTGTACGTGCCCGTGGGCCGGTAAGTGCCCCAGTTGTCGACGATGTAGTACTCCACGAGCGGGTTTGACGTCCACCCGTAGAGGCACAGGTACGCGTTGCCGGACGGATTGAAGCTGCCCCAGTAGTTCACGGTCCTGCGGCTGCCGTTGCTCCAGCCCTTACCGCAGACGAAGTTCCCGGTGTTCCTCCATGAAGTGCTGTAACTGCCGCCGGACTTCAGGGTCATGGAGACCGTGCCCGGCGCATCGGTCCAGAACGAGTAGTAGTAGCCGTTGTTGGTGCCGGTCTGGTTGGTGGTGATGGTCGTGTCGGCGTGGGCGGTGCCGGGCAGCAGCAGTCCGGAAGTGACTGCCAGGGCGCCGGCACCGGCACCGCCGATGAAGCCCCTTCGGCTGAGCGGGCGGGCGGGGGGGTTGTCCATGTTCATGCTTCCTCCTAGTGAACGCGGCGGCGAGGCCATGCCAGGCAGCGCGATACGGCCGGCGGGCCTGTCGGTGGCCATGGCGACGCCAGGCTGAGCGTCGGCGTCGTGCAACGCGGCGGAGCGTGGCCGGTCGTGTGCGGGTGGACGACCGGTGGACCAGGTCGCGGCTCGAGACCCGGATCGACAGCGGCTCGAGGCCTGTCGATGACATGACAGGTTGCTCAGGACCCGTAAGGCTGTCAACAGTTTCCGCAATAATTGCGAAAGCCTGGTCTCAGCCAGGGAGTTCTCGAGTAGGAATCGACGCAGGTCAGCGACCTGTCGATCTGATTCAATTCGGATTGATCGATGAAGTTCGGTGACCCAACGACCTAGACCCAAGCCAAAGCTTCGAAAATTTTCGGAGTCTGTCCGGCTCATGCTTGGCGACGAGTACCGCCCGTCTCACAGCCGAGAGTGCGCGCAGGCCTGATGCCGCCACCGACCCCGGTGCCGAATTCGACACTTTGGCGCACGGAGACTTGTCAGGGACATGAGCGGCTTCTACAGTCCCACCGGTGAATGGGAGCGCTCCCGCCCATCCAAGCAACGGACTGTGACGCTTCGTCGTTCATGAGGTGGGTGTCCGATGCCGGGTGCAGCATGGAAGTACCGGCGATCAGGAGGTGCGTGGTCATGCCTGAGTTCATGGACGTTCACCACGGGTTGAAGGGGATCACGGGCGAGCAACTGCAGGAAGCGCACCGCGCGGACCTGGCCATCGAGGCCGAGGAGCGGGTGCACTTCAAGCAGGCCTGGGCAGACCCTCAGTCCGGCGAGGTCTACTGCCTGTCGGAGGCGCCGTCGGCGGAGGCGGTGCAGCGCATTCACGACCGCGCCGGCCACCCGGCGGACGAGATCCACCCGGTGCCGCTCACGGCCTGACACCGTGCCCGGCGCTGAGATGCGCGCACAGTTCCGCGTACGCCGAAGGGGCCCTGCACGTGCGGAGGGCCCTTCGGTCGCGGGGACACGAATAGGCGCCGTCACCAGCCCATAGTTCTTTCAGGGGAATGCCGCCCCGGTGGCGGCTCTCCCCCGGCGGCCGGATCGCGCGGCTGCCGCATGCAGGAAGGGGTGTGGCATGAGGTCCCCAGGCGTGCACCTACGGGAGATCACCGACGACAACCGGGATGCCGTTCGTGCTCTCCGTGTCCGACGTGACCAGAAGCAGTTCGTCGCGTCCGTGTCCAAGTCGCTCAAGGAGGCGGCGAAGACGCCGGAGGCCAATCCGTGGTACCGCGCCGTCTACCGAGGCGACGAACCGGTCGGCTTCGTCATGCTGTCGTGGAAACCGCCGGCTGGTCCTTACAAAGGGCGGCACTTCCTCTGGCGCCTCCTCGTCGACAAGCGGTACCAGAAGCGAGGGATCGGCCGCGAGGCGCTCACGCAGATCGCCGACCTGGTGCGCGCGGACGGCGCCACCGAGCTGCTGACCAGCTACGAACCCGGCGACGGCGAACCGTGGCCCTTCTACCAGAAGTTCGGGTTCGAGCCCACCGGGGAGATCGACGACGGCGAGATCGTTCTGCGGCTCACCTTCCCCACTCCGTGAGCTCCTTTTAGTAATCCAGCATCCGCGCCATAACGCCACAACTCGCGCTGCGCAGCACCCCCGCTATGCCGCCGCTATGCCGCCACGACCTGCCAGAACTCCCCGTCCGCGCCGGCGCCCGCAGGCTCCCGGGGCAGGAGATCCGAGGCGCCGTTGAGTGGCTGCTCCGTCCAGATGCACTTGCCGGCCGCCGTGTAGCGCGTGCCCCAGCGCTGGGAGAGTGCCGCGACGAGTTGCAGACCGCGGCCGCCCTCGTCCGTCTCGGATGCGCGGCGCATGCGCGGTGTCGTCAGGCTTCCGTCGGAAACCTCGCAGATCAGGCTGGCGCTGCGCAGCAGCCGCACGTGCACCGGGCCCCTCGCGTGACGTACGACGTTTCCGACCAGCTCGCTGACGATCAGTTCCGTCGTCATCGTCAGGTCGTCCAGGTCCCAGACGGACAGTTGCTCCCGGATGTGCTCGCGGGCCTGTCCGGCCGCCCGGGGGTCCTCGGGGAGCTGCCAGGAGGCGATCCGGTCGGCTGCGAGCGCGTGGACGCGGCCGACGAGGAGTGCGGCGTCGTCATTGGCGGGGAGCTGCTCGGCGGGCAGCAGCCCGGTGGTGAGCGTGTCGCAGAGCCGTTCCAGATCCCCGCGGTCGGCCGTGCGCAGGAGCCGCTCGAGTTCGGCCATGCCCTGGTCGACGTCGCGGCCGACGGACTCGACCAGGCCGTCGGTGTACAGCACGAGAAGCCCCTCGTCGGGCAACTCCAGCTCGACCGTTTCAAACGGTGGCTGCGCCGCGCCGAGTGGCGGGTCTGGGGACAGGTCCGGGAAGTACACGGTGCCGTCGGGATGCACCACGGCGGGTGGCGGCTGGCCGGCTCGGGCGATGGTGCAGATCCGGGTGGTGGAGTCGTAGAGCGCGAACAGGCAGGTGGCGTACGAGTCCTCTCCCAGGCCGCCGACGATGTCGCTGAGGTGGCTCATGATCTCGTCGGGGGGCAGTTCCAGGTCCGCCAGGGTTTTGACGGCCGTGCGCAGGCGCCCCATGGTGGCCGCCTCGGACAGGCCGTGGCCCATCACGTCGCCGACGACGAGCGCGACCCGGCCGGCGGACAGCGGGATGACGTCGTACCAGTCGCCGCCCACGTCCATGCCGTGTCCGGCGGGCAGGAAGCGCGCGGCGACCGTGCAGGACGGCACGTCGGGCAGCCGCTGGGGCAGCAGTCCGCGTTGCAGTTCCTGGGAGCGCGTGTGCTCGGCGTCGTAGAGCCGGGCGCGTTCCAGGGCGTGCGCGACGAGGGCGCTGATGGCGGTGAGCAGGGTCTGCTCCTCGTGCGTGAGGCGGCGCGGCCGGTCGAAGGAGAGCGTGCAGACGGCGAACGTGCGCCCGGAGACGGTCAGCGGCAGGAACGCCCAGGCCTGTTTGCCGGCCAGGCGCGGCCGGTGTGCATGGTGCGGGTAGCGCTCCGCGTACTGCTCAGCCGAGGAGATGAACAACGGCTCGCCCGTCAGGACCGCGTCGCCGATCGGGTCGCCCACCGTGACCTGGCGGCCGTTGATCTCGTCGAGAAGCGCCTGCGGGTAGCCGCAGGCTCCGACGACGTTGGCCCGGTTGCCCTCGATGGCGACTACGCCCAGGCCGGTCGCACCGAACGGCGGGAGCACCCGTTGGGCCACGGCGTCCACCACATCGTGCGAGGTGGTCGCCCTGGCGAGCGCCGCGGTCAGTTCGGCGATCCGCGCCGAGCGCCCGGAGGCGGCGGCCTGCTCCGCCTCGATCCGCCGCTTCTGGGTGACGTCGGTGAGGTAGAGCGTGAGTCCGTCGGGTCCCGGGACGAGCCGGAGGTGGTGACAGCGCCCGTCCTCCGGTATCCGCACGTCGAAGCCGACGGGCGTGGCCGTGGCGGCGGCCTTCCGGCAACGGGATTCCAGGCCGGAAACCCGCCGTACGGCGGGGAGCTCCCACAGGACGTGTCCGAACAGCTCTTCCTCAGGAGCACTGAGCGTGCGCTCCGCCTCGAGGTTGGCGAAGATGATCCGCCACTCGTCGTCCACCAGGAGGAAGCCGTCGCTCATGTGGCGAAGCGCGCGGCTGAGCGCGTCGCGGGCGGTACGGGACTCGGTGCTGTCCCACCCCATGCCCACCATCCGGATCGCTTCGCCGTCGTCGTACTCCACCACCGAACCGCGCGACTGCGTCCAGCGGTAGCTGCCGTCCGGCCGCAGCACCCGGTACTCGGCCTCGTACACGGTCCCGTCGCGGATCGCCCTCTCGGCAGCGGCCAGCGTCCAGGGCAGGTCGTCGGGGTGGATGACCTTCATCCAGCTCTCGATCCGAGGCACGTAGTGGGCGGGGTCGCTGCCGTACAGGGCGATCGCCGCCTCGTCCAGCAGCAGCTCGCCGGTGCGGATGTTCCAGTCCCAGGTGCCGACCGTGACGGCCTTCAGGGCCTGCCGGAGGCGGCCGCCGACCAGCTCCTCCTGCGGCGGCGGGCCGGGCCGCGGCGCCTGGCCCATCCGCTCCTCGGCCCAGACGACGACGCTCCGCAGGAACTCCCACTGCTCCCCGGTCGGCTCGCCCCCGGCGCCCATCAGCAGGGTGAGGGCGCCGATCGTGCGGTCCCCGCTGGACATCGGCACGGATGCGAGTCCCGAACCCGGCCACGGCCTCGCCGGGGGTCCGGGCGCGTCGGAGGGCTCGGTGGGCACCCACGTGCCCCGGCCCCCGCGCACGGCGGTCGCCGGGACCGTCGGGCCCTCCTGGTCGACGATCTCCCAGGGGCGGGTGAGCGCCGGGGGCAGGCCCGTCGACGACACAAGGCGAAGGGCTGACATCGGACCGCGCAGATGGATGGCGCCGCCCAGTGCATCCAGCTCGGCCACCGTGTGCTGGAGAGCCAACCGGAAGATCTCGCTCTCGGTGATCCCCCTGTCGGTGCTCGCGAGCATGGACAGCCGCACGTGCATAGGTCAACGGTACTGCGGGGTTCGTACGCGAGGGGGTGTGATGCGGTCCCTGGACTGCGCGGCCGCCTTTGAATCCCGAGGCCCCGATCGAGGGACACATTTTCACCTCATCGGCTGCTGAAAGGGACTACCGGAGGAATACCGGTAGCCCTACCGACTGACCCGACAAGCCAGGCTGATCTAGAGCTTGTAGCGTCTGTCCACAGGCGCCGGGCCACACTGAATCCCTCACGAAACCGACGCTGCCAAACATCAAAACATTGCTACGGATCACATCGGGCCGGGCCTGCTGCCGTGTCCGCACCGGCGGGCCGGGAAATACAGCCGGAAAATAAAGCCGGAAAACGCAGAAAGGGAGAGAATTGGCGCTCAGCAAGATGGCTTCGAAGGTGACTTCAGGCGTGGTCGTGGTCGCGGTGTCCACTTCGGCCGTCGCTCCGGCTTCCACGGGGACCATAGCCCATGAGATACGAGGCTTGAAATTCGCGTCCCAGCGGCTCAAGGGTGGGCTCATTGAATGCGCGTCCGAAAAGACCGGGCTGGCGGGTCTTCTCACCCGCGACATAGCGAAGTCGCTGGAAAAACGCGCCAGTCACGCCTCGGTGGTGCTGTATGACCGCATCACGCACACGTCCTGCAGATATGGCGCGTACAAACACTACGACTCTGCCAGCACGATCAAGCCGATAATACTGGGGGCGCTGCTCCTGAAAGAAGGTGTCCGGCTGTCCGGGGATGAGCGGGACCTGGCCCGGCAGATGATCGTGAGCTCGGACAACGACGCGATGTACGCCCTGTGGGAAAGCGTCGGCCGCAAGAATATCCAGCGTTTTCTGGACAGGGCCGGAATGACGAACACCGTCCTCGACGAAGCAGGCTTCATGGGCCTGACGCAGATCACCGCAAGAGACCAGGCCAAACTGCTTGAACTGCTCACCGGTGACGACGATTCCGTCCTGAACGCCGAAGAGCGCGCCTACATCCTGCGCCTCATGCGTGATGTGCAGAAGGATCAGCGGTGGGGAACTCCCGCCGGGGCTCCGCGGGGCGCCGCCGTACAGGTCAAGAACGGGTGGCTGCAGCGTTCCGAGACCGGGGTCGAGGACCCCTGGGACCGCGGCGACTGGAAGGTCAACAGCATGAGTGCGTTCACCGGCCATGGGTACGACTACGGTCTGGTGATCCTCACCGAGAACAACAGGGTTCCCGAGGGCGAGTCGCCGCTGGCCGGCTGGAACTACGGCACGGATACGGTCGAGCGTGTGGCGAAGGCCATCCACCATGACCTGTACCCGGACCGGACTCCCCCGGCCACCGGCTCCCGGCCGCCTGTGAAAGTGGCGCAGTAGGCAGCACGCCGTAGGTTGCGGCACTCACGGTGACCTCGTCGCCATCGGTCTTCTCGACGGTGACCCGTTTACCCCCGCTCGACAGTGACCGGCACGCGGTGGTGACGCAGGACGGCCGCATCGCGCTCACCGCCCACGAGTTCGACGGCCGCCTCGGCTGGCGTGTCCCCGCCGGACGAGCCCGCGTACAGCAGGATGTCGCCCGGCTCGACGATCCCCCGCCCGTGCAGGCCACGAGCAGGGAGTGGACCATCCGCACGTAGCCGCCCCAGCTGTGGCCGACCACGGTGACGTCGGTGAGGCCGGCGCGCTCGACGTACTCGACGAGCCTGAGGTATTGCGAGCTATTCGGAGCCGAGGCGGCGCGTGATGTCCGCGCGCAGCGCCTTCTTGTCGATCTTTCCGACCTTGGTGGCTACCAGTTCGGGGACCAGCACCAGCCGGTCCGGGAACTTGAAGCGCGCCACGCCCACGCGCTCCATCACCTCGTGCACGTCGGCGAGGGTGACGGTGCGGCCGGGTTCCGGTACGACGTACAGGCAGACGCGCTCGCCGAGTTCGGCGTCCGGCATCGCCACCGCGGCGGCGCGGGCGACCCCGGGGACCTGGTACGCGAGGTTCTCGATCTCCTCGGCGGAGATGTTCTCGCCGCCCCGGATGATCATGTCCTTGTCGCGGCCCTCGACGACGAGGTTGCCGTCGGGCCGCAGCCGCACGATGTCGCCGGTGCGGTACCAGCCGTCCTCGGTGAACGCGCGGGCGTTCTGCTCCTCGGCCCGGTAGTAGCCGCGCGGGGTGTAAGGACCACGGGTGAGCAGCACGCCCGATGTCCCCTCGGGCACCGGCTCGCCCAGCTCGTCGACGACGAGGAGCTCGTCGTCCTCGCACATGGGGCGCCCCTGCGTCGTACAGATGACGTCCTCGGGGTCGTCCAGGCGCGTGTAGTTGAGCAGCCCCTCCGCCATGCCGAACACCTGCTGGAGCGTGCAGCCGAGCTCCGGGCGCACCCGGCGGGCGACATGGTCGGCCAGGCGTGAGCCGCCGACTTGCAGGACGCGCAGCGAGCCGAGATCGGCGCCCGGGTGGCCTTGCCGGTGCTCCAGCCAGCGCTGGGCGATGGCCGGGACCACGGCGGTCGCGGTGACGCCATCGCGTTCCATGAGCGCGAACGCCTTGTCGGGGCTCGGGGAGCCGAGGACGGTACGGCCGCCGCACAGGAGCGCGCCGAGCATTCCCGGGCAGGCGAGCGGGAAGTTGTGCCCGAGGGGCAGT
Source organism: Streptomyces jeddahensis (assembly GCF_001642995.1). Classification (GTDB taxonomy): domain Bacteria; phylum Actinomycetota; class Actinomycetes; order Streptomycetales; family Streptomycetaceae; genus Streptomyces; species Streptomyces jeddahensis. The sequence continues at coordinate 37,359 of NZ_LOHS01000076.1, forward strand.
GCGGCGAAGTACACCGTGTCCGGGCCGAAGCCGCAGACCTCGGCGCTGCGGCGGGCGTTGTAGAGGTAGTCGTCGTGGGTGCGGGCGATCAGCTTGGGCAGCCCGGTGGTGCCGCCGGAGAGCAGGAAGACCGCGATCGCGCGGCTGTCGGGCCGGTAGGCGTCCACGGCGGCCCGCGCGGCCTCGGCCTCTGCCGGTCCCCCTTCCGGTGGCGCGCAAAGTTCCCGCAGGTCGACGGCCCCGTCGCCGATCTTGTCACCGAGGACGAGGAGATGGCGGACCGCGGGGTACTCGTCGGCGACGGCGGCCCCCATCCCCTGGTGGTCGAAGTCCTTCAGCACGTCCGGGACCGCGATCCCCACCGCCTCGGAGTGCCCGACGAGATGGGAGATCTCGTGCCGGCGGTGACCGGGCAGGGCCATCACCGGGATGACGCCGAGCCTCAGACACGCGTACGTCAGGACCACGAACTCCAGGGTGTTGGGCAGCTGCACCACGAGCCGGTCGTCCGGGCGCAGGCCGAGCTCGGCGAGGCGCAGCGCGGTGGCGTCGGCACGCTCCGCAAGTTGACGGTGTGTCAGTGCCCGGTCTCCGTCGACGAGGGCGACGGCGTCGGGCGTGGCGTCCGCGACGGCCAGCAGCGCGTCACCGAGGGCTTCCCCGGTCCAGTAGCCCTTCTCGGTGTAGAGCCTGGCGTACGCGTCGGGCCAGGGCACAGCGCCGTTGCTGCTAGGCCTGGGCATGGTCGGTCTCCTTGTCGTTCTGCTCGGTGCCCGCGATGACGGCGCCGGTGTGCACGATGACGGCGTCCAGGGCGATCAGGCCGTCGGGGGTCAGCCGCAGCGGGTTGATCTCGATCTCGGCGACGTCCGGCGGACTCGCCGCGAGGGCGTCGGCGAGCGCGGCGGCGACCCGTCCGAACTCGGCGCGGTCGAGCACCGGCCCGCCGCGCCAGCCGTCGAGCAGCGCTCGGGCGGCGAGCTCGTCGGGCATGGCCGCGGCCTCGGCCGCGGACAGCGGTGCCAGCCGGATCGCCACGTCGGCGAGCGCCTCCGCCGCCGTCCCGCCGAGCCCCGCCAGTACGACGGGCCCGAACACGGGGTCGCGGCGGGCGCCGAGTACGAGGTCGACGCCGGGCGGGGCCATGGCCTCGACGAGGTAGCGGCGGCCGCCCGATCCAGCGATCTCTATGGCGTCGATCGCGTCCAGGGCCGCCTCCAGCTCCGCGGGGGTGCGGATGCCGAGCCGGACCCCGCCGATCTCCGTCTTGTGGAGGATCGCCGCGTCGAGCACCTTCACGGCGACCGAGTACCCGCCGGCAGTCAGCCGTTCGAACGCGCGGTGTGCTTCCTCGCGGGTGGCGCAGGCGGCGCGCTCGGGGGTACGGATGCCCAGGGCGCCCAGGAACGTCTTGGCGCCGTCCTCGTCGAGCGGGCCCCCGGACACCCCCGTGGTTCCAAGAGCCGCGGCCTCTCCCGCCATGGCCGCCCGCGCCCGCTGCCGCGCGTCGGCGACCAGCGCCCGTACCGCGTTGGCGGCCGACGTGGGCCCCGTGAGCGCGGGGATGCCGGCCTTGTGCAGCCGTGCCCGCTGCTCGGCGACGTCCTCGTGCGGGCCGCCGACGACGATCACCGCGGGCGAGTCGGCGCCGAGGCCCGCGTCCTGGGCGGCGGACGGCACGTCGACGCTGTCGGGCTCGGTCAGCGCGTACACGGCCAGCAGATCCACCGCGGGGTCGGCCGTCGTCGCGCCGAGCACGCGGGCGAAGGTCTCGCCGGGCCGGCCCGTGTCGACGGGGTTGCGCTGGTACGTCAGCGGCGGGAGCAGCCCGCCGAGCGTCTCCTGGGTGGCCTCGGTCAGCTCCGGCATGCGTATGCCGTCCGCCCCGGTCCGGTCCACGAGCAGCAGGCCGGGGCCGGCCTGGGCGGTCACGATGCCGAGGCCCGGGTCGGCGTGCGCGGGCAGCCGTACGCGCGACAGGGCGGTGATCGCGTCGACCAGTTCCCGCTCGTCGTCGACGACCACGGCCCCGGCCTGCCGCAGGGCGGCCCGTGCCGTACGCCATGAGGTGGCCAGTGCACCCGTGTGCGAACGCGCGAACTCACCGACGTCCGACCGCCCGACGACCAGCGCCACCACCGGCTTGACGGCGGCGAGCCCCCGTACGGCGGCCACCAGGCGCGGCCCGTCCGGCACCGTCTCCAAGTGCAGGGCCACCGCGGCTGTACCCGCGTCCGTGGCCAGGTGCTCCAGCACGTCGGCCGCCGTGACATCGAGGCCCGCGCCGATCCCCACGCCCAGGCTGATGCCGTTCCCGGCGTCCGCCAGATCGAAGGCGAGCGCGTGGTTGACGCCACCGCTGGCCGCGACCACCGCGATGTCCCCGGCGGGAAGGCGGGCCGCGGCCGGTACGAAGCTGGCCGTGAGCCCGAGTTGAGGGGCGAAGAATCCCGAGGTGTTGGGCCCGAGCAGGCGGATCCCGGTCCGCTCGGCGACGTGGCGCAGCGCGTCCGCGTACTGCTCGCCCTCCGGGCCCGCCTCACCGAAGCCGCCCGCGCAGACCAGCGCGGCTCGGCAGCCGGCGGCGGCCGCCTCGGCCAGAGCGTCGGCGCACCCGGCGGCCGGTACGCAGAGGACGGCCAGGTCGAGTGGCCCGTCGGTGTGCGCGGCGGCCTCGGCGACCGAGGCGTACACGCCCTCGGCCGGCTCCGGGCGGCGCGCGTTCACGAGGGCTCGCGCGCCCGGGAAGGCGGCCAGCGAACGGGCCATGGCGGCGCCGAGCTTGCCGCTCTGGCGGGAGGCGCCGATCACGACCACGCCCGCGGGCGCGAACATCGGCGTCAGATTCGTGGTCGTGGTCACGCCCGGCCCTCCCCTTCGCCCAGAGAGCCGAGCTCGCCCGCACCAGCGACGTCGCTCAGCGAGCCGACGAGATCGGCACGGCCCGACAGCAGCAGCGTCTCGGCGCGGTCGTCGTCCATGCCGTCCTCCACGATCAGGGCGAGCGCCCCGTGGACCAGCCGGGCCTGCTCCGCGAGGAGGGAGCGGGTGAGCGGGGTGCCGGCGTGGATGGCGACCAGCGCTGGGGCGCCCGCCGCCCCTTCGACGGACCGGGCCAGTCGCTCGTACGTCCCCGGCAGCCCCGCCTCCTCGTCAGGCGCGGCGAGCCACAGGCAGCCCGAATCCTCGCCCCTGAGCCTCTCGATCTCCGCCGCGCTGAGCCGCCGCCCGGCGAACTCCCGCTCGCCCAGCCGCAGCGGCGTCTCCAGCGGAGCGCGCCCGTCGTGTCCGGCGCGCCAGTCGCGCTCGACGCGCCCGATGAACTCCGGGTCGCGGCGGGCGATCCGCTCCTTGCCGATGCTGCGCGACATGAAGTGGAAGGCGAACTGCGTGGGCTCGAACGCGTCGTGGTAGCGGCCGAAGTGCTCCCACCACGACAGGCTGGGGCGGGCGGAGCCCTGGATCTTCTCGACCGAGGGCCGCCGCGCAGCCTCGTAGGCCTCGAGCGCTGACGGCAGGTCGTCGCGGTGTTCCAGCAGGCTGCCGGCGAGCGCGACGGCGTCCTCCATGGCCATCTTCGTGCCGGAGCCGACGGAGAAGTGCGCGGTGTGCGCGGCGTCGCCGAGCAGGGCGATGTTGCCGCTGGTCCAGCGGCGGGGGCGCCAGGTGCGGAAGTTGCCCCAGCGGGAGTTGTTGACGAGCAGCTCGTGTCCGTCGATCTGCTCGGCGAAGAGCTTCTCCAGGTACCGGCGGGACTTCTCGTCGCTCGGGCCCGGCGGCTGCGCGGTGTCGAACTCGTCGAGACCGGCCGCCCGCCACGACTGCTCGTCCGTCTCCACGATGAAGGTGCTGACGTCGTCGCTGATCGGGTAGCCGTGCACTGCGAACGTCCCGTGCGGGCCGTGCTCGTGCACGAAGGTCAGGCCGTCGAAGAGATACGTCGTCCCGAACCAGATGAACTTGGCGGTCGCGACCTCGACCTCGGGCACGAGGACGTCGGCGAGGCGGCTGCGGAAGCCCGAGTTCGCCCCGTCGGCGGCGACGATGAGGTCGTAGTCGGCCAACTGCGCCGGGTCGGTGGGCATGTCGGCGCTGAACCGCAGGTCGACGCCGACCTCCTCCGCCCGCCGGTGCAGCAGCTGCAGCAGGGTCTTGCGGGTGATGGCGGCCATACCGTTGCCGCCGCAGCGGATCCGCTGCCCCTTCAGCCGGATCTCGATGTCGTCCCAGTGCCGTCCGTAGTCCGCGAGGCCGGTCCGCAGCACCGGGTCGGCCTCGTGGATTCCGGCCAGCGTCGCGTCGGAGAACACCACGCCGAAGCCGAATGTGTCCTCTGCCCGGTTCCGCTCGAAGACGGTGACGTCGACCGACGGATCGGCATGCTTGACGAGCGTCGCGAAGAACAGCCCGCCGGGGCCGCCTCCCACGCAAGCGATCCGAGAAACCATGATGTTCTGCCTCCGCATCGGGTACGGCTCCGGGCCGGTCGCTGGACCGCCCACCCGGAGCCCAAGTGTGTGTCGATCAATTCACGAGCGTCAATGATTTGTCGCGGTAAGGCTCTTCGGCTGCCCGGGGAGTCGCCCCACGAGTCCCCCTCCTGGGAGCAGCAGCACCAGCGCGGTGGCAACGGCGGCGGGCACGGCGAAGGCGTAGAAGTTCCACGCGGTACTCACCTCGGCGTCCAGCAGGAAGCCGCCGAACAGCGGGCCGGTGATGGCGCCGAGCCGGCCGAGGCCCAGCGTGCACCCGAGGGCGGTGGCCCGGACCTCCACGGGGAAGTGCTGGGCCACATAGCCCAGGACCATGATCTGCGCGCCGATGGTGCCGAAGCCGGCCACCGCGACCAAGGCGTACAACAGCGGCGCGGCCGTCGCGAAAGCGAGCAGGGTGATGGAGACCGCGGCGGCCAGGAAGACGGCCATCGTGACCGGCTTCATGCCGAACCGGTCGCCCAGCGGGGAGATGAGGAGCGAGCCGACGACCGCCCCGAGATTCATCACCAGCAGGAACAGCAGGGAACTGGACAGCGGGTAGCCGGCCGCGCGCATGATCTGCGGGAGCCAGGTGTTCAGGCCGTACACCAGCAGCAGTCCGAAGAAGCTGACCGTGGCGAAGAGCAGGGCGGGACCGAGGTGCTCTCTGCCGGCCAGCTGCAGGAGCCCGGACCGCTTCGGCTGTCCGTCGCGCCCCGCGGCGGATCCGCCGTCCGGTCCAGCACCGGGCGCCGGCACCTCGATGCCGAGCCGCGCCGCCGTACGGGCCGCCTCCTCATGCCGTCCCTTCGCGGTCAGGAACGCCAGCGACTCCGGAACGTACCGGGCAAGGAGTGGTACGAGCAGGAGCGGGGCGGCCCCCATCGCGTACATGAACCGGAACCCGAGTGCGGGCATCAGCGTCATGGCGAGCACGGCCGCGAGGATTCCGCCGACCGCGTACCCGGAGAACATCATCGCGTTGTTGAGGCTGCGCCGTCTGGGGTCCGCGTACTCGGCGGTCAGTGCGACGGCGGTCGGCATGACCCCGCCGAGGCCGATGCCGCCAAGGAGTCGGAAGATCCCGAACCAGGTCGCGTCCGGCGCCAGCGCGCATCCGATCATCGCGGCGGAGAACCAGGCGACCCCGGTCAGCAGCACCTTGCGCCGCCCGACGGCATCGGTCAGGGCTCCGGCGATCAGTGCGCCGACGAGCATGCCGACGAGCGCGTAGCTGCCGATCGCGCCGGCCATGGCGGGCGTCAGCGCCCAGGGGGCGTACTGCAACAGCGCCGGGACGGTGGCGCCGTAGACGATCAGGTCGTATCCGTCGAAGACGATCACCGCGAAGCACAGGCCGGTCACGAGGAACTCGGCACGGCGGTTGCGTGGGACGGGCGCGGGGCGCACAGCGGGTGGGGCGGTCTCTGGCGTCATTGCCGACTCCTGGAGCTCGGCCGGCCTGGATGGCCGGGAAGACGTCCGCAGTATGTGTCGTTTGAAACTCGACCGTCAATGAGATGACACGCAATATTTCCAGGATTCGCAGGGCTTCTGGCTGAGCCGTCTCGTGCTCGCGACGGCCGCCCGTATGACATAGTCGTGTTCGTGAAGCCTCGCTCGATCGTCTTCGACCTGTTCGGCGACTACGTCCGCTACCGCGACGGCGCCGCCCGGCTGCGCACGCTCTCCACGCTCATGGGCTGCTTCGGCGTCGGCGAGAGCACCGTGCGCGTGGTGCTCGCCAGGCTGAAGAAGGAGGGCTGGTTCGACGCGCGACGCGAAGGCCGCGAGACGCTCTACGCGCTCAACGCCCGCAGCCTCCAGCTGCTCGACGAGGGCCGCTCACGCATCTTCGAGCCGGTACGGACCGACTGGGACCGCCACTGGTACATGGTCATCTACTCGGTGCCGGAGACCGAGCGCGGCGTGCGCGACCGCATCCGCAAGGAGCTGGCGTGGCTGGGCTTCGGCCCGCTCGCGCCCTCCACCTACGTGTCCCCGCACGACCGGCTCCAGCAGGTGCGGGAGAAGTTCGCCGACGAGCCCGCCGTACGCCTCGACACCCTGCGCTGCCAGTCCGCCGGGCTCCCCGTCGACCGCGAGATGGCCGCCCGCAGCTGGGACCTGGACGCGCTCAACGAGGACTACCGCGAGCTGCTGCGCACCTACCGCGGCCGGATGCCGTCCTACCGGGCCGGGCGTCTGACACCCGAGGAAGCGCTGATCGAACGCATGCGGCTCACCTACGACTACCGCAAGTTCCCCTTCCGGGACCCCGATCTGCCGACCGAGCTGCTCCCCGCGGGCTGGGTGGGCCGCGACGCGCACGAGATGTTCATCGAGGCCCACGAACTCCTCGGTCCCCCGGCGGACGCGTTCTACGACGAGGTGGCGGGGGTCCGGCCGGCGCATCGCTGACCCGGGGCACCGATATCTCGGCCGGCGCATCGCTGACCCGAACCACTGCCGACCAGTTCGGTTTTCTGTTATCGGCCGGGCCCGGCCGCGCCTCCTGTGCGTACGCGTCCGTAGTCACCCGACCGTTAAGGAACCAAGCACGTGACAGCACAGATCAGTCGCCGGGGCATGCTGAAGATCGCCGGTGCGGCCGCGGGTGCCGCCGGGATCGGTGCGGCCGCCGTGACGGCTGCGGCACCGGCGTCGGCGGCCGGCGGGACCTTCGCGCACCCCGGGCTGCTGCACACGAAGGCCGACCTCGACCGCATGGCGGCCAAGGTGAAGCCCGGCGCCCAGCCGTACACGGCCGGGTTCGCGAGACTGACCGCCAACCGGCATGCGCAGAGCGGCTGGCAGGCCAATCCCCAGGCGACCGTCTACCGCGGCTCGGGCACGCCCGAGAACTACCGGATCCTGTACAACGACATCCACGCCGCGTACCAGAACGCGCTGCGCTGGCACGTCACCGGCGACGCCGCGCACGCCGACACCGCCCGCGACATCCTCAACGCCTGGTCGGCCCTGCTGACCCGGCTCGACGGCTCCGCGGACCGGTCCCTGGCGGCGGGCCTCTACGGCTACCAGTTCGCCAACGCCGCCGAGCTCATCCGCGACTACGACGGCTTCGACCTGGCCCGCTTCCAGAAGATGATGCTCGACGTCTTCTCCCCGCTGAGCGAGGACTTCCTCGTCAACCACAACGGCGCCTACGTCACGAACTACTGGGCCAACTGGGACCTGACCGCCATGGCCTGCGTCCTCGCCATCGGCATCCTGTGCGACGACCGCGCCCAGGTCGAGCGCGCGGTCGAGTACTTCAAGCACGGCGAGGGCATGGGCTCCATCAAGAACGCCATCCCCGTCGTCCACTCCGACGGCCTCGCCGAATGGGCCGAGGCCGGCCGGGACCAGGGCCACGCGCTGCTCGGCGTCGGGCTGATGGGCACCTTCTGCGAGATGGCCTGGAACCAGGGCATCGACCTGTACGGCTACGACGACAGCCGCTTCTTCAAGGGCGCCCAGTACGTGGCGAAGTGGAGCATGGGCGGGGACGTGCCCTTCACCCCCTTCACCCGGAAGAAGGGCGCGATCAACGGATGGTCGGGATCGGAGACCACCTCCGGCGTTGCGACCGTCGACCCGGCCATGGTCCGGCCGATCTGGGCCATGATCGCCAACCACTACACCAAGCGCCGCGGTCTCTCCGCGCCGTACCTCACGCAGATCGCGGCCAAGGCCGCGCCCGAGGGCGGCGGCGGTGACTACGGGCCCAACAGCGGCGGCTACGACCAGCTCGGCTTCGGCACGCTGGCCTTCACCCGGCCCAAGGCGGCCGTCGGAAAGGCGACCGCGTCGCCCTCCGCCGCCGCCCCGGCCTCGCCGTCCGCGTCCTCTTCGGCCTCCACCGCCTCGTCCGGCTCCGGTGTCGGGTCCGGGTCCGGGTCGGCCACGCCGTCCTCGTCCGCCAGTCCGCTCGGCGGGCAGAGCGGCGGCCTGGCCTCCACCGGGTCCTCCGACGTCGCGGCGTGGACGGCTGCCACCGGGATCACCGCCGTCGCCGGTGGGCTTCTGCTGCTCCGGCGCCGGGGGCAGGCCCGCCGTGCCGCGGGCGGCGATGGGCTGCGACGGGTGGCCGACGGGCGGCCGGTCCTGGGCCGCCCTGGCCGCCGGGCCTGGCCGCCCCGGCCGCCCTGGCCGCCCTGGCCGCGTCTGCCCGACCGTCATGCCGGGGGTGCCGCCTGTCCCGCGACGCCGGTGTCTCCGGTTCGCGGACCCGGAAGCGGGGTGCGCTGCAACTTCCGTACGGCCAGGGCAAGTTGGAGACGCAGTCGGCCCTGAGGTGAGTGCACCTCCCAGCCGAGGACGTGCTCGGCCTGCGCCAGGCGCTCCTGCAGCGTCGAGTGGTGCACCGTCAGTTCGGCGGCGGCGGCCCGCAGGCTCGGTGCGGCGGCCACGGCGTGGAGTGTCGCTGCCGCCCAGGGTGCCTCGGCGATCGCGCGTTCCACGGCGAGTACGTCGGGGACCGGCGGCGTGTCCGGGCCCACGGCGGCGGCGAGCAGCGTCAGGGCGCCCAGCTCCTCGGCGTACACCGTGCGCGGCCCGGGATCCTGTGCCGTGCCCTCGGCGGTGAACCGGAGCGCGGTCCGGGCGGCCGCCCACGACTGCGGCAGCTCCCCCGCTGCCACGGCCGGTCCCACACCGGCGCGACGCACCACGGGTACGGGTTGTCCGTCGGGCACGAGCTCCGCGCCGCCCCCGTGGAGCGCCACCGCTCGCATCGGCTGCCCTTCCTTCAGGCCCAGTCGGGCCGCGGCATGCGCCCGTGCGGCCGACGGCGCGGACGCGTCCAGCACCACCTCGACCAGGGCGGGATCGCGCGCGGGTACGGCCGCGGGCGCCCATCCCCGCGTCCGGTCCATGACCGCCCGTACGGCGTGTGCGGCCCGTTCCAGGATCATGGCGTGCACGCCGTCGGGCGGGCCGGGTCGCTCCAGCCAGAGACCGGCCGGGGCCTCCGGAGCCGGGACGGCGGCCGGGGAGGCGGTGGCCGGGGAGTCGACGGGTTCCAGCGGCACCCAGGGCCACGCAGGGTCGACGGGACCGGCGGAGGCGCAGCGCCGACCGTCCGGCTCGACCCGGACGCGTACGCCGCGCCGCTCGTCGACCAGCCGAGCCGGGCAGCCGGACAGGACGGCGGCGCCGCGCACGAGGGCCTCGAGACCGACCCGGCCCTCCATCAGGCGGTCGAAGTACGAGATGACCTGCAGGGCGGCGCCTGCGGTCGGGTCGAGCGCCGCCAGTCGGCCTGCCAGCTCTTTCATGGGGACCATCCTGCGGCTGCGGGTCTGGGCTGCCAAGCGCCGGGATTCCGGGCGCTTGGCAGGCCGGGGGCCCGCACCCGGCGCCTCGCAGGCGGAGTGGCCCGTACAAGCGGGGCATCCCGCCGTCGTGGGCTGTGCCCACCCGTTCCACCCCAGCGGAACGACTGCCCACAGCGGGACAACGATTGCCCACAGCGCTTCAGCCAGGCCGTCAGGCTCCCAGTAGCCGTCGCAGCCAGCGCAGCCTGGTCGCTCGGCATTCCTGGGAGATCGGGACCTGGGGGGCGAAGCCGTCGAAGCCGTGGAAGCCGCCCGGCCAGACGTGGAGTTCGGCGCGGCCGCCCGCCTGCCACAGGCGGCCCGCGTAGGCGATGTCCTCGTCGCGGAACGTCTCGGCCGAGCCCACGTCGATGAGGGCCGGGGGCAGGCCGGACAGGTCGGTCGCGCGGGCGGGGGCGGCGTACGGCGAGACGTCCGGGCCGCCGCGCGCCTCGCCGAGCAGTGCGCCCCAGCCCGACTCGTTGGCCGTGCGATCCCAGACGCCGCGGCCGGCCATCTGGCGGGCGGACACCGAGTCGTTGCGGTCGTCCAGCATCGGGCACATCAGCATCTGGCCGATCAGCTCCGGACCGCCGCGGTCGCGGGCCAGCAGGGCGAGCGCCGCGGCGAGTCCGCCGCCGGCGCTGGCCCCGGCGACCAGCATGCGGTCGGGGTCGATGCCGAGCTCCTTGGCGTTCCCGGCCGTCCACACCAGGCCCGCGTAGCAGTCCTCGATCCCTGCCGGGTACGGGTGCTCGGGGGCGAGCCGGTACTCCACCGACACCACGACCAGGCCCAGCTCCTCGGCCCAGTCGAGCGCCTCGGTCACGCCCAGCCGGTTGTTGCCGAGGATCATGCCGCCGCCGTGGATGTGGTAGACGGCCGGCAGCGGTCCGCTCGCATCCGTGGGCCTGCAGATCAGCAGCGAGACGTCCGGCGCTCCGTCGGGCCCCGGCACCTCCCGCTCCTCGACCTGGAAGGCTCCGTTCCGCTGCAGCTCCTCGTCCGAAACCTGGAACGCGACCGAGCCCTCGCGCATCGCGGGGATCATCTCGGGCGTGAAACCGGGCGGGATCTGCTCGCCGATCAGCTCCAGTGCGGCGGCCAGCTCGGGGTCGAAGGGCGGCGGCGGGTACACCGGCCCGGCGTCCGCCGGTGATGCGTCGAGAGGTGCTGCGGAGGCCGTCGGCTCAGCGGTCATGGGAACTCCTCGCGTCACGGCCACGGCGGTGTGGCCAGGGCGTTCATGATGCACGGCGAGGAAACGGCCTGCGTACGCGCCGTTCGGCGGGAATCCCCCGCCGAACGGCGGGGGACCCCTTTTCCGTCGGCTCAGGCTCGCCTCCGCTCACCGCAGCGCCGCGGCCGGCGGCCTCTCCCGTACGGCACCGTAGGCAAGGAAGTACGCCGGCACCCGGTTCAGCCACCGCGAGGTGGTGAGCAGCTCGGTCAGGCGCTGGGCCCGCCTGGGGTTCCCGAAGGGCGGGCGGCCCGCGAGCAGCGGTTCGATGACGCGCGCGTGGGCGGCCCGCTGCAGGGCCTGTGTCACGGCCGTGGTCGGCCAGCGGCGGCGCTGCACGGCGCGTACGTCGTGCAGGCCGACCGTGCCCGCGCGCAGCGGCTCAACCAGATACCGTGCGGCGGCCACGGCGTCCTCGACGGCGAGGTTGATGCCGATGCCGAAGACCGGCGACATCGCGTGCGCCGCGTCGCCGATGCACAGCAGTCCCGGCCGGTGCCAGCGCCTGAGCCGGTCGAGGCGTACGTCGAGGAGCTTCACGTCGTCCCAGGACCGCAGTGCGTCCACGCGGTCCGCGACCCAGGGGACGGCGGCCGTGAACTCGGCCATGAACGTCTCGAGGCCGGCCGCGCGGCGCGCGGCGTCGGTCCCCTTCGCGATCAGCGCGCCGCACTGCCAGTAGTCCCCGCGGTCGATCATGGGGGCGAGGAAGCGGTCGCCGACGCCTCCCACGAGCCCGCGCGGGTCGTCGTCCCGCCGCGGCAGCCGGAACCACCAGGCGTCCATGGGGCAGGCGAACTGCCGCAGTCCCAGTTCGGGCAGTGAGCGGGCCAGCGAGCCCCGGCCGTCGCAGGCGACGGTGAGGGAGGCGCGCAGCACGCCGGTACGGCCGTCGGCCGTGCGGTACCGCACCCCGGTGACCCGGCCGCCCTCCTCCAGGAACTCCGTCGCCTCGGTGTCCATCCGCAGCGAGAAGGAGGGCTCGCGGCGGGCCTCGTCCGCGAGCAGGTCGAGGAGGTCCCACTGCGGCACCATCGCGATGTAGTTGTACGGGCCCGGCAGCGCGCCGATGTCGCCGACGGTGACCAGCGAGCGGTCCTGGCCGATCGGCAGCTGGATCGTGGTCACGCGCCGCTGCGGCAGGCGGCTGAACCGTTCGGCCAGGCCCAGCTCATCCAGCAGGCCCAGCGTCGACGGATGGACGGTGTCGCCGCGGAAGTCGCGCAGGAAGTCGCCGTGCTTCTCCAGGACGGTGACCTCCACGCCGGCGCGGGCCAGCAGCAGCCCGAGGACCATTCCGGCGGGGCCTCCGCCCACCACGCAGCACGCGGTCCGCTCCATCGCGCCCCTCCCTTCCCTTTCGGCGACAATCACAGAGCCGGTCATGTCAGGACAGGATCGACCACAAAGGGCATATACCCTCAAGATCTGCTGAATGCGCCAAAGGCGCGAGACGCACGGTCGAGACACACGGTCGAGACGCACCGTCGAGACGCATCGTTCGCGACGCAGTCGGGACGCACGGCCCGGATGCACCGTCGCGACGCACTTCGGGAGGCCACGATGAGCAGCACGATGAGCCAGCAGCCGGTCCTTCTGCCGTATGCCGACCCGGCCTTCGTGGCGGACCCCTTCCCGCTGTACCGGCAGCTGCGCGAGGAGGGACCGGTCCGGCGCGCGGTCATCGCAGGCGGCCTGGAGGCCTGGCTGGTCACGCGGTACGAGGACGGCCTCGCGGCCCTGTCCGACCCGCGGCTGAGCAGCGACGCCCGCGACGCGTCCGACCCCCGGCTCCTGCAGCAGCTGCCCGCGTCGCAGCGCGAGTCCATGCTGCGCACCATGCTCCGCGCCGACCCGCCCGACCACACCCGGCTGCGCCGCCTGGTCTCGAAGGCGTTCACCGCGCGCAGGGTGGCCGAGCTGCGGCCCCGTATCCAGGACATCGCCGACCGGCTGCTCGACGCGGTCGTGCCGTCCGGCCGCGCCGACCTCGTCGCGGACTTCGCGCTGCCGCTCCCCGTCACCGTGATCAGCGAGCTGCTCGGGGTGCCGGTGACGGACCGGCACGACTTCCAGCGGTGGACCGACGACATGATCCTCCGGGGTGCGGAGCCGCCGGACCCGGCCGTGGTGGACGCGGCATGGCAGCAGATGCGCTCGTACCTGACCGGACTTCTGGCGGCCAAGCGGTCCCGGCCCGGAGACGACCTGCTCAGCGCGCTGATCACCGCCCGGGACGAGGAACAGCGGCTCGACGAGGACGAGCTGATCGCCATGTCGTTCCTGCTCCTTGTGGCCGGCTACATCACCACGGTCAACCTGATCAGCGGTGGCATCGCCGCGCTGCTCGCCCACCCCGACCAGCTGCAGCTGCTGCGGGACGACCCGGAGCTGCTGCCGGACGCGATCGAGGAGTTCCTCCGCTACGACGGTCCCGTCAACCCGGGCATCGCCCGCTTCGCGCGCGAGGACGTCGAGATCGCGGGCGTGACGATCCCGCGCGGCGCGACCGTGCTCATCGCCTCCGCCATCGCCGACCGCGACCCGGCGCGCTTCCCCGACCCCGACCGCCTGGACATCACCCGCCAGGACAACGCGCATCTGGCCTTCGGACACGGCATCCACTACTGCCTGGGCGCGCCGCTGGCCCGGCTGGAGGGCCAGGTCGCCATCGGCACCGCCCTGCGCCGCCTCCCTGGGCTCGCCCTCGCCGTACCGCCGGGCGAACTGCGGTGGAAGCCGAGTGGCCTGCGCGGCCCGGAGCGGCTGCCCGTCACGTTCACGCCCAGCCGGCCGCGTCCGGGCGGCGCTCCCGGCGCGGGCGTCACTTCCGACGGTCCGGGCGTCACCGACGGTCCGTGAGTCCGTGGGGGCGGCCGGGGCCCCCACCGCCTTCGACGGTCCGTGAGGGCGGCCGGGGCCCCACCGCCTTCGAGGGCGGCCGGGCCCCACCGCCTTTCACCACCCGGCCGCCGACAGCACCGCGAGCAGTTCGTCCGTGAGCCGGGTGTCCGGTTCGGTCGTGAAGCGGCGCCGGCAGTCCTCGGCGTACGTCCTGCCCTCGGTCAGGCACCAGGTCCACCACCGGTCGAGCTCCGCCGGGACCGCGCCTTCGGCGGGCAGCACGGCTGGCCACCGGCAGGCTCGCGCCTGCGCCGTGACCTTGGCGCCGCCGTGTACGGGGTCGACTGCGAGTGCGGGCGTTCCGGCCTGCAGCGCCAGCACCATGCCGTGCAGCCGGTCGGTGACCACCACGTCGAGCCGGGCGAAGACGGCGACGAGCTGTTCCGGAGTCGCGAAAGAGCGGAAGTCGTCCCGGGCCAGCCGGGTGTCCAGGGGCAAGTACGCGGCGTCCTTGCCCGCCAGCCACCTGCCGAGCGCGTCCGCCACCTCCGCGTGCCTGCGGCGGGCGCCGTACTCGTGCTGGCCGTGCGTCAGGATGACGCCGGCGACCGGCGGGCGGCCCGTGACCGTCGCGGAGGCGCCCAGGTCCACGGCAGGCGGCCCGCCCGCGCCGCAGCGCGCGAGGACATGGTGGAAGCCGGTGGCCGCGGGCGCCCGCGGATCGACGACGCTCGTGCCCACGGCCACGCGCAGGCAGTGGCCGAAGCGCCGGTGCAGGTCCTCGATCTGCGGCCCGTACAAGGGGCCGCAGACGAAGACGAGCACGCGGTACGCGCCGGGATCGACGTCCTCCAAGTGCAGCGCCTCCGGCCGGAAGCCGCGGCTCCACACCGTGTCGTACGGCACCCGCGCCTTGTCGAGCGTCTCCTGGACGCGGCGCAGCGCCAGTTCGTCGCCGGCGGTGACCTCTCCGTCGAAGAAGCTGAACCAGCCCGTGAGCAGGACGGGGTTCATGTCTGCCTGTACTCCTGTACTGCTGCCCGTGCTCTTGCCTGTACTCCGCGACGCCCGGGGTGACGGTCATGCATGGGGTGGTGGAAGGGGGGAACTCTGTGACGGCACGACGACGGCACGACGACGGCACGACGACGGCACGACGACGGCACACCGAGGTGCGCAGCCGTTGGTCCGGTACCGGCGAGCGAGTAGGCAGCGAGCGCCGCGCCACACCTCGGAACCGGAAGCACGCCGAGCACGCCTGAACGGAGAACCGCGATGACGGGACCCTGCGCCGGATCCTCCGGAGGTGTCGCACCGTGACCGCCGAGGCCGCCCGTACCACCGTCGTCGTGATCACCCGCAACCGGCGCGACCAGGTGCTGCACACCCTCGAGCGCCTCGCCCGGCTGCCGGAGCGCCCGCCCGTGATCGTGACCGACAACGCCTCGGCGGACGGCACCGCGGACGCCGTGGCCCGGCTCCACCCCGGCGTACGCGTCCTGCGCCCCGGGCGGAACCTGGGCGCGCTCGGCCGCAATACCGGCGTACGGCACGCCCGTACCCCGTATGTGGCGTTCAGCGACGACGACTCCTGGTGGGAGCCCGGCGCGCTGGCGGCGGCCGAGGAGCTGCTGGACGCCCACCCGCGGCTCGGGCTGATCGCGGCCCGGATCCGCGTCGGCCCCGACGGCGTGTCCGACCCTCTGAACGAGATACTGGCCCGCTCCCCGCTCGGCCGGGCCCCCGATCTGCCGGGGCCCCGGGTCCTGGGATTCCTGGCCTGCGCGGCGGTCGCGCGACGCGACGCGTTCCTTGATGCGGGCGGCTACCACCCGGTGCTGTTCTTCGGGGGCGAGGAGACGCTGCTCGCGTACGACCTGGCCGCGCGCGGGTGGGGGGTGTGCCACTGCCCCGACGTGGTCGCCGTGCACCGGCCCATCGGCGGCGTGCGGGCCGGGCGGCCCGCCGTCCAGCGCCGCAACGCCGTGCTGACCGCGTGGCTGCGCCGCCCGTTGCCCGTCGCGCTGCGGCACACGCGCGTGCTCGCCGCCGAGGCGCGGACGGATCCGGAGGCCCGTAAGGCGCTGCGGGAGGTGTTCGAGCGGCTTCCGGCCGCGCTGCGCGCCCGCCGGCCGCTTCCGGCCGCGGTGGAGGCCGCGGCCCGCCGCCTCGACGGCCCCGGCCTGCGAGGTCCACGAGGTCCCGGCCGCCCCGGAGGCGTACGGTGACCGACCCCCGTGTCACGGTCGTGGTGATCACCCACAACCGCCGCGACGAGCTCCTGCGCACCCTGGACGAGCTGGCGCGGCTGCCGGAGCGGCCGCCCGTGATCGTGACCGACAACGCGTCGGCGGACGGCACGGCGGAGGCCGTGACCCGGCTCCATCCGCGGGTCACGCTGCTGACGCCGGGCCGGAACCTGGGTGCCGCGGGACGCAATCCCGCGGTACGGCTGGCCCGTACGCCGTACGTGGCCTTCTGCGACGACGACTCCTGGTGGGAGCCGGGCTCCCTCGGTCGCGCCGCCGATCTGCTCGACCGGCACGCCCGCCTGGCCGCGGTCACGGCACGGATCGTCGTCGAGCCCGGCGGGAGGGAGGACCCGATCGTGGCCGAGCTGCGGGACTCGCCGATCCGGGGCCCGGCGTGGCTGCCCGGACCCGCACTGGGGTCATTCCTGGCAGCGGCGACCGTCCTGCGCAGGGATGCGTTCCTGGCCGCGGGCGGCTTCAGTGAACGGCTGTGGCTGGGCGGCGAGGAGGAGCTGCTCGCGACGGATCTGGCCACGGAGGGGTGGTGGCTGGCGTACGTGCCGGAGCTGACCGCCCATCACGCGCCATCGCGCGCGCGTGACTCCACGCTGCGCCGCGTCCACGGGCTGCGCAACACCCTGTGGTTCTGCTGGCTGCGCCGTCCGGCGGGCCGCGCGCTGCGCAGGACCCTGTTCCTGGCCCGCACCGTCCCGCACGACCGGGCGTCGCTGCGGGCCTTCGCGGAGGCGGCCGCGGGGGTGCCGTGGGTGCTGCGGGAACGCCGCGTGGTGCCGTCGGCGGTGGAGGCGCGACTGCGGCTGCTGGACGAGACACAGCGGCGGTCTACAGCGCGGCGGTATGTGGGGTGACGTGGCGGAACGTGTCCCGCACCTGACGGTCCCCGTTCAGGCGCGGGACAACGGTTGACGGCACCCGCCGTCGTGGGTTGTGCCCACCCTCCCCCAGCTACCGCTGGGAGGTGCCCCCAGCCCTGCGGAACGATTGCCCACAACAGTACGGTGGCTCGTCTCGCCGTGGCGGGCGAAAGGTTGGAGCATGGGGGTGAACGAGCGAAGGAGGCCGCCATGAAGTCCGGAGCCTCGGAGTACGACAGCTGGCTGTATTCGCACACCCCGTCGCAGGCCGAGGGCGAGCGCGACGAACCGGCCGAGCGCAGTGCCATGGAGCAGCACCCGGACGTGCCCAGGACCGAGCCGTCCCAGGCGGAGGGCGAGCGGGGGAACGAAACCAAGTAGGGACCGGCGCGGGGAAGTCGGAGGCGCCCGCCGAACACCGTGCGGGCGCCCCCGGCAACGTCCTACGCTCGTAACAGAAGGCGGGCGGAAGGCCGGCCTCTCGGAGCGTCGCCTGCCTCTGGCGAGAGGAGGCGGTCATGAAAGCCCGCTCCGCGATCTTCAGTGTGGCTGCTCTCGTGCTCGGGCTCTGGGGCGGGACGGGAGGTCTCCCTCCTGCTCAGGGCGGTGACGGCGAGCTGAAGTTCGGCTATGTGCTGCCGGAGACCGGACAGCTGGCCTTCCTCGGTCCGCCGCAGATCGAGTCGGTCAAGTTCGCGATCCGGACGATCAACGACGCCGGCGGTGTCCTCGGCAGGCCGGTCCCGGCCGTGGTCTCCGGCGACGAGGCCGGTCAGGAGGCCGTCGCCGCCCAGTCCGCCGACCGGGTCCTGGCCTCTGGTGTGGACGCGGTCATCGGTGCCGCGGCGTCCGGCATGTCGCTCGCGTTCATCGACCGGGTCACCGGCGCAGGCGTGGTCCAGTGCTCCGGGTCGAACACGGCCCCCACGTTCACCGACTACGACGACGGCGGGTACTACTTCCGTACCGCGCCCAGCGACGCGCTGCAGGGACCCGTCCTGGCGAAGACCGTCCTCGAGGACGGCCACGACCGGGTGGCGCTGCTCGCGCGGGCCGACGACTACGGGCGCGGCCTGCTCGAGTCCACCAGGAAGGCGCTGGAGGCGGGCGGTGCGACCGTGCCGGTGGCCGAGACGTACGACCCGAAGGCGACGAACTTCGACCAGGCCGTGCAGCGGGTGCGGAACACCGGTCCGGACGCGGTCGTCGTGATCTCCTTCGAGGAGGGCGCTCAGATCCTGCAGGGGCTCATCGAGGCGGGTCTGGGGCCCGACCGCGTCGGCGTGTACGGCGCCGACGGGCTGCGCAGCGAGGAACTGCCGTCCCTGGTCGCCCCGCGCGATCCCGCCCGGCTCGCCGGGATGAAGGGGACCGCGCCCGCGTCGGCGGCCAACGAGGAGTACGTGAGGCAGCTGAAGAGGTTCGCGCCGGAGCTGAAGGAGCTGCAGTTCGCGCCGCAGGTCTTCGACTGCGTGACGACCATCGCGCTCGCCGCCGAGAAGGCGGGGACGGACGACCCGGGCGTCTTCGCCAAGGAGATCGTCGGGATCACCAGGGACGGCGACAAGTGCACCACGTTCGCCGCCTGCAAGGCGCTGATCCAGGCAGGCAGGGACGTCGACTACGACGGGGTGAGCGGCCCGCTGGACTTCACCGACGCCGGCGAACCGGGTCAGGCCACGATCGAGGTGTACACGTACGACGACAAGGGGCAGCTGCGTACCGTCCGGACCGAGGTCAGCAGCTTCCGGCAGTGAGCATCAAGAACCCCCGGTAGGCAGCGTTCAGCGGGCGCGGGCCAGGGTGCCCAGGTAGCACGCGATCACCTTCTCGTCGTGCAGCAGATCCGTGCCCCGGCCCGTGTACGCGTTGCGGCCCTGGTCGAGGACATAGCCGCGGTGGCAGATCTGCAGGCATCTGCGGGCGTTCTGCTCGACCATCAGCACGGCGACGCCCGCGCCGTTGATCTCCCTGACCCGGTCGAAGACGTGGTCCTGATGCAGGGGGGACAGGCCGGCGGACGGCTCGTCGAGCAGCAGCAGCTGCGGCTCGGTCATCAGCGCACGCGCCATCGCCAGCATCTGCCGCTCGCCGCCGGACATCGAGCCGGCCTTCTGCCTCCGGCGGGCGGCCAGGACGGGGAAGAGCTCCTCGACGGCCGCGGCCCGCCGCGCGTAGTCCCGGGGCCGCAGATAGACGCCCATCCGGAGGTTCTCCTCGACGGTCAGCGAGGCGAACACGTTCTGCAGTTGCGGTACGTAGCCCACGCCCCGGCGGACCAGTTCGTGCGCCGGCCGGCCGGTGACGTCCTCGCCGTTCAGCCGCACGGTGCCGGCGCGCACGCGGAGCAGGCCGAACACCGCCTTGGCCAGGGTCGACTTGCCCGCTCCGTTGGGCCCGATGACACCGACCAGCTCGCCGGGGCCCACCTCGATGCTGCAGCCGCGCAGGACGTCGACGCCCGGGAGGTACCCGGCGACGATGCCTTCGGCCGCCAGCACCGGCGTGTTCCTCTCCCGCTTGTTGGCCCGCATCGGCTACTCCTCCTCCGTCGCCTCCGGCTCGTCGTGTCGTCTGCCCAGGTAGGCGTCCACGACGGCCGGGTTGCGGCCGATCGTGTGCGGTGGGCCCTCGGCCACCAGGCGGCCGTCGGCCATGACGGCGACCCAGTCGCTGATGCCCATCACCACGTCCATGTCGTGCTCGACGAAGCAGACGGTCAGCCCCTCGTCGCGCAGCTCGGTGATGTGGCCGAGCAGCGACTGGGTCAGTGCGGGATTCACCCCGGCCACCGGCTCGTCGAGCAGCACCATGACCGGCCGGGCCATGAGCGCGCGGGCCAGTTCGAGGAGTTTGCGCTGTCCGCCGGAGAGCGTGCCCGCGTGGTCGTCGCGCAGCGGCCCGAGCCGGAACCGCTCCAGCATCTCGTCGGCGCGCTCCTCGATCTGCCGTTCCTGGCCGCGCCACAGCGGCGGCAGCAGCGCGGGCAGCAGCCGCTCGCCGCGCTGCCCGGTGGCCGCGAGCTTCAGGTTCTCCAGGACGGTGAGCCGGGCCAGGGTCCGGGTGAGCTGGAACGTACGGACGAGTCCGCGCCGCGCCACCCGGTGTGCGGGGCGGCCGGTGAGCGGGTGTCCGTCGAACCACCAGCGGCCGCCGGCGGCCCGGTCGAAGCCGCTCACCACGTTGAACAGCGTCGTCTTGCCCGCGCCGTTGGGCCCGATCAGCGCCGTGATGGTGCCCCGCTGCACCTCCAGGTGGCCGACCCGTACGGCGGTGATGCCGCCGAAGCTGCGGGTGACCTGGTCCATGACGAGCAGCGGGTCGGGCTTGCGCACGCCGGGCTCGGGCGCGACCCCGGCAAGGCGGCCGGTGGCTGCGGTACCGCCAGGACCGGCCGCAGTGCCCGGGGTGCGCCCCGAGGACGCCTGGTCAGCGGCCACTGAGCAGCATCTCCTTCCGGCTGCCGAGGATGCCCTGCGGCCGGAACGTGACCAGCAGGATCAGGGCCAGCCCGACCAGCGCGAAGCGCACGGCACCGACCTCCGACGTGCTGATCAGCTCCGGCGACACGTACCCGGCGTCGATGGCCTGCCGCAGCGCGCTGTCCAGGAACGTGAGCACGAACCAGAAGAGGACCGAGCCGACGACCGGGCCCAGGATCCGCCCGGCGCCGCCGAGGACGAGCAGGGTGTAGAGGAAGAAGGTGACGGCCGGGTCGAAGCTGTCCGGGTTCACCGACTGCACCTGGATGGCCTGGAGCATGCCGGCGGCGGCACCGATCACGCCGCCGATGACCAGGCTCTGCATCTTGCAGGCGTAGACGTTCTTGCCGAGGCTGCGCGCGGCGGTCTCGTCCTCGCGGATCGCGCGGACGACCCGGCCCCACGGGCTGCGGACCAGCAGGGCGAGCAGCACTCCGGTCACCGCGACCAGGGTCCAGCCGACGGTCAGCACCCACAGATCGCGGGCGCTGAAGCGCACCAGCCACACCCCGTACGTACCGCGCGGGATCGGGCTGAGGGCGTAGAACTCGTTCGCGAACCGCTGCAGTCCGAACACGCCGCCCGTGACGGGCTCGGCCCAGCTGGACCGGTAGAACAGCCGCAGCGTCTCCCCCGCCGCGATCGTGGTGATCGCGAGATAGTCGGCGCGCAGCCGCAGCGTGGGCAGGCCGAGCAGCAAGGCCAGTACGACGGCGGAGGCGAGACCGGCCAGGATGCCAAGCCACAGAGGGCCGCCCCAGGTCGCCACCGTGACCGCGAGCCCGTAGCCGCCGACCAGCATGAAGCCGACCTGCCCGAAGTTCAGCAGCCCGGTGTAGCCGAAATGCAGGTTCAGGCCCATCGCGGCCAGCGCGTAGACGGCGGCGATCGGGCCGATGCCGGAACGCAGGGCGTCGGAGACGATGACCGAGATGTCCATGGCGCACTCCCCTGCCGCCCTCAGCCGACGCGTTCCGCGCGGCCGAGGATGCCCTGCGGCCGCACCAGCAGGACGACGATGAGCACGAGCAGCGCCCACGCGTACTGCAGGTCGACCGGGAACCACAGCGTGGACATCTGCGCGACGACGCCGATGACGAGGCTGCCCGCCATCGCGCCGTAGGCGGAACCGAGCCCGCCCAGGATGATCCCGGCGAACATCATCAGCAGCAGCTTGAAGCCCATGTCCCAGGTGACGGTCTCGACCAGACCGAAGAAGACCCCGCCGAGCGCGGCGAGACCGCCGCCGAGCATCCACACGAACAGCACCACCCGCCGCACGTCGATGCCCGACGCCTCCGCCAGGTCCCGGTTGGCGGAGACGGCGCGGACGGCCGTGCCGGTCCGCGTCCGCTGCAGCAGCACGGCGACGCCGAGCAGGACGAGCACCGCCAGCACGGTGACGGTGAGGTCCCGCGGGGTGATGCCGACCGGCCCGAGGCCGATGGCGCTCTGGATGTCGTACTGGGCGTAGGAGCCGGGCCGGGTTCCATACAGCACGAGCACGATGTGCCGCAGCAGCAGCGACAGCCCGATCGTGACGATGAACAGGTTGATCAGGCCGGTGCCGCGCGCCCGCAGCGGCCGCCAGACGCCGCGGTCGACGGCCGCGCCCAGCAGCGCCCCGAGGGCGACCGCGGCGACGGCGGCGGGGATCAGATGCCAGCCGGGACCGGCAGGCGACGCGTTGAGGAAGAACGCGAACGTGGCGCCGACGGTCACGAATTCGCCGTGCGCGAAGTTGATCAGGTGGATCGTGCCGAAGACGAGCGAGAGGCCGACCGCGGTGATCGCGATGATGACGCCGAACTGGATGCCGTCGACCAGCGCCTGCAGCGCGCGCCCGCCGAACGCGGGACCAACGGGACCGCGCGGAGCGTCCTCGCCCCGCGCCCGCGCGGTGACCGCGGGCAGCATCACGAGACCCAGGGCGAGCGCCGCTGTGAACACCCGCTGACAGCGCACGACAGTTCCGAGAGTTCCGGGGTTCCGGGGTTTCCGGGTTTCCGAGGTCCGGATGACCAGGCTCCGGTCGTCCTTGGTCCGGGCGTCCGGGCGTCCGGTCGTCCAGGGCGTTCGCGGAGTTCCGTTCCGCGAACGGCCTCTGTCACTCAGTGTAAGCGCGACTTCGGGCGGTGGCGCGGCCGCGGAAGCGGCGCTGAGCGGGGGCGTTGACATGTCTGTAACAGATCCGGCATCAGGGTGAAAGATGCCGCCTTTTCCCTGTACGTCATCCCGCACCCGTAAGGAGCGATTCCGCTCAGCAAGGAGAAAGCGACGATGGCGGCGACGGAGAACACGGCCTCGGCCCCACCCCCAACGGACTACTCACCACGGCTCTACAACGACGACCTCGCTCCGGCCACCGAGCGGAAGTGGGGCGCGTTCAGCATCTTCAACGTCTGGACCTCGGACGTGCACAGCCTGTACGGCTACTTCCTGGCCGCCAGCCTGTTCCTCGTCGCCGGCAACACCGTCAAGTTCCTCATCGGCATCGGTATCGGCTCGCTCGTCATCTACTGGCTGATGACGCTGATAGGCAAGGCGGGCGTCCGCACCGGTGTGCCGTACCCGGTCCTGGCGCGGGCGTCCTTCGGCACCTTCGGCGCCAACGTCCCGGCGCTGGTGCGGGCGGTCGTCGCCACCTTCTGGTACGGGGCGCAGACCAGCGCGGCGGCCGGCGCGATCGTCGCGTTCCTCATCCGCTACGACGGCCCGAAGCACTTCCACGAGACGACCCGTCTCTTCGACCACAGCGGGCTCGAGGTGGTGTGCTACCTCGGTGTCTGGGCCGCCCAGCTGCTGATCATCAGCAAGGGGATGGAGACCGTCCGCCGGTTCCAGGACTTCGCCGGGCCCGCCGTGTGGCTCATGATGCTGATCCTCGCCGTCGGGCTCTCGGTGCAGGCCGGTGTGCTGTCCTTCTCGGTCGACATGCCCGCCGGCGACCTCGCCGCGCTCGCCAAGAGCGCGACGGGCCTGAGCGTCACGCCGGGCTCAGTGGCGGCGATCGCGGCGATCGCCGCCACATGGATCACCTACTTCGCGGCCCTGTTCCTCAATTTCGGGGACTTCGCGCGGTTCACACCGAGCGAGAAGGTGCTGCGCAAGGGCAACATCTGGGGCCTGCCCGTCAACCTCATCCTCTTCTCGTTCGTCGCCGCCCTGACGACGGCCGCGGCCAGCAAGGTGTACGGCGAGGTGATCCTCGAACCCGCGAAGATCTCTGCCAAGTTCGACAGCGCCTTCCTGGTCCTGCTCGCCGCCCTGACCTTCGCGGTCGCAACGCTCGGCATCAACGTCGTGGCCAACTTCGTCAGCCCGGCCTTCGACTTCGCCAACGTCGCGCCCCGCTACGTCGACTTCCGGCGCGGCGGCCTCATCGCCGCGGTCATCGCGCTCCTGCTGTACCCGCTCCACCCCTGGGACAACGCGCCGAGCTTCGTCAACGCCATCGGCTCGACCATGGGCCCGCTCTTCGGCGTGATCGTCGTGGACTACTACCTGGTCCGCAGGGCCCAGCTGAACGTCCCGGCGCTCTACCAGGAGCACGGCGAGTTCCGCTTCCAGGGCGGCTGGAACATCCGCGCCTTCGCCGCGGCCGCCGTCGGCGCGGTCTTCGCCAGCATCCTCCCGGTCTACGGCCCGTCGGGCTACGCCGATGCCCTGGGCCCGTACTCCTGGTTCATCGGCGTCATCGTCTCCGGCCTGCTCTACTTCGCCCTGTGCGGCGCGAAGAGCCGCATCGTGGGGACGGGGAGCGAGGCCGCGGCCAAGGCGGAGGAGGAGCCGGGGGCGGCGCCCGAACCCGAGCCGGAGACCGCCTGACCCGGCGTCGGACGACGGCCCGCGATGGCGGTCGTCGCCCCGGCATGACAGTTCCCGTGCTCAGCCCGGTCAGCCGGCCGGGCTGAGCGCGATCGTCCAGCGCACGTGGCCACCAGGGCTACGGAGCCGCCGACGCCCCGGTCCGCCCGGCTGCCCGGCAGGAGCGGCTGTGGTGGGGGCCGGGCCCGGATTTCCGTACCACGTCCCGAGGACCTTGCGGTAGCCCGATCGAGCGAAACCCCCACAAGCGCCGAAACCGCAGGCGCCTCGCGGATCATCATCGGAAGTCAGCGGGTCCACATTCGTGACCGCCTGCCCGCCGACCGACCCCCACCTGCCGCGGGAGGCACCGATGCAGCAGAGCGATGACGTACGCCGCCGCAACCTCAGCCGCCTGTTGATCAAGCAGCGGTCCCTGCTCACGCCTCAGGACGTCGGGCTGCCGCAGCAGACGCGTCATCACAGAGGGCTCGAGCAGGAGCAGGTGGCGTTCCTGTCGGGGACCACCCTCCGCTGGTACAGCGCGCTGGAGAACGGCGAGCTCAGCGAGGTCGACCCCGGCCTGCTCTCCGACGTCGCGACCGCCCTGCGCCTCAGTCCCGAGCAGCGCACCGATCTGTTCTGCCTGGCCGCCCGCGTCGTCCCTCCGAGCCTCAGCCACCGCAGGCCGGTGCCGGACCCGTGCCACCTCGCCGCCCTCGAGGCCGCCGAACCCAACCCGGCGATCCTCACCGACCACGCCTGGAACGTGCTGGCCGCCAACGATGCCGTGGCCGACTGGTTCGAGGACCCGGGCACGATCGAGCCGCACGACCGCAACGCCGTGCTCTGGCTGTTCACCGGCACGGCCGCAGCCCGCATCGCGGACATCGCCGACGCCCGCCGTCTCGCCATCGCCCGGCTGCAGATCGTCTACACCATGTGCCGCGGTGAAGCCGCGCTGGACGCCCTCGTCTCCCGCATCAAGGAGCACCCGGTCGCGGAACCGCTCTGGCGCGACGAAAGGGCCAGCCTGGGCCCGGGTTTCTCGCTGCGCAGAGTCCGCCACCCCCAGCACGGGGAGAGCCCGGCCCTCATCACCTCGACGGATCTGCCGGGCGGCCTGCGGCTCATCGTCTGCCTGCCGCGGCACCTTCCGCGGCACCTTCCGCGCCCCACGACCGCTGCCGCCGGCGTCTCCGCCCCCCTCGACGCCGGGATCTGAGGACCGGACGAGTCCGACGCCGTGACGCAGACACCGTGACGCAGACGCCGTTTGCGCAGAGCTGACGCCGTGACGTCTCCGGCGGCCGGTGAACCGTATCGGCGACCGGCACGTACTGGAGGCGGGTCATACTCCCGTGGCCCCGCGCGGGCGACGCCGTGCCGGACGACGGATGACGGACGACGGATCAGGCTTGGGGGCCGGGGATGAGGCACGTACGGCAGAGGACCCACCGACTGGTGCGGCTGGCGGCCGCCTGCGGGCTGGTCTGCGGTGCGGTGATGGTGTCGACCGCCATGGCGAGCGAGAGCTCCGGGCGGACGACGGCCGCCCCGGCCGGTGACTCCGCGGCCTCGAACCCGCCCGACGCCTCGGCGCTGGGCGCGCGTATGGTCACGCGGCTCGGTACGTCCCGTACCGCGGGCAGTTGGATCGGTTCCGACGGGCGGCCGGTCGTGGCGGTGACCGACGCGGAGGCGGCGGCCGAGGTGCAGCGGGCGGGGGCGCGCGCCAAGGTCGTGGCCCACAGCATGGACCGGCTCCGCCAGGCGACCGAGACGCTGGGCGCGGCGCCCCGGGTGCCCGGCTCCGCGTGGGCCCTCGACTACGCGTCCAACAAGGTCGTGGTGCACGCGGACAGCACCGTCTCGGCGGCCGACTGGTCACGGCTCTCCGGGATCGCGCGGGGCATCGGCGGCTACGTGGAGATGGAACGGACCGGCGGCGCCTTCACCACCAGGGTGAACGGCGCCGCCCCGATCTTCGCGGGCAACGGCCGCTGCTCCGCCGGCTTCAACGTGACCGATGGCCGGGGCGACTTCGTCCTCACGGCCGGGCACTGCGGACCGGTGGGCACCACCTGGTTCCAGGACGGCCAGGGCACCGCGCAGCTCGGCACCACTGTGGCCGGCTCCTTTCCCGGCAGCGACTTCTCGCTCGTGCGGTACGAGAACGCCGGGAGCGGCACCCGCGGCGGGCCCGGCGTCGTGGACATCGGCGGCGGCCGGGCGGTACGCATCGTCGGCGCGGCCGATCCGGTCGTCGGCCAGCAGGTGTTCCGCAGCGGCAGCACGACCGGTCTGCACTCCGGGAGGGTGACCGCGGTGAACGCGACGGTGAACTACCCCGAGGGCACGGTCACCGGCCTCATCGAGACCGACGTCTGCGCCGAACCCGGGGACAGCGGGGGCCCGCTGATCGCACAGGGCCTCGCGCTCGGCGTGACGTCCGGAGGCAACGGCGACTGCGGCTCCGGGGGCACCACCTTCTTCCAGCCCGCCACCAAGGCGCTGGACGCCCTTGGGGTGAAGCTGACCGATCCGAGTACCGACCCGGATACCGACCCCGGAACCGGGGCCGGGGACGACGACACGGCGGCCGCCCGCGGGGAGGGCGAACCACCGGCCGGCAGCGCCGCCGTGCCGCCGGCCGTGCCGGAGTCGCCGGGGCTGACGGGACCACCGGGGGCACAGGGGGCACCGGGAACCGCAGGGGGACGGCCCGCACTGACCGAGATGGTCAACTTCCGCATTCTGGCCCCCGGGTTGGCGGTCATCGCGGTGAGCCTGCTCGTTCTGCTCGCCACCCACTTGATCCGGACGAGCCAGGACCGCCGGCGCTTCCGCTCCTCCTACTCCGAGATGTGGGGCTGACTCCGTGATGTGGGGCTGAGCTTCTGCTACGCCTTCGCTAGGGTGCGACGCATCCACGACCTGCGCGCCCGAGGGGACGGATGTGACCGCAACAGCTGAGAGGCCGTCGTGATCGGCGAGTTGCTGCCGCAGGCGGTCCGCTGTTCGGCGACCCGCACCGATCATGCCGCGCCCGGTGCCCTGTTCCCGCAGGAGGAGTCCCTGCTGAAGAAGGCGGTGTCCAAGCGGCGCAACGAGTTCCGGACCGTCCGGGTCTGCGCGCGGCTGGCCATGGCCGACCTCGGGCTGCCGCCGGTGCCGGTGCTCCGCGGGCCGCGCGGCGAACCCCAGTGGCCGGCCGGAGTGGTGGGCAGCATGACGCACTGCGAGGGCTACCGGGCGGCGGCCGTCGCCCGGACCGACGACATACGCACACTCGGCATAGACGCAGAACCGCACGGGCCGCTGCCCGAGGGCGTCCTCGACGTCATCGCGCTGCCCTCCGAGCAGGCGCGGCTGGCACGGGACCTGCCGGACGGCGCCATCCACTGGGACCGGCTGCTGTTCAGCGCGAAGGAAAGCGTGTTCAAGGCGTGGTACCCGGTGACCGGCGTCGATCTCGGCTTCCATGAAGCTGACCTGACATTCCGGCAGGCTGACGGCGCGACGACGCGCGGTGTGTTCACGGCGCGCCTGCTGCGGCCGGTGCCGGCTGCTCCACAGGAGTTCTGCGGGCAGTGGCTCGTACGGGATGGTCTGGCGCTCACGGCGGTGGTGATCCCCCGGGGGTGAGCGCCCGTATTCCGCCGCGGCCTCTGAACGCGGGGCGGCCAGCCAGAAGGAGAGCTCGAACAGGAATCCGGTCATGGCACGAGTTCCTTCGAGGCGTTGGAGTCGTCGGCGTCAGTGGCCTTCGGCGGACAGGGCGTTGGCACCCGGAGGGATCCGTACGTTCCGAGAACGACGGCCGTCAGGATCAGGCCGGCCACCCCCAGAGTCGCGCTGTCCGGGTGGATCAGCGCCTGGCCCCGCAGCGCCTGCCAGAGGACCAGGGCGAAGGCGGCGGCGTACGTCGCCGAGGCGAGCAGCACCAGGCGCAGCCGTACCCGGTCGTCGGCGAGGCGGGCGAAGCGTGGCGCGAGGGCGGTCAGCATCATGACCAGCAGCGGCAGGAGTTGGAGCGCGTGCATGCCGACGAAGTGCGGGATCCGCAGATCGCCGCCGGTCGTCGACCAGCCGGTCAGCGGCATGGAGGGACCGCCGTCCGGCACGCCCACGCTGTGCGCGCCGACCACCTTGGAGACGCCGCGCTGCTGCCCCGGCGCGGGCTGCGTCATCAGGAATCCGACGGCGGCCCCGGCCAGCGCCAGGATGATGCCGGAGCGGATCGCCCAGGCGGACGCACGGTCGGCGATCCGGGTGCGGAGCAACAGCACGGCGACGGCGAGCGTGCCGAGCCACAGGATGACGACCGTGACGGCCATCGCGTTGAACAGCGCCTCATCGAAGGGCGTTTCATAGTTGAAGTGGCTGCGCTTCCCGCGTGCCGCCTGCCCGGTGATGATCACCATCTCGACCAGGCTCGCCACCGTGACGACGGTCCCCGCCCACCAGCCCACACGTCGGCCGCGGGTGAGCAGCGACAGCATCCAGGCCAGAGAAGGGCAGTACGCCACGAAGGAGACCGAGAACTTGAAAGGCTTGAACCAGATGGGCGCACCCGCCAGAACGCGGTCGTCGATGACGAGGCCCACACCGGATAAGACCGCCATGACGGCCACCGCCGCCGAGAACATCACCAGCGGTCGGTGCCATGACCGCCATGGAGCCGAAGGCCACCGCCATGGAGCCGCAGGCCACCACGACGACGAAGCCCACGAAGACGGACCTGATGAAGACACAGCTATCCCCCTCGAACAAGGCAGAGTAGATAGTGGCACTATCTACTATCTGATAGCGCCACTATCTATGATGAGGGGACGGGCTGGCAAGGGTCGGCGCAGGCGGGCAGGACCGAGGTCGAGGAGTGAACCGACGGTGCGTATCGGAGAGTTGAGCCGCCGAACCGGGGTGCCGGTGCCGACGATCAAGTACTACGTCCGGGAAGGGTTGCTGCCTCCGGGGCAGCTGACCAGCCCGAACCAGGCGGCTTACGGTGAGACACATGAGCGCCGGCTGCGGCTGATCCGCGCCCTGCTCGACGTGGGCGGCTTGAAGGTGGCCGAGATCGCGGACGTCCTGGCGGCAGTCGATGATCCGGAGCGCCCACTGCACAAAGTGCTCGGTGCCGCGGCGGAGCGCTTCGGCACCGCCGAGAGCGAGCACGACGACGCCGAGTCGGCGGCCGCGCATGCCGTCGTCACCGACCTCATCTCCAGGCGCGGCTGGCGGACGCATGAGTCGAACCCCGCCGCCGACGACGTGTCAAAGGCCCTTGCCGCCATGGCCCGGCTGGGACACGGGGATTTCGTCGAGGTGCTCGACGACTACGCGGACGCCGCCGAGCAGGTCGCCCGCGCCGACCTCGCGTACGTGAACCGGCGGGTGGCGGTCGAGGACATGGTGGAGGGTGTGGTGATCGGAACCGTTCTGGGTGAGGCGGTGTTCAGCGCGTTGCGCCGGCTGGCCCATGTGGACGCCTCGGCGAAGCTGTACGGCGCGGATGGGCCGCCTGAGCGGAAGCCGAAGGCCTGACCTCGGCTGCACTCGAGCCACCCTCCGGCAGGTGGCGCACCCCACCACCCGCCGGAGGCATCAGGCAGACGTCCGCCGACGCGAAGCCGTCTTCTTGGCCGACGCCCCGCCCGACGCCCCGCCCCGCGCCCCGGCTCCCGCCTTGGCCTTGGCGCCCGACTTCGCCCCGGCGGCGCTCTTCTTGGCCGCCGATGAAGCCGACGCAGTCGACTTCGTGGCCGTCGACCTCGTGGGACTGGCCTTCTTCGCCGCCGTCTTCTTCCCCGTCGCCGCCTTCTTCGTGGCCGTGGCCGTCGACTTCTTGCCGCCCACCTCCTTGGGCGCGCCAGGCGCGGACCGCCCCGCCGCCTGCTTGCGCTGGCCCGCTCTGCGGGCGGGCAGCGGCGTCACCTCTGCCTCCCCCTCACCACGCGCGGCCTGAGCGGCGCGTACGGAGTTCTCCAGCGCCGCCATGAGGTCGATGACCTTGCCCGCCCGCTCCTCCGCCACGGGCACGTGCTCGAGCGGGGCGCCGGAGATCTTGGAGGCGATGAGCTCCTCGACGGCGTCGCGGTAGTCGTCGTGCAGCGTGTCCAGGTCGACCTCGCCGAGCGTGTCCATGAGCGCGTCCGCGAGATCCAGCTCCGCGTCGCGCACGGTCACGTGCGTGGTCGGCGCGGCGTCCTCGGCGGCGCGGATCTCGTCCGGCCACAGCAGTCCGTGCATGGCGATCGCGTCGCCGACGACGCGCAGCATGCCGAGGCGCTCCCGGCCCCGGAGCGCGAACTTGGCGATGGCGACTCTCTGACTGCGCTTGAGCGCCTCGCGCAGCAGCGTGTACGGCTTGGCGGCGGGCACACCGTTCGCGACGAGGTAGTACGCCGCGTCCATCTGGAGGGGATCGATACGCTCGGCCGGGATGAAGGCGACGATCTCGATCGTCTTGGCCGTCGGGATCGGCAGCGAGGCCAGGTCCTCCTCGGTGATCGGAATGATCGTTCCGTCCGCATCCTCGTACCCCTTGCCGATCTCGGCCTGGGTCACCTCCTTCTCCTCCAGTTCGCACACCTTGCGGTAGCGGATCCGTCCGCCGTCCTCGGTGTGGATCTGGCGGAAGGCCACGGAGTGGCTCTCGGTGGCGTTCACGAGCTTGATCGGAATGCTGACCAGCCCGAAGGAGATGGCTCCGTTCCAAATCGATCGCACGTTCAGCACCTTTTGAGTAGGTTTCATGTCATTTCATGCGATTCTCATCGTATGACGCCCATCACAGAGGTGGAGGGGCGGCGCCTGGCGCTCAGCAACCTGGACAAGGTCCTGTATCCGGCGAGCGGCTTCACCAAGGGCGAGCTGCTGCACTACTACGCGACCACGGCCGAGGCCCTGCTCGGCCATCTCGCCAACCGGCCGCTGTCGTTCCTGCGGTTCCCCGACGGCCCCGACGGCCAGCAGTTCTTCGCCAAGAATGTGCCGCCGGGTACGCCCACCTGGGTCAGGACAGCCGATGTGCCCCACTCCGACGGGCACGCGCGGCAGATCGTGGTCCAGGACCTGGCCACGCTGATGTGGGCGGCGAACCTCGTCACGGAGTTCCACACCCCGCAGTGGCAGTGCGACGCGCCGGGCATCGCCGACCGGCTCGTCCTCGATCTCGACCCGGGGGAGCCCGCCACCGTCGTGGAGTGCTGCCGGGTCGCGCTCTGGCTGCGCGAGCGGCTGGCCGCGGACGGGATCGAGGCGCATGCGAAGACGTCCGGCGCCAAGGGGCTGCACCTGCTCGCGCACCTGGAGCCGACGCCGTCCGAGCAGGTCACGGCGTACGCGAAGC
Source organism: Streptomyces jeddahensis (assembly GCF_001642995.1). GTDB lineage: Bacteria > Actinomycetota > Actinomycetes > Streptomycetales > Streptomycetaceae > Streptomyces > Streptomyces jeddahensis. Next base: position 69,012 of record NZ_LOHS01000076.1, read on the forward strand.
AGCTCGCCGTACAGGCCGAGCGGGAGATGCCGGACCTCGTCACGCACCGTATGAAGCGGAGCCTCAGGCCCGGCAAGGTCTTCGTCGACTTCAGCCAGAACGCGGCGGCGAAGACCACCGCGACGCCGTACACGCTGCGGGCCCGGGCCGAGCCGACCGTGTCCGCGCCCGTCACCTGGGACGAGGTCGCGGACTGCACGGACCCCGCTCAGCTGGTGTTCCTGGCGACGGACATCGCGCCGCGCCTGGACCGGTACGGGGACCTGCTCGACCCGCTGCTCGACACCGGCCATGCGAGGCCGCTGCCGTGACGCCGCCCCGCGTGAGGCCCCAGTCGCGCTCCGCCGCCGTCACGCCGCCGGTGCGGGTTGCACTGGCCGAGTCGGTCACGGCGCTGCCTGAGGGAGCGGGGTGGGCGTACGAGCCGAAGTTCGACGGGCACCGCCTCGTCGTCTTCCGGACCGGAAACGGGGTGACCCTGCAGGCGCGCTCCGGGCGCATCGTCACCAGCGCCTTCCCCGATCTGGTCGAGGCGGCGGAGCGGCTGCCGGCGGGCGCGGTGCTGGACGGGGAGGTCGTCGTCTGGTCGGACGGCTGCGTCGACTTCGCGGCGGTCCAGAAGCGGGCGGCCGCCACGCGCGCGCGTGCCGCCGCGCTGGCGCGGGCGCTGCCCGCCTCGTACGCGGCCTTCGACCTCCTCGCCGAGGGGGGCGCCGACCTGCGCCCGGCGCCGTACACACGGCGGCGGGAGCGGCTCGTACGGATGCTGGAGCCGCTGGGGCCGCCCCTGCAGCCCGTACCGGTGACGACGGACCGGGCGACGGCGCTGACCTGGTACGAGACGCTGGTGGACTGCGGCGTGGAGGGGCTGGTGATCAAGCGCGTCGACCAGGGTTACCGGGGCGGCACGCGCGCGTGGCTGAAGCTGCGGCACAGCGACACCCGGGACGCGGTGGTCGTCGGGTTCACCGGCCCCCGGACACGCCCGGGGGCCCTCGTCCTGACGCTGCCCGGGGACGGCGTGCCGGTCGTCTCGTCGCCGCTGTCCGCAGGGGTGCGGACCGCGGCGGGGGGCTTGCTGCCGGAGCCGGTGGGCGAGGGCACGGCGACGGCGACCGGGATCGGCGACGTCACGTACCGCGCGCTGCCGGCGGAGCCGCAGCTGATCGTGGAGGTACGGCAGGAGACGACGCGGCATGCGGTGGCGGTGGTGGCGGTGGAACGGTTCCGCTGACCCCAGCGGCTTTCAGCCCGTCTGGGGGCACCTCCCAGCGTTAGCTGGGGGAGCTTGAGGACGAGCCCGAAGGGCGACCGGGGGTCCAGGGGCGGAGCCCCCCTGGTTCCGTCACACCCGAAGCCAGGTGTGACGGTCACGCGCCATCGCATGCAACGCCTCCACATCCGCCGGCTTCAGCACACCCCCCGTCCGCCCCAGCCCCACCAGATCCGCGTCCTGCACCACCCGCACCCCCCGCGGCACCCCCTCGACCTCCACATCCGCCGGCCCCGCCACCGCCAGAACGCCCCGCACCTCCGCCGTGAGCGCGAACGAGGCCCGGCTCGCGTCGCTGCGCGCCCACCGCAGCAGCGGCCGCGGCTCCCCCCGCCCCACCACGACCACCGGATCGGCGACCCGCAGCCGCTGCTTGCGCGCGTACACCGTGTGCAGCGCGAAGATCCCGCCGGGCCCGATCAGCAGATGGTGGATGCGGTCCCCGCCGGGGAGCGGAATCGAGTGGAGGGTGCGCCAGCCCGCGCCCTCGAGACCGTCCAGCACCTCGCCCACGGCCTGTTCCGCGGCGAGCGCCCGGCGCCGCGGATCGGGGCGCAGCCGCCGCGCGGGCGCGGGATCGCGGTCGAGGGATATCAGCAGGGCCTCGCCGGGGCGGTTCGGGGCGAGGTCGTCGTCCGGGTGGAGGGTGAGGCGGGCGATGTCGGCGGGCGTCGGCACGGGCGGCGGGCCCACGCTGACCGGGCCGGTCAGAAAGGGGCCGAGAACGCCCATCACGTCCTCTCGCCGGTCCTCGCTCAGCAGGCTCACCCGGGCCGCCTCACGGTCGTACCAGGCGATGTTCCTGCCGTCCGGGAGCAGGACGTGGAGCCGCTCCTGGCCGCGAGTCCAGATCGGTACGACGCGCAGTCCGCTCATGGCCATCACCCCATGACCATGGGAACAGGCGGGCGCTCCGGGGGCAAGAAGCCGGAGTAGGGGGCCGGGGCGGCCGTGCGCGACGGCCGCCCCGCGTCTCCTCACCCGCGGCCTGCCGAACGACGGCCGCCCGACGGTCGTACGACAGCCGGTCGCCCCCCGATGGCGCAGTGTGACCTGCGCAGATGAAGGGCCGCTCCTAATGTGGCAATTGATCATGTGGCGATGGATCGGCCGGTCGTCGCGATCCGCCCGGTTCCCAGCCCCACCCACGGAGGCCCCATGTCCCCCCGGTCCACCCCCGCCCGGCTCGCCATGGTCGCCGCCGGCGCGGCGCTCTCCGCCCTCGCCGCCGGCACGCCCGCCCTCGCCTCGGGCGGCGACGGCGATCCGGTCACGGGATACGAGACGTACAAGGGCCGGGTCATCGCCCGCACCGGGCTGGTGCTCCGCGACTCCCCGGCCCGCGGTGGCCGCGTCCTGCGCATCGAGCCGTACGGGGCGATCGTGTCGATCTTCTGCAAGACGGCAAGCGAGGAGGTCGACGGCAACAACCGGTGGTACCTCCTCACCGACGGCACGTGGGCGTGGGGCGCGGCCCGCTACATCGAGAACGTCGGGAAGGCGCCTCGCTGGTGCTGACGGGCGGTCCAATGAACCACTAGAACAGCCCGATTATCACGACATAACGGGACATCAGGCGTGCCGCTTGCTACGTTCCCGCCATGACCGGAACGACAGCGGACACCGCGGCCCCCACCGCGATCCCCGCTGTCCGCCTCCCCCGCCGCCGCGGCACCGAACTCGGCCTGCTCGTCCTCGCCGTCCTGCTGCCCGTGTACGGCTACTGCGCCGTCGGGCTCGCCAAGAGCGGATCCATCCCGCCCGGCGCAGCCGGATACGGCGCCGGGCTCGGCGCGCTCGCGCTGCTCGCCCATCTCGCGGTCCGCATCCGCGCCCCGTACGCAGATCCGCTGCTGCTGCCGATCGCCGTCCTGCTCAACGGCATCGGCCTGGTGCTGATCTACCGCCTCGACTTGGAGACCCCGGCCGACCGGGCCGCCCCCACCCAACTGGTCTGGTCGACGCTCGGCGTGGGCCTGTTCATCGCGGTCGTCGTCCTCGTGCGCGACCACCGGGTGCTGCAGCGCTATGCGTATCTGTCGGTGGCCGGGGCGCTGCTCCTGCTGATGGCACCGATCTTCTTCCCGGCGGTGAACGGCGCGAAGATCTGGATCCGGCTCGGCGGGTTCTCCATCCAGCCGGGCGAGTTCGCGAAGGTGCTGCTCGCCGTGTTCTTCGCCAGCTATCTGGCGGCCAACCGGCACGCCCTCGCGTACACCGGCCGCCGCGTCTGGAAGCTGCAGCTGCCCACGGGCCGGGTGCTCGGGCCGATCGTCGCGATCTGGCTGTTCAGCGTCGGGGTGCTCGTCCTGGAGCGGGACCTGGGCACGTCGATGCTGTTCTTCGGGCTGTTCGTGATCCTGCTGTACGTCGCCACGGGCCGCACCGGCTGGGTCGCGGTGGGCCTGCTGCTCGCGGCGCTCGGCGCGTTCGCCGTGGGCGGCCTCGAACCGCATGTGCACAGCCGGATCGAGGACTGGCTGCATCCCTTCGCGTCCATCGACGCGGGCCAGGGCCCGGGCCAGCTCGCGCAGTCGCTGTTCGCGTTCTCCGCGGGCGGGATGCTCGGCACCGGTCTGGGGCTCGGCCACTCGATCCTGATCGGTTTCGCCGCGAAGTCGGACTTCATCCTGGCCACGGCGGGCGAGGAGCTCGGCCTCACCGGCCTGTCCGCGATCATCCTGCTCTACGGACTCCTTGTCGAGCGCGGTTTCCGGGCCGGGCTCGCCCTGCGCGAGCCCTTCGGCCGGCTGCTCTCCCTGGGCCTCGCCTCGATCGTGGCGCTCCAGGTGTTCGTGATCACGGGCGGTGTGACGGGGCTGATCCCGCTCACCGGTATGGCCATGCCGTTCCTCGCGCAGGGCGGCTCGTCGGTCGTCACCAACTGGATCATCGTGGCGCTGCTCATCCGTATCAGCGACTCGGCGCGCAGTCAGTACGACGGGACGGCACCGCCGTGACGAGCTGTATCCGCCGCGCCGCGATCGTGTGCGCCCTGCTGCTGGTCGCGCTGCTGGTGAACGCCACCCGCATCCAGGTCTTCCAGGCGGGGTCGTACGAGGACAATCCCGCCAACCGCCGCCAGGCGATCGCCCGTTACGCCCAGGCGCGCGGCGACATCCTCGTGGGCGGGACGCCCGTCACGTCGTCCGAGGACACCGGCGAGCAGCTCCGCTTTGAACGCCGTTACAGCGACGGCCCGTTGTACGCGCCGGTGACCGGCTACGCCTCGCAGGCGTACGGCACGTCGCTGCTCGAGAACACCGAGGACGAGGTGCTCTCCGGCACCGATCCGCTGCTCGGTCCCATCCCCGGGTGGAACGACCTCACGCGCGACCGCAGCCCGGGCGGCCGGGTCGTCACGACGATCAACGCGGCGGCCCAGCAGGCCGCGTACCGGGGGCTCGGCAGCAGGAAGGGCGCGGTCGCCGCGATCGAGCCGGCGACCGGGCGGATCCTGGCGCTGGTGTCCACGCCGTCGTACGACCCGGGGCGGCTCTCCGGCAACGGCGACTCGGTGAAGGAGGCCTGGGCGCAGCTGAACGCCGACCCGGAGAAGCCGCTGCTCAACCGGGCTATCCACCAGACGTATCCGCCCGGCTCGACGTTCAAGGTGGTCACCGCGGCGGCGGCGCTGGAGGAGGGCGTGGTCGGGGACGTGGACAGGCCGACCGACTCCCCCGATCCGTACACGCTGCCCGGCAGCGAGTCGCGGCTGAGCAACGAGGTGGACGACTGCGAGGACGCGCCCGTGCGGTACGCCTTCGAGTGGTCGTGCAATACGGTCTTCGCCAAGCTCGGGGTAGAGACCGGCCTCGATGCCATGGCGGGCATGGCGCAACGCCTCGGCTTCAACGACGGCGGGCTGACGATTCCGCTCCCGGTCTCCGCGAGCAACTTCGACACGAAGATGGACGACGCGCAGCTCGCCCTGTCCTCCGTCGGCCAGTTCGACACGCGGGCGACGCCCCTGCAGATGGCGATGGTCGCGGCGGCGGTCGCGAACGGCGGCTCGGTCAAGTCGCCCCGCCTGGTGGACCGGACGACCACGGACGACGGCTCCACGGTACGGACGGCCGGTGTGCGGACCCTGCGTCAGGCGATGTCGCCGTCCACCGCGGCCCAGCTGCGCGAGCTCATGACGGGCGCCGTCGAGGAGGGCACGGGCTCGAACGCGGCGATCCCCGGTGCGACGGTCGGCGGCAAGACCGGCACGGCCCAGCACGGCGTCGGCAACACCGGCACCCCGTACGCCTGGTTCATCTCCTGGGCACAGGCCGACGGCGCTCCGGAGCCCGCCGTCGCGGTCGCCGTCGTCGTGGAGGACGCGGCGGCGAACAGGGCGGAGATCAGCGGCGGCGGATCCGCGGCACCGATCGCGAAGGCGGTGATGGAGACGGTCCTGAACCTCCGGGCCACCCCACGCCCGGACCCACGCCGCGACGCCTCGGCAGGCGGTCGGCCAGCCCACCGCCACTGAGCCGGGCGGCCGCCCACCCGCTGTGGGCAGTCGTTCCGCTAGGGGCGGAACGGGTGGGCACAACGGGACCCCGACGACGTCGGGCAACGCACTCGACCCCCGGGCAACCCACCAGAAGCGCACCCTTCGTCGTGGGTTGTGCCCACCCTCCCCCAGCTACCGCTGGGAGGTGCCCCCAGCCCAGCGGAACGATTGCCCACAACGGTTGGAGCGCTGGCCCCAGCGCCCGAGCACCCGCCGGCGCGCGCTCAGCCCGGCGTCGGTGTCGAAGTCGCCGGCTGGTGGTCCGGGCGCTGGACGATCGCCGTGGGCAGGGCGACGTACGCCGTCGTGCCCGGACCCTGGGAGCGGCGGAGTTCGACGTGCGCGCCCAGGCGGGCGGCGAGCCTGCCGACGACGTAGTGGCCGAGGGTGCCGCCCGCTCGGCCGGCGGCGGCGCCGGCCGGCGTGATCAGGAACGACTCGCGGCCGGAAAGCCGCGCGTTCGCCCGGGCCAGCTGCTCGTCGCTCATACCGATCCCGTGGTCGACGATCGCCAGGCAGTACTCGCCCGCGTCCCGCCAGCCGTAGATCTCCACGGGCTGCGCGGGCGGGCTGAACACCAGGGCGTTCTCGACGAGTTCGGCCAGCAGATGGGCGAGCTCGGCGACGGCGTGGCCGCGGACACGGGACTGCTCCAGGTCCGGGACCTGCACCCGCTGGTACTGCTCGACCTCGGCGACGGCCGACTGCACCACCTCCGTCATGGTGACCGTGCCGGGCCAGGAGCGGGGCGGGGTCTCTGCGCCGGCCAGCACGAGCAGCGACTCGGCGTTGCGGCGCATACGGGTGGCGAGATGGTCGAGTTCGAAGAGCTCGGCGAGTGCGTCCGGGTCGAGTTCCTGGCTCTCCAGGGTGGTGATCAGGCCGAGCTGCCGGCCGAGCAGCGCCTGGTTGCGGCGGCCGAGGCTGGCCAACGACTCGGTGGTGTTGCGGCGGAGCACGGCCTGCTCGCCCGCCAGGCCGACCGCGGTGCGCTCGACGTTGCGCAGGGCGGCCGCGAGCCGGGTGATCTCGCGTGCGCTGCCGGGGACCGCCTCGGCGTCCTTCTTCGTCTCAGGAGCGACCGGTTCGTCGAGAGCGCGGATGTCGTCGGGGCCTGCCTCCTGGATCCGCCGGACGGCCGCGGGCAGCCGGTTGCGGGCGACCGCGTCCGCCTGGTCGGCGAGGGCGCTCAGGGGACGGGTGATGGAGCGGGCGGCGAGCACGGCGAGTGCGGTGGCCACGGCGAGGATCAGCGCCCCGAGCGCGAGGAACCCGGCGAGCTGGTGTGTGGCGGTGGACCCTTCGTCGGCGGCGTGGGCGCGCACGTCCTCGCCGACCTGCCGCTGCACACCGTGCAGATCGTCGACGAGGGCGGTCATCGTGCTCCACCACGCGGACGCGTCGACCGAGAGCGCCGATCCGGCCGCTCCCCCCTCGGCCTGCTTCTCGTAGGCCGTGGCACGGCGAGCGGCCGCCGTGTCGAACGCGGCGTCGAGCGCCGCCTGCTGGTCGGGCGTGGCGAGCTCGGCGTACTGGTCCAGGGCTGCGACACGGGCCGCGCGGATCTCGGTGAAGTCAAGGTACTCGCGGGTGCGGAAGCGGCCGGCGGCGAAGACGCCGTTGAGGGAGCCGCGTTCGAGGGCGACGGCCTCGGTGGCGCGGGCCAGCGCCTGGAGCGCCTGGAGGCCGTCGGTGATACGGCGGTCGCCCGCGGGCATGTGCGCGGACTCGGCGTCGATGAGCGCGGTGACCGCCGTGGTGTAGAAGCGCAGGGTCCGGGCGCGGTCCGCGGATCCGGCATCGACCTCGTCCCGCGTGGTGGCGAGGCCGTCCAGCGGCGTCAGGGCGTCGTCGAGGGCGGTGGTGGCCGCCGTGGGGTGATCACTGCTCTGCTCGTGGAGCACCGCTTCCACGTCGGCGAGGACGTCGTCGGTACGCACGCGCTGCGCGTCGACGTCGTCGCGGTACTTCCCCGCCCCGCCCAGCAGCCCGTTGGTCAGGCCGCGTTCGCGCTGCAGCTCGCGCACCAGGTCCTGGGCCCGCACCAGCAGACCGACCTGGTCGACGGTGTCACGGGCGGCGGACCAGTCGGCCGCCCGGTCGGCGACGCCGAGCCCCGTGAGGGACAGCAGCAGACAGGTCGGCACGGCGAGCACGATGGCGACGCGACCGCGGATGCTGCGCCAGCCGGGGAGCTGCCGGAACCGACGGCCCGGGACCGTGCCGGGGCCGGAGCGGGTGCCGGATGGGTTGCCGGGGACCGTGCCCGGACCAGGGCCGCCTTCCGCGCCGGCGAGGGAGGGTACGAGTCGGAGGAGCCGGGCGGTGGTCGTCCGCCCGGCGGGCATCTGCCTGTGGTGCGATGTGTTCCCCGTCATGCCGCGCGACGCTAGGGCCTGCCCGGCGAGGGTGCGGTTTCCCGGCCGTAAGACGTCGGTTCCCAGGTACTCACCCGGTCAACATGCCTCTGGTGAGGAGGAGTTCGAGGGAGCTGTGCGAATCCGGGAGCCGAGTCGGCCGGAAGGTTGCAGCGCCCGAGCCGCCGGGAAACCCACCCGAGCGCCCGCCGGTTCCGTCAGGAAGCCGCGCCCGCCGCCCCCGCGTCGATCGCCCCCTGGACCTCCGCGACCCGCTCGGCCTCCTCCGCCGCGAAGCGCTCCGCGTCCAGTTTCTCCGCAATCTCCTCGTCCTGCGCCATCAGCAGGTCGAGGTTCGAGTCGCCCATCTCGAAGACGCCCATGTCGACGTAGGCCTCCTGCAGGCGCTTGCCCCACAGGCCGATGTCCTTGACGCACGGGACGATGCGGCTGAAGAGCAACTTCCGGAACAGGTGCAGGAACTCGGACTGCTCGCTGTACTCCTCGGCCTCCGCCTTCGGGATGCCGAAGTTCTCCAGGACCTCGACGCCGCGCAGCCGGTCGCGCATCAGGTAGCAGCCCTCGATGACGAACTCCTCGCGTTCGCGCAGTTCGGCGTCCGTGAGCTGCTTGTAGTAGTCGCGCAGCGCCATCCGGCCGAAGGCCACGTGCCGGGCCTCGTCCTGCATGACGTACGCGAGGATCTGCTTGGGCAGCGGCTTGTCGGTGGTGTCGCGGATCATGCCGAACGCGGCCAGCGCCAGGCCCTCGATCAGCACCTGCATGCCGAGGTACGGCATGTCCCAGCGGGAGTCGCGCAGGGTGTCGCCGAGCAGCGACTGCAGGTTGTCGTTGATCGGGTAGAGCATGCCGATCTTCTCGTGCAGGAACCGGCCGTAGATCTCGGCGTGCCGGGCCTCGTCCATCGTCTGGGTGGCCGAGTAGAACTTCGCGTCCAGGTCGGGGACGGACTCGACGATGCGGGCGGCGCAGATCATGGCGCCCTGCTCGCCGTGCAGGAACTGGCTGAAGTTCCATGCCGCGTAGTGCTGCCGCAGCTCGCCCTTGTCCTTGTCGGTCATCTTCGCCCAGTGCGGGGTCCCGTACAGGGTCATCGCCTCGTCGGGCGTGCCCAGCGGGTCGTACGGGTCCACCTCCAGGTCCCAGTCGATCCGCTTCTGGCCATCCCACTGCTTGTCCTTGCCCTTCTGGTAGAGGGCGAGGAGCCGGTCGCGTCCGTCGTCGTACTCCCAGCTGAAGCGGGCGGCACCGGACGCCGGGACGACCCAGTTCGGTTCGCCCGGGGCGCTGGTGTAGAGCTGATGCGTCGACATGGACAGCAGGCTCACACCTATCAGTGACCCGGTCAACAAGTAGACACCCAGTCAATAAGTCCTGCGCAAGGGATTGACGACCTTGCTGACAGCCAGTCTCATAAGACGCGACCGCCGGTAACCTCCGCGCGGCGGCGCGGAAATCCCTGACGACGGAAAACCCTGACGACGAGGTGGGGACAGCCATGACGACGGCGACGGAGGCCGAGGTGCTGCGCGACGCGCTCGGCGCGCTGAAGGACCGGGAGCAGGTGGCGAAGCGGCTGCTCGAGTCGTCCGCCCGGCACTCCTTCGACCCGGACAAGGAGCTCGACTGGGACGCGCCCTTCGAGGAGGGCAAGTGGTTCTGGCCCCCGGAGCTGGTGTCGCTCTACGACACCCCGCTGTGGAAGCGGATGAGCGAGGAGCAGCGGATCCTGCTCTCCCAGCACGAGGCCGCGGCGCTCGCATCGCTCGGCATCTGGTTCGAGCTCATCCTGATGCAGCTGCTCGTACGGCACATCTACGACAAGGCTGCGACGAGCGCGCACGTGCGGTACGCCCTCACCGAGATCGAGGACGAGTGCCGCCACTCGAAGATGTTCGCGCGCCTGATCAGCCGCAGCGGCACCCCCCACTACCCGGTGAGCCGGGTGCACAACAACCTCGGCCGGGTGTTCAAGACCATCTCCACGACCCCCGGCTCCTTCACGGCCACACTGCTCGGCGAGGAGATCCTCGACTGGATGCAGCGGCTGACCTTCCCCGACGAGCGCATCCAGCCGCTGATCCGCGGGGTCACGCGCATCCACGTCGTGGAGGAGGCGCGCCATGTCCGCTACGCGCGCGAGGAGTTGCGCCACCAGATGCTGACGGCCCCGCGCTGGTCGCAGGAGTTCACCCGGATCACCTCCGGCGAGTTCGCCCGGGTCTTCTCGGTCGCCTTCATCAACCCCGAGGTGTACACCAACGTCGGCCTCGACAAGAAGGAGGCCGTCGCCCAGGTCAGGGCCAGCGGCCACCGGCGCGAAGTCATGCAGACCGGCGCCAGGAAGCTCACGGACTTCCTGGACGACATCGGGGTGCTGCGGGGCCTGGGCCGCAGGATGTGGCGGTCGTCGGGGCTGCTGGGCTGAGGGGCGGCCGGCTGCGGGCGGACGTTAGGCTTCCGGTCATGACCTCCGCAGCCGGTACCCGGGCGTATCGACGGCTCAGCGTGGAGGAGCGGCGCAGCCAGCTCATCGACGCCGCGCTGTCCCTCTTCGCGCACCGCGCGCCCGAGGACGTCTCGCTCGACGACGTCGCGGAGGCGGCGGGGGTGTCGCGCCCGCTCGTCTACCGCTACTTCCCCGGCGGCAAGCAGCAGTTGTACGAGGCCGCGCTGCGGTCGGCCGCAGACGCCCTGCAGCTGTGCTTCGAGGAGCCCCCCGAGGGCCCGCTGACCCGGCGGCTGTCCCGCGCGCTGGACCGCTACCTCGCCTTCGTGGACGAGCACGACGCCGGGTTCAGCGCCCTGCTGCAGGGCGGCAGCGTCGTGGAGACCTCGCGTACGACCGCCATCGTGGACGGCGTGCGCAGGGCAGCCGCCGAACAGGTCCTGTCCCACCTTGGGGTGACCGAGCCGGGGGCGCGGCTGCGGATGACCGTACGGGTGTGGATCACCACCGTCGAGGCCGCGTCGCTGATCTGGCTGGACGAGGACAAGCAGCCGCCGCGGGAGGAACTGCGGGACTGGCTCGTCGAACAGTTCGTCGCCGTACTCACGGTGACCGCGGGGCGGGACCCGGGGACCGCCGATGTGCTGCGGGACGTGCTGTCCCAGGAGGCCGCCGACGGGCCGGGTTTGTGACACTGGTGCCATGAAGAGCGAGAACACCCCCTTCGTGGGCGGGCCACTGGACGGCCGCGTCCTGCCGGTGCTGCTCGGGATCACCGGTCACCCCCCGAAGGTGTACCGGGTACCGGTGCCGGACGCCGCGGGCGGTCCGCCGACCGTGCTCGTCTACCGCCGGGTTCCGGTGGATCCCGGCGGCCGGACCCTGTCGCTGCACCGGGGGTGGAGGTACGAGTTCGATCCGGAGGGGGAGGCCGAGGCCCGCTCAGGGCTCCGGTGGCCCTGGTCGAAGCCGGGTCGGCGGTGAGTGAAGCCTGGGGATCGAGCCGGCGCTGACTGCCGCCTGAGGATCGGGATCCCGCCACGCCCCCTTATGCCGGTAGCCGTCTGACGGCCGCCAAGTCCCTTGCCGCGCCGCACGTCCGAGCACACTTTCGCCCTGTGGGAAAGCACGCTCACGGCGCTCGCGGTGAAGGAGCGACCGAAGGAGTGGACGATTTGATCCACGTTGCCCAGTTGTAGGGTATTTCCTCTCGTGCCTGGTTGCATGCTCACCGTGGTGGATGGACGACCCACCCCCCAAGCGGAGGTGATGACGTGTCAGGCAAACTTCTGCGGCTGGTCTGCACCGGGGCGGCGACGGCGGCGCTGGCGGTCGGGAACACGGGCACGGGCACGCTGGGCGCTCCCGCCTCCGCCGCCGGTTCCGCGGCGGTCACCTCACCCGGGCCCGGCGGGCGGTCCGTCTCCCAGCTGCTGAAAGACCTTCAGAGCCTGTATCGCAGCGCCGAGAAGGCCACGGAGACGTACAACGGGACCGCGGAGAAACTGAAACGGCAGCGCGCCGAGGTCGCCAGGCTCGACGCCCGGCTGGCCAAGGCGCGTCTCGATCTGTACGACAGCCGGGAGGCCGCCGGACGGCTGGCCCGGCAGCAGTACCAGGGCAGCAGCGACATCTCCCCGTACGTCCAGCTGCTCCTCGCCCGCGATGTGCAGCAGGCGCTCGACCAGGGACATGTGATCCAGCGCGTGGCCAGGGAACGGGCCGCCACCGTCGACCGGCTGGTCCGCGGCGAGCAGCACGCCGACACGCTGGCGACCCGCGCACGCAGCGCACTCGACCGGCAACTCTCGCTCGCCGAGCAGCAGAAGAAGGACCGCGACACGGTACGGAAGCGGCTGGCGGACGTCGAGCGGCTGATCGCCTCGCTGAAGGCCGAGCAGCTCGCCCGGCTGCGGCGGGCCGAGGAGGCCGAGGCGGCCAGGGCCCAGCAGCAGTTCCTCGCAGCCGGGCTGCTGAGCGGTTCGCGGACGCCGTCTCAGAGCGGGGCCGAGGCGCTGCGGTACGCCGTACGGCAGATCGGCAAGCCGTACCAGTGGGGGGCCGAGGGGCCCTCGTCGTTCGACTGCTCAGGGCTGACCTCGCAGGCGTGGGCCCACGCGGGGCGGACCATCCCGCGGACCAGCCAGCAGCAGTGGGCGCAACTGCCGCGGGTGTCCCTGCGGAACCTCCGGCCCGGGGACCTCGTCATCTACTTCCGCGACGCCACGCATGTGGCGATCTACCTCGGCAACGGCCTGGTGGTCCAGGCCCCGCGGCCCGGCGCGAAGGTGAAGGTCTCCCCCATCGCGGCGAACCCCGTACTGGGCGCCGTCCGCCCGGACCCCGGCCGCAAGGCCCTGGCGAAGAAGTCATATGTGCCGCCTGAGCTGCCGCGGGGGGCTACGGCGGGGGCGGACACGGGGTATGGGGCAGCCTCCGGCCCGGGAGGCGGGTGACACCACCACCTGCCGGTGGGTGGTTCCGCCACCTGCCGGTGGGACCGACCGTTGTGGGCAATCGTTCCGCAGGGCTGGGGGCACCTCCCAGCGGTAGCTGGGGGAGGGTGGGCACAACCCACGACGGCGGGTGCCCTCGCGTACGGCCTCAGCGCAGCTTCGGGGGGCGCCCCGGTACCCGGAAACCCCGGGTACCGGAAGAACGGGGGCAGGCTACGCCTGCGCCACCGAGGCGAGGTACGCCTCCGTCTTCGCCGGCTCATAGAAGAAGTTCTCGAAGTCCGCCGGTTCGTTGAACCCGTTGGCGAACCGATCAGCCACCGGCTGAAGCTCCCCCGCCGCACCGATGAGGTTCAGGACATGCTCCGGCGGCACGCCGAGCATCGCGTTCGTCCACTTCGTGACGTGCTGCGCAGTCTCCCAGTACCGGTCGAACGTCCCCTGCATCCACTCCTCGTCGAACGGCTTCTCCCCGTGCTCGAGGATCGACGCGAGATACGACGCCGCGCACTTGGAGGCGGAGTTGGAGCCCTGACCCGTGATCGGGTCGTTGGCCACGACGACGTCGGCGACGCCGAGGACCGCCCCGCCACCGGGCAGGCGGCCGATGGGCTTGCGGACGGTCGGCGCGTACCGCCCGGCCAGCGTGCCGTTCGCGTCGGTCAGCTCGACCTTGGTGGCCCGGGCGTACTCCCACGGCGTGAACTTCTCCATCAGCTCCAGCGTCAGCGCCAGGTGCTCGGACGGGTCCTTGACGCCCTGGAAGACGTCCAGCGGGCCACCGGGGATGCCCTCCCAGAAGAGGATGTCGGCGCGGCCCGACGTGGTGAGGGTCGGCATGACGAAGAGCTCGCCGACGCCCGGCACCAGGTTGCAGCGCACCGCGTCGAACTCGGGGTGCTCGGGGCGCGGGCCGAGCCCGTGGACGTAGGCGACGGCGAGGGCGCGCTGCGGCTCCGCGTACGGGGAGCGGGAGGCGTCCCGGCCGAACATCGACACGACCTCGCCCTTGCCCGCCGCGACGAGCACGAGGTCGTACGTGCGGGAGAAGTAGTCCAGGTCGGACACGGCGGCGCCGTGGATGACGAGCTGCCCGCCCCGCTGTGCGAACGTCTCCATCCAGCCGGCCATCTTCACGCGCTGGTCGACGGACTGGGCGTACCCGTCGAGCTTGCCGACCCAGTCGATGGCGCGCTGCGACGGGCCCGGGTCGAAGGAGCCGGGGGCGGCGACGGAGACGCCGAGGCCCTCGATCTTCGGGGCCTGCGGCTCCCAGAAGTTCAGCTGCAGGTCGCGCTCGTGCTGGAGCGCGGTGTGGAACATGCACTGCGTGGACATGACCCGGCCGGACCGGATCTCGTCCGCCGTACGGTTGGACATCAGGGTGACCTCGTACCCGTGCGACTGGAGTCCGAGGGCGATCTGGAGCCCGGACTGGCCGGCTCCGACGACGAGTATCTTCCGCATGGCGGGGTCTCTTCTTCCTACTGGGGTGAACTGGCCGGACCTGTGGATGGATGGGGTGGGGGGTCAGGTCCTGCGGGTGACGGCCCTGGCGGCGGCCCGGGGCCGGAGGTTCATTCGGGGGCGGCGTCCAGCGCGTGGCCGACCAGCGCAAGCAGCGTCTCGACCACGGAGATCCGCTGTCGCGCGTCCATGATCAGAACCGGTATGTGCGGCGGTATCGTCAGCGCCTCGCGCACATCCTCGGCCTGGAACCGCTCCGTGCCGTCGAAGTGGTTGACGGCCACGACGTACGGCAGTCCGCAGCTCTCGAAGTAGTCGAGGGCCGGGAAGCAGTCCGGCAGACGCCGCGTGTCGGCGAGGACCACCGCGCCGATGGCCCCGCGCACCAGGTCGTCCCACATGAACCAGAAGCGCTGCTGGCCGGGCGTACCGAAGAGGTACAGGACGAGGTCGTCGTCGAGCGTGATGCGGCCGAAGTCCATCGCGACCGTGGTGGTCGTCTTGTCCGGCGTCGCGGCCAGGTCGTCGGTGTCCTCGCTGGCCTGCGTCATCAGCGCCTCCGTCTGGAGGGGCTGGATCTCCGAGACCGCGGTGACCAGCGTGGTCTTGCCGACGCCGAAGCCGCCCGCCACCACGATCTTGGTGGCGATGGGGGCGCGCGTCCGGTCGGTCTGCCAGGCCTGCAGTTCCTCCTCGGGTTCCACACCGCCCGCATACGGGTCGGAGGGGAGCAGTTCAGAGACGGCGGAGTCCACCCAGCACCCTTTCCAGCAGCGCGCGGTTCGGCTGTCCCGGGCCGTGGCCGGTTCCGTACACGCGGATCTTTCCCTGGTCCGCGAGGTCGCTCAGGAGTACGCGGACCACGCCGAGCGGCATCTTCAGCAGCGCGGCGATCTCGGCCACCGTGCGCATCCGGCGGCAGAGCTCGACGATGGCCCGCATCTCGGGCATGACGCGCGTGGACAGCGAGCCGTTGGTGAGCTCGAGGCGCTCCTCGGGGGCGTCGAGAGCGGCCACGAACGTCTCGACGAGCAGCACGTGCCCGAAGCGGGTGCGGCCGCCCGTGAGCGAGTAGGGGCGTACCCGGGCCGGTTTGCGGTCGCCGCCTCTGGTCGGCAGCTTCGACGGTTTCGACGTGGTCACTTGGCGCTCTCCATCGACTTGCTCCCTATCGGCTCGCTCTGCATCGACCGGCGCAGTTCACTGCGGAGTTCGGGGGTGAGCACATGTCCGGCACGGCCGACGAAGAGCGCCATGTGGTACGCGACGACGCTCATGTCGCAGTCCGGGTTGGCATGCGCGCCGAGCAGGGAGCCGTCGCTGATGGACATGACGAAGAGGCTGCCCTCGTCCATCGCGACCATGGTCTGCTTGACGTTGCCGAAGCCCATCACCTTGGCCGCACCGATGGTGAGGCTGCCGACGCCGGAGACGATGGTGGCGAGGTCCGCGCTGGACCCCCGGGGGCCCTGCGACCTGGCGGCCGGCTGCTCCGCATGGCGTCCGGGGTCTGAGGAGAGCAGCAGCAGCCCGTCGGAGGACACGACGGCGACGGACAGCAGTCCCGGCACCTCCTCGACGAGGTTGGCGAGCAGCCACTGCAGGTTGCGGGCTTCACGGCTCAGTCCGTGCCGGCTCGGGGATCCGTCCGTACGGTCGGTGCTGGGCGTACTGGGAGTGCTGGGCGTACGCGCGGGCGCAGTCAACTGCTTGCCTCCTCGACTGTGTCCCCCTTGGCTTCGTCGGTAGTACGTGCGATGGGTCCCGGCTGCGGAGTTCCGTACGCCGCCTGCGCCGCCCCGGACGCCCCCTGCGGCACCTCGGCCGCAGCCCCCGACGGCCAGGCCGCCGGCCCCTCGGCCATCGGCTCCGGCGACCAGAACGCCCGCTCCCGCGACTCGGCCATCCCCTCGGGCGCCTCCACCGTCCGCTCCCGCGACTCGGCGGCCCTCTGCTCCGGCACCGCGACCGTCGGGAGCTGCGGCGGCTCCGGTGACTCGAACAGCGAGGGCTGCGGCGGCTCGCCGAGCGGCTCCGGCGTCTCGGCCGTCGAGGGCTGCGGCGACTCGCCGAGCGGCTCCGGCGTCTCGGCCGTCGAGGGCTGCGGCCTCTCGCTGAGCGGCTCCGGCGTCTCGGCCGTCGAGGGCTGCGGCCTCTCGCTGAGCGGCTCCGGTGTCCGGGCCGTGGGCGCCGGTGACTCGGCTCCCTCTACGGCGAGTTCGGCCTCGACGTCGCGGCGGCCCGCCTGGGAGCCCTGCTGGAAGCCGCCGAGCCGGCGGCGCAGGGCCTCGGCGTCCACGGAACCGCTGCGTGGCTTCGGCACGGACGCGGCAGGTGCGACCCTGGGCGTCCGCTTGGGCAGTCCCTTGCCGGTGACCCGGTCCCAGGTGGGCGGCTGGAGCGGGGATTGCGGCTGCTCCGCGGACGGCTGGCGCCCGGCACCGGGCTCCTCGCCTTCGTCGGCCGCCCGCTCGTGGGTGTCCCGGTCGTCGGCGGCACGCCGTGCCTCGGCGGCGGCCCGTCCGTATACGTCGCCGTCGGCGGTCCCACCGGATGCTCCGTCTTCGCCGCCGTCGCCTGCGCCGCGGTCCTGCTCGGCCGTGGCCCCGGCCTCGCGCAAGGACTGCTCCGCCGCGGAGATGAGCGGATCGCGCCCCGGGCGCCCCGGCAGCACGTTCGAGTTGGCCTCGGCCTCCGAGCCGGGCAGGGCCAGGGCGGGTGCGCCACCGACCACGGGGGCGGCCGTGGGCGCCGAGATCCCGGGCGCCGCGGCGAGCAGGGCCTTGGGCAGCACGGCGACGGCCGTGATGCCCCCGTGCTTCTGCTCCCGCAGCTGCACCCGCAGCCCGTGCCGTGCGGCCAGCCGCGCCACCACGTACAGGCCGAGCCCCAGCCCGTCGTCGCCGTCCCGGTCGTAGTCGTCTTCCGGGTCGAACGCGGCGAGGCGGGTGTTGACCTCCTGCAGCCGCTCGTCGGTCATGCCGATGCCCTCGTCCTGGACCGAGAGCATCACCTCGCCGTTCTCCAGGAGCCAGCCGGAGACCTCGACGGAGGCGTCGGGCGGCGAGAACGACGTGGCGTTCTCGAGCAGTTCGGCGATGAGATGGCTCAGATCGTCCGCGGCGAAACCGGCCACATGGGCGTGCGGCGGAAGCGAGGAGATACGGACCCGCTCGTACCGCTCGATCTCACTGACCGCGGCCCGCACGACGTCGACGAGCGGGACCGGCCCCGGGTTGTGGTGGCCGTGCTCGGTGCCCGCGAGGACCAGCAGGTTCTCGCTGTGGCGGCGCATGACGGTCGCCAGATGGTCGAGCTTGAAGAGCGTGGACAGCCGCTCGGGATCCTGCTCGCGCTCCTCAAGCCGCTCGATGATCGCGAGCTGCCGTTCGACGAGGCCGAGCGTGCGCAGCGAGAGGTTCACGAACGTGGAGTGGATGCTGTCACGCATCCGCTCCAGACCGGCCTGGGCGTCGGCGAGCTGGGCGCGCAGCGCCTCGCGCTCGTCGGCCATGGTCTGCCGCTGGCCGACAAGGTGCTTGCGGTCGGCCTCGAACGTCGCGAGGCGCTCGTGGAAGCCGACCGCGTGGGCGTGCAGCGCGTTGACGGAGCGTACGACCTGCGCGAACTCGTCGTTGCGGCCGGTGAACCGGACCGGTTCCTCCGCGGCCGGGTCGGCGGCGACGCGGGCCGAGCCGATGCGCAGGACGGCGAGCGGGCGGGTGAGCGTACGGGCCATGGCCATGGAGACGCCGACCGCGACCAGCAGGCAGACGCCGACCAGCGCGATACGGATCTCCAGCGCCGTCACGTCGTCGTCGCGCAGCTGGGCCAGGTCCTTGGTGCGCCGGTCGTTGAGGGACGCCTCGACGCCGCGCATCAGGTCGACACGGGCGGAAAGGGCCGCGTCGAGCTTCTTGGCGCTGTAGCGGAGGTCCGCGGCGGACAGCTTCGGCTGGTCGGTGAGGCGGGCGAGGTACTTCTCCGCGGCGGTGACGTCCGGGCCGTTGACCGTCGAGTCGTACCGGGCGCGGTCGGCTGACGGGGCGGAATCCTGGAAGTCGGCGAGGGCGGCCTGCTCCCGCAGGCGGGCCAGCTGGGCGGCGGCGCTGAGCTCGTTACGGGCCTTCGTGGCGGCGGCCGACTCGGTGGCGACGGTGGCGGGCAGGCCGGTGACCGGGTCGATCGTGGTGGTGGTCCTGGTGTTCCGGGGCACCGCGTAGGCGGCGAGCAGGAGCCCGCGGGCGGCCGCCGCCTGCTCGACGGCGCTGTCGAGATCGACCAGGGCATGCGCTCCGGAGCCCGCGCGGGGCGGCAGCTGGTCGGCCAGCTCCTCGGCGAGGGCGTGCAGTTCGGTGATGACCTCGGAGTACGCCGCATGGACTTCGAGAGCAGTGCTCTTGCCGGTGAGCGCTGTTCTCCGTACGGCCGCGATGTCCTCGATGTCGCGGAGCAGCGCGGCGGGGGCGTCGGTGCGCAGTTCGCCGGCCTGCCGGTCCACGCGGGCGCTGCGCTGCTCGGAGAGGCCCTGGCCCTCCGGGCGGCCGGCGGCGATGTAGGAGGTGACCTCGTCGCGTTCGTCGGCCAGGGAGTGGGCGAGGGTGAGAGCCTGCTGCGTCTGCTCGGAGAGCGTCACCAGCCGCTGCGATTCATGCAGTTGCCCGGAGGCCGCGACGATGGCCGGCGCGCCGGCACCGGCGATCGCGGCGGCGACGACAGCGACGGCGACGATGAGGCGGTTGCGCACGTGGGCGCGACGCCGCCGGTCCACGGCACCCAGGGCCGCCGCTCCGGGGGCGCCCGACGCCCCCGCGGGACCGGCACCGGCACCGGACGCGGCGTCTGCGGCGCCGGAGTCAACGGCAGTGGCCGCACCTGCGGCGGTCGGCGCACCAGCGGCCGTCGGCGCACCAGCGGCGGTCGGCGCACCGGCGATGTTCTGTGCACCGGGTCCCCAGGCGGCCTCCACCGCGTCGGGCGTGGACTGCATGTTCTGCGTACCGGACGTACCGGAAACGGAGGCGCCGGGCGCACCCCCGCCGGCCGTGTCGAACGCCGTCTGCCCGCCCTTGCGTCGCCGAGGCCGCATCTTCTGCACCGGTGCTCGCATTCCTGACTCGTCCAACCCCTGGGCCCGGGTGACGGTCCGTCAACGCGAGCGCCTCCTCGTACGGCTCCAGACCATCCCAGCGCCGATGAGCAGCGGCCGCCCATCGCCTTGCCCGCCACCCGAAGGAGTGAACATCGGCGAGGAGTTGGTGGGCAAGTTCCGGGAGCCACCCTCACAACCCGTGCACGCAGCCATGGGTGGACGTCTCCCCGGAGCTTTGGCAAGATGCCCCGCCACAGCCAGGCGGAGTGGACCATTCCGGCCGAAATCCGGCGGCTGACCTGCTGGTTCGCCCCATGTCCCGGGTGTTCACCTGGAGTTGCGGTTCGTGTGAAGACCTCGTGCAGACTGGCCCGATGCGTATCGAGCTCGCAACGACCCCGGGTACCCCTGCCCGGCCCAATGAGGACTATGCGTCGGTGGCGGTTCCGGCTTCAGGACAGGGTGGTTCGCTCGTCCTGCTCGACGGCGTGACACCGCCGCCGGACGGAACGGGCTGCCTGCACTCCGTTCCGTGGTTCACGGCACGTCTGGGCGGCGCACTGGGCGAACTGTCCGTTTCGCGACGAGATTTGACGCTGCAGGACGTCCTTTCGGAGGCAATCCGGCGCACCGCCGAAGCCCACCGCGAAACCTGTGACCTTTCTCACCCGCGCACGCCGCAGGCGACGGCCGTGGTGGCGCGCTGGGACGCGGAGCAGTTCGAGTATCTGGTGCTGTCCGATTCCGCCCTGCTCATCGAGGGCCGGGACGGCACGGTCCGCGCCGTCCTGGACGACCGCCTGTCGCGCCTGCCGCGCTCCTCGCTCGTCTCGGACGCGGTCGCCGACACGACGGTGCGCAACAAGGAGGGCGGCTTCTTCACCGCGGCGGCCGATCCGTCCGTATCCGCACGTGCGGTGACCGGAGCGCTGCCACGGTCGGGCGTACGAGCGGTGGCGGCGCTCACGGACGGCGCCACGCGCTGGGTGGACAGGTTCCGTGAGGGCGACTGGACCGACTGCCTCACCTTCCTCCGCAAGGAGGGCCCCCAGGCCCTCATCGACCGCGTCCGCGCCCTGGAGACCGCGGACACGGACCGCCGGTTCCTGGGCCGCGGCAAGAGACACGACGACGCGGCGGTGGTGTACGCGGAGCTGTGAGCCACCCGCGGGGCCTGGCCGTGGGGCGTCCGCGGATGGTGGCCGCTCAGCATGCCGGATGAAGTCGGCTGCGGTTCGGCTGCGCCCCGAAGGGGCGCGGGGAACTGCGCGACCAGCCACAACGGCGCCGCAGCGAACCGACGGCACATCGCGGCACTCCCAGCGGAGCACTAAGCGGCACTCCCAGCGGAGCGCCTACCCTTCGGCGCGCGCGTTCAGCTGATGGAGGAGGCGGGCCAGCTCCGCCACCTCCGTGCGGTCCCAGTCCGCGAGTTGGCGGACGTACCGGGCGCGGCGGGCGTCGCGAACCGTGCGGAAGCGGTCGCGTCCCTCGTCGGTGAGGTGCACGAGCCAGGCGCGCCCGTCCGCGGGGTCGGGCTCCCGGGCGACGAGCCCGAGTTCCTCGAGCGCGCGCAGCTGCCGGCTCATGGTGGCCTTGCCGACGCCGATGTAGGCGGCGAGTTCGGTGGCCCGCTGCGGCCCGCGCTCCTCCAGCCGTACGAGGAGTCCGTACGCCGCGGGCTCGAGGTCGGGGTGGACCTCGCGGGCCATCTCGCCGGACGTGGCCCGGGCGCGGCGCAGAAGGACGGTCAACTCGCGTTCGAGTGAAAGGAATTCGGGGTCCGCACCGTGTTCCGGCGTCTCGGATCCGGTCGCGCGCGCCGCGCCGATTCCGGCCTCGCTTCTGCCTTCGTTCCCGTCCTCGTGCACGTCAGCACCCATGCCCCGGTTTCCCGACTCTGAAAGTTTCCCTCGATGCGCAGCCGTTGCCGCAGCTCGACCAGTATTTCGCAGGAATAGACCAACGGCAGCCGCCCGGCCCTCTTCCCTCTCCCGTATCTACGTGCGTAGAGTCCCCGATCGAGCAGGCTCTGACATGCGCACGCCATTCATATCCGGCGCACACCGGGTCGACGAGGACTCGGTGGCCCTGGCGGCGTACCGGCACAGCGGCACCTTCCCCCACCTGTGGGCTCCACCGAGCTCACCGAGGCCTTCGGAGGTTCACCAGACGCCTCAGAGTGTCTCGGCTGTGAGGGGCGGGCGGCGCGATGGTCGCCCATGGGCAGGAGACGTGCAGGTGTGTCATGGGGTGCTTCCTTGTCGTCTCTCGCTGATCTCCAGTGCCCTGCTCTTCACCGTAGACCTTGTTCGAATGTTTGTGCGAGAGATGTGTGTCTCTTACGAGTGAGTCGGCGATGTTGCTGTGGCCGCTTCCGTACTGGTCGGACAGGGTGGCTGTCGGGTTTCTCGATCTGCGAGGTCGCCGGGAGGCTCGGTGCAGCTGTTCTTCACGGATCGGCGAAAGGTCTGGAGGGTGGGGACCGTCGCCGGAATCCCCTCTGCAGAGCTGGATGAGCTGTTCGGCCGAAGGCGGCTGGCGGCGGGTACGCCGATCCTTCTGGACGAGGCGATGCGCCCGGTGGAACCGCTGTCGAGCTGGTTTCGGGTGCTTGGCCAGCAGGGCCTCGACGTGAAGACCATGCGGGCGTACGCCTACAGCGTCCTGATGCTGCTCCAGTTCCTCACGGCGCGGGGCCTGGATCTGAGACTGGCCACCGAGGCGGATGTGCTGGATTTCAGGTAGTGGCGGCGGACGGACGCCGAGGAGACGGTCGAGGAAGCCACGTGGGATCGGGACGCCGCAGCGATCGGCGGGCTCTACGACTACCTGGCCCAGATCGGCTATGTGAGCGGGCGGCCCTGGCGCGCGACGGGACGCGGGCAGTCCCTGGGCAGCGGGGCGAGCCGCGATCTGCGGGTCCGTCATATGGAGCTTGATCAGTACCTGTTCTTTCGGGACGTCGGGTTCGGCGGCCTGGAGCCTGGCGGCGGCCTGGACTTGGGCTTCCGGGGATGGCGGCCGCACCGCAACCGCTCGGCCTTGGAGCTGGCTCTGATGACGGGGATGCGGATCCAGGAGTGGTCGACCCTGCTGCTGCCCGAGCTCGGCCTGGCTGGCGGCCGTCGGCCCGCGGTCGCGGACGTCGACCTGGCGGCGTGTGCCAAGTACGGGCGGCAGCGGTCGGTCTACGTGCCCAGAGACGCGATGGAACTGCTGGACCCCTATCTGCTGCTGGAGCGGCCGGGGATCGTGGCGACAGCGCAGCGCACGCTGCGGCGCCAGGTGCGCGACCTGTTCGTGGTCCAGCGGATCGAAGGGGAGGGCACCCGGGTCCGCGGGGTCCTGGAGGGCGTCACGGTCACCCGGGTGATCAAGGACATGAAGCCGGACCTGCGGCGGATCACCGTGCTGGAGACGGGCGGCGGCCTGGACCCGCTGGCGCTGTTCATCGGCCAGGGCGGCCGGATGCTCACCGGCTCGGGCTGGGACCGCGTCCGCTGGCGGGCGTGGAAGCGGATGAAGGAGTGGAGCGTGCACGAGGCGGCCCCGGTACTGCCCCGGCGCTGCTGGGTCTTCCACGACACGCGGCACACGTTCGCGCTGCGGCTTCTGATCTTCCTGACCCGCGAGGCTCTCGGTGACGTCGATGAGCGTGCGCCGATGGCGACGCTGCTGGAGCACATGGTCGGCAACCCCTTGCTGGTCGTCCAGCGTCGGCTCGGCCATGCCCATCCGGCCACGACCTACCGCTACATCCGGTACCTGAAGGACCCGATGCGGGAGGTCGACGCCGCTTTCCGCCGCTGGAGCGCGGCGGGAGGCGCCTCCTACGTCACCGTCGCCCGCCGCCTGATGAGTCTGGAGGGCTCCGGTGCCACGCAGGGGTGAGTACAAGGGAGGGTTTCCCGGCCGCACGCTTCCGCCGGTGGAGGACGTGCGTATCGGGCTGCGGCAGGTGACCGGGCTCGATCCGCAAGACCGCCCGGTGACGGTCGTCTTCGACCCAGCAGCCCACACCTGCGCCGGGCTGGCCGGCGAGCTCGCGGACGAGTGGGTCGAGTTGGCGGCATCGGCGGGGTTCCGGGAGGATCTTGCCGCACGTACCGGCACGCCATCAGCGGCTTTTGCACCCACGTCGACGCGACGGTCGCGGCGGCACGGGACGCCTCGCTGGCGCGGGAGGTGCCGGATCTGCACCACGCGGTGACGGAGTGGATCCGGCTGCTGCCAGCCGGCTACCCGGCGGCATCGCGGCACCCGTACGCCCTCGCCGGGCGGCTGAGGATGCTCATCGCGCGCCGAATCGCGCACCCGGGCCGACCGGTCGCCGGACGCCTGGATGGCTGGGTGCAGGGCGCCGTAGGTCTTCGGCGCGGCCGGGGCGAGGAGGTGGACGAGTTCACCCGGGCCGACAAGAAGAAGCTCATCCAGGCCGCCTGGACGGACCGGCTGGCCACCGAGGCGAGAATCAGATCCGGATGGGTGCTCGCGACCGCGGGGTGCGATCCCGCCCATGGCGGCTGGACGGAGCCGCGCAACCTGCTGTGGGCACTGGCGAACGACGCGTGGACCTGCGAGGACATCGCGCGCCATCTGCCCGCACTGCCACAGTGGCCGCCCGCGCTTCGTGAACTCGTCCCGGGCAACGTCCTGCCACATCTGGCCCGCGGGTACCTGCTGCGTCACCTCGTAGGGATGTTGTTCCCCAGTGACATGGATCTGCACAGCTACCGGATCTTGCTGATGGCCGCCACCGGCAGGGCCTCCGAGGAAGTCGCCGCGCTCGACGAGGACGACCTGGAGTACAGCTCCCGGAGCGTGCTGATCGACTTCACGAAACGACGTGCCCGCACCGTGCAGCGCCGCTCGTACGGTGCGGACCCGGATGAGGACCAACGTGACCTGCACCCGGCAGCGCCGCGGCTGGATGCCGTCGAGCTGACCCGCCGGATGCTGCAGCTTGCCCGCCCGTTGGCCGATCGAGCCGGTATCACCCCGGTGCCGCTGTTCCTGCGCGCGTCCGTCGACCACTATGCGCTGACGATCCGGCGGTTCGCCGGAAAGGGCAGCGGCGCGGCGCTGAGGGACTGGCTGCGGGCAAGGGAGGTGACGGTCCAGGGCCCGGCCGACATCCGCCGGCTGCGTAAATCGGGGAAGGTCGAGAAGGCGATCGCGTTCAAGGGCCGCATCAGCGACATCGCCGATGACCACACCGCCGAGACCTTCCGCACCCACTATGCCCACGGCACGACCCTGCGCGTCATCTCCGGCCACGTCATCACCACCGCCCAGCGGCACTGGCTCGACAAGGCCCTGAACGGCCCGGTCGTGCTCAGCGACGAGGCCGAGCAAGCCCTGGCGGAACCGGACGCCGCCGAGGTTCTCGGCCTATCCGCAGAGGACGTCGAGCAACTACGTTCCGGTGAACTGGACATGGGCGTCTCCAGTTGCCGGGACCCGTTCGCCTCTCCGTTCGGCCGCCCCGGCCAACTGTGCCCGGTCGCCCCGACCCGATGCCTGGAGTGCCGTAACGCCTTCGTCTTGCCCTCCAACCTCCCTCAACTGTTGCTGTTCGCCGCCCATCTCGAACAGCTCCAGCACCGCCTGTCCCCGGCGCACTTCCACGCCTTGTGGGGGCAGAGCCGCGCCAACGTCCTTGAGGCCCTCAGCCTGCGGACCAGCGACGAGATCACTCATGCCCGCCAGCGCATCGCCGACGAAGGGCTGGCTCTCAACCTTCCACTCGCCACCCAGGTGGAGTTCGAATGACCGGCCGCCAGCACCCCCTCGCCCCGCGGTCGAGCGTCTTCGCCGACGACGAACCCGTCCTGCAGTCTCTGCCGCTGCTGGCCGGCGCGTCATCGCCCACCTTCGGCGAGAGCACCTGCTGGGACTTCAACGGTGTCCTGCGCCGCCCGGCGAGCCATTTGACCGGCCAGTGGAGGCTGCCGTTCACCGACCTCAGCCTGGGCCAGAACCTCCTCGCCCGGGAGTTGGCGATGATCGAGTTCAACCCGCGCCATCCCGCGGTCCTGACCGCGGGTGTGCACCTTCCGCCGACCCCGCGAAAGGTCCCCACCCAGCGGGCCCGCGGCCAGGTCCTGCGGGCACTTGCCGCGTTCGGCGCCACCGAGGACCTGCCCGACGATTTCGGCCACTGGTCGGTCGAGGACTTCCACCGCTACATCACCCAGCGCCGCTGCATCACCGACGACACCGCCGTCCGCGCCCACATCACGGTGGTCAAACTGCTGCACCAGTTCGCCCCAGTGCTCACCACAGGCCTGCCTGCGGACCCCTGGCCCGGTCAGACCGGCGCGAAAGTCCTGGGCCTGGTACGGGAGGCGAAGCTACGCACTGCGGTGGTCGAACCCGGGACCTGGTTCCCCCTCATTCACGCGGCTTGGACGTACGTCGACGTCTTCGGCCCGGACATCCTGCGCGCCCGCGCCCACTGGAAGAAACTCCAAACCACGAGACGGCACCTGGGAGCTGCACAGCAGCGGCGCCGACTCGACGCGTGGCTTGCCGACCCTGAAAGCAGGGTCCCCGTATGGCATCCTGACGACCCGCTGCGCCACCCGCGCGCCACGACGCCGGTGAACTGGGCGTTGCTGACCGCCATGCTCGGCCTCGGCAACACGTCGAATCTCTTCGCCCCCGGTACGACGGCGGGCCGCCTAGCCCGCGCCCGTGTGACCGAGATGGTCGCCGCCGGCCGCACGCAGCCCGGGCTCCTGCCCGCCCTGGCCGCGGTCGAACGCGCTGACGGCACCCGCGGCCCCTGGCGACACTCGCTGCACCCGCCCGCCCTGTGGATCGAGTACACCGCGCTGCGCAACGCGGCGTTCGTGCTGGTGGTGGGGCTGTCAATGATGCGCAACATCGAAGTCCGCGACATCCTCAAGGACTCGGTCGTCGAGTACTACGGCAGCCCTGCCGTGAAGGCGACCAAGCACAAACTGGACCCGGACCTGCCAGTCCGGCACTGGTGGATCATCGAGCCGGTCGCCAAGGCAATCGCCACGGCGGCCGAGCTGTCGGTCGATGCCGAGTACGCCTTCGCGTCCGTGCAGGACAAGTCGCCCATCAACCACTTCGACAGTAGTGACGCGATCACCTGCTTCGTCCGGCACGCCAACAACAACCGGCACGTCACCGGGCTTCCGCAGATTCCCGAGCAGAAGCTGGCCCCGCACATGTTCCGCCGCACCATGGCGATGCTCACCCGGGAGTTTCCCGGCTCGGAGATCGCCGTCGGAATGCAGCTCAAGCACGTCGCCACCCGGGCGCTCGCGAACACCACCACTCAGGGCTACACCGAGCCCTCGCCCGCCTGGGCCCAGCACCTCAGGACCGCCATCAGTGAGCGCCGCTTCGAGCGGCTGGCCGAGCTCTTCGCCGCCGACGGGCGTGGCGAGCCGATCGGCTACGGACCGGGCGCCGACCGCCTGCGCGAGACCTTCGCCGCCATCCGGGCCAAGGCCGCCGAGATGAGAGCGACCACCCAGGCGCAGCGCGGCGACCTCCGGGTCGAACTCGACCTCCTGCGCCGCACGCGCTTGTCCGTCCGCTTCGGCAAGCTCAACCACTGCACCATGGACGACGCCAACCCAGTCGGCGCCAGATGCCTCGAGGACGCGATCGTTCCCGAAGGCCACCACGGCCCCCTCATCGACCGCTGCCAGCCCTCCCGCTGCGCGAACAGCATCATCGCCCCAGCTCACCTGCCCATCTGGACCGCGGAACGAGCCTCGCTCACCGACCTGCTCGCCACCCGAAAGCTCCCGACCAACCGCCGAGCACTGCTCACCGAACAGCTCCACGAGGTCGACCGCGTGATCCGAAGGAACACCCCATGACTGCTCCGACGGTGTCCGCCCGGACTGAGCAGGCCCTGCGCGAGGCGATGGAGCGCCTGTTCGCCGGCAAGGCCGCCCGAACCGACGGCAAGCTGACCAAGAACAACCTTTGGCGAGAGGCCGGCGTCAGCCGCGCCACCATGAACCGCGCCTCCAACGTGCTCGCGGAATGGGACAACCGTGTTGGCCAGAGCCCCGCCAGCGTGCGCGATCAGAGGCAGAGCGACGAGATCACCCGCCTCCGCCGGCAGCTCAAGGACCAGCGGCGCGAGCGTCAGCGCCTCCAGCAGCAGGTTGACGCCGCAGCGACCGTCATCGCCACCCTTCTCGCCGAGAACGCCGCCCTGCGGGAGCAGCTCGTCAAACGCTCCGCCGTCGTCATCCCTCTGCCATAGGTACAGCGCGAGTGAGTTGCGACTGCGGCGTCGACGCCAGGGCCACCATGGGAAGAGGCCTGGCCGCCTCCCCCATGACCGGTCGCCCGCCGGGATCGCCGCCTCAGGCAGGAGCTGGCACCCGTCTGGTTCTGAGTGCGGAGTGTGTCTGAAAGATCGTGTAAGTCCGTGATGTGACAGGCTGGTCGGAGCCCAGGCTCTGCCCCTGGTCAGCCGGGACGAACACAGCATGACGGACACCGAGAACGCTTCGGCTGTCGAGTCGGTCGAGGACAGGCTGGTGGACGAGGGCGTCGAGCGGCTGATGGACCGCGCCGACGCCTCCGGAGCCGCCCTGCTGGGCGAGGGCGGGCTGCTGACCGAGGTCACCCGTGCCGTGCTCGAGCGGGCCGTGGACGCCGAGATGAAGGAAGAGGGGGTGGGACTGGCTATCGCCAACCGGCTCCGCCACGCCGCCGGGTCCCGGCCAACTGCGGAACCAGCACCCGACGCCGTTCGATGAACCTGCCGGCAGCGCACCTGACAAGCCCGCCGGTAACCCGCCCAGATTGTGGCTCAGTCGATACCGCAGCAGGAGGGCGGTGGTGTCGGCAAGAGGGCCGCAGGTGGCTGTCCACAGGCGGCCGGATGTCCATGCCCCTGCCTCCCCGCCCGCGCACCGGCCAGGGTCAGCCGTTCGAGGGACTTCGGGACCAGAGGGAGTGCAGCCGCCCGCCAGGAGGTTGATGCCCATCCAAGCGGATGGCGTCTCAGGGATAGGAGACCACGGTGGACGGGATGGTCGATGTGCCTGAGGTTGGGGCGCCAGTGTCGTTGATGACGTGTTCGTACTGGCCGTTGCCGCCGAGGGAGATGACCAGGAGGCCGTGGAATTTCACGCCCGGTGTGGTCGGGGCGGCGAAGCCGTTGTGCTGGACGATGGTCGGGTCGACGTTGTAGTTGCAGTAGCTGCCGAGGCCCCAGGCCTCGTGCGTGGTCACCGAGTCGGCCACCTTGTATGCCGCGTAGCCGTTGACGGAGCCGTTCTGGATGGCCGCCTGGTTCGGGGCGTCGTATGCCTTCTCGTTCTGGTAGAAGATCGTGCGGCCGCGCTGTCCGTTCCATTGCACGTCGTACTTGTTGAAGTGCTCGGCGAACAGGCCGGTGGCCAGGACATCGTCGCCGTTGACGACGAGGCCGTAGTCGGCCCGGTTGGTCTCCCAGCCCACGCCGTCACCGTGGTCGGCGCGCCAGAGCCAGGTGTGGTCGATGATGGTGTGACGGCTGTTGATCACCATGCTGGTGGTTGCCTTGCCCGGGCCGGTTCCGCCGATGCGGATGAACACGTCCTGGACGGTGATCGGGTTGGCGCTGTGGCCGGCCGAGCAGCCGGGTTCGCCGACTTCGAGCAGGGTACGGGAGTTGACCGGCCCGGCGTCGATGAGGAAGCCGGCCAGGCGCACTCCGTCGACGTCGGCGACCTTGAGGGCGGTGACGCCGTTGTTCGGGATCAGCGTGGCGTAGCCGAGTCCGAGCACCACTGTGTTGGGCCGCCTGACGCGGACCGTCTCGTCGAGGTGATAGATCCCTGGGGTCAGCAGCAGGTGGAGTCCCTGGGCGAGTGCCTGGTTGAGTGTGGCTGCGGTGACACCGGGTTTGGCCACGTAGAACCGCGACAGGGGCAGTGAGGTGCCTCGCGGGGTGCCGTTGCCCCAGCTGACACCGCGGGCGTTGGTGCGCTTGGCGGGCAGGAAGACCCGGTACTCGCTGCCCCGGAGGTAGAGGAACGGCTTATCGCGTGAGACGGGGGTGGTGTCGAGTGTGGTGTAGGGCGGGTTGGGGAAGCTCTGCGCGGGTGCGCCCTGGACGCCGGAGAACACCATGTTCCAAACGGCGTTGGTCCAGCCGCCGATGGCGCTGTCGCGGGTGTACCACTGCTGCTGGGAGTACGTTCCGACCTGGCCGTCGATGCGGCTGTCGGCGATGTAGCCGCCGCTGGCCCAGCCGTAGCCGGTGGGGGCGAGGGTGAGGTTCCCGCGGACGTGCATGCGCCGGAAGGGCGCCGCCTGGGAGACGGCCCAACGGTTCGTGCCGTTGGCCGGTACCACCGCGAGGTTCTCGGCGGACCGCCAGAAGTTCGACGTGGCCTTGCCGCCGTTCCATTCGGCGTCGACGGTGATGTCGCCGTTGATGGTCGTCTCGTCGGGAGTCAGCCCGAGGCCGGCGATGGAGGTGTGGAACCCGATCTGGGCGTTGAGCCCGTTGTAGGTGCCGGGCTTGAACAGGAACGCGTACCGGCCGGTGCCGAACTCGTCCGATTCCTGCTGGTGGAACACCTCGTCCAGTCTGGTCTGGATGCCGGGGGTGGACGGGTCGAAGACGATGACGTTCGGGCCGAGATCGCCGCCACCGGGCAGGGGCCGCGGCCCCTTGCTCTGGGGGGCGGCCGACGCCGGCACGGGAAGGGTGACTGCTGCGGCGGCCGCAGCGCCTGCCGCCCCGAGAACGGTGCGGCGGGCGACGGCGGGACGTCCGGGCGAGGAGGAACGCGAAGCAGACATGGGTCTTTCTCCCGGTTTGAGGACGTGAGCGAATGAGGCGGCGGAGAGCGCGCTCTGAGGCCGAGTGGTTCCTTCGGGAACGGCAGGCAGGCGGCCGGGATGCTCTGCCGGAACGTGGGGTAATCGCACGGTGATCGAGGCGGCGTTTACGCCGCGCGGCCCTTCTCGGTGGGCGTGTCGGTGCTCGATTCCTTGATCTCCAGCGGCAGGAGCTGCCATGCGTCGATCGTGTAGGTGAGCTGCGCGCCGGGCGCCGTGTGCGCCTGCAGGCGCCAGGGGCCTTCGCCCACCGGGTAGAAGCGCACGTTGAGGACCTGGCCGGTCGAGAGGAAGATCTCGGCGATGGAATGGTCGACGACGACGCGCACGTCGACCGGCTGACCGCTGGGGCAGGGCATCGTGTAGGTGCCGCCGTGGGCACGCGGGTCCAGTGAGGCATGGTCGCGGTCGACGACCAACTGACCTGCGTCGGCGTCGAGGAGGATGTCGCTGTACTCGGAGCCGTCGGCCGCAGTGACCAGGCGCAGGCCGGCCTTGCCGGTCGCTTCGAGACGGGCCGTGAGGTCGAAGCTGCGGCCTACTTCGCCCAGATCCACCGGAGCGGAGTTCAAGGCCAGCCCCGATGCGTGGACGGTGCGTTCACCGCGGAGCGCGAGCAGTTCCGCGGCAGGCCGCTGGTAGATGCGACCGTCCTCGGTCAGTTCTATCTCGCGGGGCACCGTGAGCGTTCCCGCCCAGCCTTCGGCCGCCGACCACTCCTTGTCGCGGGCCTCCCACGACCATCCCCACAGCAGCCATCTACCACCGGGTGCGCGCAGCAGGGCCGGGGCGTAGAAGTCCGGACCGTGGTCGAGGAGTTGGGGCGGGCCCGCTTCGAAGACACCGCCGCGCTCCTCACCGGCCAGGACCAGCACGCCGTGCGGGCCGTCGCGCTCGTACCAGGCGGAGAGGATCAGGGCACCTCGCCCGTCGGCCGCCGGCAGGTATTGGGGGCACTCCCAGCCTTCGCCGGTGAGCAGTCCCCTGTCGCCGAGGGGCTCTGGTGCGCCAGCGCAGAAGGGTCCCCGGTAGGTCCAGGTCTGCAGATCGGGCGAGTCGTACAGCAGGGCCGCGGCGCGGCCGTCGGCGAGTGCGGCGCCGACCAGCATCCGCCAGCTGTTGCCGTCCTGCCAGACGTAGGGGTCGCGGTACATGGTGGTGCCGTCGGGCGGCTCGGGTATGAGCAGGTCGCCGCGGGGGTGGAAGGTCAGGCCGCCGTCGCGGGAGATGGCGGTGGTGATCAGCTGGTGTTGCGGGCGCTCCTGGCGGTGCGCGGAGTAGAAGGCGACGAGCCGGTCGCCGTCGGAGACGGCGTTGCCGGAGAAGCAGCCGTCGGCGTCCTCGCCCCCCGGGGTGGGGGTGAGGGCGATCGGCAGCGGCTCCCAGCTGATCAGGTCGGGGCTGCGGAAGTGGCCCCAGTGCATGTTGGCGTGGTCGGATCCGTACGGGTTGTACTGGTAGCAGACGTGGTAGTGGCCGTCGTGGTGGACCAGCCCGTTGGGGTCGTTGATCCAGTTACGGGGCGGGCGCAGGTGCGCGACAGGGCGGTGCACGTCAAAGGGCGCGGTGGACACACGCGTGCCTTTCATATGTGGGAGAGCGTCGGGGAGATGAGGGTGGCTCAGCGGAAGGAGCCGGCCACGATGCCCTCGACGAAGTACCGCTGGGCGGCAAGGAAGATCAGCACGCTGGGGATCAGGGCGATGATCACTCCGGCGAGCACGATGGAGATGCTGCCGGTGCCCAGGTTTCCCTGCAGGGTCACCAGGCCCAGGGGCAGGGTGAAGTTGTCGGTCGACTGCAGGAAGATCAGCGGGCGGAAGAATTCGTTCCAGTAGGCGGAGAACGTGAGCACCGCCAGGGTGGCCATCGGGGCCCGCGCCATGGGGGCGTAGATACGGGCGAAGACCTGGAAGTGGGAGGCTCCGTCCACCCGTGCCGCCTCGCCGAGTTCGCGTGGCATCTGCAAGAAGTACTGCCGCATCAGGAAGGTGCCGAAGGCGCCTCCGACGGCGGGCAGGACGAGCGCCATGCGGCTGTCGGTCAGTCCCAGATACTTGATGATCAGGAAGACCGGGATGATGGTCGTCTGGATCGGGACCATCATGGTGGCCAGGATGATGGCGAACAGGGCCTTGTTGCCGCGGAAGCGGACCATGGCGAAGGCATAGCCGCTCATCGTGGAGGTGATGAGCTGGCCCACCACGATGAGCCCGGTGACCACCACGCTGTTGAGGAAGAACCCCGTAAGGGGCACCTTGTCGAAGACGGCCTGGTAGTTCGACCAGACCGGATCCG
Organism: Streptomyces jeddahensis; assembly: GCF_001642995.1. GTDB lineage: Bacteria > Actinomycetota > Actinomycetes > Streptomycetales > Streptomycetaceae > Streptomyces > Streptomyces jeddahensis. Next base: position 101,771 of record NZ_LOHS01000076.1, read on the forward strand.
TGGGGATCCACTGCGGCGGATTGTCGAACGACGTGGCCGGGGTGCGCAGCGAGGTGGCCAGTGCCCACACCAGCGGCGCCACCACAGCCGCGGCCGCAACCGTCAGCACGGTCAGCGACAGCAGACGTCCGATCCGCACCCGTCGGCGCCGGCGCGGGGCGCGGGCGGTGGTTGCGGGCTGCGTGTCGAGGATGGCGGTCACGAGTAGAACACCCACTTTCGGCTCACCGTGAACTGCACGGCCGTGATGATCAGCAGGACGGCGAACAGCACCACGGAGATGGCCGAGGCATAGCCGAACTGGAGGTTCTGGAAGGCCGTCTGGTACACGAGCAGCACGGTGGTGTAGGTCGACTCACCGGGGCCGCCCTTGGTCATCACGTAGGGCTGGTCGAACAGCTGCATCGTGTTGATCAGTCCGACGGTGGAGGCGAACAGCACGGTGGGGCTGATGAGGGGCAGCTTGATCCGCCAGAACATGCGGGCGGGGGATGCGCCGTCGATCTGCGCGGCCTCCAGGACGTCGCCCGGTACGGAGCCGAGGGCGGCGACGAAGAGGATGAAGGTGAAGCCCAGTTGCTGCCACACGGCGACCAGCACGATGGTGGCCGTCGCTCCCCCGGTGGAGCTCAGCCACGAGACCTCGGGCAGGTGAAGCAGGTCCAGGTAGTAGTTGATGACGCCGAACTGGTCGTTGAACACGTAGGCCATCACGATCGAGATGGACGCCGCGGAGGCCAGCATCGGCAGGAAGAACGCCGCGCGGAAGAGGTGCTGCACGATCTTCGACGCCCGCTGGGCGACCAGCAGCGCCAGTCCCAGGCCGAGGGCGACCTGGAGGAAGACGATGATCACGGCGAGACCGGAGGTCACCAGCAGCGAGTGGGTGACCGACTCGTCGCTCAGCAGCGCGTCGAAATTGTCCAGCCCGACGAACTCGGGGCTGGAGATGGCGTCCCACTTGAACAGGGCCAGGACGAACGAGGCGAGGATCGGCGCCACGGTGAACACGACGACCACGACCAGGGCCGAGGCCACCATGGCGTAGCCGAACAGGGTCTCGCGGCGGGCGCGCCGGTTTTGCGCGCGGCGACGCAGCGACGCGCTCTGGTCTTCCTGTTGCTCGGGAGGGCGGCCGGACCGCGCACCCGACGGGGCGGACGCGCGGCCACGGTTTCGGACAGCCTGTGAAGCCTGTGACATCAACGCCTCACCCTGTCTTCATGGCGGTCTCGAGGTCGCTCTGCAGACCGTCCAGGGCCGCCTTCGCCTTGCCCGAGGACATCGCCTCGGTGGTGCGCTTGTTCAGCGCGATGGCCATCGCCTGGTAGTACGGCGGGGCCGGGATCGGCGCGGTCTCGGGGAACTTGGTGAGGGTGTCGTAGAAGACGTGCCAGTTCTTGGGGCCGGTGGTGGAGTACCTCTCGGCCGTCATCATCGACTTGCGCGGGAACGTGGTGGTGTTGCCCGGCATCAGCACGTCCAGGTTCTTCGCCGACACCAGGGACTTCACGAACTCCCAGGCGAGGTCCTTGTTCTTGGACGACTTGAGGATGCCGTAGCCGCCCGCGCCGAACAGGTGCCGCTGCGTGCGCCACTTGGGGAAGTACTGCACGTCGAAGGAGCCCGTCTTCATGCCGGCGTTGTGCAGGCCACCCGCCCAGAACCCGCCGCCGACCGACATGCCGATCTTGTTGCTGGCGAACAGGCCCTGCAGCGTGGCGCCGCCACCGACGTCAGGCTTGGCCGACAAGCCCTCTTTCTGCAGCTGGATCATGTAGTCGAGGGACTCGACGACCGGGGCGGAGTTGGCGGTCGGATCCCCCCAGCGCCAGCCGCCCTTGCGGCCCGAGGCGGCGGGGTCGTTCGGGTAGAAGGTGTTCCACAGCCAGTCGCCGCCGTCCCACTTGCCCTCGGTCAGCAGGTTGCCGCCGTTGGCGTACATCCAGGACGTCCAACTGCCCCACAGCCGCACCACCCAGTTGTAGGGGACGGCCGAACCGCCCTTGCGGGCGATCTTGGTGGCGATGTCGTAGAAGTCGTCCTTGGTCCAGTCGTCGGCCGGGCGTCCCACGCCGGCGCTTTCCAGCAGGGAGGTGCTGTAGAACATGTTGCCGGCGTTGAAATCGGTCGGCAGTTCGTACAGGTGGCCCTGGTACATCATCGCTTCGATCAGCGCCGGGTGGACGTCGGCGAAGTACGACTTGAGCTCGGAGGCGTCCCGCTTCACGTAGTCGTCCAGCGGTTCGGCCAGGCCCTTGGCCGCGAAGAGCTGCAGGCCCTCGGTGGCGACGGAGACGATGTCGGGGGCGTTGCCGGCGGCGATCTGGGTGAGCAGCTTGCTGAAGAAGTCGTTCCAGTCCGTGCCCGTGATGCCGGTGAACTTCACCTTCATGCCGGGGTGCGCCGCCTCGAACGGCGCGGCCGCCGTGCTCAGCTTGTTCGCGGACGCCTGGTCTGTGAAGACCAGCACGTTCAGCACCTTCGAGTCGGAGGAGCTGGACGAGCCGGAGGAACAGGCGGAGGCCAGTCCGCCCACGCCCGCCACCGCGGCGGAGGCGACGCCGGCTCTCAGCACGCCACGGCGGCTGAACTGCTCCTTGAGAATCCCAGAGGACATGCGTGTACCCTCACTGTGTTTCAAGTACTGACAGGGATGACGACCGATTGCGACGGTCGCCTGTCGTTGTGCGAATGCTTCGCCGTCCCGGGTTCAGAGCCGGGGCGGCGAAGTGACCGATGCCCGCGCCACCAGCGGGCAGTGCAGCATCTCCTGTGCGACCGGGCCTGGTGGCGAACCCGACGTTCCGGTGAGCGCGAGCAGCTGTGCGACGGCCTGCGCTCCCATCTCGTAGTGCGGAAGCTGGACCGTGGTCAACTGGGGGTAGAGCGCCTCGGCGACCAGCTCCTGGTTGTCGAACCCCACGACCGACAGGTCATGAGGGATGGACAGTCCCAACTCGGCGGCAGCCCGGTAAGCGCCGGCGGCCATCCGATCGGTGTAGCAGAACAACGCCGTCGGGCGCGGCTCGGCCGTCAGCAGACGCCGGGCGGCCCGGTAGCCCGAGTCCACATCACCGCCCACCGTGTCGAAGGGCACCGCCGTCTCGGCGGCGACCAGGGACGGGTCGTAGGCGATGCCGGCCTCGGCCAGCGCCCTGCGGTAGCCCTCCAGACGGCCCTCCCGGGCGGGAAGGTCGCGGGTCTGCACGGTCACACCGATCCTGCGGTGCCCATGGGCGATCAGCTCGCGCACCGCGGTGTAACCGCCCTGGACCTCATCGGGCACCACGAAGGGGACGGCCATGTCGTCGCAGCGCGCGTCCAGCAGCACGGTGGGCGTCGAACGCAGCGCCTCGGGCAGTACCACGATGCGGTGGTACATGGCCGCGTACAGCACGCCGTCCACCTGCCGCTGGAGCAGCATCTCGATGCTGGTGCGCTCGAGTTCGGCATCGCCGCTTGTGTTGACCAGCAGCAGTACCAGGCCCGCGGCCGCGGCGGCCTCCTGGGCGCCGAGGATCATCCGGCCGGCGTGCGGCGTGGTGGCGATCTCGTCGCTGACGAAGCCGATGGTCTGCGACCGCTGCGTCGCCAGAGCCTGCGCCAGGCTGTTCGGCGTATATCCGAGCTCCTCGGCGACCCGCCAGATGCGCTGCTGGGTCTCTTGGCTGATCCGCTTGCCCTCGACCCGGTTCAGGACGTGCGACACGGTCGCCTTGGACACGCCTGCCGCCGCGGCCACGTCCTTGATCCCGATCCGGCGCGCCATCATCCCCGCCCATACTGGTAGAAACCGAGCTGCCTAACCGGTTAGGCAACCGTGTGCACATGAGAGTGCCTTCGGCCAAAGCTCCTGTCAATGGCTGGTTACAAACTCATGTCCACGCGTGTGCGAGGTGCCATGGACCGCCTTGGCTTTGCATCTCAGTGCGAGAGTCGTTTCGAGGTGACTGCGGGGAGGCACCTTCTGGCCGAGTTTGCGATGTCGGTTGGTTTTGACGTCGCCCAGGGGCTTGCGGGGACGGTGGAGCGTGCTTCTGCCGCAGGGGGCCGCTATGGGGAAGCCCGCAGGGGGCTGAATGCAGTTGAAGCGACAGTCGGGGCTGGGTCATGATCCCGTCTCATGTCGAACGCCACGCCCTCCAGTCCCCGACCCGTCGCCCTCGTCACCGGTGCGGGCGGACGCACCGTCAACATCGGCTCCGCCGTGGCCCGCCGCCTCGCCGAGACTGGCTGGGACGTTGCTTTCACCTACTGGCGCCCCTACGACGAAGAGAAGCCCTGGGAGCCCGAGCCCGATGCGCCCACCGCGCTCGGTCGCCAGTTGGGCAGCCTGGGTGCCCGCCACAGCGCTGTGGAAGCAGACCTCGCAGACCCGGCCGTCCCAGCGGCCGTCTTCGACTCCGCCGAGAAGGACCTTGGGCCCGTCAGAGCTCTGGTGATGTGCCACTGCGAACAGCGCGACCTGAGCCTCATGACCACGACCGTGGACAGCTTCGACCGGCACTTCGCGGTCAACGCCCGCGCCGCGTGGCTGCTCATCCGCGAGTTCGGGCGGCGCTTTCAAGGGACGACCGACGATGCCGATCCCGGGCGCATCATCGCCTTCACCAGCGACCACGTCGTCGGCAACCTTCCCTACGGCGCCAGCAAGGGCGCCCTGGACCGCATCACCCTTGCCGCCGCCCACGAGTTCGCCCATCTTGGCGTCCGCGCCAATATCATCAACCCCGGCCCCATCGACACCGGGTGGATGACGGACGAGGTCCGCGCTTCCGGCACCAAGCAGACGCCCGCAGGGCGGATCGCAGGCCCCGAGGAGCCTGCCAATCTTGTTGCTTTCCTCTGCTCCCCGCAGGGCCAGTGGATCAACGGCCAGCACCTCTTCAGCAACGGCGGCTTCCGCACCGCTCTCTGAGAAAGAGCAGGTCGAGCCAGTGTCGGCCTCGAACCACAGAGCGACGTCACTTCTCACTGACATTGATCATGGAGATGCGCGGCAAGTGACTCCCGAACTCGCGTGGAAATGACGTCCACGGAGGTGACACAGCCACCGCCTCTTTACAGGACCGGCCACCGCCTCCAACGCCGGCCTCACCGTCGCGCCCTCGCCGCCGAGGCCGACGGCCACCGCTGGCCCCCCAAAACGCCGCGCACCCAGCAATCTCGGTGCGCGGCACGCACAACTCGCCGCGCAAGCGCCAGCGCTAACCGGCCGTGGTGTCAACCGAGGTCCACTAGTCTAGAGGCTGGCCGAAGCCATCCGCAGCAGCCGCCTGGCGGAACCACTCCGCGCGCCCAGCCGCATGGCCTCCAACGCAGCTATGCCGCCACCCCTTCCAGCCCGAGGCCGGCCAGCGCAGCGCTCAGCGGCCCTGTCGTACCGACGAAAGAGGCGGCATCAGCCGCCTCGACGAGCTCTACAACGGCTGAATAGCGCCCCGAGACTGGAGCGGTGGCTGATGCACCGCTGGCAGTAGCGCTTTGGCGTCGTCGTCCCACTGCCTCTCGCCCGGCGAGAGTCAGCCGACTTGAGGGACAGGACAGGCGGGCGTCGGCCCAGCGGGACCGCCTCCCTAATGGTCGAGGACAGTGGGTGGGCGTTGGGGTGTCTCGTGAGACATCTATCAGCCTGGAGAACCCTGGCACGTATGCCCGTGCACAGACCCACGCACCGTCCCCACCCTCCGCGCCGCCCGATGCTGTCGGCGGCCGGGACCCTCCTCGCGGCACTCTCACTGCTGCTCGCGCTGCCGTTCGCGGCGCAGGCGGCCGGCACCGGCGGCACGGCCACCGCGGACATACCAGCGCGGGGCTCCGCCTCTATGGGCATGGGTGTCATCGAGCACGACGGCCAGGGCGGGCTGCCGCCGGACACCCGCGCCGTCCAGACGGAGGGCGTGGACGTCAGCAGCCACCAGGGCAACGTCGCCTGGTCGACGCTCTGGAGCAGCGGCGTGAAGTGGGCCTACGTCAAGGCCACCGAGGGCACGTACTACAAGAACACCTACTTCACGCAGCAGTACAACGGTTCGTACAACGTCGGGATGATCCGCGGGTCGTACCACTTCGCGACCCCCGACACGACGAGCGGCGCCACGCAAGCCAACTACTTCCTGGACAACGGCGGCGGCTGGTCCAGGGACGGCAAGACGCTGCCGGGCGCGCTGGACATCGAGTGGAATCCGTACGGGACGGACTGCTACGGCAAGACGCAGAGCGGCATGGTCAGCTGGATCAAGAGCTTCCTCGACCAGTACAAGGCGCGTACGGGCCGCGACGCGGTGATTTACACCTCGACGAGCTGGTGGAAGCTGTGCACCGGCAACTACAGCGGCTTCGCCTCGGCCAACCCGCTGTGGATCGCCCGCTACAACACGACGGTCGGTGAACTCCCCGCAGGCTGGAGCTACCAGACGATGTGGCAGTACACGTCGACCGGCCCCACCGTCGGCGATCACAACAAGTTCAACGGGGCGCTGGACCGGGTGCAGGCACTGGCCAACGGCTGATCCCGGATACGCGCGGGCCCGGGACCCACAGTGAGTCCCGGGCCTTTGCGTTCCGGTCGCGTCCGTCACCCCGCGACCGAAACCTTGTTCATCCAGGCTCGCCGGGCGTGCCGGGCTGCCGGGTCACGCGGCGACCGGCACCTCCGCGGGCGCGCCGTTCGTCGCCGGTGACAGCGCCAGCTCCAGCACCTGGCGGACGTCCGTGACCGCGTGGACGTCGAGCTTGTCGAGGACCTCGGCCGGTACGTCGTCCAGGTCGGGCTCGTTCCGCTTCGGGATGACGACCGTCGTGATCCCGGCCCGGTGGGCGGCCAGCAGCTTCTGCTTGACGCCGCCGATGGGCAGGACCCGTCCGGTCAGCGAGACCTCACCGGTCATCGCCACGTCCGTACGGACCAGACGGCCGGACAGGAGCGAGGCGAGGGCCGTCGTCATCGTGATGCCCGCGCTCGGGCCGTCCTTCGGGACCGCGCCCGCCGGGAAGTGGATGTGCACACCCCGGTCCTTCAGGTCGCCGACCGGCAGCTCCAGTTCGGCGCCGTGCGAGCGGAGGAAGGAGAGCGCGATCTGCGCGGACTCCTTCATCACGTCCCCGAGCTGGCCGGTGAGCGTCAGCCCCGCGGCGCCCGTCTCCGGGTCGGCGAGCGACGCCTCGACGTAGAGGACGTCGCCGCCCGCGCCGGTGACGGCGAGGCCGGTGGCGACACCGGGCACGGCCGTACGCCGCTCGGCCGGGTCCTGCGCGGACTCGGGCACGTGGTGCGGCCGCCCGATCAGCCCGCGGAGGTCGCCCTCCGTGACCGTGAACGGCAGTTCGCGCTCGCCGAGTTCGTGCTGGGCTGCGATCTTGCGGAGCAGCCGGGCGACGGAGCGCTCGAGGTTGCGGACGCCCGCCTCGCGTGTGTACTCGCCGGCGAGCTTGCGCAGCGCGCCCTCGTCGATGACGACCTCGTCCGTGCTGAGCCCGGCCCGCTCCAGCTGACGCGGCAGCAGGTGGTCCCGGGCGATGACGACCTTCTCGTCCTCGGTGTAGCCGTCGAGCCGGACGAGCTCCATCCGGTCGAGCAGCGCCTCCGGGATGGCCTCCAGGACGTTGGCGGTGGCCAGGAACACGACGTCGCTCAGGTCCAGCTCCACCTCCAGGTAGTGGTCGCGGAAGGTGTGGTTCTGCGCGGGGTCGAGGACCTCGAGCAGGGCGGCCGCGGGGTCGCCGCGGAAGTCGGAGCCGACCTTGTCGATCTCGTCGAGGAGGACGACGGGGTTCATGGACCCGGCCTCCTTGATGGCGCGGACGATACGGCCGGGGAGGGCACCGACGTACGTACGCCGGTGGCCACGGATCTCGGCCTCGTCGCGCACACCGCCGAGTGCGACGCGCACGAACTTCCGCCCCATCGCGTGCGCGACGGACTCACCCAGGCTGGTCTTGCCGACACCGGGCGGGCCGACGAGCGCGAGAACGGCACCCCCGCGCCGCCCGCCGACCACGCCCAGTCCCCGGTCGGCGCGCCGCTTGCGCACCGCCAGGTATTCGGTGATCCGCTCCTTCACGTCCTCCAGGCCGGCGTGCTCGGCGTCGAGCACGGCCTTGGCGCCCTGGATGTCGTACTGGTCCTCGGTCCGCTCGTGCCAGGGGAGTTCGAGGACGGTGTCGAGCCAGGTGCGGATCCAGGAGCCCTCGGGCGACTGGTCGCTCGCCCGCTCGAGCTTGTCGACCTCCTTGAGCGCGGCCTCCCGCACCTTCTCGGGAAGGTCGGCGGCCTCCACGCGCGCGCGGTAGTCGTCGGACTGGTCGTCCCCGTCCTCGCCGTTGAGTTCGCGCAGCTCCTTGCGTACGGCTTCGAGCTGGCGGCGCAGCAGGAACTCGCGCTGCTGCTTGTCGACGCCCTCCTGGACGTCCTTGGCGATGGACTCGGCCACGTCCTGCTCGGCGAGGTGCTCGCGGAGCTGCTCCGTGGCGAGCTTGAGACGCGCGACCGGGTCGGTGGTCTCCAGGAGCTCCACCTTCTGGGCGGTGGTCAGGAACGGCGAGTAGCCGGAGTTGTCCGCGAGGGCCGACACGTCGTCGATCTGCGCCACACGGTCCACGACCTGCCACGCGCCGCGCTTCTTCAGCCAGCTCGTGGCCAGCGCCTTGTACTCCTTCACCAGCTCGGCGACCGCGCCGGGCAGCGGGTCCGGCACGGTCTCGTCGACCTGCATGCCCTCGACCCACAGCGCCGCACCCGGCCCCGGCGTCCCGGCGCCGATCTGCACGCGGCCGCGGCCGCGGATCAGCGCGCCCGGATCGCCGCCGGAGAGCCGCCCCACCTGCTCGACGGTGCCGAGCACACCGGTGGCGGCGTACGTCCCGTCGATGCGTGGAACAAGCAGCACCTTCGGCTTGCTGTCCCCACTGGACCGCGCGGCGGCCTGAGCGGCCTCCACCGCGGCGCGTACGTCGGCATCGGTGAGGTCCAGCGGAACCACCATCCCGGGCAGCACGACCTCGTCGTCGAGCGGCAGCACGGGCAGGGTGAGCGGTGTGGACGTCGAACCCATGATCTCCCCTTCGGCAGTCAAGTTGAGCTGTACAGGCTCAATGCATATGAGCCCTGGGATGTTCCCAGGGCTCTGTTCGCTCTGAGCGATCAAGGGCTCCGCCCAGGTCAGAGGTGTAATGGGCGGGCACAGCCTGCATGCGCGGGGCGTACGCTCGCGAGCATCGCGCTCGACCGGGGCGCGACGACGGCGTGCTGGGGGCCACCGTGGAGGGACGGGCGCTGTACGAGTCACTGGGCTGGACGGTCGTCGCGCCGCTGACCAGTCTCTTCTTCGACGCTGCGAACTGACGCTGAGCACCGTCTCCCCCGCCGGCGCCACGCCGTCGGCGCTCACGGGCGGCTAATTACCGGGACACGGGCGCCGGTTGGCGCCAGGATGCCCGCATGGACCGGCAGACGATCAGCGCCCTCGCCCACGGCGACCATCCGATCGCGGCGCCCCTGAGCGACGACTCGGTGGGGCGGCTCCTGGAGCGGGCGCTGCCGCACGGCGAGGCGCGTCTGCTCGATCTCGGCTGCGGGTCCGGCGAGTGGCTGCTGCGGGCTCTCGCCGGGCGGCCGGAGCTGCGGGCCGACGGAGTCGACCTCGCCGCCGCTGCCCTGGACCGCGCCCGGGCGGCGGCCGAGTGGGACGGCATCGGGGACCGGCTCACCCTCCACCACCAGGACGCGACGGAGTTCACCGCCTCCGGCCCGTACGACCTGGTGCTCAGCGTCGGTGCCGCGCACGTCTGGGGCGGGCTGCTGCCCACGCTCCGGACCGCCCGCAGCCACCTCGCCCCGGGCGGAAGCGTCCTGGTCGGGGACGGCTTCTGGGAGCGGGAGCCGGACCGGGCGACGCTCGACGCGGGGTTCGCGCCGGACGAGTACGCCGATCTCCCGACCACCGTCGACCGGATCACGGCCGACGGCTGGCGCCCGGTGTACGGGCACGTCAGCACCCCCGAGGAGTGGGATGACTACGAGTGGTCCTGGACCGGGACCCTCACCCGCTGGGCCCTTGACCACCTCGACGACCCCGGCCACGACGACGCCCTGGAGGCCGCGGCCGCCCACCGCGAGGCATGGCTGCGCGGCTACCGCGGCACCCTCGGTTTCGTGACGCTGGTGCTGCGCCGGGCCGGCGACACGTGAGGGGCCTGACTGCGGCGCAGGCGGCGGCCCTGCACCACGTGCGGGCCGCGGGCCGGGCACGCCACGCGACCGCGGTGGCCCGTATCGCCGCCGCCATCGGCGCGGAGACGACCGCATCGGCCGCCACCATCAGTGCGGAAGCCACCGCATCGGCCGCCACCATCGGATGGGAATCGACCCCCTCGGCCACCGCCGTCAGCCCGCCGGTGAGCCCCGCCACCCACGTCCAGCACCTCGTCGAGCAGCTCACCTCCCTCATACGCGAGCACGCGCGCGTGACGCTCAACTTTCACCCGGACCGGCTGCTCGCAGACGGCCGCACCGTCGCCGAGTCCCTCTGCTCGGACGGGCGATACCGCAGCCAGTACGAGACAGGTCTGTCCAACGGCAGCCGCACCGCGTATACCGGCGGGGACCGGGACGGATGGGAGGAGCGGCTGTTCGGCGGGGCGTATCACGCGCCGGGCGTCACCGCGGGTGAGCGGCCCAGGTACGGGGGGCTCAACCTGATGAAGCACCCTGACGGCGCGTGCCCGCGCTACGGCTCCTGCCATGTGCGCCTGCGCCCCGCCGTGCACGCCCGCGCCACCTACTGCTTCGGTGACAGCCACGTCGGCCCGGACGACATCGGCACCATCGACGCCTTCGCACCCGTACTCGCCGGGCTGTGCGAGACGGCACGGGACACCGGCCGGATCCTCGGTGTCACGGGCGCCGACCCGGTGGCGGTCCTGCACGAACTGCCGGAGCCCATCCGTCCCGTACGGAACGGGCGGGCGCTGGACGAGTACATCGAGGTGCAGGTCCACGGCCCCGTCGACCTGCACCGCAATGCGGAAGCCCTGGTCCTGGACCCGTCCTTCCGCGGCACACGAACCGGGGCGCTGCTGGTGGCGACCGCCGCGCGCCACGGGCTGACGGTGGAGTGGCACGAGGGGTTCCGCCTTCGAGCGCAGGACCTGGACGACGAGTTCAGGGGACCGGTGATGCGCCCCCTCGCCCTCCGCATCTGTGCGGAATTCGCCGGTCCGGACGGACTGCTGGACGCGCAGGTCCTGGGACGCGCCGCCGCATCCGTCGTCACCGACCCGCAGGAGTGGGCGGAATGGGGCACTCAGGACGAAGTGCTGCAGTACGTCAAGCAGTTGTGGCACTGCCTGGTGCAGTTCGGCGAACCGGACCATCGACCCGCCCCGCCGGGTGGATGGTCCGCAAAGAAGTAGCCGTATAGCGACGGCCCGACCAGGATGGGAACCATGCCCACCCCGCACAACACCCCCGTCCCGGAAGGCCCCGTCGTCCTGGACCGGCGGGAGGGCCCCCACGGCGAGGTGGTCCTCCGCCGCCACGGCGGGCTGCTGCAGATCATCGCCAACGGCTGCTTCCTCATGGACACATCGGACGGCCGCTCGGAGCGGCGCCTCGTGGACGCGGCCCTGGACGCGCTGGACGACCGCCCCGCACCCACCGTCCTCATCGGCGGTCTCGGCGTCGGCTTCTCGCTCGCCCACGCGGCACGGAACCCGCGCTGGAAGCGCATCGTGGTCGTCGAGCGCGAACAGGCCGTCATCGACTGGCACCGTGACGGCCCGCTGTCGGAGCTCTCCGCCGAGGCGCTCGCCGATCCTCGTACGGAGATCGTGGCAGCCGACCTCGTCGCATACGTACACGAGTCGGAAGAGGCATACGACGCACTCTGCCTGGACATCGACAACGGCCCGGGCTGGACCGTGACCGACGACAACGAGGGCCTGTACTCGCCTGCCGGGCTCGCGGCATGCCGTGAGCGGCTCACGCCGGGCGGTGTGCTCGCCGTCTGGTCCGCCCAGCCATCGCCTCGTTTTGAACAAACCTTGCGGAATGCCGGATTCCAAGGGGTCCGTACCGAAGAGGTCCCGGTTGCCCGGGGCGTTCCGGACGTAGTCCATCTTGCAACCAGGGCTGAATAGCCGAGGCGCGGTCGCGCCCCGTACGCTGCTGCTCGGCGCGCAGATCATTCAAGCGTCAAGCGCAGTAATGGGATCACCCCACGGATTCCGGAAAGCACAGTCAGGGGCGGGGCGATGGAGCAGACGACACACACCTCCCACAACGGCACCGCGGCTGCCACGCCGGGCGCTCAGCGACGGGTGCTGGTGGTCGAGGACGACCCGACGATCGTCGACGCCATCTCCGCCCGGCTGCGAGCCGAGGGATTCCTCGTGCAAACAGCGGGCGACGGACCGGCCGCCGTCGACACGGCCGAGGCATGGCAACCCGATCTGCTGATCCTCGACGTCATGCTGCCCGGCTTCGACGGCCTCGAGGTGTGCCGCCGGGTACAGGCGCAGCGGCCCGTCCCGGTGCTGATGCTGACCGCGCGTGACGACGAGACCGACATGCTGGTCGGGCTCGGCGTCGGCGCGGACGACTACATGACCAAGCCGTTCTCGATGCGCGAGCTGGCCGCCCGGGTGCACGTCCTGCTGCGCCGCGTGGAGCGTGCCGCGCTCGCCGCGACGACCCCGCGCAGCGGCATACTCCGGCTCGGCGAGCTCGAGATCGACCACGCCCAGCGCCGGGTGCGGGTGCGCAGCGAGGACGTCCACCTGACGCCCACCGAATTCGACCTGCTGGTGTGCCTCGCGAACACACCGCGCGCCGTGCTCTCCCGCGAGCAGCTGCTGGCCGAGGTCTGGGACTGGGCGGACGCCTCCGGCACCCGGACCGTCGACAGCCACATCAAGGCGCTGCGGCGCAAGATCGGCGCCGAGCGGATCCGCACGGTGCACGGCGTCGGGTACGCGCTGGAGACGCCCACGCCATGAGCGCGTCGGCAGGGCCGGTGGAGACGGGCGGGGGCGGCGACGCGGGATCTCCGCGCCGGCAGCCCGCTGCGCCCGGCCGCCGGGGCGGGGCCCCCTGGGGTTCGCTGCGGCCGTTCTCCATCAAGACGAAGCTCGGCACCCTGGTCGTCGTGTCGGTGTTCATCACGACCGGCCTGCTGATGGTCGCGGTGCGCACGAAGACGGAGTTCCGCTTCATCACGGTCTTCTCGGTGATAGCGACCCTGCTGATCACCCAGTTCGTGGCGCACTCCCTCACGGCTCCGCTCGACGAGATGAACAGGGTGGCCCGCTCCATCTCGGACGGCGACTACACACGGCGGGTGCGCGGCGCCGACCGGCGCGACGAGCTCGGCGATCTGGCCTCGACGATCAACCGCATGGCCGACGACCTGGAGGCCCAGGACCAGCAACGCAAGGAGCTGGTCGCCAACGTCTCGCACGAGTTGCGCACTCCCATCGCGGCCCTGCGCGCGGTCCTGGAGAACGTCGTCGACGGCGTCTCGGCCGCCGACCCCGAGACGATGCGCACGGCCCTGAAGCAGACCGAGCGCCTGGGCCGCCTGGTCGAGACGCTTCTCGACCTGTCCCGCCTGGACAACGGCGTCGTACCGCTGAAGGCCCGCCGCTTCGAGGTGTGGCCGTACCTGTCGGGCGTGCTGAAGGAGGCCAACATGATCGCCTCGCAGCGCGCGGGCATCGCCTCCGGTTCCGGCAGCCACACGCGTACGGACGTCCATCTGCACCTGGACGTGTCGCCGCCGGAGCTGACGGCGCACGCGGACCCGGAGCGGATCCACCAGGTCGTGGCCAACCTGATCGACAACGCCGTCAAGCACAGCCCTCCGCACGGCCGGGTGACGCTGCGGGCCCGGCGCGGCCCGACACCCGAGTCGCTTGACCTGGAGGTCCTGGACGAGGGCCCGGGCATCCCGCGGTCGGAGTGGCACCGGGTCTTCGAGCGGTTCAACCGCGGCAGGTACTCCCACGCGGTCGCGCAGGGGCCGGGCAGCGACGGCGGCACGGGCCTCGGCCTGGCGATCGCGCGCTGGGCCGTGGACCTACACGGCGGCTCCATCGGCGTGGCCGAATCGCCTCGCGGCTGCCGGATCCAGGTCACACTTCCGGGCCTGCCGCATCCGCAAAGTTGACGTAAAGTTCGAGTAGGCGGGGTCCCAAGGGGTCGCGGCGCTGCGTCGGCGTACCCGCATACAGCGGAACCGCGCTTGTTTCCCGCCAATTCAAGCGCCGAAACGCGGTTTTCGATGTGACTTACACGACGGATCACCGGCCCGGCCTGCACCTCTCGGCGATGGAGGCGTAGCCTTTATTCCCGCTGTCCATCACCTTGTGAAGCGGAAGAGGGCGGTTGCCGCCGTGTCGCCACAGTCCCCCAGTAACTCGAGCATCTCCACCGAGACCGACCAAGCCGGGAAGAACCCGGCTGCCGCGTTCGGTGCCAACGAGTGGCTCGTCGACGAGATCTATCAGCAGTACCTCCAGGACCCGAACTCGGTAGACCGAGCCTGGTGGGACTTCTTCGCCGACTACAAGCCGGGCGGCGGCGCCGCCACCACGGCGAAGCCGGACGGTGCTGCTGTCGCGGGGGCCCCGGGCACCATCGCCGAGGCCTCTGCCGCGCCGAGCGCCCCGGCCACCGCGGCCCCGAGCGCCGCCGCGCCGGCCGCGCCAGCAGCGCCCGCGGCCCCGAAGCCCGCCGCAGCCCCGGCCCCCGCGGCGAAGCCCGCGGCCGCCGCTCCCGCCGCCGCAAAGCCGGCCGCGGCGAAGCCCGCCGCGAAGGCCGCGCCCGCCGAGGCGCCCGAGGGTCCCGAGTTCGTGACGCTGCGCGGCCCCTCCGCCGCCGTTGCGAAGAACATGAACGCGTCACTGGAGCTGCCGACGGCCACGTCCGTCCGCGCGGTCCCGGTCAAGCTGCTCTTCGACAACCGCATCGTCATCAACAACCACCTCAAGCGCGCCCGGGGCGGGAAGATCTCCTTCACGCACCTCATCGGGTACGCGATGGTGCAGGCCATCAAGGCCATGCCGTCGATGAACTGGTCGTTCGGCGAGAAGGACGGCAAGCCGACCCTGGTCAAGCCGCCGCACATCAACCTCGGCCTGGCCATCGACCTGGTGAAGCCCAACGGCGACCGCCAGCTGGTCGTCGCGGCGATCAAGAAGTCCGAGACGCTGAACTTCTTCGAGTTCTGGCAGGCCTACGAGGACATCGTCCGCCGCGCCCGCGACGGCAAGCTGACGATGGACGACTTCACCGGCGTCACGGTCTCCCTGACCAACCCCGGCGGCCTCGGCACCGTCCACTCGGTGCCGCGCCTGATGCCCGGCCAGTCGGTGATCATGGGCGTCGGCTCCATGGACTACCCGGCCGAGTTCCAGGGCACATCGCAGGACACCCTGAACAAGCTGGGCATCTCCAAGGTCATGACGCTGACCTCGACGTACGACCACCGCGTGATCCAGGGCGCGGCGTCCGGCGAGTTCCTGCGGATCGTCGCGAACCTCCTCCTCGGTGAGAACGGCTTCTACGACGAGATCTTCGAGGCCCTGCGCATCCCGTACGAGCCGGTCCGCTGGCTCAAGGACATCGACGCCTCGCACGACGACGACGTCACCAAGGCCGCCCGGGTCTTCGAGCTGATCCACTCCTACCGGGTCCGCGGCCACCTCATGGCCGACACCGACCCGCTGGAGTACCGCCAGCGCAAGCACCCCGACCTGGACATCACCGAGCACGGGCTCACGCTGTGGGACCTGGAGCGCGAGTTCGCCGTCGGCGGCTTCGCCGGCAAGTCGATGATGACGCTGCGCGACGTCCTCGGCGTCCTGCGCGACTCGTACTGCCGCACCACCGGCATCGAGTACATGCACATCCAGGACCCCAAGCAGCGCAAGTGGATCCAGGACCGCGTCGAGCGCCCGCACAGCAAGCCGGAGCGCGAGGAGCAGCTGCGCATCCTGCGCCGCCTGAACGCCGCCGAGGCGTTCGAGACGTTCCTGCAGACGAAGTACGTCGGCCAGAAGCGCTTCTCGCTCGAGGGCGGCGAGTCGGTCATCCCGCTGCTCGACGCGGTGATCGACAGCGCTGCGGAGTCCCGCCTGGACGAGGTCGTCATCGGCATGGCCCACCGCGGCCGCCTGAACGTCCTGGCGAACATCGTCGGCAAGTCGTACGCGCAGATCTTCCGCGAGTTCGAGGGCAACCTCGACCCGAAGTCGATGCACGGCTCCGGCGACGTGAAGTACCACCTGGGCGCCGAGGGCACCTTCACCGGCCTGGACGGCGAGCAGATCAAGGTCTCGCTGACCGCCAACCCCTCGCACCTCGAGGCGGTCGACCCGGTCCTCGAGGGTGTCGCGCGCGCCAAGCAGGACATCATCGGCAAGGGCGGCTCGGACTTCACGGTCCTGCCGGTCGCCCTGCACGGTGACGCGGCCTTCGCGGGCCAGGGCGTCGTGGCCGAGACCCTGAACATGTCGCAGCTGCGCGGCTACCGCACGGGCGGCACGGTCCACATCGTCATCAACAACCAGGTCGGCTTCACGGCCGCGCCGGAGTCCTCGCGCTCGTCGATGTACTCCACCGACGTGGCCCGCATGATCGAGGCGCCGATCTTCCACGTGAACGGCGACGATCCCGAGGCGGTCGTGCGTGTCGCGCGTCTGGCCTTCGAGTTCCGCCAGGCGTTCAACAAGGACGTCGTCATCGACCTCATCTGCTACCGCCGCCGCGGTCACAACGAGGCCGACAACCCGTCCTTCACGCAGCCGCTGATGTACGACCTGATCGACAAGAAGCGCTCGGTGCGCAAGCTGTACACCGAGTCCCTGATCGGTCGCGGCGACATCACGCTGGAAGAGGCCGAGCAGGCCCTGCAGGACTACCAGGGCCAGCTGGAGAAGGTCTTCACGGAGGTCCGCGAGGCCACCTCGCAGCCCGCCGAGGCCCAGGTCCCGGACGCGAAGGCCGAGTTCCCGGTGGCCGTCACCACCGCGATCTCCCAGGAGGTCGTGAAGCGGATCGCCGAGTCCCAGGTCAACATCCCCGAGCGGATCACCGTCCACCCGCGCCTGATGCCGCAGCTGCAGCGCCGCGCGACCATGGTCGAGGACGGCACGATCGACTGGGCGATGGGCGAGACCCTGGCGTTCGGCTCGCTGCTGCTCGAGGGCACCCCGGTCCGGCTGTCCGGCCAGGACTCCCGCCGCGGCACGTTCGGCCAGCGCCACGCGGTGCTGGTGGACCGCGAGACGGGCGAGGACTACACCCCGCTCCTGTACCTCGCGGACGACCAGGCCCGCTTCAACGTCTACGACTCGCTCCTCTCCGAGTACGCGGCGATGGGCTTCGAGTACGGCTACTCGCTGGCCCGCCCCGAGGCGCTGGTCCTCTGGGAGGCGCAGTTCGGCGACTTCGTCAACGGCGCGCAGACGGTCGTGGACGAGTTCATCTCGTCGGCGGAGCAGAAGTGGGGCCAGACGTCCGGCGTCACCCTCCTCCTGCCCCACGGCTACGAGGGCCAGGGCCCGGACCACTCCTCGGCCCGCCCGGAGCGCTTCCTGCAGCTCTGCGCCCAGAACAACATGACGGTCGCGATGCCGACTCTCCCGTCGAACTACTTCCACCTCCTGCGGTGGCAGGTGCACAACCCGCACCACAAGCCGCTGGTCGTCTTCACCCCGAAGTCGATGCTCCGCCTCAAGGCAGCCGCGTCGAAGACGGAGGAGTTCACCACGGGCGGCTTCCGTCCCGTCATCGGCGACACGACGGCCGACCCGGCCGCCGTCCGCAAGGTCGTCTTCACCTCCGGCAAGGTCTACTACGACCTGGAGGCGGAGCGCGTGAAGCGCGGCGTCACGGACACGGCGATCATCCGCCTCGAGCGCCTGTACCCGCTGCCGGGCACGGAACTCCAGCAGGAGATCGCCAAGTACCCGAACGCCGAGAAGTACCTGTGGGCCCAGGAGGAGCCGGCCAACCAGGGCGCCTGGCCGTTCATCGCCCTCAACCTGATCGACCACCTGGACCTGGCGGTCGGCGAGGACATCCCGGCCCGCGAACGCCTGCGCCGCATCTCGCGCCCGCACTCGTCGTCCCCGGCGGTGGGCTCGGCGAAGCGGCACCAGGCCGAGCAGGAGCAGTTGGTGCGGGAGGTCTTCGAGGCCTGAGCCTCGGAACCTTCTCCCAGGTGACTGACCGAAGGGCCCGGCCCCGAGTTCTTGGACTCGGGGGCGGGCCCTTCGGGGTTCCGGGCCCGTGGGAGACGATCTAGATGATCTGCGGCTCGAAGTCCCAGTAGGGACGGGTGCGGGAGCGGGCGGAGACGGTGTGGACGTGCCTCTCGCCCAGCGACTGGGCGAGTGCGTCCAGGGCTTCCCGCTCGATCTTGTCCGCCTGCCGGTTCTCGCCGGTGCCCCGCAGGTCGGCGGCGAGTGCGATGCGCGCGGTGAGGGTGAGGGGGTGCCGGTCCCCCAGCACCTCGGCCGCGGTCTCCGCAGTCCCCAGACTGAGCGTCGCGGCCGAAGCCGGATCTCCGGTCAGATTCCGGATGCCCGAGGCGTTGACCGCGCAGCCCAGTGTCCACGGATGCCGTTTGCCCACCGCCCTGCGCATCCCGCCGAGCGCGGCCTCGACAGTCTCCAGGGCCTGATCCCGCTCGCCGACACTGCGCAGGATCAGCGCGTTGTTGCAGCGCACTCCTTGCGCGAAGGGGTGGTCGGGTCCCAGCATCCGGGCGTAGTGGGCGGCAACGGACTCGCCCAGCCTGCGGGCCAGGTCCACGTCCCCGTGCTCCCGGGCGAAGAAGCTCTGGCTGGTGGCGAACATCAGGGTCAGCGGATGGTCGTCCCCCAGCACCCGCTCACTGCGCTCCAGTACCCCGGCCAGCATCTCACCGGCCTCCCGCCAGTCTCCGGAGCGGTAGTGGCACAGCGCCAGGTTGTGCTCCGCCTGGAGGGTCTGCGGGTTGTCGTCGCCCATGACCTGCCGGTGCACTCGGACGTTCTGGCCCTGGAGCGAGACGGCTTCCGCATAGCGGCCGAGCAGGCGCAGATCGGTGGCGTAGTGGACCTCGGCGTAGAGGGTCCAGTTGTGACGGGGGTTCAGGTACTGCCGGCGTTCCTCCATGGTCTGCCGGTGCAGGGCCAAGGCCTCCTCGTACCGGCCGAGCAGCCGCAGCGAGACGGCGAGGTTGTTGCGCGCGTTCTGGGTCCGCGAGTCGCCCTCGCCCAGCAGCCGTTCGTACGCATCGAGCACCCATGTGGAGATGGTGTACGCCTCGTCGTAGCGGCCGAGTCCGCGCAGGTCCGCCGCGAGACCGTCGGCGGCCTGGATGTGCTCCAGGTCGTCGGGGCCGCGCTGCTCCCGCAGGGTCTCCACGACCTTGCGTTCGATGGCCTCGGTGCGCGCGTAGTCGCCGACCGCGCGCAGAAGGTTCGCGTAGTGGTAGATCACGTCCCAGATGCGCGGGTGCTCCTCGCCGAGAAGGGAACGCCAGGTCTCCAGGGCCCGCTCGGCGAGCACGATGCCCGGCCGGTACTCGCCCGACAGGTACATGTACCGAAGACAGTTGAGAACCAGCCGCTGAACGTCCGGGTCGGTGCTGTGCAGGACATCGGCCGTCTTCAGGTGGGGCACGATCTCCGCGTACCGCGGCCACAGCCCCGGGTCCGTGGGGCGAAGCGGGTCGCTCGCGGCAAGAGCGCGGCGCGCTGCTTCCGTGAACTCGCGATGGTCCTGTTCAGGCATGTCTTGGTGCACGATCAAATGAACGAGCCGATGCATCGTCAGGTTTTCGACCAGTCCTGCCTGGTCACTCGGATCGCCGCCCGTGGGGTCGTCCAGGGCGGCGGCCCGGACGACCGCGTAGCGCTTGAGCTGCTCGACCGCCCGCGCCCAGCGAACCGGGCTCTCCACCAGTCCGACCAGCTTCTCCGGAAGCGCCTCGCGCGGCAACTCGCGCACCAGCCGGATGGGGATGGACGTAGGCCGGAAGAGTGTGCACATGCGCAGCAGGTCGACGGACTCGGGCAGGGTCTCGCGCAGATGGTTGAGGAGGATCGCCCAGGCGGTCCGGAAGGCCACCGGGAAGTCGGAGGAGACGGTCACCACGTCCTGCCCGGCTCCCTCTTCGAGGAGTTCGAGATACGCGTCGATGGTCATGTCCGACTCAGCGAGCCAGGCGGCGGTCTGGTCGAGCAGGAGCGGCAGATCCTCCAGCGCCTCCGCAAGCCGCTCCGCGTCCTGGTGGCTGAGACGGGGCGCCCGGCGCCGTACGAAGGCGATGGACTCGATGCGGTCGTACGGGCCGACCTCCACCAGTTGGCTGCTGTACCGGTTCCAGTCGCGGTTCCGACTGGTGATCAGCACATGGCCCCGTCCCTCGGGGACTAGATCCCACACCTGGTCGGGCTCGTCGGCGCCGTCCATGATGACCAGCCACCGGGAGTAGGGGTCGCCTCGGCGCAACGCGTGCCGGGCTGCGCGGAGCCGCTCGCCGTACTCCACACCGGTGGTGAGGCCGAGTTCGGGGGCCAGCTCGGCGAGGCGCTGGCGGCACGCGCCGCGCCGGTCCGCGGAGATCCACCACACCACGTCGTACTCGGAGCCGAACCGGTGGGCGTATTCGGCGGCGAGCTGGGTCTTGCCCACCCCGGGCGGACCGTGGAGGGCGGCCACGGCCGCTCCGCCGCTCGCTCCGTTGAGGGTGTCGTAGACACCGCCCAGAAGCGTCTCGCGGCCGGTGAAGCGGGGGTTGCGCCGCGGGACGTAGCCCCACACGTCAGGGGCCTCGGAGGGAAAACGGGGGCCACGCCGCCCGTCGACGGCCTGCGGCGGTCCGTCGGCGGGAATGCCGAGATGCCGCAGCAGGCGGGCTTCGGCCTCGTCGGCACCGATGTTGTTGAGCTGCGGGGCGCCGAACATCGCGGTCGCCGAGGGCACCCGGCTGTGGGTGACCGAGACGGCCGTGAAGTGGTCGCGGACGGGGAGCACGACCTCGCGCAGAGCGGAGTTCCACTCGGTGTCGGTACGCGGTCCGAGGCGGAAGTACCACTCGCTGAGCACCAGCAGGACGCGTCCCGGGGCGGTGGCGAGGTCCTGGAGGAGTTCGATCAGCGGCTGGTCCGCCGGCGATTCCCACAGCCGGTAGCTGACGGAGAAGCCGCGGCGTTCCAGCCGGTCACCGATCCAGGCGGCCCAGGCCCGGTTGAAGCCCGCGAAGCTGATTGTGATCTTCTCCACCGCGTCGCCCCGTCGCGCCTGCACCCTGCGTTCTGCCGGCATGGCCGCCGCCCCCCTGGCCTGTTTCGAGATCTCAAATACCCTACGGTTCAAGATAGTTGAGCTACAGCGGAGACGCCCCCGTCCCTGTGCTGTTCCGCTGCCGCCAGAGCAGGCGGGCGGTGGCGACATAGGCGCGGGCCCGCGCGAGATGCCCGGGGGGCGGCGGGCAGTCGGTGATCCGGCGGTACGTGGAGATCATCTCGTCGACCACCACCCGGCCTTCTGGTGTCAGCGCGTCAGAGCCGGCGAGGACCGGCAGTACCGCACCCACCTGCTCCCGACAGCGGGCGTGCTCGGCCCAGGCCGGGTCGCGGTGGGCCGCGCCGCGGGCGGCGAGCGCATAGCGCTGCCAGAAGTCGGCCAGCGCCAGATGTGAGTACGCGCCCTGGAGCAGTCCGTCGAAGGGCCGCGCGTCGGGGCGCCAGGGTGCCCAGTAGCGGCAGTCGTCGGTGGCGGTGTGCAAGGGGGTCAGTACACCAAGGGCGGAGAGTTTGGTGTGCTGGAGTTCGTGGACAAGGGTTGCGGCGAGAAAGGCAGCGGTGGGGGGTGTGCTGCTCAGGACCGCGCCGAACGCCTCGCGCCGGGTGCCGCTGCAGTGGGCGGGGCCGTCACCGGACCGGTCGGCGAGGGGCCGGGCCAGCGGTACCAGGCAGCGCAGCAGCAGGGCTGCCTCGTCCACCCGGTGCCGCCCGCCCAGGTGCAGCAGAGACTCGACCCCGTCCCACGTGGCGTGCCAGCGCTGCCGGTCCTCCTCGTCGAGTGACAGGGCCGCGGGACGGTCCGCACGTGGGCTGAGGTCGGCGCGGTAGGGGTCCACGTCGTCGAGCAGGACCGGCGATCGGCCTCCGGTGACGGCCGGCAGGGCCTGGACCGGTCGCCAGACCGGTCCGCCGGGTCCTGTCCCGTGCCCTGCGGCGCCGACCCGGCCGTCGGCGACCCGGACGGCGGTCATGGTTCCGGAGCCGGACGCCACGCGCAGTTCCCCCAGGGTGGGCAGCACGACACGTCCCCTTCGGGACTTCAGGCGGATGGAGAAGTCCAGGCCCGCGCGCACGCCGGCGGCCGTGGCCACCGCACCGAGATGGGTCAGGTCCGGACGGGGACGGGTGAGCGCCCCCGGGCCGGTGAGCGCACGGAGGCAGTCCAGCGCCCAGGGGCCGACCGTCGGATGGAGCAGCACCTCGCGGACGGCGTGCCGATCGGCCCGGTCGGCGGCCTCCAGGAGCGCCCAGTCGTCCCGCAGCCGGGCGCGGTCGGCCGGCCGGCAGCGGTCGTCGGGAGCGTCCAGCGCCGCGTCCAGCAGGGCCCGCAGCAGCACGAACCGCCGGGTGTCCTGGTCGCGGGCGAGAAGGCGGAGGGTCTCGGGTCCGCCCTCGGTGCGGCCCAGCTCGCGCAGCATCGGGGAGCTGATCCCGTTGCTCATGGGGTGCGGTCCTCCACAGCAGTGGCGGGTGGCCGCCGGCTCACCTCGGCCAGCCGCCGGTGGACGTGCCGGATGAAGCGCCGCAGGTCGGCGCAGTAGACGGACGGGTTGAGGAAGCCCCGGCCTGCGCGGTAGCGGTGGGCGTACTGGCCGCCTCCGCACACCGCGAGCACCGCACAGGACCGGCACTCGGCGGCCAGGGTGTCGGCACCGCGCTGCCGGTCGGCTATAGGCGGGTGGGCGAGGGCGTCCTCGAAGGAGTGGCGGAAGACGTCGAGGCCGGTGGCCGCCGCGCCGTGGTAGGCCGACTTGAGCGCGTCGGCCTGCTCGATCGCTCCGTCGGTCTCCACCACCACGGCGTCGAACGGGGCCAGGCCCAGGGCCTCGGTGGCGGCGGGCCGGCCGAGGAGCAGGGCGACGCACTCCTCGAAAAGCCGGATCCTCGTCTCCCGGCGGGGGGCGTGCCACCAGCGGTCGAAGACGGCTGCCAGCCAGTCCCCGTACGGGGTGGACTCCTCGCCCCCGGTGCGCATCCCGGGCGGCGGCGCGGACCAGTTGCCGTCAGGCAGCAGAAGGTCCAGGGCCGGCGGGTCCAGCGAGAGCAGTGACTCGTATGTCTCCACCGGGTCCTGACGGGTGTTCACCACGGCAAGGACACCCGCGTAGGCCTCCGGCCGGTGAGCGGCGAGGAGTCGTGCACCCCGTACGGCAGCCGGCCAGGCCGGGCGGCCGGCGTGGTCCACCCGGGCCGCGTTGTGCCTGGCGAGGCCGCCGTCCAGGCTGACACCGACGCGGATGCCCGCGTCCGCCAGGAGGTCGATCCGGCGGGCGGTGAGCAGGGTGCCGTTGGTCTGGACGACGGCGTGCACGGCGCAGTCCGGGGCCAGCCGCGCCCGCAGCCCGCGTGTGAGGTCCGCGAGCCGCTCGGCGCCGGCGAGCAGCGGTTCCCCGCCGTGCAGAACGAGGGAGACACGGGGCAGGCGGTGCGCCGCGGCGTGCTCGGCGATCCGGTCCACGGTGCGCGCGAGGACCGCTGGTGGCGTGGCTGCGGGCCTGTCCCGCCAGGTGTGGTCGGGGCCTGCGTAGACGTAGCAGTAGCTGCAGGCCAGGTTGCAGCGGCCGTGCACCTTCACGATGAACTGGCGGAACGGAACGGTCGGCCGGGAAGCCGCGTCTCGCTCCGGCGCGTGGCGCGACAAGGCTCGGGACATTCCGGCACCCCCCTGCGGTGCGCACTGCGACGGCGGTCCGGCTCGGTCCGGGTACCACCGCTGCTCAGCCGGTTCGGCCGGCGGTGTGCGGGCCGACGCGGTTCATCCCGTCACCGCGACCACGCCAAACACGAATCGATCTCTTTTGACTTGTTGCTTTTGCTTTAAGTCCTGATCGGTTCGCTCTGTGACGTCGATGTATGGCTTCGGAGGGCAGCGGCCGCCGGCCACCTGGTGCGGGACACCGGGCGCTCCGCCGTCGCGTGCCCGGGCGCCGCGGCGTCTCAGAACGCCCGGGTGAACCCCCAGAACATCTCGCCCGCCCCATCCCGCCCGTGGCGCAGGTCCGCCAGCAGGTCGACGAGGACCGGGTGGTCGAGCCTGCGGAGTTCCTCCAGATCGAGCGAGAGCAGGTCCGGCAGCTCCTCCCCCGTCGTCTGTCCGGGCGGCCCGGGCGTGGCCCCGACCGCGCCGTCCCCGCCGGGCGGCTCCTCGTACCGCTCCTCGTCCACCGGCTCCTCCGTCCGCTCCGCCATGATGCGCCTCCGTCTCCGTCCTCCCGTCGGCCCGTCCCGGTGCCGCGTCCGGCTCATGCCGCCGCCACCGCTTCCAGGCGCCGCGCGGTCCGGGCTGCGGCCTCCCGGTAGGTCTCCGGCAGCCGCGCCCACTCCTCAAGTGCTGCCCGGTATGCCTCGGCCGCAGCCCTCGGACGTCCGGCTCGTTCGTAGGCCAGCCCCATCCGGTCGTGCGCCCGCGCCGCCGTCACGGCCGCCTCCTCGCGGTTCCGGCCGTCCTCACCTGCCCGAGCTGCGGCCGCCGCGGCCGCCCGGAACGCCTCCGCCGCCTCGTCGAGCCCGGCCGACCGGTTCAGGCTGTCGGCCACTGAGAGGTGCGCCCGGCCCAGTTCGAACCAGCCCGCCGCCGCTGCCAGCGGGTCGGCCGCGCCCCGGGCGGACTTCCGGAAGAGGTGTTCGGCCTCGCGCAGGTCCACCGGATCGCCGTCGCGCTCATGCCGCCGCATCAGCGCCTGCCCCAGCAGCAGCCTCCGCTCGGCGAGTTCGGGCCCGTGCGACGGGGTCTCGGCCATGGCATCCCGCAGGACCCGTATGGCCTCGGCGAGGGCCCCGGCCGCAGCCGGCTGGCCGGCCGCGGCCAGCAGAGCCCGGGCCCGGCAGGTGAGGAGCTCGGCGTGCTCGGGCGTGTCGCGCCCGGTGGCCGCGATGGCCCGGGCGTACGCGTCGGCCGCGGCAAGAGGCCCTCCCCCGAGCTCTCGGCTTCGCTCGGGCAGGGGGGACCCCCCTGGCCCGCCGGGGGCATGCCGGGCCATCAGCACATGGCCGAGCCGGGTGTCGACCTCCGCGATCAGCCGGGCGTCCGTCAGGGCTTCCCGCACCCGCTCCAGTAGGGCCAGCGCCTCCGCGAGATCGTCCGGTTCACGGATCACCAGCAGCGCGTCCACCAGGTTCCTGACCGTCGGAAGATCGGCAGCGTCCAGAGGGGCGCCGTCCGGATCGTCCAGCACGGTGCGCAGCAGATCGGCGGCCTGTCGCGCGTACAGCACGGCGTGCTCGCGGTCCGCGCCGGCCTCGCAGAGCAGCAGCAGGAACCTGCCGTGGGTCCGCGAGACGGCGGGCGCCGCCCGGTCCTGGTCGGACCGGATCTCACTCAGCGCCTCGAGCATGCCCACCGCCCCCTGCAGCAGGGACAGGTCGCCACCCAGCCGCCACTGCGCCTCCAGCGCCGTGACCCGCTCCAGCGTGAACCGCTCCAGTTCCTCCGGGCTGAGGCCCGGCGCGTTGCAGGCCACCGTGTACGCCCGGTCGGCTCGCCGCAACAGGTCGCGCGCCGCCTGCCGGCGGCCGAGCCGGGTCTGTTCCCGGGCGGCGGCGCGCAACACCCGGGCCAGCACGGCCCGTTCGCGTGCCCCGCCCGGCAGCGATCCGGCCCGCTCCGCCGCATCCTCCGCCTCCCGCAGCAGGTCGGGACCGCCCAGCACTTCCCACAACCGCAGGGCACAGCGGGCGAGTTCCGACCAGAGCCGCGGATCCTCGCGGTCCGGTCCGGGCCCCCGGGTGGCTCCCCGGAGCAGCTGGAGGGCGTCGATGAGCGGCT
This sequence comes from Streptomyces jeddahensis, assembly GCF_001642995.1. Taxonomy (GTDB): domain Bacteria; phylum Actinomycetota; class Actinomycetes; order Streptomycetales; family Streptomycetaceae; genus Streptomyces; species Streptomyces jeddahensis. The sequence continues at coordinate 127,839 of NZ_LOHS01000076.1, forward strand.
GCACCATGCGGGTTTCCTCGTACTCGGTCACCAGACGCCGGGCCCGGGGCACCGCCTCGTGCACCGGGCGGTCGGCGGCCTGATCATCGGTGGAGCGGCCGGGAAGAATCCGTTCGGGGAGCGTCATGAAGCGCCGCAGTACGGCGGCGGCCACTTCCGCGAAGGGCTGCGGAACCGTCGAGCCCTCGCCGCCGTCGCCCGTGTCGTCGTCGAAGGTCCGCTCCGGAGAGGGGCCGACAGCGGTGCAGCCGTCGACGGTCACGGCGGGCGGGCGGGCCGCGACCCCGGGGACATGCTCGCCGAGCTGGGCGCGGGCCAGGGCGAGGAAGCTCGGGCCGCCGCGACCGAAGGTCCGCTCGACGTACTCCGAGCAGTGCTTGAAGACGAGCAGCGCCTCATCCCTCCCCAGCGGTCCGAGCAGCGCGTCGCGGACCCCCGGGGCGAACTCGTACCACCATCCCCGCTCCGGCCCGGGGTCCTCCTGCCGGTCGGCACGCGTCAGCAGCCCGCTCAGCAGCACCTCGGCCATCTCGGCCGGACCGGAGTCCGGCAGCATGGTGCGCTGCACCAGGCGCATGACCGGCAGATGGAGCGGGGCCGCCGCGAGGTAGACGGCGAGCTGCCCGGCCATCTGGGACGCCGAGGCCCGGAAGCGGCTGACCAGTTCGGCGGCGAGCATGTCCCGGTCGGGCTCGGCGGGCCTGACCGGCGCCTCGTCGCCGCGGACCCAGCCCACGGCTCCCCCGCCGCGTCCGCCGCCCTGCCCGGACATCAGCCTGGCCCAGGCCGCCAGGGCGCCTGGGACGGGGGGCAGCACCGGGACCGGCAGCGCCCCGCCGGCCCACAGCCGCCGGGCGGCGGGGCCGAGCAGCACCGGGGGGCCGTCGGACCGCATGAGTTCAGCGGAGGTGACAGGCAGTCGGGTACGCCCCCACATCCGCTGCGGAAGCGGCTGGAGGACGGCGGTGGGGCCCTGCCGGGTCAGGCGGTGGAGCAGCCGGTGCGCCCGGCCGCTGTACCAGAGAGGTCCGGCGCAGTCGCTCAGCAGCACGGTGAAACCGCGCCCGGCCGGGTCGCCCAGGCTCTCGGCCGGCCACAGCTTGTCGCCTTCCGGGTCCGGGCGGTGGCTTATGCCCGGCTCACCGTGCGGGCCTTCGTGCAGATAGTGCGTACGCACGTCCCGGAAGATGCCTAACTGGCCGAAGATGCTCCCCAGTTCGCCGAAGAGCCCCTCCCAGACGCGCATCGACGACGAGGCGTCCATCACCAGGTCGAGCCGGGTCTCGGCGCGCCGGTCCGCGCGCCACACCGGCACGAGCAGACCACCTGCGCTGGTCTCGGCGGTGGCCTGCTCGTCGAGGGTTCGCCGCAGCGGGCGCGTCGCGGGCCGGTAGCGCCTCAGCGGGCGCAGGGCACGCTGGACGCCCGGGGCGTCGGGCAGCGCGGGCGCTTCGGGCACGCCGACCTGCAGCGCGCCGCCCTCCCCGTCCGCGACGGTGCCGTCCGGTCTGCCCGCCGGCTCGGTGAACAGCGAGACCGGCCCGTCGGCCTCCGGTGGCCGGCTCCGGTCCTGTGCGCGGGCCTCCGCAGGGCCGGGGCCGTCTCCGGTGCCCGGCCGCCCCTCCACCTTGGGCGTGCTCGGCTCGGTGGCCACGGCCCCATGTCCCTCGCGGGACGCGGGGGTTCCCGGCGGGCTGCGGTCGGCGTGCGGCCGGCTCCAGCGGGCCAGCCACAGGGCGTCACGGACCTGGGCCGGGTCCGGATCGAGCCCGGCCTCGCGCAACAGCGCGACGAACCGGGCCAGTGGGTCTAAGGAGGCGCGTCCGGCGGCACCGGCGGCCGGGGGATGCGCTCCGCCGCGCTCTCCCCCCGGATCCCGCGGGTGCTGCCTGCCCTGGGCGGTCTCCTCGGCCACGTCGCCTCACCTCAGCCTGTCGAGCCGCTGAATGAGCAGGTCGGCCAGGCGGGCCCGGCTGACCGGGGCGGCCTCCGCGGTGAGGTAGACCGCGTTGAGGAGCTGGTCTGCGGCGAGCAGTTCGCCGCGCGACCGTTCGAGGAACCGGGTGATGAGGTCCTCACTGGCACGCACCGCCTCGTCGCCGAGGTGGGCCTGGACGAACGCGGCGAGCCGGTCGTGGTCGGGCCGTCCGAGCCGCAGATGGATGCAGCGCCGCATCAGGGGCGGAGGGAACTCACGCTCCCCGTTGCTGGTCAGGACGACGAACGGGAAGGCGGTGCAGCGGACCCGGCCGTCGACGACCCGGGCGCGCGCGCCGTCGTCGGTGAGCACCTCGGCCGCGCGGTCGGGCAGCCGGTCGGCCACCCGCTGCAGCTCGGGTATCGCGAACTCGCCTTCCTCCAGCACGTTGAGGAGGTCGTTGGGCAGGTCGATGTCGCTCTTGTCCAGCTCGTCGACGAGCAGCACCCGGGGCCGGTCGGCCGGGAGCAGTGCGGTGCCCAGCGGCCCGAGCCTGATGTAGCTGCCGATGTCCTCAGCCGTCCCCGCGGCGCCGTCCGGGTCGTCGTTGCGGCCGGACTGAGCCGCGATCTGCACGTCCTGGAGCCGGGCGATGGCGTCGTACAGATAGAGGCCGTCCTTCAGGGTGGACCGGCTGACGATCGGCCAGCGCAGGACGCTGCCGAGACCGAGTTCTCCGGCGACGGAGTGGGCGAGGGTGCTCTTGCCCGCTCCGGGCGGGCCGGTCACCAGCAGCGGCCGACGCAGGTACAGAGCCGCGTTGATCATCTCCAGCTCCTCGGCCCCCGGCCGGTAGAGCTCGGCCAGATGCCGGTGCGCGCCCAGCCGGCGGTCCGTCCCGTCGCTCCCGCCGTCCTCGTCACGGCTGCGGAAATCACGCCAGGGCGGCGGATCGGGCAGACGGCCGATGCCCTCGTGCGGTTCTCCCGCGCCTCGGTAGATGAGCCAGTCGCCGGATTCGCTCATGACACAGTCCTCGCCGTCTCTGGTCCGCTCAGGGCTGGAGCCGCCGATCGCGTCTCACGGTAGCCATCGGCGGAGGGGCTGATAAGGGCGCGGTCAGCCGATCGGATGCGCGGGCGGTCGCGGGGCGCACGGCCCCGGAGAGTGGCGCCGGCCGGTTCGCAGCGGGCAGGAATCACGGCGACCTCAGCATCCGGTGGTCGTGCCCGGGCAGGGGACGCCCCGGGTCGTCGTACAGCAGGGCGAGATCGGTGGACCAGAAGGTGTCCGTGCGCCCCTCATGCACCCGTGCCCGCAACCGCCGCACCAGCTCGGGCAGGCGGGCGGCTGTGCCCGAGCCGACGACGGTGTCGGCCGCGTACTGGTGGAAGTCGTCGCACGCTCCGCGCACCGGGCCGGTGCGCCGCCAGAGGATCACCCGGAAGCCGCCGCGCAGCAGCCGCGCCACGTCGTCGTCGCGCCGGCCGTCGTCTGCCGCGTTCCCAGGAGGCGGTGTACCGTCCCAGGCCGACCCCCAGCCTGCACCCCAGGGGTCCGGGTCGTACGGAACCCGGTCATGGGCGCCGTACAGATCCCTGGGCCCGTAGGCGGCGTCGTCCGCAGCGCCGGAGTGGCGGCCGGTGCCACGCGGCGGGGCCGCGGTCCCCGCATCCGCCGGGTACGGCCCCGCGCCCGGGCTCCGGGACCAGGCCCCCCAGCCGTCCGGCGCCATGGCCCGGGGTTGCCATCCGGTGCCCCCCGCCGTTCCCGCCCCGCACAGCAGCGGAACGATCGTCGGCGGCAGCTGCCGCTGCCCCTCCTCGTCGGGCACGGGCACGCCCAGCCCGTCCTCGCAGTCCAGGACTCGGGCCCGCACGGCCGCCGTGTGCGTCTCCCGCCAGCGGTCCGCGCAGCGGTGGCTGCTCTCCTCGTCCTGCGGAACCGGATCGGCCCAGCGGATCACCACGGGACGCACCACCCCGAGCGGTGGTCCGGACGGGCCGGTGCGGCGAGACTCGATGTCCACACCGAGGCGGCCCGGGCCGAGCGCCAGTTCAAGGACGGCCCTGCGGTCCGGACCGTCGCTCTGCTGGAAGGCCTCCTCCAGCGCGTCGGCCAGTTCGAGGGGCAGCGGGGTTCCCTGGGGGACATGGGGTTGCAAGAGGAGCCCATTGCCCTCGCGCACCGGCCGGACCAGCCCGTCGGGCTCAACGACGCGCACACGCCAGTCGTACACACCCGGCTGCCACGCGGCGTCGGACAGCTCCAGGAGCACGGTGGGCCAGCTCGGCTCGGGAGGGGGCTGGGGTGCCCGCGGTGCCGTCGTACGGGCCTGGCGCCGCGCAAGGTAGGCGGAGCGCCCCTGGGTGATCTCCGAGCGGTGGGCCTCGGGCAGGTGCTGATCGGCCATGGACTGGATCCAGCCTTCCAGGTCCCGTTCGGCCCGTTCGACGCTGGCACGGGCCTCTCGGGGCACCAGGAGCACCCGAAGGCAGTAGCGCAGCAGCAGGAACAGGCCGGGGCCGCTGGTCTCCCTGGCTCGCAACAGTCCCACCGTGTCGCGCCAGGCCCGGGGAGGCGGCAGCGGGAGGTCACGCACCGTCCCCAGCAGACCGGCCAGCAGGTCGCGCTGCACGACCGGGTCGGGCAGCGGCAGCCAGGCGAGATGCCCCAGCAGACGGACGTACTGGCGGCAGTTGAGGGCGCGCGGGGGCAGCCGTCCGCCGTCGACCAGCATCTGCTGCACGTCGGCCCACGCGGCATGAACCGGCGCCGTGAGCTCCCCGGCATGGAAGAGGTCGTGGGAGTGGAGCACAGTCTGGTAAAGATCCTGGGCCGGTTGATCGGGCATGGCCGGGCCGAAGGGCAGTCTGCGCAGCTGCTCGATCCGGATCGCCATGCCGCCGCCCTGTACGCCGTCGGCCTTGGCCTTGACGACCCCTACGACCTCTCCCCTACGGAAGTCGACGACCGGACCGCCGGACATCCCCGGCACGATCAGGTCACCGCCCAGCCGTACCTGGGTGCGCGGCCCGAACCCGCCGTCCACATTGCCCAGCACCCGGCAGGAGCCGGTGACCAGTCGCGGCTCCCCGCCCATCACCGCCCAGCCGGAGTGACGGACTTCCCCCTCACCGGAGAAGGCCGAACCGTGCGGGGAGAGGTACACACAGGGGTGGTCGACCTTCTCCAGGAGCTCTACCAGCGCGAGGTCCGGAGGCGGCCAGCCGCCGCCCCTCGCCCGGGGCGCCCGGCCATCCGGCGAGGGGCGAGGGCCGTCAGGGAGCAGCGCCGCCACCCGGGCGCGCACGGCCCGCTCGGCGCCGTCGTCCTCCGCCGCCGTACGGAACACCACCTGTATCTCGCCGTCCAGGGCCTCGGCGGCCACGTGTGCGCAGGTGAGAACCCAGCCGGGGGCGACGAAGAACCCGCTGCCCAGGAAGTCGGCCGCGGTCGGCGGTCCCGCGGTGGGGCGGTGCAGCCGCACGGTGGCCGCCTCCACCAGTCTGATCAGGGCGTCCCGTGCCTCGGACAGATCCGGCGCTATGTCTCCGGTCACGCCGGGTCTCCGGCCGGCGGGTCTCCGGCCGGCATCTGCCCGCTGGAGGAGGCTTCGGCGGCCGTAGCGGCGTGCGAGGCCCCCACGCTTCCCCACGTCAGGGTGATCTTGAGGGAGCTCTTGGCGCCACCGTCGGCGATCATCCCGACGATGCGGCCCGACTTCGCCGAAAGCTCGACTCCGAACTCCACGCTGACCTGGTCGGGCCGCACGGACCGCAGTCCGTCCCGTACCGACCGGGCCACGCTGGTCATCACGCCCTGGAGGCTCTCGACCCGGGCCTGGATGGCCTCGCCCGCCCCGGTGTCCGAGTAGACCATCTCGTCGGAGGACGCCGTCAGCCCCTCCGGGTCGGATATGCGCGCCCACACCGGTGTGCCGTCCGGCATCTCGACCAGCAGAACGCGGCTCTCCCCGTCACTCATCGAAGTCCCCCGCACCACGCACAACAATGCCCTGAAGATTAGCGGGAGTTGAGTGGTTCACCGAAGCCCCGGACGGAAGCGGGGGCGGCTTTTTTCCGGCCTGCGTCCGCACCCCGGGCCGATCCGCCGCCCCCCGACCCACGCCTTACCCTGGTCGCATGTACTTCACCGACCGCGGCATCGAGGAACTGGAGAAGCGGCGCGGCGAGGAGGAGATCACCTTCGAGTGGCTCGCCGAGCAGCTGCGTACGTTCGTCGATCTGAACCCCGACTTCGAGGTCCCGGTCGAGCGGCTGGCCACCTGGCTGGCGCGGCTGGACGACGAGGACGACGAGTAGCTTTCCGGGACACCGGGCGGAGCTCCGACGGGCGTTCCCGCGTTCCCGCGCAGACTTCGGGGCCGCAGGCAGGCGCTCCCGAGGCTGGGACGGGCCTGCCGGGCGCGCGGCGCGTCAGTCGTCTCGCGTGCGCATCCGGTCGTACGCGAGTCCGAGTACTCCGTGGATGAGGAGCAGCGATCCCGCGGCTACCCATCCCGCGCTCCGGTGGCGTACGCCCCAGAGGGCGAGCGGGAGGCCCGTGGCCAGCTGGGCCGCGGAGAGTGCCCGGGCTTTCGGGCCCTGCAGCCAGGGGGCCAGGCGGGTCTCGGCGACCGCGTCGAAATGGTCGCGGACGGCGACGCGCCGGCCGGGCCATTCGATCTGCCGGGCGTCCGGCCGGGTGCGGGCGGCCTCCCGCAGGCTGTGGGCGGTCCGGCCGGGGATCAGTCCGGGGGGAAGCGTCAGCCCCGCGCGCGTGAGGACCGCGATCAGGCCGAGCAAGCGGGCGCGCGCGTCGGCCTCCGTGTCCGTCCTGGTCAGTGCGTCCAGGGACTGCATGTCCAGCACCGGGTCGAGGCCGAGCCGGGCCGCGAAGGTGCGCATCGCCTCGTCCTGGCCGAGCGGTGTGCCGTTCGCCAGCCACTCGTAGCCGACCGTGCGGCGGAACCCCGAGGCGAGGGTGTAGCCGCTGCGGTCCTCGTCCCACCACAGGGCGAGTGCCGGCCAGGGCGCCCCTACGGCGAGGGCGGCGGCCCAGCCGCCGAGCACCCGGTCGACGGGCTCCCCGCCATGCAGCCACGGTGTGCCCTCCGGCACGAGCACGCTCCACTCGGGTCCCGCCTGGGCCAGCAGCATCCGCTCCCGCAGCAGCTGTGCGGCCGACGCCACGGCGGCGGGCTGGGCCCGGCACAGCAGGAGCGCCGCTGCGGCGCCGGCGTGCGCGGGATCGGCGTCGGGAACGGCGGAGGCGTCGGGCGACATACCCCCACGCTAGGGCACATACCGGCCAATCAGCGCACACGCACGGTTCGTGCACCGGCCTCCGGCGGCGGGTTCCCCGGAACGGGTGTCTTGACTTTCCTTAGCCGCGATATATCGTGTATTCGCAGAAGACGCGATATGGCGCGTCGTTCGTAGCTACACGCCTCAGCGCATGGGCGCGGGGGCGACGTCGCTCCGCCCGAGGAGGCCGGTCCCATGCCCGAGTGGTCCGTCGCAGAGCCGAAGAAGCTCACGTTCGACGCCCCGGTGACGGCACTGCACGTGCGCATCGTCAACGGCACGGTCAACGTGGTCGGCACCGACGAAGCCGTACTGAACCGCGAAGGCGGCGCCCGGCTCGAGGTGTCGGAGATAGAGGGCCCGCCGCTGGTCGTCACACAGGCGGACGGCACGCTCACCGTGGCGTACGAGGACCTGCCGTGGAAAGGCTTCCTCAAGTGGCTCGACCGCAAGGGCTGGCGGCGCAGCGCGGTGGTGTCGCTGGCCGTTCCGGCGGGGACGGCCGTCGAGGTGGGCGTCGTCGGCGCCGGAGCGGTCGTCTCCGGAATCGAGGGGCGCACGGAGGTCAAGGGCGTCACCGGCGACACGACGCTGCTCGGGCTCTCGGGGAGCACCCGGGCCGACACCGTCTCGGGGAACGTCGAGGCCCAGGCCGTCAGGGGCGACCTCCGCTTCAACTCCGTGTCCGGCGACCTGACGGTCGTCGAGGGCGCGGGTTCATGCGTACGAGCCGACTCGGTGAGCGGCTCCATGATCGTGGACCTCGACCCGAAGGGCGCTCCCACGGACGTCAGTCTCACGAGCGTGTCCGGCGAGATCGCGATCCGCCTGCCGCATCCGGCGGACGCGGAGGTGGAGGCGAACACGGCGAGCGGGACGGTGTCGAACGCCTTCGAGGACCTGCGGGTCAGCGGCCAGTGGGGCGCGAAGAGGATCACCGGGCGGCTGGGCGCGGGCAGCGGAAAGCTGAAGGCGACGACCGTGTCGGGCTCGATCGCGTTGCTGCGCAGGCCCCCTGTCGAGGACGAACCGGCGGACGGACCGATGAACGGATCGATGGACGTCCCGATGGACATCCCGATGGACGGCCCGCCCGCTGACGCCAAGGGCCCTGACGCACCGTCCGCTGATGTGCCGCTCAGGTCCGCTGATATGCCGCCCGCGTCCGCTGATGTGCCGTCCGCTAACGGCCCGACCGACGACGCGACCGGTGGCCCGACCGACAAGAAGGTGCTCTGACATGCCTCCCGTCTTCGCCCACGGCCGACTGCGCCTGTATCTGCTGAAGCTGCTGGACGAGGCGCCGCGGCACGGCTACGAGGTGATCCGCCTCCTGGAGGAGCGCTTCCAGGGCCTGTACGCGCCTTCGGCGGGCACGGTGTATCCGCGCCTGGCGAAGCTGGAAGCCGAGGGCCTGGTCACGCACACCACGGAAGGCGGCCGGAAGGTCTACGCGATCACCGACGCGGGACGGGCCGAACTGGCCGACCGCAGCGGCGAGCTGGCCGACCTGGAGCTGGAGATCCGCGAGTCGGTGGCGGAGCTCGCCGCCGAGATCCGCGCCGACGTGAGCGGAGCGGCCGGTGACCTGCGACGCGACATACGGGCGGCGGCGCAGGAGGCCCGCAGCACGTCGCGCACCGGCGCAGCGGGGAAGGGCTTCCCGGAGGCGTCGGACTACTTCGACGGGGCGTGGGGCGACAAGGAGGCGTGGCGCCAGGCCAAGGAGGACTTCAAGCGCGCCAAGCAGGAGTGGAAGGAGCAGGCGCGGCGCGCGAAGGACGAGAGCCGCCGGGCCCGCGAGGAGGCCCAGCGCGCACGCCGCCAGGCCAAGGAGGCCCAGGAGAAGGCGCGCGCCCAGGCGGCGGAGGAGTTCCAGCGCGTCGCACAACGCATACAGGACCAGGTGCAGGACCACTTCGCCCGGGGTGACTGGCCGACGGGGGTACGGGAAGGGCTCGCCGAACTGGCCAAGGAGTTCGGCGACTTCGGCAAGTACGTCGGGAAGGAGTCCGGCGAGGACTCCGGGAACGACTCCGGCAGGGACTTCGGTGCTGCGGACCGCACAGGCACCGCGAAGCCGCGTCCAGCCGCTCCGGAGCCGGAGTTCCTGGGCGAGCAGGAGGGCTTCCCCGCCGACCTCGAGCCGGGCTGGGCTCATGAGGCCTCGACCGGCGACCCGGCACGCGACCTGGACCGCCTCCTGGACCGTTTCCGCGACGACATCCGCGACGCGGCCCGCGACCACGGCGTGACGGAGGAACAACTCCTTGATGCCCGCCGCCACTTGTCGACGGCGGCGGCCCATATCGGAGCGGTACTGCGGACACCGAAGGCTTAGCACGGGTAGGGCTTGGCACGGCCGAGGGCCTGCGCATGACCGAAGGCCTGCGCATGACCGAAGGCCTGCGCACGACCGAAGGCCTGCGCACGACCGAAGGCCTGCGCACGACCGAAGGCCGGCACGGCCTACAGCTCGGCACAGCCAAGGACTTGGCACGGCCGAAGGCCCGTCACAGCCGAAGGCAGTGCACGACGGCCGGCGAGCCCCGCATCGGAGTCGCCGGCCGTCGCCACACCGCGGCCGCCGTGAGGGCGGGACGGAGCCTCAGGCAGCGCACCGCCCTCATGGGCACCGGGGTGGGCACCGTGGTGGGGCGTGCCCGCCAGCCGGCCGGACTCACCCCGCCTTGGCCTCGCCCCCGCCGCCCAACACCCGCTCCACCGCCGCGTACGTCGCGCCGTGGTCTGCGAGGACCTCGGCCGTGACACCTGGACGAGCGGTGAGGGCGAGCAGCAGGTGCTCGTCGCCGATGGAACGGTCACGGCGGCCGAGGGCGATGCGCAGGGACTGCTCCAGCGTGCCTTTGGCCCCCCGGCTGAAGGGACGGCGTCCCGTCCGCCGGCCCCAGCCCCTCGTGCCCTTCGGCCTCCGGTCACCGGCCAGCGCCCCCACGCCATGGGCGCACTCCACCCGGGACACGACTTCCGCGACATCGATGCCGATGCCCGCGAGTGCGTCCATGTCGGCCGCGGAAAGCCCGCCGCGCCGACGGGTCTCGGCCAGCGAGCGCTCCACAGACTCCCTGCGCCGGGTGACCCCCAGCGAGGCGAGAGCGAACGACGCCCGGCTTCCCTCCCGGTCGAGCAGAGCGAGCAGCAGGTGCTCCTCGCCGACGACGTCGGCGTCCAGCCGCTCGGCGTGCTCGACCGCACCCAGCACCACGGCCCGGGCATCCTTCGTAAATCGCTCGAACATCAGCGCCTCCCGTACTTCTTGTGCACGGCTTGCCTGCTCACGCCGAGCTCATCGGCGATCTCCTGCCACGACCAACCCTGATTGCGTGCACTGCGCACCTGAACCGCTTCGAGCTGCTCGAGGAGCCGCCGCAATGCGGCGACGGCCCGCAGCCCGACGCGCGGATCACGGTCACCTGCACGCTCTGCGAGATCCGTTGCTTCGGTCATGATGTCAATCTACGTTGACAGCCCCTCCCTGTCAACCACGGTTGACAGGGAGGGTGTGAGGGCAGGACGACCCCAAGAAACGAGAGAAACCAGCCGGTTTAAAACCAGCCGCTTGCTCACACGGTGAGGACGATCTTCCCGAACTGCCCCCCGGCCTCCATCCGCTCGAAGCCCTCCCGCGCCCGGTCCAGCGGCAGCACCTCGTCGATCACCGGCCGCACACCCGTCGCAGCGCAGAACGCGAGCAGATCCTCCAGCTCGTCCTTCGTCCCCATCGTCGAGCCGACGACCTTGAGTTCCAGGAAGAAGATGCGGGTCAGCTCCGCGTGCGAGGGGCGGTCGCCGCTCGTCGCGCCCGAGATGACCAGCGTGCCGCCCGGCCGCAGCGACTTGACGGAGTGCGACCAGGTGGCAGCCCCGACCGTTTCGATGACCGCGTCCACCCGCTGCGGCAGGCGCGCCCCCGTCTCGACCGCCTCCACGGCGCCGAGCTCCAGGGCCCGCTTGCGCTTGGCCTCGTCCCGGCTGGTGGCGAAGACGCGCAGCCCCGCGGCCTTGCCGAGCACGATCGCCGCCGTCGCGACCCCGCCTCCGGCTCCCTGGACCAGGACGGAGTCACCGGGGCGTACGCCGGCATTGGTGAAGAGCATGCGGTACGCGGTGAGCCACGCGGTCGGCAGACAGGCGGCCTCCTCGAAGGACAGCTCCTTCGGCTTCGGGAGTACGTTCCACGTGGGCACCGTGACCTGTTCGGCGAAGGTGCCCTGGTACTTCTCGGTGAGGATGGTGCGGGGCTCCTTCGGCCCGACCCCGTGGCCGGTCTGGCCGATGACGGAGTGCAGGACGACCTCGTTCCCGTCCTCGTCGATCCCGGCGGCGTCGCAGCCGAGGATCATCGGCAGCTTGTCCTCACTCAGACCCACCCCGCGCAGCGACCACAGGTCGTGATGGTTGAGAGAGGCGGCCTTGACGTTCACGGTGGTCCAGCCGGACCGGGCCTCGGGGGCCGGGCGCTCCCCCAACTCCAGGCCATCGAGAGGCTGGTCACGGTCAATGCGGGCGGCGTAGGCAGCGAACATGACCTTGACGATAGGGGGGACCGCGACGCGGCGAAACGGGATGCGGGTGTGACACACCGCGCACCACACGCAGCGGCGGCACCCGCCGAAAGGACGGAAAGCCGGACCGCGACCCGCACGGGTGGGCGGGTGGGCAAACAAACCGGCCCCGCCCCGGGGAAGGCCGAAGGCCAACCCGGGGCGGGGCCGGAATCACGCTCAGCGCAGAGCACTCGCCTAGCGGCGAGCGACACCCTCCGCCCGAGCGGCAGCGGCCACCGCCGCCGTAACCGCCGGTGCAACCCGCTCGTCGAACGGCGACGGAATCACGTAGTCCGCCGCAAGGTCGTCCCCGACGACCCCCGCCAGCGCCTCCGCGGCCGCGATCTTCATGCCCTCGGTGATCCGGGACGCCCGGACCTGCAGCGCACCCGCGAAGATGCCCGGGAACGCGAGCACGTTGTTGATCTGGTTCGGGAAGTCGGAGCGCCCGGTCGCGACGACGGCCGCGTACCGGTGGGCGATGTCCGGGTGGACCTCCGGGTTCGGGTTGGCCATGGCGAACACGAAAGCGCCCTCGGCCATCGACGCCACGGCCGGCTCCGGCACCGTACCGCCGGAGACGCCGATGAAGACGTCGGCGCCGGACAGCGCGGCCTCCAGCGAGCCGCTGATCCCGGCCCTGTTGGTGATCTCGGCGAGCTCCCGCTTCACCGGCGTCAGGTCGTCGCGGTCCGCGCTGACGATGCCCTTGCGGTCGGCGACCGCGACATCGCCGATGCCCGCCTCGAGCAGCATCTTCGCGATGGCAACGCCGGCCGCCCCCGCCCCCGAGATGACCGCACGCAGATCACCGAGCGTCCGCCCGGTCAGCTTCGCCGCGTTCCGCAGGGCTGCGAGCGTGACGACCGCCGTGCCGTGCTGGTCGTCGTGGAAGACCGGAATGTCGAGCCGCTCCTGGAGCTTGCGCTCGATGTCGAAGCAGCGCGGCGCCGAGATGTCCTCGAGGTTGACACCACCGAAGGAGGGCGCGAGCCGCACCACGGTGTCGACGATCTCGTCCGTGTCCGTGGTCGCGAGTGCAATGGGCACCGCGTCCACGCCACCGAACTGCTTGAAAAGGATGGCCTTCCCCTCCATCACGGGGAGGGAGGCCTCAGGGCCGATGTCTCCGAGCCCCAGCACGGCCGTCCCGTCCGTCACCACGGCGACGACGGACGACTTCCACGTGTAGTCGTGGACAAGCTCCGGCTGTTCCGCGATGGCGCTGCACACCTTGGCGACGCCAGGCGTGTACGCGAGGGACAGGTCGTCCTTGTCGCGGACCGGCACGGTGGCCTGCACGGCCATCTTGCCGCCGCGGTGCAGCGCGAACGCCGGGTCGAACGAATCGAGGGGCTCGCCCTCGCCTTCCTGACCCGCACTGCTGTCGCTGCGAGGATTGACGATCTCCGCTGCCACTTTGTTTTACCCCTTAAGGCTTCATGGGTTGAGGGTGACCACTCCTGGTGAGGGGTGGGCGGGCACCACGTATGCCCCGATTTGACCGATGCGTACGGGGTACATACGCGACGGGCGCGCCGCACACGCGCCCTGGGCCCCGGATGAGGGGTGTAAAGAACCTTCTTACCTGACGGACCCCGTCGTCGACGAGTCCATATCGTTGCGGTGACATGACTCATAGCCGGTCTTCTGGACAACTCGGCGACAGATACATGTAGGACTCAAGCTCGTCACCACGCTTCGCTCACATGGTGAGATGCGCCGAAGATCCTCCGGCCGAAAGGGATCGATCCCGCAGAAGGTCCGGCCAGGATGTGCCGGCCTGACGGGATTCGGGGGTCACCCGTTATCCGATTTTGACATGGCCGACGTCCTGAAGCGTCCGGTCCGAATGGCAAGATGCCGTAATCACACGTGGTCGCGACACTCGATGGTGTGTGCCCGTCCACCGATCGGCAACGCCTTCACCCGGAGGAACCAACCATGACCGCACGCTTCACCCGTCGTACGACCGTCGCCAGGTCCGCGAAGCCCCGGATCGCCGCGGTCGGCGCCATCGCGGTCGCCGGTGCGCTGCTGCTGACGGGCTGTGGCGACCAGACCAAGGACACCGGCAACGACAGCGGCACGGCGAGCGCCGCACCGCTGGCCGACAAGCTCCCCAAGGAGATCCGGGACAAGGGTGTCATCAAGGTCGGTTCGGACATCGCCTATGCGCCCGTCGAGTTCAAGGACGACTCCGGCAAGACGGTCGGTATCGACCCCGACATCGCCGCGGCGATGGGCAAGCAGCTCGGCGTGAAGTTCGAGTTCCAGAACGCCACCTTCGACACCCTCATCGGCGGTCTCGCGGCGAAGCGCTACGACATCGCCATGTCGGCCATGACCGACACGAAGGACCGCCAGGAGGGCATCGACGCCGACACGGGCAAGAAGGTCGGCGCCGGCGTCGACTTCGTCGACTACTTCACCGCGGGCGTCTCGCTCTACACCAACAAGGGCGACACCCAGGGGATCAAGACCTGGGACGACCTGTGCGGCAAGACGATGGCCGTGCAGCGCAACACCTTCTCGCACGACCTGGCCAAGGAGCAGGCGAAGAAGTGCGAGAAGGACGGCAAGAAGACCCTCAAGATCGAGGACTTCGCCACCAACCCGGAGGCCGAGACCCGGATGCGCTCCAAGGGCGCGGACGTCGTCTCCGCCGACTTCCCGATCGCCGCGTACTCCGTGAAGAACGCGGGCGGCGGCAAGTACTTCGAGATCGTCGGCGACCAGGTCGAGGCGGGCCCGTACGGCATCGCCGTCGCCAAGGACAACACGCAGCTGCGCGACGCGCTGCAGGCCGCCGTCAACGCGATCATCGAGAACGGCGAGTACAAGAAGATCATCGAGAAGTGGGGCGTCGCGGACGGCGCGGTCACCGAGGCCAAGATCAACGGCGGCTCCTGAACCCCGACCGCACCTCGGTTCTGAAAGGCTCCACCCGTGACTGTTGACGTCAACAAGACGGACGGTCCCGCCGACTCGACACCCCCTGCCGGACCGGAGGCCATCAAGGCCGTCCCGGTCCGGCACCCGGGGCGCTACGTGTCCGCGGCCATCGCGCTCGCACTCCTCGGCTCAATCGTCTACGCCTTCGCGCAAGGCAAGATCAACTGGGGCGCGATCCCCCAGTACTTCTTCGACGACCGCATCATCGACGGCGTCCTGAAGACCCTGCTGCTCACCGTGCTGTCCATGGTGATCGGCATCGTGGGCGGCATCATCCTCGCCGTGATGCGGCTGTCGAAGAACCCGGTGACCTCGTCGATCGCGTGGTTCTACATCTGGTTCTTCCGCGGCACGCCGGTCCTGGTCCAGCTCTTCGTCTGGTTCAACCTGGGCCTGGTCTTCGAGTACATCAACCTCGGCCCGATCTACAAGGACTACTGGTCCTCGTTCATGACGCCGCTACTGACGGCGCTGCTCGGCCTCGGCCTCAACGAGGCCGCGTACATGGCGGAGATCTGCCGCGCCGGCCTGCTCTCCGTCGACGAGGGCCAGACCGAGGCATCGCACGCGCTCGGTATGAGCCACACCAAGACGCTGCGCCGGATCGTGATCCCGCAGGCGATGCGTGTGATCGTGCCGCCCACGGGCAACGAGGTCATCAACATGCTCAAGACGACCTCGCTCGTCTCGGCGGTGCAGTTCGCCGACCTGTTCAAGCAGGCCCAGGACATCGGCCAGAACGCGGGCTCGACGGTGGAGATGTATTTCCTCGCCGCCGCCTGGTACCTGATCCTCACCTCGATCCTGAGCGTCGGCCAGTACTACATCGAGCGCTACTACGCACGCGGCTCCACCCGCCAGCTGCCGCCGACCCCGTGGCAGAAGGTCAAGGCCCACGTGTTCTCCCTGTCGAGCCGGAAGGGGGTCACCGCATGACCGCCATGGTGAAGGCCGAGGGCGTCCACAAGTCCTTCGGCCACGTCGAGGTCCTCAAGGGCATCGACCTCGAGGTGAAGACCGGCGAGGTGTTCTGCCTCATCGGCCCGTCCGGCTCCGGCAAGTCGACCTTCCTCCGGTGCATCAACCACCTGGAGAAGATCAACGCCGGCCGCCTCTACGTCGACGGCGAGCTGGTCGGCTACCGCCAGAAGGGCGACAAGCTGTACGAGCTCAAGGACAGCGAGGTCGCACAGAAGCGCCGGGACATCGGCATGGTCTTCCAGCGCTTCAACCTGTTCCCGCACATGACGGCCGTAGAGAACGTCATGGAGGCGCCCATCCAGGTCAAGGGCACGAGCAAGGCTCAGGCCAGGGAGCGGGCGCTGGAGCTCCTGGAGCGCGTGGGCCTCGCCGACAAGGCCGGGAACTACCCGTCCCAGCTCTCCGGCGGCCAGCAGCAGCGCGTCGCCATCGCCCGCGCGCTGGCGATGGACCCGAAGCTGATGCTCTTCGACGAGCCCACCTCGGCGCTCGACCCGGAGCTCGTCGGCGACGTCCTCGACGTCATGCGCGATCTCGCGGAGTCCGGCATGACGATGGTCGTCGTCACGCACGAGATGGGCTTCGCCCGCGAGGTCGGCGACAGCCTCGTCTTCATGGACGGCGGCGTGGTGGTCGAGTCCGGCAACCCGCGCGACGTCCTGACGAACCCGCAGCACGAGCGGACGCAGTCGTTCCTGTCCAAGGTGCTGTAACGGTACGGACGGAGAAAGGGCGGTACGGGACTCCGTACCGCCCCTTCTGCATGGCGCTACTTCCTGCGTAATACCCTCGTACCAAGCGCAGCTGTTACTCACGCTCTCCTGAAGACGGACCGCTCGCGTAAGGAATACACGTGGAACTCGCCTATTACTCGGACTACGCCGTGCGCCTGGTCAACAGCGAGGAGCCGGGCCGGGGCAAGGACGCGCTGACCTCTGTGGAGGCCGTCCGGGATCTCTTCGGCGTCAACGCGTCCGCGGCCCGGCGCGCCACGGACGCGGACGTGACACGATTCCGCTCTGTACGGGCGCGTCTGCGGGCGGTCTTCGAGGCGGCGGACAGCGGCGACGAGACGCTGGCGGTCGACCTGCTGAACTCGCTGCTCCTGGAGTTCCCGGTGAGCCCCCAGATCTCCGGGCACGACCACCGGGACGACGACGGCCGCCCCCTGTGGCACATGCACCTCGCGGACCACCCGTCCAACGCGACCGCCGGATATGCGGCGATCGCCGCGATGGGGCTCGCCTTCCACCTCACGTCGTACGGCGTCGACCGCCTCGGCCTGTGCCAGGCAGCGCCGTGCCGCAACGCCTATCTCGACACGTCCACGAACCGCTCCCGGCGGTACTGCTCGGACCGCTGCGCGACCCGGGCCAATGTGGCGGCCTACCGCGCCCGCAAGCGCCTGGAGGCAGACCGGTCGGCGAGCACCGGCCGCAGCGCGGAGAAGGCCCACGAGGCCAGCGCGGTGACGGACCGCTGACCGCCGCCCTGCTCCCGGCTGCGCGGCCGGAAGCGCGCCCGCACCGTCGCGAGGACGAGCTCGTCGGGCACGGCCCCGTAGACCGTGCTGTCCCCGCCCGGCGAGTACGGGTTGTCGCCGAGCACCCACCAGCCGTCGTCACGGCGCTCGACCGCCCGCTTGACGACCAGCAGGTCCTGCTGGAACGGATGCCGCAGGATCACCACGGCGCCCGGCCGTACCCGGGCGCCGTGCTGGACCAGCATCCAGTCCCCCGGGTTGAGCGTGGGCACCATCGACGGCCCGTCCACCTCGATCAGTTGGAACGGCACGCGTGCCTCCCGCCCCTCCGCTGCCGTCTCAGGCATCAGACAACCTCCCGGTTCCGCTCGGCGTACGTTCCGGTTCCGTTCCGTTCCGTTCTATCGTTCACCGGTCCCAGTCTGTCCCCGGACTTTTGTCCTAAGCCCATGGGGGCACTCGCGAAATCCCGTCTTCCACGGAGTAATGTCCCACCTGAGAAGACGATCACCTTAGGAAGGACAGCATCCATGCTCTCCCGCCTGTTTGCCCCCAAGGTCAAGGCCAGTGCGCACTGCGACCTGCCGTGCGGCGTGTACGACCCGGCCCAGGCCCGTATCGAGGCCGAGTCGGTCAAGGCCGTCCAGGAGAAGATGGCCGCCAACGACGACCCGCACTTCCAGGCGCGCGCCACCGTCATCAAGGAGCAGCGTGCCGAGCTGGCCAAGCACCACGTCTCGGTGCTGTGGAGCGACTACTTCAAGCCGCCGCACTTCGAGAAGTACCCGGAGCTGCACCAGCTGGTGAACGACGCCCTGAAGGCCCTCTCGGCCGCCAAGGCGTCGACGGACCCGGCCACCGGCCAGAAGGCGCTGGACTACATCGCCCAGATCGACAAGATCTTCTGGGAGACCAAGAAGGCCTGATCTTCGATCATGCTGCTTGACCTGCGATTCCTTTGGTCGCCTGGTCTTTCTGCCCGCACCCGGTCCGCAGGCCGCCGAGCACGGCGTCCATGACGGTCCGGGTGCGGTCTTCTTGGCCCGGCCAGAGCAACTCGCCTATGCACAGCCTGATCCGGCCGGCGTGACGATCGCCGAGCGGTTATACGGCGCCCGGGTACTGTCGGCGTTCACGCGCCGCGCCGGAACACGTTGAGGAACCATGCCGAACAGCCAAGTGATCCGCTGGACCTATGCCTTCATCGACCGGCCCGCTGAGCGGTTCGGCCAGGCCTGCACGTTCTGGACCGCCGTCACTGGCACGCGGCTGTCCGAATTCCGTGGTGAGCGCGGTGAGTTCGTGACGCTCCTGGCGGACGGCGCCGATGCGTGTCTGAAGGCGCAGGGGGTCGATGAGGGGCCCGGCGGTGCGCATCTCGATCTGGCCGTCGAGGACGTCGCGGGCCTGGTGAAGAACGCTGTGCGCCTTGGGGCCTCGGTGGTCGCCGAGCACGAGGGCTGGGCGGTGCTGCGGTCACCCGGCGGCCAGTTGTTCTGCGCGGTTCCGTTCCACGGCGAGCAGGTGCGGCCGCCGCTGGTCGCCGGTCCCGACGGGTCGTACAGCCGTCTCGACCAGGTGTGCATCGACCTGGCGCCGAGCGCGTACGACACCGAGGTGGCGTTCTGGACCGCTCTCACCGGATGGGAGTCGCGCCCAGGCTCCCTGCCGGAGTTCCATGTGGTCATGCCGGGCCCGGAACTGCCCGTCCGCATCCTGCTTCAGCGACTCGGTGCCGACCGGCAGGCCTCCGCGCACCTCGACCTCGCCTGTTCCGACATCGAGGCCACCCGCGCCTGGCACGAGCAGCACGGAGCCACGTTCGTGGCCGAGGGCACGCAGTGGACTGTGATGCGGGATCCGGCCGGCGGGATCTACTGCCTGACGGGGCGTGACCCGCGGACGGGCGGCCTGCCCGGATAGCCGCACGGCCTACGCGGGGTCCGCGGCCTCACGCGTCCTGCGCGTCGGCCGTCCACGGCTCGACCCTGACGACGGCGTCCACCGGGACAGGGCCGTAAATGTGCGGAAACTCCTCGGCACCGGGCTCTGGGGCCTCGTAGCGCACGGGTGCCGTGAGGCGGTCACTGTCGATGACCAGGAGGACGAGTTCGTCGGGGCCGGTGTACGTCCCGTACAGGAAGGACGCCACGCTCGGGAGCTGGTGGCGCAGCGAGCAGTGGATGAAGCCCTCTTCGCTCAGCGTGCGGCCGCGCGTGGAGATCTCGTACGCGCCGGTCCGCCGGGCCGCGTCCCACAGGGCACGTTCGGTGAGGTGTACGAGTTCGGGCATGGCGGCACGCTAGAACAGCCGGGCTGCCCGGGGCCAGCAGATATCGCCTCATGGCCGTCTCCAGGATGGCCTGGCCGGTGGCCCCCGGGCTGGTCAGCGCCCTGCGTGCCGCCGTCCCGTCCGCCGCAGGTGCGCGGGGCCGGGGCTATCCCTGTCGGCCGTCCGGGGGACTGTCCTTCCGGGCGTCCTGGTCGCCGCGCGGGCCGACACGGCCAGCTCGCATGCCGCCGCCGGCGGCTCCGGCCTGGTCGTCCAGGCCCTCCATGTCGGGCCGGCCCCGGTCCTCTGTACGGCCTGCCGCGTCCGCACTACGGCCTTCCGCTGCCGCCCTGCCCGCTGCCGGGCGCGCGCCCACGGCCGTAATACTCCCTGTGGCCGGGGGCCAGGGCGTTCGCGGGTGCTCCCGGTACGACCGCCGGGCCCCTGCGCCGTGGGCCGCCTCCACCGGCTCCTCGTAGGCCGAGCAGTCGGGATTGCGGCACGGTCCCGGACCCCACACGGGGACGAACGCGCCCAGAATCTTGCGCCTGTGAATGACCGTGCCGACGGGCTGTCCGCAGACGGGGCAGACGTACTCCTCGTTCCGCGGGCGGCGGCCGGACCGGCGCCCTTCGATGCCCATGGCTCCACCATAGGGCGGTCCGCGCGGCCCGGCGCCCGGGAAGCAGTCACGGCTTTATGCTGTACGTCCGTACGAGTACGCCGTTGCCGAAGGCCCGCACCGAGTCGAGAGCGAACTCGTCCACGGCGAACTCCGACCCGAACCTCGGCATGCCGGAACTGCCCGGGCGGCGGGCCAGGCGGGCAGGCGGCAGGCGGGCCCGTCGAGCCCGTCGGACCCGATGGGCGCGTGCGTCAGTTCACCGCAGGCGTCGTCCCCGGCTCGCGCCACATCGGCCACATGCGCGGGCCGTCCGGCAGATCGACCGGGCGGCCGGTGAAGGCGAAGCCCAGCCGCTCGTACAGGCGGCGGCTGCGCGCGCTGCTGGCCTCCAGATACGCGGGGAGCCCCTCGCGGTCGCAGCGGTCGAGCACGGACTCGATGAGCGCCGTGCCGAGCCCTTCACCCTGGCGCTCGGGCGTCACGGCTATCAGCAGCAGGTACTCGTGGGCCCGTCCGGTCGGGTGGACGGCTCCGGTCAGCCTGCCGACCAGCTCGACCCGTTCGTTGTCCGGGTCGACGGCCTCCCGCATCTGCGCGGGACCGTCGCCCTCGGCTTCGTGATCCCCGGATTCGCCACCCCCGTGATCCCCGGGTTCGTCGGCGGGCACGGAGAGCCACAGCGCGGCGGCCCTGCCGTCCTCCGTGAGGTCCACGCGCCCCTCGCTCAGCACCAGGTCGAGAAAGGCGCCCATCAGCTTGTGGTGGGTGCGGCGGCGATGGTCCGCGTCGGGGAAGACCCAGCAGCTGACCGGGTCGTCCTGGAACGCCTCGTCCAGCAGCCGGGTGACGGCCTCCCGGTCGCTCTCGACGGCCCTCCGAATCGCCACGCCCATGCCCCTGCCCCGCCCTTCGTCTCAGCCTCTCTGGAGTCACTCCGGCCCATCGGAGCCACTCTCAACCATCCTGTGCACAACGGCGGTTGCAGCCTAGGCGATGACGTTCGTACGCACGGCCGGGCCCCGCACACCGGCCGGATCTTGCCGTACGCAGGGCCCGCCCGCTCGGGACGTCACCGCCAGCGGCCGATCTCCACGTTCTCCGGGACGCCCAGGGCGTCGGGCACCAGCACGGCCGCCGAGTAGTACGCCGTGACCAGGTAAAAGATCGGCACGCCGCGCCAGGTGGGGATCCGGTTGCCTCCGATGTCGATGCTCTCGGGCACGAGGCCGCGCTTGTTGCACTCGCGGCCGAACGCCGCGATCGCGCGCGGGTGGGCGAGGAACAGCTTGGATCCACGCCCGCGGCTGAGCAGTTCGTCCGTGTTGTCGGGGCTGGGCACGCCGTCGTGCGGCTGCAGCCGCTGGTCGTACTCGCAGTTGTGGAGAAGCCCGAACTCCCGGTTGCTGACGAGTTCGTGCTCCTGGCGCTCGTACTTGTCGTGCGCTGCCGCGGAGGGAGCGGAGCCGCCGGAGGTGCTCCCGCAGCGACTCGGTGCGCTCCGCGGCGGTGCCTACGCACACCGGCTTTCATCACGCAACGCATCTATACCATTACCCAAAAGAGCGGGAATGGATCACCGCGGGACCGGGCACATCGACCGCAGACGCAAGGCGCACGCGCGGCCGGGTCGGCAACCACAGGATCTGCACGGATGGGCAGGCGAGGCGGGGTAGTCCGTCCCACCGGACTTCCGGTAGAAGCAAGCGGTACGAGCGGTCCGCGCCCGGCGGCCGTCGCTCTCCCAGCGCCTGGACGGCCTGGGAGGTATCCGTATCGCAGAAGGAGGCGGCATGGCCCCACCCATGTCCGCGAGCACGTTCCTGGACGCTCTCAGAGAGGAAGGCCTCACCGTCGTCGAGGTCGACGACTGGCGCGACCACAACCGCAACCACAAGGGCCCCTGGGGCCCCGTGCACGGCGTCATGATCCATCACACCGTGACGTCGGGCAGCGAACGCACCGTCCGCATCTGCCGCGACGGCTACGGCGGCCTGCCCGGTCCGCTGTGCCACGGCGTCATCACCAAGGACGGCCGGGTCCACCTCGTCGGCTACGGACGCGCCAACCACGCGGGACTGGGCGACGACGACGTGCTGCGCGCGGTCATCGCCGAGAAGACCCTCCCGTCGGACAACGAGGCGAACACCGACGGCAACCGGCACTTCTACGGCTTCGAGTGCGAGAACCTCGGCGACGGCGAGGACCCGTGGCCCGAGGCGCAGCTGGCAGCCATCGAGAAGGCCGCGGCCGCGATCTGCCGCCACCACGGCTGGACGGAACGCTCGGTCATCGGCCACCTCGAATGGCAGCCGGGCAAGTCCGATCCCCGCGGCTTCACCATGCGGTCGATGCGGGAGCGCATCCGCGACCGGCTGAAGTGACATCTGCCGGGACCCGGCACCCTCCGGGAAGCGACATCCGCCGAAGGGGCCCCGTCCTGTGCCGACCGCTGAGCCATGCCCTCATGGGCCTGCGGGCCGGTGCCCCGGCACATGCCCGCTCGGTCGGCGCAAGAGTCGGCGAGTCGGCCGCGGTGTGCTCCTCGCACGGGACGGCCGACAATGGTGCGGTGACCAGCCCTGACAGCGCTGCGGTGCGTGGCCCCGCAGGATCCGCTGCGGCCGCAGCGGATCCTGCAGCCCTGCGGCCGCGGCTGCCGTCGCCGTTGCAGCCGGTCGAGGACGAACGCTTCGCGCGTCGCGGGCTGCGGCTGCTCCTCAAGCGCGACGACCTGATCCACCCGGACCTGATCGGCAACAAGTGGCGCAAGCTGGAGCCGAGCCTCCGCGCGGCCGCGGGCCGCACGATCGTGACCTTCGGCGGCGCCTACTCCAACCACCTCCGTGCCACCGCCGCGGCGGGCCGGCTGCTGGGTGTGCCCACGATCGGCGTGGTCCGGGGGCACGAACTGGCCGGCCGGCCCCTCAATCCGTCCCTGTCCCGGTGCGCGGCCGACGGCATGCGCCTCCATTTCGTCGACAGATCGACGTACCGGCGCAAGCACGAACCCGGCGTCCTCGCCGAGATCCTGGACGCCATCGGCGTCCACGCCGAACAGGACACCGCCGACGGCGGCGCCGAGGTCGCGTACATCGTCCCCGAGGGAGGAAGCAACTCCCCCGCCGTGCGGAGCTGCACGGCCCTCGGCCGGGAACTGCGCGGCCACGCCGACGTCGTCGCCGTCGCCTGCGGCACCGGTGGCACCCTCGCCGGACTGGCCGCAGGCCTCGGCCCCGGACAGCGCGCGCTGGGCATACCCGTACTCAAGGGCGGCTTCCTGACCGAGGAGATACGGGCGCTGCAGGACCAGGCCTTCGGCGGCCGGCGCGGCGACTGGTCCCTCGACGACCGTTTCCACTTCGGCGGTTACGCCCGCACCGCCCCCGAACTCGAAGCGTTCGCCCGCGACTTCGAGGACCGGCACGGTCTGCCCGTGGAACGCCTCTACGTCGCCAAGATGCTGTACGGACTCGTCGCCCTGGCCGACGAGGGAGCCTTCGCCCCCGGCACCACGCTGACCGCCGTCATCACCGGACGGCCCTTCCCCGATCAGATCCACAACCCGGCCACGGCAAGGGCCGCGAACAGCACGTAACCGAGCGACGACAGTGCAGCGGGCCGCAGCGGCACCCGCGATCCCCACCCGGCCCGGCACGGCGCTCCGCCTGGTTGCGGCACGGCCCCGCGGGTTTCCGCGCGGGCGTCGTAACCTTGCCACCATGAACGAGTGCCCGCACGTCGCACAGCCGCCGCGCCCAGCGTCGGCAGCGCTGCCGACGCGTACCCTCGAGCCCGGCGAAAGCCGACGTCGGCGCGTTGCGGACGGGGTGCTCGTCTGAAGTGGATCAGGACGGTTCGACCGTCCAGGGCCTGGGTACGTCAACCCGACGCGCGCTCTTCCCAATTGGGCCCGCAGACCCCTAGCCACTGTCCGTACTCATGGGCTTACTATGAGTGACAGCAGGGGAGGAGGTCCTCGGGACAGGGAACTTGGGGGCGCGGTAGCGTCACCGCTGAACCATGTACCGCGTTACTCCGGGGGGCCGCCCTCGGCCCCCGGAAAGCTTGGAATCACCTTGGAGGTGAGGGTGTCCCAGATCGCAGGCGAGCCCGCGACCCAGGACTTCGTGGAAGTCCGGCTGCCCGCTGCGGGTGCCTACCTGTCGGTGCTGCGGACGGCCACGGCCGGCCTCGCGGCGCGCTTGGACTTCACCCTGGACGAGATCGAGGACCTCCGCATCGCGGTCGACGAGGCCTGCGCGATCCTGCTGCAGCAGGCCGTTCCCGGCTCCGTGCTCAGCTGCGTCTTCCGGCTCGTGGACGACTCGCTCGAGGTGACGGTCTCGGCTCCGACCACCGACGGACGGGCCCCCGAGCGCGACACCTTCGCCTGGACGGTGCTGTCGGCCCTGGCCGGGAAGGTCGACTCCTCGGTCGCCGACGACAAGACCGTTGCGATCAGCCTCTACAAACAGCGCGGCGCGGGACCCGGGCCGGCGTGAGGAACGGGGACGGACCGGTGCGGGACGAAGAGCGCGGGATCCGGGGACTTCCGGGCGAGAACACCGGCAGCCGAGGCAGGAAGCCGGCCGAGGGGCGTGCGGTTCCGGCGG
Source organism: Streptomyces jeddahensis (assembly GCF_001642995.1). Taxonomy (GTDB): domain Bacteria; phylum Actinomycetota; class Actinomycetes; order Streptomycetales; family Streptomycetaceae; genus Streptomyces; species Streptomyces jeddahensis. Next base: position 152,563 of record NZ_LOHS01000076.1, read on the forward strand.
AGCCGGCGCGCGCTCCGGGGGCCGGCATCCCCGAGCAGCAGGCCCGGCCGCATCCCGAGGACGACTCCTTCGCCGGCGGCACACCGGCCGACGGCTCCTCGGCGGTGGCGGATGCCGCGGTCGACGCGTCGGAGCAGGCGGAGCAGGTGGAGCCCATCGGCGAGGACGAGCGCGAGGCGCTCGCCGGCCGTGACGGCGGGACGGGGGTACCTCCTGGCGGCAGCCGGGGGAGGGCAGGTCACATGAGCGAGCACGGGCACGAGGCCGAGCAGGGCACGCAGGGCGCACCGCACATCCAGCACGCACCGCACATCCAGCACGATCCGCAGGACCGCAGCGGAGCGCGGGTGATGTTCGTCGAGCTGCGCAAGCTCCCCGAGGGCTCGCCCGAGTACGCGGAACTGCGCAACCAGCTGGTCCGCATGCACCTGCCGCTCGTCGAGCACCTCGCCCGCCGCTTCCGCAACCGCGGCGAACCGCTGGACGACCTCACCCAGGTCGCCACGATCGGCCTGATCAAGTCCGTCGACCGCTTCGACCCGGAGCGCGGCGTGGAGTTCTCCACGTACGCCACTCCCACGGTCGTCGGCGAGATCAAGCGGCACTTCCGCGACAAGGGCTGGGCGGTACGGGTCCCGAGGCGCCTGCAGGAGCTGCGGCTGTCGCTGACGACGGCCACCGCCGAGCTCTCCCAGCTGCACGGCCGCTCCCCCACGGTGCACGAGCTCGCCGAGAAGCTGGCGATCTCCGAGGAGGAGGTCCTGGAGGGCCTGGAGTCGGCCAATGCGTACTCCACCTTGTCGCTGGACGTCCCCGACACCGACGACGAGTCCCCCGCGGTCGCCGACACACTGGGCGCGGAGGACGAGGCGCTGGAGGGCGTCGAGTACCGCGAGTCGCTCAAGCCGCTCCTGGAGGACCTGCCGCCCCGCGAGAAGCGGATCCTGCTGCTGCGCTTCTTCGGCAACATGACCCAGTCGCAGATCGCGCAGGAGGTCGGCATCTCCCAGATGCACGTGTCGCGGCTGCTGGCCCGCACGCTGGCTCAGCTGCGGGAGAAGCTGCTGGTTGAGGAGTAGCCACTCCCGAGGAGTGGACGCCGGTCGGAGCGGGGCGCACGGGACCGTTCCCCGAGCCCCGCGCACGGGACGGTTCCCCGAGCCCCGGCCGAACGATCGCCTACTTCTCCGGCTGCTTGGGCTGCTCGCCGCCGCCGGGCCCTCGGATGCCGAGCGCCCGGGTCGTCGCCGGGTTCACCAGCAGCACCAGGGCTGTCACCGCCACGGCACCCAGGACGATCCCGGCAGGAATCGCCAGGCTGTCGGCCTGCAGCAGCGTCCATGCCACGGGAAGCGCCATGATCTGCGTGATGATCGCGGGCCCCCGGCTCCAGCTGCGCTGCTGCAGCAGCCCGCGCGCCGCCAGCAGCGGCAGCAACGCCAGGACGATGAGCGTGACCCCGCCGGTCGCAGCCTGATCGACGCTGTCCGCGCCACCCGCGAACCCTCTGACGAGCAGATAGGCACCGGCGAAGACGAGCGCCACACCCTCCAGTGCGGCGAGGACCGCCGCGGCGGTCAGCCGTCCGGGACGGGGCCCTGCCTCGGTGACGTCGGGAGTGGGAGTCTGTCCTGAGCTCACCCCAGCAGGTTAGCTCCGCGTGCCGATGGCCCGGACCTCGGTACCGGGCACCGGGCACCGGGCACCGGGCACCGGTATGGGTTTAGTACCGCCCGGTAGGTACTCTCTTTCGCATGCGTGCACTCCTCGTGGTCAATCCGGCGGCAACCACCACCAGTGCACGGACACGTGACGTGCTGATCCACGCACTCGCGAGCGAGATGAAGCTCGAGGCCGTCACCACGGAGTACCGCGGGCACGCCCGGGACGTCGGCCGGCAGGCCGCGGACAGCACGGACGTCGACCTGGTCGTGGCGCTCGGCGGGGACGGCACGGTCAACGAGGTCGTCAACGGCCTGCTGCACCACGGCCCCGACCCGGACCGCCTCCCCCGCCTCGCCGTCGTCCCCGGCGGATCCACCAACGTCTTCGCGCGCGCCCTGGGCCTGCCGAACGACGCCGTGGAGGCCACGGGCGCGCTGCTCGACGCGTTGCGCGAGGGCAGCGAGCGCACGGTCGGCCTGGGTCTCGCGGCGGGCACCCCCGGCACCGCGGACGAGGCCCTCCCCGGGCGCTGGTTCACGTTCTGCGCAGGCCTCGGCTTCGACGCGAGCGTGATCGGCAGGGTGGAGCAGCAGCGGGAACGCGGCAGGCGCTCGACACACGCCCTGTACCTGCGCCAGGTGGTACGCCAGTTCCTCGACGAGCCGCACCGCCGACACGGCGCGATCACGCTGGAGCGGCCCGGCGAGGACCCGGTGACGGATCTTGTGCTGTCGATAGTCTGCAACACCTCACCGTGGACGTATCTGGGCAACCGCCCGGTGTACGCCTCCCCGAAGGCGTCGTTCGACAAGGGCCTGGACGTCCTGGGACTGAGCCGGCTGTCCACGGGCGCGGTAGCCCGGTATGCCACACAATTGCTTACTTCGTCCCCCGAGCGCGGCCCCCAGGGCAGGCACGCGGTCTCGCTGCACGACCTGACTGACTTCACCTTGCATTCGAAGGTCCCACTGCCCCTTCAGATGGACGGTGACCATCTGGGACTACGGACGAGCGTGACGTTCACAGGCGTACGCCGTGCACTGCGTGTGATTGTGTGAGCGGAAGGGGCTAAAGTCCTTTCACTCGAACGTTTAGGCAGCGAACCACCCCATGGAAGTACGGCTGTGACCTAGTCGACACCAAGGAATCAAAAAAAACTTCCCGTAGGGGGTTGTATCCGCCGCCGAGGTTTGCGAATCTCTACATGGCGCTCGCGACGGTCGCACCACCGGCCCCACAGAGAGCCCGAATCCCTCCTCAAACATCAGGACCACGCCGGGAACCTGGCGGTAGGCCCTTCACTTGTTGAGGGTTTCGTGAAAGCGTTCACATTCACAAGCAACCTGCACGTAATACCAAGAGAGGTAGCAGCCATGGACTGGCGTCACAACGCCGTTTGCCGCGAGGAAGACCCCGAGCTGTTCTTCCCCATCGGCAACACCGGTCCTGCGCTGCTGCAGATCGAGGAAGCCAAGGCCGTCTGCCGTCGCTGCCCCGTTGTTGAGCAGTGCCTGCAGTGGGCGCTCGAGTCCGGCCAGGACTCCGGTGTCTGGGGTGGCCTCAGCGAGGACGAGCGTCGCGCTATGAAGCGCCGCGCCGCCCGCAACCGGGCGCGCCAGGCCAGCGCCTGACGCCCACGCCCCGTACGAGCCTGGGCCCGGCGGCGCGTACAGCGAGTACGCATCTCCCGCCCCCGAGCCGCAGCGCGCAGTATCTCCGCTCCACTCCAGGCCCGCCCGGGTGGTGCCCCGAAGCAGCGTGAAGTGAGCCCCGGACCGAATCGGTCCGGGGCTCACTGCTGTGCCGGCCTGGTCTGCCGCCGCTGGAACGGACCGCCGGAACGAGCTGCGGCCCGCCTGCTTCTCGGTGCGGCCCCCGGCTACTTCTCGGTGCGGCCCGCTCTGTTCGGCGCGGAGCGGCTGCTTCTCGCGTGGACCGGGATGTCCAGGATCACCTGGGTGCCGCGCTCGGGAGCCGGAACCATGTCGAAGGTCCCGCCCAGCTCGCCCTCGACCAGGGTGCGGACGATCTGCAGCCCCAGGTTTCCGGACCGCTGCGGATCGAAGCCCTCGGGCAGGCCGACACCGTTGTCCTGGACGGTGATCAGCAGCCGGGACTCGCGTGTGGTGCCGCCGCGTACCGCCGACACCTCGACCGTGCCGTGGTCGCCCGGGCGGAAGCCGTGTTCCAGGGCGTTCTGCAGGACCTCGGTGAGGACCATGGACAGCGGGGTCGCGACCTCGGCGTCCAGGATCCCGAAGCGGCCGGTACGACGGCCGGTGACCTTGCCGGGTGAGATCTCCGCGACCATCGCCAGCACACGGTCGGCGATCTCGTCGAACTCCACACGCTCGTCGAGGTTCTGGGAGAGCGTCTCGTGGACGATGGCGATGGAGCCGACGCGGCGCACGGCCTCCTCCAGCGCCTCGCGGCCCCGCTCGGACTCGATACGGCGGGCCTGCAGCCGCAGCAGGGCGGCGACGGTCTGCAGATTGTTCTTCACCCGGTGGTGGATCTCCCGGATGGTCGCGTCCTTGGTCATCAACTCGCGCTCGCGGCGGCGCAGTTCGGTGACGTCGCGCAGCAGGACCAGCGAACCGATGCGGGTGCCCTTGGGCTTGAGCGGGATCGCCCGGACCTGGATGACGCCGTCGTTGCCCTCGATCTCGAACTCGCGCGGCGCCCAGCCGCTGGCGACCTTGGACAGGGCCTCGTCCACGGGACGGCGGGACGGGGCGAGTTCGGCGGTCGTCGTGCCGAGGTGGTGGCCGACGAGGTCGACGGCGAGACCGAGGCGGTGGTACGCGGACAGGGCGTTCGGTGAGGCGTACTGGACGATGCCGTCCGCGTCGAGCCTGATGAGGCCGTCGCCGACGCGCGGCGAGGCGTCCATGTCGACCTGCTGGTCGGGGAACGGGAAAGCCCCGGCGGCGATCATCTGGGCCAGGTCGGATGCGCTCTGGAGATACGTGAGTTCGAGGCGGGAGGGCGTGCGGACGGTGAGCAGGTTGGTGTTGCGGGCGATGACACCGAGGACGCGGCCCTCCCGGCGTACGGGGATCGACTCGACCCGTACCGGCACCTCCTCGCGCCACTCCGGGTCGCCCTCGCGCACGATGCGGCCCTCGTCGAGCGCGACGTCCAGGAGGGGGCGGCGGCCGCGCGGGACGAGGTGGCCGACCATGTCGTCCTGGTACGAGGTGGGGCCGGTGTTGGGCCGCATCTGGGCCACCGACACATAGCGCGTGCCGTCCCGGGTGGGCACCCACAGGACGAGGTCGGCGAAGGACAGGTCGGAGAGCAGCTGCCACTCCGAGACCAGCAGATGCAGCCACTCGAGATCCGTGTCGGAGAGGGCTGTGTGCTGGCGTACGAGCTCGTTCATGGAGGGCACGTCTGCGAGCGTACCTGGCCCGATCGGGTGCCGATGACCTGCGCCCGGCGCAGCTCAGCGGGCCCGGAGACACCCGCGGGCCGCGGCGCTGGAAGGGACCCTCAACCCTCCCGGCACCGCAGCCCGGAGCAATACCGGCCGGCGGGTGTGCGGTCCCGGACGGCCGAGGATGAGGAGCCGGAGCAGTCAGGGCAGAGAGCCCGGTTCCTCGGTCCGCCTTCCTGTGCGGGGAGGGCGGAGGTTCAATCCGAATTCTGGACTAGACCACAATCGGATGTCCATGCGTTGGGGAATGTCAGTTGGTGTCGATTTCTCGAACATGCCACATGAACGGCTCCGACACTCCCACACATTGCACGGATGCCGGGGCCATCCGGTTCAGGAGACCTGGCTCAGCGGGTCTCCGTCACCTTCGCCAGGGCGCGCGGGGCGTCCGGGTCCTGGCCGCGGGCGATCGTCACCTCGTACGCGAGGAGCTGCAGGGGGATGATCTCCAGGATCGGCTGGACCTCCTCGGCCACGCTCTCGGTCGGCAGGACGAAACCCGCTGACGCCTGCTCGACCTGGGCCTGCGGGCCGATCACCACGAGGTCGGCGCCGCGTCCGCGCAGCCGGTCGAGGACGGGCTGGAGGGCCTCGCCGCCCTTGCCGTCGGTCACCACCGCGATGACCGGGGAGATGTTGTCGACCATGGCGAGCGGGCCGTGCAGGAGGTCGGCTCCGGAGTACGACAGGGCCGGGATGTAGCTCGTCTCCATCAGCTTGAGCGCGGCTTCCTTCGCCGTCGGATAGCCGTAGCCGCGGGAGGTGATCACCATGCGTTCGGCGAAGCGGTAGCGGGAGGCGAGCGCCCTGACCTCGTCGTGGCGGGCCAGCAGCTTCTCGGCGAGGTCGGGCAGGGGGTTGGCCGCCGAGCCGTCGCCGCCGCGCAGGCCCTCGACGAAGAGATAGAGGGCGAGGAGCGATGCCGTGTACGTCTTGGTCGCGGGGAGCGCCTTCTCCGGGCCCGCCATGATGTCGATGTGGTACTCCGAGACCGCCGCCAGCGCCGAGTCGGGGTTGTTGGTGACGGCGACCGTGATGGCCCCGGCCTCGCGGGCGGCCTTCGTGGAGGCCACGAGGTCCGGCGAGCCACCGGACTGGCTGACGGTGACGACGAGGACGTCGGTCAGGTCCTGGCGCGCGCCGTACGCGGTGGTCGTGGACATGGAGGTCAGGCCGCAGGGGATGCCGAGCCGGATTTCCAGCAGGTACTTGGCGTACAGCGCGGCGTTGTCCGAGGTGCCGCGGGCGGTGAGCAGGACGAAGCGGGGCTTCTTGGCCGCGATCTGCTCGGCGACCTCGCGGATCCTGGGGGCGCCGGACTCGAGGATGCGGCGCAGCACCTCGGGCTGCTCGGCCATCTCACGGGACATGATCCGGCCTGGCTGCTCGCTCTGCGGGCCGGCGGCGGTCTTGGCGGTCATGCGGGCCTCCAGGGGCGGTTTCACTTGCCTTGTCCATGAAGTGGTCTATACCACTTCATGGTACCAGGGATGGGCTGGGCTGCCGCCCGTGGTTTGCGCACGGCGCAGGTGCGCACAGGTACGGCGAGGGGCGCCCGCCGTCGTTGTGTTGTGCCCACCCGTTCCGCCCTGCGGAACGATTGCCCACAACGGTGGCGGCGCGGTTGCCCACGACGGTCAGCGGCTCGCGCCGCACAACGGTGAGACCCGCAGGCGCCGTACGGCCGAAGGGGACGTGGCGGGGTGTGCGCCCGCAGCGGCTGGCGCAAAGTGTGGTCTTACCCGGCGACGTAGGGTTCGGCGCCAGACCGAGGACGTACACCCCGGCGCGGCCCCGACCCACCCACCGGCAGTGGCGAACCACCCAACGGCCGCAGGTGCGGGACGTCAGGCCCCCGACGCGATGACCTCCGCCGCTGCCCGTCCGCACACCCGGGCCGCGCCATGTGTGGCGATGTGGAGGGCACCCCGCGGTGGGGCCTGCGGGACGCCCATCTCGACCACGATGGTGTCGGGCCGGGCGGCCAGCAGCGTGTCGAGGGCGGCCGACATCCACGGATGCCGGTGCTCGTCGCGGACGACGGCGACGATGCGGCGCGAGCCCGCGGCCCGCAGCACCCCCTCCCCCGCGCCCGGAGCGGACCAGCTCCCCGTCTCCGTACCGGGCAGGAGCCGCGCCAGTTCCGCCGCCAGTCCCCACGGCGTCTCGTCCCCGACCGCGATGTTCGCGACGGGGGTGAGCGCGGCGACATACGGAGCCGAGGTGACCGGCGTGTACGCCTCGGACCGCGTCAGAGTGAGCGCGCGGCGGGCCGCGACCAGGCCGATCTCCCGGTCGGCGCGGGAGCCCGCCTCCGTCCACCGCGCCAGCTCCCGCACACGCGCGGCCGCGTCCGCGAGGCGTTCCTCGGGCAGCTCCCCGGCGCGTACCGCCTCGACGAGCGCGTCGCGCAGCCGCAGCACCGTGTCGTCGTCCGCGAGCCCGCCGCCCACGCAGATGGCGTCGGCGCCCGCGGCGATGGCGAGGACGCTGCCGTGCTCGATGCCGTACGTCGAGGCGATGGCCTGCATCTCGATGCCGTCGGTGACGATGAGCCCGTCGTAACCCAGCTCCTCGCGCAGCAGGCCGGTCAGGATGCGGCGGGAGAGCGTCGCGGGGCGCTCCGGATCCAGAGCCGGTACGAGGATGTGGGCGCTCATCACCGCCCGCGTGCCCGCCGCGATCGCGGCCCGGAACGGGACGAGTTCGCGGGCGTGCAGCGTGTCGAGGTCGGCGTCGATGCGCGGCAGCGCGTGGTGTGAGTCGACCGCGGTGTCGCCGTGCCCCGGGAAGTGCTTGGTGCAGGCGGCGACCCCGGCGGACTGCAGCCCCTCGACGTACGCGGCGGTGTGCCGGGCCGTGAGGGCGGTGTCGGCGCCGAAGGAGCGTACGCCGATGACGGGGTTGGCCGGGTCGGAGTTGATGTCGGCGGACGGCGCCCAGTTGAGGTTGACGCCGCAGGCGGCGAGGCGGCGGCCGAGCTCGGCGGCCACATCGCGGGTCAGGTGGACGTCGTCCACCGCGCCGAGTGCGTGGTTGCCGGGGAACGAGGAGCCGGTGCGCACCTCGAGCCGGGTGACGTCGCCGCCCTCCTCGTCGATGGCGACGAGGATGTCGTCGCGCTCGGCGCGCAACTGGGCGGTGAGCGCGGCGAGCTGCTCGGGCGAGGCGATGTTGCGGCCGAACAGGCCGACCGACGCCAGGCCTTCGCCGAGCCTGCGCAGCAGCCAGTCGGGGGCGCTGGTGCCGGTGAAGCCGGGCTGGAGGACGGTGAGCGCGTCGCGCGTCAGGCCATCGGTCTTCGCATGGGACGCAGCCGTGCCGCGGGCGAGAGTCGTCATGTGCGGAGTCATCCCTTTACTGCGCCGGAGGTCAGGCCCGCGGCCATCTTCTTCTGGACGAGCATGAAGAAGACGACGACCGGGATGGCGATGAGCGTGGAGGCGGCCATCAGCGCGCCGTAGTCGGTGCCGCGCGAGGTGCTGAAGTTCATCAGCCACACGTTCAGCGTGTACTTGTCGTTGTCCTGGAGCACGACGTACGCCAGCAGGTACTCGTTCCACGCGTTGATGAGCGCGAAGATCGAGGCGGCCGCGAGACCGGGGGCGAGCAGCGGGAAGATCACTCGCCAGAAGGCGCCCATCCGGCTGCAGCCGTCCACCATCGCGGACTCCTCCAGCTCCTTGGGGATGTTGACCACGAAGCCGCGGATCATCCAGGTGGCGAAGGGCAGAGTGGAGACCAGGTAGACGACGATGACGCCCCAGTACTCGTTGAGCCCGCCGAGCTCGTTGAGCTGGAGGTACAGGGGGATGAGGAGCGCGGTGGGCGGCAGCAGCTGCACCACGAGGAGCACGATCATGAAGGCCTTGCGGCCCGCGAACTGGAAGCGGCCGATCGCGAAGGCGGCGATCGTCGCCATGAGCATCGCGCCGGCCACCGCGGTGACGCAGATGATCAGGCTCGACTGGATCGCCGTGCCGAAGTTCGGCGCGGCGATGGCGCGCTGGAAGTTGTCGAGCGTGACCGAGTCGGGCCACAGCTTCTGGTCGTAGCTGCGGATCTCCTGGTTGGGCCGCAGGGCGCTGACCACCAGCCAGTAGACCGGGAAGGCCATCGCCACGAAGGCGACCAGGCCGACGACGTTGTAGACGTGCCTGCTCTTCTTCTTGCGGTCGGGGCGGTACGCAGGGGTCGGGCCCGGGCGCGTGGGGGCGGTGACGCTCACTCGACCTCTCCGATCTTGAGGAGCTGGCGCAGGTAGTACACGGCCACGCCGGACAGCAGCAGGACCGTGATGAGCGAGATGGCGGCGCCCTGGCTGAAGGAGTTGGACTCGAAGGCCTTCTCGTACGAGTAGAGGCCGAGCAGGTTGTACTCCGGCTCCGGCTTGTTGCCGCGCATCAGGAAGACCTGGCCGAAGACGTTGAAGTCCCAGATCACCGAGAGCGTGGCGACCATCTGGAAGACGGGCTTGATCACCGGCCAGGTGACATAGCGGAAGACGCCGGCGGCACCGGCCCCGTCGAGGGCTGCCGCTTCCTCCAGTTCCTTGGGAACCTGGGTGAGCGCGGCGTACAGCGTGATGGCGACGAACGGGATCGCTCCCCAGACGACGACCGCGCCGATCATCAGGAAGCCCTGCTTCGGGTCGAGCCACCAGTTGTGGCCGCGGAAGTCGAGGCCCAGGTACTTGGTCAGCACCATGTTGACCACGCCGTAGTCGGAGTCCGCGAACCAGCGGAAGATCGAGGTGGCCACGAGCAGCGGCAGGGACCAGGCCGCGACGAGGGCGCCGGTGAGGGCGAGTCGTACCCAGTTCGTCATGCGCTGCATGGCCTGGGCGAGGAAGAGCCCGATCCCCATGGTGGCCACGACGCAGGCGACCATGAACAGCAGGGTGCGCCAGACGACGTCCCAGAACTCGCCGTCGCCGAGGATGTTGGTGAACTGCTCGAAGCCCACCCAGGGTGCGGGATCCCCGGTCCACAGTTCGCGGCGGCCGACGTCCTGGAAGGACATGATCACGGTCTTGATCAGGGGCCAGACGAACACGGCGGCGATCGCGACGAACGCGGGGGCTATCAGGAGGTAGGGCAGGAGAGCCCCGGCGTTTCTCTTCCCGCGTATCCCGGCGCCTGCGGGGCTCGGCGTCGAGCCCGTGCTGCTCGGGGTCGCGACGCCGGGGACGGATACTCCGTCTGCGGGGCCGGGCGCGGGCCGTTCCCCGGGCTGACGAAGGCCGGGAACCGGGGGCTCGGCTGCTTTCATGTCGGCGGCACTCACTGTGCTGGCCTTCCGTTCGAACCGGTAACCGGGAGGCGGGGGGCGGCGGTCTCCGTGGCGGGTCCGCCGCCCCCGACAGGGCGATCAGGGGTCTCACGAGGCCGGGAGGCGGCCTCGCCGAGGTCCGAGGGTCAGGAGGCCTCGTTGATCAGCTCGTCGATCTCCGCGTCCGCGGCCTTGGTGGCGTCCTCGACCGACGTGCCCTTGAGGATGTCGAGCAGCATCAGCTCGATCGTTTCCTTCTTCTCGACCGCGGCCCAGCCCGGCGCGATGGGCGTGAACCAGGCGTCGGGCACCGCGTTGGCGATCGGCGCCGTCGACGCCTTGCTCTTCAGCGGCTCCAGCTGCTTGGTGTTGTTCGGCAGGATGTCCTTGGCCGCGAGGGCCGCCTCCGACTTCTCGTTGGTGAAGAGGGAGATCCAGTACTCCGCCAGGTCCTGGTTCTCGGACTTGGAGATGGTGGCCAGGTCGGAGCCGCCGATGAAGGACGGCAGCGCCTTGCCGTTCGGGCCGGGCATGCCCGCGGTGCCGATCTTGTCCTTCAGCTTCGGGTTGCCGTTCGCGTTGCCGTCGACGACGCTGCCGGCCTCCCAGCCGTTGCCGTAGAGCATGGCCGCCTTCTCGTTGGCCATGACGTTGGCGTGGTCCTGCTCGTCCTTCGTCTGGTCACCGTGGTTGTACTTCTTGACCAGGTCGATGAAGTGCTGGATGCCTTCCTGTGCCTCGGGCGAGGAGAGGGTGGCCTTCCACTTCTTCGAGGACTCGTCGTACTCGGCGATCTGGCCGCCGTACGCGGCGACGTACGACATGGCGGCGTACCAGTAGCGGCCGGGGAGGTAGAGGGCGGAGAACGCCTTGTCCTTCTTGCCGTACTTCGACTGGACCTTGTCCAGGGCCTTCGTCAGCGCGTCCTCGGTCGTCGGGAGCGTGTCGCTGCCGGTCGCGCCCTTGAACATGTCCTTGTTGTAGATGGCCACGCGCGCACCGGCGTAGTACGGCACGCAGTAGAGCTTGCCCTCGTAGCTGCAGGTGTCCTTGAGGCCCTTGATCCAGGTGTCGGAGTTGTCGTACTTCTTCGGGTCGATCTCGCCGAGAGCGCCGTTGAGGATGTACGTCATGGTCTCGGTGTTGCCGAGCTCGACCACGTCCGGGAACTTGTCGCCGGCCAGGGCCGCGTCGAGCTTCTTGGTCTTGTCCGCCCACTGCTGGTACTGGACGTTGACCTTGACCCCCGGGTACTTCTTGCTGAACGCGGTGTTGGCCTGCTTCACGAGTTCGGGCCAGGTGCTCTGGGCGTCCACCATGAGCCAGACGGTCAGGGTGCCCTTGCGGTCCTTCGGGTCCTTCGCGGCCTCACCGCCGGACCCCCCGCACGCCGCGACCGAGGCCATCATCGTCGCTGCGCCGACCGCAGCTATCAGCTTGCGCTTCACGCCACCCTCCTCAGGGCTGCAAGAGTCTCCCCCCATCACCGCCCGGGAGCTGCGCCGTAAAGGAGCCGTACGAGAAAGGCCATACGAGAAAGGTGCGCAGGAACGACTGCCCGTGGGGCTGGGACTGGTCTTTAATGGTGTAGACCAGTACGGGGAGCTTGGCCTAGACCTTTAGAGGTGTCAAGGGTGTATAAGGAAGGCGCTCGCGTTCCGTTATCGGACCGACATCTGAGGGAGCGCGGCCCCCTCAGGCCGGGCCGTGCCACGATGTGAGCCGCGACAGACGGAGGAGCCGGTGACGGCGACAGCAGCAGCACAGGAGCCGGAAAGGCGGACGATGGGCAGCCAGGCGGGCAGCGCGGGGACCGAGGTGGGCACGTCCGCGACGGCGGAGACGGCGAACGCGGGCCGCACCGCGCGCGTGCCGAAGTACTACCGCCTCAAGAAGCACTTGCTCGACATGACCGAGACGATGCCGCCCGGCACTCCGGTACCGCCCGAGCGCACCCTGGCCACCGAGTTCGACACCTCGCGCACGACCGTCCGGCAGGCCCTCCAGGAACTGGTCGTCGAGGGGCGGCTGGAACGCATCCAGGGCAAGGGCACGTTCGTCGCCAAGCCGAAGGTCTCGCAGGCCCTCCAACTCACCTCGTACACCGAGGACATGCGCGCCCAGGGTCTCGAACCCACGTCGCAGCTCCTCGACATCGGCTACGTCACCGCCGACGACAGGCTCGCGGAGCTGCTCGACATCAGCGCGGGCGGGCGGGTGCTGCGCATCGAGCGGCTGCGGCTGGCGAGCGGGGAGCCGATGGCGATCGAGACGACCCATCTGTCCGCCAAGCGCTTTCCGGCGCTGCGGCGTTCGCTCGTGAAGTACACGTCGCTGTACACGGCCCTGGCCGAGGTGTACGACGTGCATCTCGCGGAGGCCGAGGAGACGATCGAGACCTCGCTGGCCACTCCGCGCGAGGCCGGGCTGCTGGGCACCGACGTGGGCCTGCCGATGCTGATGCTGTCGCGCCATTCGCTGGACGGCGAGGGCAAGCCGGTGGAGTGGGTGCGGTCGGTGTACCGGGGGGACCGGTACAAGTTCGTGGCCAGGCTGAAGCGGCCGGTGGAGTAGCCCACGGCGTAAAGGCATACGTCCCGCGGTGTAGCGCAGCTCACCATCCTGCTCTACGGTCCTGCCGTTGTCGCATGTGACGGGAGGACGACCCGGTGCGTACCGCAGCCCCTCGAAACCGCACAAGCCCGCGAACCATCATCATCTGGACGCTCGCGGCGCTGGTGGGCGCCGCGGGCTGGACCGTGCTCGCGCTCTCGCGGGGCGAGGAGGTGTCGGCCGCCTGGATGGTGGCCGCGGCCCTCGGCTCGTACGCCATCGCCTATCGCTTCTACGCGAAGTTCATCGCGTACCGCGTGCTGAAGGTCGACAAGGCCCGGGCCACTCCGGCCGAGCGGCTGGACAACGGCATCGACTTCCATCCGACGGACCGCCGTGTGCTGCTGGGCCACCACTTCGCGGCGATCGCCGGCGCCGGGCCGCTCGTCGGACCTGTGCTGGCCGCGCAGATGGGCTACCTGCCCGGCACCATCTGGATCATCGTCGGGGTGATCTTCGCGGGTGCCGTGCAGGACATGGTGGTGCTGTTCTTCTCGACGCGGCGCGACGGGCGTTCGCTCGGGCAGATGGCGCGCGAGGAGATAGGGCCGTTCGGTGGGGCGGCCGCGCTGCTTGCGGCCTTCGCCATCATGATCATCCTGCTCGGGGTGCTGGCGCTGGTCGTCGTCAACGCCCTGGCCCAGTCCCCGTGGGGCACATTCTCCATCGCGATGACGATTCCGATCGCGTTGCTGATGGGCTTCTATCTGCGGGTGATCCGGCCGGGGCGGGTCGTCGAGGTCTCGCTGATCGGTGTGGCGCTGCTGCTGTTCGCGATCGTGGCGGGCCGCTGGGTCGCGGAGTCGTCGCTCGCGGACACCTTCACGCTCGAGCCGTCGACGCTGGTGATGTGGATGGTGGCGTACGGCTTCGTCGCGTCGGTCCTGCCCGTATGGATGCTGCTCGCGCCCCGCGACTACCTCTCCACCTTCATGAAGATCGGCACGATCGGGCTGCTGGCGCTCGGTGTCGTCATCGCGCTGCCGACGCTGAAGATGGACGCGGTCACGGACTTCGCGTCGCGCGGCGACGGGCCGGTATTCGCGGGCTCCCTCTTCCCGTTCGTCTTCATCACCATCGCGTGCGGGGCGCTGTCCGGCTTCCACGCCCTCATCTCGTCCGGTACGACGCCGAAGATGATCCAGAAGGAGACGCAGGTCCGGATGATCGGCTACGGCTCCATGCTGATGGAGTCGTCGGTGGCGGTCATGGCGCTGATCGCGGCCAGCATCATCGACCCCGGCCTGTACTTCGCGATGAACGCGCCCGCGGGCGTCATCGGGGACAGCGTGCAGTCCGCGTCGCAGGCGGTGGCGAACTTCGGCTACTCGATCTCCCCGGAGGAACTGGCGGCCGCCGCGAAGAACGTCGAGGAGGCGACGCTGCTGTCGCGGACCGGCGGCGCGCCGACGCTCGCCGTCGGCGTCTCCGAGATCTTCTCGCAGGTGACCGGCGGGGGCCTGCGGGCGTTCTGGTATCACTTCGCGATCATGTTCGAGGCGCTGTTCATCCTGACCGCGCTGGACGCGGGCACGCGCGTGGGCCGCTTCATGCTGCAGGACATGCTGGGCAACATCTACAAGCCGTTCCGGGACGTCAGCTGGAAGCCCGGACTCGTCCTGACCAGCGCCGCCGTGGTCGGGTTGTGGGGCTACTTCCTCTGGGTCGGCGTGCACGAGCCGCTCGGCGGGATCAACCAGCTGTTCCCGATCTTCGGCATCGCCAACCAGCTGCTCGCGGCCGTGGCGCTCGCCGTCTGCACGACCCTGCTGATCAAGTCCGGGCGCGTCAAGTGGGCCTGGATCACGGGGATTCCGCTGGCGTGGGACGCGACGGTCACGCTGACCGCGAGCTGGCAGAAGGTGTTCTCCAGCGACCCGCGCGTGGGCTTCTTCCAGCAGCGCGCGAACTACCAGGAGGGCATCGAGGCGGGCAAGGTCCTGCCGCCGGCCAAGAACATGGACGACATGCACACCATCGTCACCAACTCCACGGTGGACGGCGTGCTGTCGGCGGTTCTCGCCGTCCTGATCGTCGTCGTGATCGTGGACGCGGCCCGGATCTGCATCAGGCATCTGCGCAACCCGGAGGCGAGCCGGCTGAGCGAGGCGCCGTACGTCGAGTCGAAGCTGATCGCCCCGGCCGGGCTGATCCCGACGCAGGAGGAGAAGGCCGAGCTGGCCGCCGCCGGCCGCGACCGGGAGGTGACACAGGCATCGTGACCCTGCTGCTGAGAGGGCTGCGCTGGATGCGGTGGTACATGCGCGAGCTGACCGGTGAGTCGGCGTACGAGCGGTATGTCGCCCACGTCAGAAAGGACCATCCCACCGCATCCGTGCCGTCCCGGCGCGATTTCGAGCGGATGCGAACGGAGCGGCAGGAGGCGGATCCCCGGCAGGGGTTCCGCTGCTGCTGACCTGCACCGGATGCCTGCTGACCTGCACCGGAGCTCTTCGAGCCTTCCCGAACATCGTGTCCGGTATCCGGACAGGGGTTCCATAACCCGGACCCGTCCCTTAGATTTCCCCCGCACTGCCAACAGATCAGTGATCAATGGGGTCAGCGAGGGGACGGGAGCCGCCGTATGCCACAAGAACCTGAAGCGAGAGGGCCGGTCGTGACACCGGTGCGGGTGGTGATAGCCCTCTGCCTGTTCGCGCCGTTCGTCGCGATGCTCTGGGTGGGCTCCTACGCGAAGATCGAGCCGACGTTCATCGGCATCCCGTTCTTCTACTGGTACCAGATGGCGTGGGTGGTCTTCTCGACCCTGCTGACCATGGTCGCGTACCGGCTGTGGCAGCGGGACCAGGCCGCCCGCAAGGCCGCCCGTGAGGGGGGTGCGTCGCAGTGAACGACGGCGTGAACGGCGTGGCACTCGCCGTCTTCATCCTCTTCTTCGTGGCCGTCACGGTCATGGGCTTCCTGGCCTCGCGCTGGCGCAGGGCCGAGAACGAGAACAGCCTCGACGAATGGGGCCTGGGCGGCCGGTCGTTCGGCACCTGGATCACCTGGTTCCTGCTCGGCGGCGACCTCTACACGGCGTACACCTTCGTGGCGGTCCCGGCGGCGATCTACGCGGCGGGCGCGGCGGGCTTCTTCGCGGTGCCGTACACGATCCTGATCTACCCGCTGATGTTCGTCTTCCTGCCGCGCCTGTGGTCGGTGTCGCACAAGCACGGGTACGTCACCACGTCGGACTTCGTCCGGGGGCGCTTCGGCTCCAAGGGCCTGTCGCTGGCCGTCGCGGTCACGGGCATCCTCGCCACGATGCCGTACATCGCGCTGCAGCTGGTCGGCATCCAGGCGGTGCTCGACGTGATGGGCGTGGGCGGCGGCGAGAACACGCACTGGTTCATCAAGGACCTGCCGCTGCTGATCGCCTTCGGTGTGCTGGCCGCGTACACGTACTCGTCCGGTCTGCGGGCCCCGGCCCTGATCGCGTTCGTGAAGGACGCGCTGATCTACATCGTCATCGCGGTCGCGATCATCTACATCCCGATCAAGCTGGGCGGTTTTGACGACATCTTCGCCAAGGCGGGCGACGCCTTCGCGCAGATCAACCCGGCGACCGAGAAGCCGCGCGGCGCGCTGACCCCGGCCGATCCCTCGCAGTGGACCTACGCCACGCTGGCGCTCGGCTCGGCCCTCGCCCTGTTCATGTACCCGCACTCGGTGACGGCCGTGCTGTCCAGCCGCAGCCGTGACGTCATCCGCCGTAACTCCACGATCCTGCCGCTGTACTCGCTGATGCTGGGCTTCCTCGGCCTGCTCGGCTTCATGGCGATCGCGGCCGGCATCAAGGTGCAGAACGGGCAGCTGGCGATCCCGCAGCTCTTCGAGGACATGTTCCCCGACTGGTTCACGGGCGTGGCCTTCGCCGCCATCGGCATCGGCGCCCTCGTCCCGGCCGCGATCATGTCGATCGCCGCGGCCAACCTCTTCACGCGGAACATCTACAAGGACTTCCTGAAGCCCGACGCGACGCCCGAGCAGGAGACCAAGGTCTCCAAGCTGGTGTCGCTGCTGGTGAAGGTGGGCGCGCTGGTCTTCGTCCTCGGCATGGACAAGACGGTCGCGATCAACTTCCAGCTCCTTGGCGGCATCTGGATCCTGCAGACCTTCCCTGCGCTGGTGTTCGGCCTGTTCACGCGCTGGTTCCACCGCTGGGCGCTGATAGCGGGCTGGGCGGTCGGCATGGTGTACGGCACGGTCGCCGCGTACGGCGTGGCGTCCCCGACCCAGAAGCACTTCGGCGGCTCCTCGGCGGAGATCCCCGGCATCGGCGAGATCGGCTACATCGGTCTGACGGCGTTCGTGCTGAACCTGGTGGTGACGGTGGTCCTCACCTTCGTCCTGCGCGCGGTGAAGGCGCCGGACGGTGTCGACGAGACGTCGCCGGAGGACTACACGGGCGAGGCGGGCGACCCGGGCGTCAAGACGGAGCTGCCGCCGGCGACGGCGGGGGCCGCGCACTGAGTCCTTTTCGCACGTGACACGGGCCGCCGGGAAATCCGGCGGCCCGTTGTCGTACCCGTGGGGCACACTGCACCGCATGGACATCGTGATCAGGCGGGCGGAGCCCGGGGAGTACGCGGAGCTGGGCGAGATCACCGCGCGGGCGTATCTCGGGGACGGGCTGCTCGACTTCGGGGAGAGTGACGAGTACCTCGGCGAGCTGCGGGACGTGGCGAAGCGGGCCGCGGCAGCCGAGGTGCTGGTCGCCGTGGCGAACGACCGGGTGATCGGGGGCGTGACGTTCGTGCCGGCGGGCGGTCCGATGGCGGACATCGCGCGCGAGGGCGAGGCCGAGATCCGGATGCTCGCGGTCTCGCCCGAGGCGCGGGGCAGAGGTACCGGAGAGGCCCTTGTCCGCGCCTGCATCGACCGCGCACGGGCGGTCGACGGCTGCGTCCGCGTCGTTCTGTCCACGCAGCGCACGATGCACACCGCGCACCGGATATACGAGCGCCTCGGCTTCGCCCGTACCCCCGAGCGCGACTGGAACCCGATTCCGCATCTCGCCGACGTCATGCTGCTCACCTACGAGTTGACGCTCTGACACCCCGCTCAACACATCGAGACACAACATGTAGGGGTGCCACCGCAGCCCGGCACAAGATGTATGCTCATCTCGCTGTCGCCGCAGGGGAATCCGGTGCAAGTCCGGAACTGTCCCGCAACGGTGTACTGGTGCGCGTTCGTGTACCCGTAAGTCCGAGGACCTGCCGACGGCGCGCCCGGTCCGTCCGTTCCGGGTGCCGATGACGTCCGGGTCTCGCGGAGTGGGCCGGTGGACGCGGCCTGCGCTGCCCTGCGTGTGTGCCCGTGCGCCCGCTTCCCTCCCCGAGGCCCCGAGCCAGCGAGGGAGAGCTCCACGTGACCATCGCGCCAGCCGATCCGGCTTCAGTCCGCCAGGCAGAGGCCGAGCCCGAGTCGGGAGGTCCCGGTGCCGCGCTGCTGCGCACCCTGACCGACCTCACCGCCGACCTCCCCGACGCCGACCCCGGCCGGGTCGCCGCTGCCGCGCTGCGCGGCCGGTCCGCCGCCGCGGACGAGACCGAGCTGCGCGAACTGGCCACCGAGGCCGCTGCCGGGCTGATCTCGGAGGACCCGGCGTACTCGAAACTGGCGGCGCGGCTGCTGACGATCAGCATCGCCGAGGAGGCCGCATCCCAGGGCGTCCGGACCTTCTCCGAGTCGGTCGCGGCCGGGCACCGGGAAGGGCTGATCGCCGACCGTACACACGAGTTCGTACGGCTGCACGCGGCCCGCCTCGACGCGCTGGTGGACGCCTCGATCGCCGAGGGTGCCGACGACCGGTTCGGCTACTTCGGGCTGCGCACGCTGCACAGCCGCTACCTGCTGCGGCACCCGCTCACCCGGCGCGTCATCGAGACCCCGCAGCACTTCATGCTGCGGGTCGCCGCCGGACTCGCCGAGGACACTGTGCTTGATTCACAAGCGGGCCTCCGGTCCGTCGACGAAGTCGGTTCGCTGTACAGCCTGATGAGCCGCCTCGACTACCTCCCCTCATCCCCCACGCTCTTCAACTCCGGTACGCGGCACCCGCAGATGTCGTCCTGCTACCTGCTGGACTCGCCGCGGGACGAGCTCGACTCGATCTACGAGCGGTACCACCAGGTGGCCCGCCTCTCGAAGCACGCGGGCGGCATCGGCATCGCGTACTCCCGTATCCGCTCCCGCGGTTCGCTGATCCGCGGCACGAACGGGCACTCCAACGGCATCGTGCCGTTCCTGAAGACCCTCGACGCATCGGTCGCCGCGGTGAACCAGGGCGGCAGGCGCAAGGGCGCCGCCGCGGTCTACCTGGAGACCTGGCACTCCGACATCGAGGAGTTCCTGGAGCTGCGCGACAACACCGGTGAGGACGCCCGGCGCACCCACAACCTCAACCTCGCGCACTGGATGCCCGACGAGTTCATGCGCCGGGTCGACGCCGACGAGCAGTGGTCGCTGTTCTCCCCCGCCGACGTGCCCGAGCTGGTCGACCTGTGGGGCGAGGAGTTCGACGCGGCCTACCGCAAGGCGGAAGCGCAAGGGCTCGCGAAGAAGACCATCCCGGCCCGCGACCTCTACGGCCGCATGATGCGTACCCTCGCGCAGACCGGCAACGGCTGGATGACCTTCAAGGACGCCGCCAACCGCACCGCCAACCAGACGGCGGAGCCGGGCCACACGGTCCACTCCTCGAACCTGTGCACGGAGATCCTGGAGGTCACGGACGACAGGGAGACGGCCGTCTGCAACCTCGGGTCGGTCAACCTCGGCGCGTTCGTCGACACGGCGACCGGTGGCCTCGACTGGGAGCGGCTGGACGCCACCGTCCGCACCGCGGTGACCTTCCTCGATCGTGTCGTCGACATCAACTTCTATCCGACCGAGCAGGCCGGCCGCTCCAACGCCAAGTGGCGCCCGGTGGGCCTGGGCGCGATGGGCCTGCAGGACGTGTTCTTCAAGCTGCGGCTGCCCTTCGACTCGCCCGAGGCCCGGGCGCTCTCCACCCGTATCGCCGAGCGCATCATGCTCGCCGCGTACGAGGCGTCGGCGGACCTCGCAGAGCGCAGCGGCCCGCTCCCGGCCTGGGACAAGACCCGTACGGCCCGTGGCGTCCTGCACCCCGACCACTTCGACGTGGAGCTGACGTGGCCGGAGCGGTGGGCGGCCCTGCGGGAGCGCATCGCCGAGACGGGCCTGCGCAACTCCCTGCTCCTCGCGATCGCCCCCACCGCCACGATCGCCTCGATCGCAGGCGTCTACGAGTGCATCGAGCCGCAGGTCTCCAACCTCTTCAAGCGCGAGACGCTCAGCGGAGAGTTCCTGCAGGTCAATTCGTACCTGGTGAACGACCTGAAGCGGCTCGGCGTGTGGGACGCCCGCACCCGCGAGGCACTGCGCGACTCGAACGGCTCGGTGCAGGGCTTCGCCTGGATCCCCGAGGACGTACGCGCCCTGTACCGCACGGCGTGGGAGATCCCGCAGCGCGGGCTGATCGACATGGCGGCCGCCCGCACCCCGTTCCTGGACCAGTCGCAGTCGCTGAACCTGTTCATGGAGACGCCGACGATCGGCAAGCTCTCCTCGATGTACGCGTACGCCTGGAAGGCGGGCCTGAAGACGACGTACTACCTGCGCTCGCGCCCGGCGACGCGGATCGCCCGTGCCGCCCAGGCCCAGGCGCAGACCCAGAAGCCCATCCCCGTCCAGCAGGTCGCCGACCCCGACGCGGTCGCCTGCTCCCTTGAGAACCCCGAGTCCTGTGAGGCCTGCCAGTAATGACGACTTCTGCTGAGAAGAACCTGCTCGACCCGGGCTTCGAGCTGACCCTGCGCCCCATGCGCTACCCCGACTTCTACGAGCGCTACCGGGACGCCATCAAGAACACGTGGACGGTCGAGGAGGTCGACCTCCACTCGGACGTCGCCGACCTGGCGAAACTCTCGCCGGGTGAGCAGCACCTGATCAGCCGTCTGGTCGCCTTCTTCGCGACGGGCGACTCGATCGTCGCCAACAACCTCGTGCTGACGCTGTACAAGCACATCAACTCCCCCGAGGCGCGGCTGTATCTGTCCCGGCAGCTCTTCGAGGAGGCCGTCCACGTCCAGTTCTATCTGACCCTGCTGGATACGTACCTGCCCGACCCGGAGGACCGCGCTGCCGCCTTCGCAGCGGTCGAGAACATTCCCTCCATCCGCGAGAAGGCCGAGTTCTGCTTCACGTGGATGGACTCGGTGGAGAAGCTCGACCGCCTGGAGACCAAGGCGGACCGCCGGCGCTTCCTGCTGAACCTGATCTGCTTCGCGGCGTGCATCGAGGGGCTCTTCTTCTACGGCGCCTTCGCGTACGTGTACTGGTTCCGGTCTCGCGGCCTGCTGCACGGCCTGGCGACCGGTACCAACTGGGTGTTCCGCGACGAGACGATGCACATGTCGTTCGCCTTCGACGTGGTCGACACCGTACGCAAGGAGGAGCCGGAGCTCTTCGACGACCAGCTCCAGCAGCAGGTCACCGACATGCTGGAGGAGGCCGTCGAGGCCGAGCTGCAGTTCGCGCGCGACCTCTGCGGTGACGGCCTCCCGGGCATGAACACCGAGTCGATGCGGCAGTACCTGGAGTGCGTCGCCGACCAGCGGCTCACGCGCCTCGGCTTCGCTCCGGTGTACGGCTCCGAGAACCCGTTCTCCTTCATGGAGCTGCAGGGCGTCCAGGAGCTGACCAACTTCTTCGAGCGGCGTCCGTCGGCGTACCAGGTTGCGGTGGAGGGCTCGGTCTCCTTCGACGACGACTTCTAGGCCGCTTCGGGCGGCGCGATCTCTCAGGCCGCCCGCCCGAAGTCCCGCCGGCGGTCCCGCTCCCCACGGGGGAGGAGCGGGCCGCCGGCAGCGTCGTTCGCGGCCTCGGCGGCACGGAGCTGGCGGTCGATGCGGCGTTCGTGGGCCTGCCCGGCTAGTGCCGGGGCCGCGAGGAGGAGGAAGAGGGACAGGACGGTCAGGTAGTCCAGGAATGCGTTCATGTCGCTACTGTCGCGCGCTCCGGGCCACGGCATCAGTGGCAGAACAGTCGCCAACCCTCGAATTACTGCCACGCCTGCGGCACACTGGCAGACATGCTGAAGAACGTGGCCGCAGTGCTGCTCGACGGTGTGCATCCCTTCGAACTCGGCGTGGTGTGCGAGGTATTCGGCCTCGACCGCAGCGACGAGGGGCTGCCGGTGTACGACTTCGCGGTGGCTTCGGCGGAGGGTGCGGTGCTGAGCACGCACGCCGGGTTCTCCGTACAGACGGAGCACGGCCTCGACCGGCTCGAGGAGGCGGACCTCATCGCTGTGCCGGCGGGCGAGTCGTACGTGCACCGCGCCTATCCCGAGGAGCTGCTCGCCGCCCTGCGGCGCGCCACGGAGCGCGGCGCCCGTGTCCTGTCCGTGTGTTCGGGCGTCTTCGTGCTCGGCGCGGCCGGACTGCTGGACGGCCGCCGCTGCGCCGTCCACTGGCGGCACGCCGCCGAACTGGCCGTGCGCCACCCGCGGGCCCGTGTCGAACCCGATGTGCTGTACGTCGACGAGGGCACCGTGATCACCTCGGCGGGCACCGCCGCCGGCATCGACGCCTGCCTGCACATCGTCCGCGAGGAGCACGGTGTGGAGGTCGCCAACGCGATCGCCCGGCGCATGGTGGTCCCGCCGCACCGCGACGGCGGCCAGGCCCAGTACGTCGAGCGTCCGCTGCCCCACAGCCCGTGCGACACCGTCGGCAGCGTACTTGCGTGGATGGAGGAGCACCTCGACGAGGAGATCACCGTGGAGCGGCTGGCGGCGCGGGCCCATATGTCGCAGCGGACGTTCGCTCGCCGCTTCCAGCAGGAGACCGGCACCACGCCCTACCGCTGGTTGCTGCGCCAACGGGTCCTGCTCGCCCAGGAGTTGCTCGAACGTTCGGACGAGACCGTGGAGGCGATCGCCGGGCGCGCCGGTTTCGGCAACGCGGCGGCGATGCGCCACCAGTTCCTGCGGGCGCTGGGGACGACCCCGAACGCGTACCGGCGTACGTTCAGGGGCCCGCAGGCCGCCTGAACGTACAGCCCCTAGTGATAGCGCCCGGACGCCGAACAGAAGTCGACGGTGCCACGCATCAGCTGGCGTAGATCGGCGGCGTGACGGTAAATCGACGTCCGCTCCTCGACGGGCACCATGAGCGTGTCGAGAAACCGGGGGATCTCAGCCTCGTGTCTGAGGAAGGAGTCGGTGTACCCGCGGAGTCGTTCATGAATCTGCCGGAGGGCGTTCTCGCGTGTGAGATTCTGCTCATGCTCCAGAACGATCACCAGGTTGTGCTGATCGCCTGCGGCCTCTTCCTTCGCGAGGGACTGCACATCCTGGGTGATGTTGATGACCCGCCCGGCGATATGACGCATCGCCTTGAGGGGAGGGCTCTCCAAGAACTCGGGCTGCACCTCGTAGCCGCCGACCCGCTGAGCGGCATCCATCTCGAGCGGCCCCCCTCCCGTCACATCGCGAAGAGAAAGATATTCCTCGACATCCAGGGTGCGGCTTTCGCGACGGTGCTCGGTGCGTGTGCGGTACGAAGCGAACCAGTCCACCCAGTTCTTCCTTGTACGCGCGACGAACTGAGGCGACATCCCCTGGCACCAGCGCCTCCATATATCAGTGAAAGCCTTGATGTGGGGATCGTCGGACACCCGGGTCAGAGCTTCTGGGGACGAGGTGACGACCGCGGTCAGCGACGCGAAGAACCGTTCCGGACGGCCCGGCTCCTGGACGAAGGCCGGATCGTCGGGAAAGTCGCTCCAAATCGCCCACCAGGAAACCCAGTCGCCCACCAGATTCAAGCCTTCAATGGGCGCATCAGGGTAGTTGAGGCAGGCGAACAGCGCCATGCCATGACGATCGTGACGCCGCAGTTCCGCCTCTCCGGAAACCAGCCCCACCCGCTGGACCCACTCACGACTATGGGCGGCCACACGGTCACCTTCGTGACTGATCCTGTACGGGAAAGGCAGATCGAACGGCCAAAGGCGAAGCTCTTCCTGGAATGCCCTGGGTCCCGGCAAGGTCACCGCAGGGAACGACTCGACGGAGTTGTCCAGCCGGGAAGAAGGTGTGGCTACCTGACTTGTCATGGCACGCTCCTTATCTGCCCGCGACCAACGGGCGTCACAGCTATGCCCCGCTTGCGAGAAACCCTTGTCCGCAGTCGTGGCCCACACCGGGCCGTACTCTGCGCTGCCTTCGCCAAGGCCCGGACAGCAGGACCCTTGACGTGTACACAATTACAGCGCGTGTGCGGCGCACAAAGTGCCTGTGCGGCGCGGCGCACCGCTTGCAGACCCCTTCCGGCCGTGGACCACGTCGCCATGAACAGCCCCCTCTCCGCCGCCGGCGGCGCCACTCCCCCCCTGTCCTACCGGGCGCGCGCACCCTTGCATATCCCGTGTGCCTTTCATTCAGTGCACAAGCGACCGCTCGCGGAACGTTTCTGCACTCGTCGTCGCTCCGACAATGGCCGAGAAAGCGCTCTTGACAGGCCGGATTTGGGCCATCTGCGACCGGATCTGACCGATCCGAGTCGGAAAAGTGCTGTACACAGAGATCGGCGCCTGTCCGAGAAAACCCGGACAGGCGCCGATCGTCGCCGGCCCCAGCCGCCTCAACGGCGCCTGGAGCCCCATGAATCGAGGGGAAGCGGGCGGGTCAGTCGTTCGGAACGACCGGGTAGCGCGGCGTTCCCTCGGCCATCTGCCGCAGCGCGTCCTTGCGGTCGCGCTTCGAGAGCCGGTCGATGTACAGGTACCCGTACAGATGGTCCGTCTCGTGCTGCAGGCACCGCGCGAAGTAGCCGGTACCGCGCACCGTGATGGGGTTGCCCTTCTCGTCCTGGCCCGTCACCACCGCGTAGTCGGGGCGGGCCAGTGAGGCGTAGGCGGTCGGGACGGACAGGCAGCCCTCGTTGGAGTCGTCGAGGCGGCGCTGGTCGGCCGGGAGCTCCTGGAGCACCGGGTTGCAGACCACACCCACGTGCCGCACGCCCTCGTCGTCCGGGCAGTCGTAGACGAAGACCTTCAGGTCGACGCCGATCTGGTTGGCGGCGAGGCCGACGCCCTCTGCGGTGCGCTGGCTCGCGAACATGTCGTCGACGAGCTGCGCGAGCTTGTCGTCGAACTCCGTGACGTCCTTGCACTCCTTGTGCAGGACAGGGTTGCCGACGACGGTGATCGGCCGGGACGTCCCGCGCTCGCGGTAGGCCGTCTCACGGGCCTCGCAGTCCACGGTGTCGATGACGAAGCCCTCGTCGTCCACGGGGAGAACCGCCGAGCTCCCGGCCCGCTCCTGCTCAGTGTCCTGCTGCGCCATCTCCGCCGTACGCCTTCCATGGAAACCTTCGAATGTGGTGCTGGTACAGCCTACGGGGAGGAATCAGCGACGCGGAATCAGAGGAATCAGCAGACTTCTTCGAGATCAGCAGACCTCTTCGAGATCCCGCCAGTCCCGGGTCTCAGGGCTGTCGGCCACCCAGCCGTCCAGCAGCCCGCGTACCAGGGAGGCGGGCGCGGCTATGCCGCACTCCCGTTCGGGCACCCACAGCTGCCCGTCGGTGCGATGGCCGAGCGGCCCGGGGTGGCCGGGCTCGCTGTGGTCGTGCGGATCGAGGTGGTCGCCATCGCCCTCGTCACTCGGCATCCGGCTCTCCGAGCACATACGGCACAGCAGCCGGACGGACGACGACCAGTCCTCGGCGGCGAAGCCGGCGTCGGCCGCGAGCCGCTCCAGGGCGTCCCGGTCGGCCTCGGTCTCCGCCTCCAGGAGCACGACCCAGGTGGGCACGGGCGAGGGGGCCCACAGCTCGATCTCGTCGAAGACGGGGTACGAGTGGCCGGTGGACGTCGTGCGCTCGCCGTGCGGAACACCGTCGTGCAGCACGACCTCGCCCCAGCGTCGCCCCGATGACGGCAGTGGCACGGAGAGCACTTCTATCCGCGCCGGGCAGAGCCTGCGGCCCCACACGACCTCGGCCTCGCCCTCCGGCGAGAGCCGCACGGCCGCGCTGCCGAGCTCCATGCCGGTGGGCTGGCCGCCGGCCGCCGCACCGCCCGGCACCCGCAGCCCGTACGCCTGCCAGGCCCGCCTCGCCAGCGGCCAGTCCTGCAGGGCGGTCGCCGCGATGCCGACGTTCCACCAGTCGGGGGCGCCCGTGTCCCGGTCCAGCAGGGCCACCGCGCGCAGCCCCGCGGCCCGCGCCTGCTCCCAGTCGTGCCGGAACTTGTGCAGAAGGGCGAGGTTGAACCAGGACTCGGACAGCCACGGCTCCAGGTCCGCCGCGCGTGTCAGCAGCGCTCCCGCGTCCTCGTACCGGCCGTCCCCGATGAGCGTGAACGCCCGGTCGGTGGCCTGCCGCCATGACGCGGAGGGCCGATGCCGTCCCTTGCCGAAGATCCTCACCATTCCCGCCTGCCAGTGTTGAGAAAGACAGTGCAGCCTCGGACCTGCCCCTGTTCTTCGCATCCAACCACGTACGGTCGGACGGGCGCTCATTACCCATCGGTTACCCGACCTAGGGCATGGTCAGACGGCCCGCTGCCACAGGACCGAGGTCCCACGCGACAGCACCCGGACGAGCGATTCCACCACCTCCGGCGCATAGTCGTGGCCGGTGGCAAGACGCAGCCGCTCCAGCGCGGTGAGCGGCCCGCCGGGCCCCTCCTCGCGGACCAGTTCGTCGTAGGCGTTCGCCGCCCGCACGATACGGGCCTGCAGAGGCTGGTCGCGGTACGGATCGGCCTGCCGCTCCACGACGACGGCGACCTCGGCGGGCACCCCCGTCTGGCGCACCACGGCGCCGCCGAGCAGGGCGATGCGCCGCTGCTCCTCGGCGGGCAGCACCGCGGTGGCCCCGGCCGGGACGGGGTCGACGAGGGACAGTTGCCCGATGTCGTGCATCAGGGCCGCGTACTCGAGGACGGTGAGGTCCGGCTCGGACAGACCCAGCTCGCGGCCCACCGCGCGGCTGATCGCGGCGACGCGGCGGGCGTGACCCGCGGGCGTGTATCCGGCGATCTCGGTGGCCCGGGCGAGGGACGCGATCGTCTGCCGGTAGGTGGTGCGCACCGCGGCATAGCGGCGGTAGGCGAGCTGCGTGAGCAGCAGTGGCAGCGAGAAGACGGGCAGCGCCCACAGTCCGGCGACGGCGACCGCCAGCGACATCACCGCTCCCGTCGCGCAGACAGCGGAGCCGATGCCGAGCATGGCGCGCAGTTCGTCCCGCAGGAGGGGCCCGAACGGCCAGCCGGTGCGGGCGTGCGCCATGGCCGCGGCGAGCACGGCGTCGCAGAGCGCGGTGAGCGCGAGGATCCCGACGACCCACAGCGCGTGGTACGGCCCGCTGCCCACCCACTCCTGCAGTTTCCCCGAGTTGTACAGCGGCTGGACGCAGACTGCGGCGAAGACCACCGTCAGCACACGCCGCGCCATGGAGTCCAGAGAGGGCCCGCGGCCCAGCGCCACATGGGGCACGCATCCGACGAGCCCCGCCGCGACGGCAACGCTGATCACCTGGGCGACGCCGTGCTGCGTCGGCTGACCCGCGTTGTCGCCGAGCAGCGCGTACGCCAGCGCCCCAGCGGTCGCCAGCGGCGCGGGCTCCCGGTCGACGGCCGCCCCGCCACCGCTCCACCGCGCCAGCTCCCCGACGACGATGAGCACCCCGAACGCCAGAGCGGTCCCGCGATCGTCGAGCCCGCGCCAGAAGGTCCAGCCGAGGGCCCCGAGGACGACCAGGGCGGCGGATGCGTACACGAGGGCGGGAACGCGGGCGGGCATACGGGTCCGGAATCGGCCCTTGCCCGGTGCGGGCGCGGAGTGACGGGGTTTGTGTGGCATGGAGCGGTGCGGGGACTTCGTGGGGGCACGGTGTGCGGGCTTTGTGGCCTTGGTTGCGGAGGGGCGCGGGGTGGGGGCCGCGGAGTGGCGCGGCGCCTGCGGGTCCGGGCCCCCGTGCCCGGTCACGAGGCGTTGTCCGCACGGACGGGTGCCCGCCGCGCGGCGGGCACAGTCCCGTCACGGCTGGACTCGTCCGCCGTGACGGCCGGGTGCCAGCCGTGGCGCTCGAGGGCGCGCACCAGGGCCCGTACCATCTGCGGGTCGAAGTGGGCCCCCGCGCACCGCTCCAGCTCCTCCACCGCGACCGCGACCGGCCGTGCCCTCCGGTACGACCGCGTCGAGGTCATGGCGTCGAAGGCGTCGGCAACCGCGACCACCCGCGCGCACTCGGGAATCTGGCTGCCCACGAGCCCGTACGGGTAGCCGCTGCCGTCGAGCCGCTCGTGGTGGTGCAGGATCGCCGTCCGCGCCTCCCCCAGGAACCCGATGCCGCGGACCATCTCGTGGCCGTACTCCGGATGCAGCTCGATGACGCGCCGCTCCTCAGGGGTCAGCGGCCCGTCCTTCCTGAGCAGCCGTGTCGGTACGCCGAGTTTCCCGACGTCGTGCAGGATGCCGGCGAACCGCAGCACCTCGACCCGCTCGTCGTCCATCCCCAGCTCCCGCGCGATCATCATCGAGGCCTGCCCGACGCGCTCGCTGTGCCCGCGCGTGTACTCGTCCTTGATGTCGACCGCCTGAACGAGTGCCCGAATGGTGGCCCGGTGAGCCGTCTGCTCGTGGTGGTACTGCGCGAACGCCCAGCAGGAGACGTACATCGGCAGCAGTACGAGCAGCGCGGCGAGCGGACCGTACGGGCTGCGCCAGAGCACGGCCATCATCAGCCCGGCGAGCCCGTGCACCCCGACGGGCGCGAGCGAGCGCAGAAGCAGCCCCCGCCACGCAGCGGCCGGCACCGGCGCACCTCCCCGTCGCCTGAAGGGCACGGGAGGCAGTCCCCTCGTCGCCGCGAGGATGCCGCTGTCCAGGTACGACAGCACGCAGCAGAACGCCACTACCGCGGCCCCGGCAGGCACCAGGACGTACGGGAAATCGGCGGCCGCCACGGCGCCGCGCCCGCCCAGCGGCGCCTGCACCGCGGCTGCGGCCCAGGCGCTCAAGGCGAGTTGGGCGGCGCGCCAGACCCGGCGTACCCACTGGGGCCGCTGCTCGGCATGGGCCAGCAGCCCGCCGGGTACGGCGACCAGCGCGGCGGCCGCAGGCGGCAGCAGGAACGCTCCGGCAAGCAGTACGGGGAAGAAGGTGCCCATGCCTTCGGGGGCCCGCCGCCCGGCGATGCGGAACCGCGGCGCCTGCTCACACCAGGCGTACAGCAGCGCGAGCAGCGCGACCGCGGGCCACTGGGTGCGCGGCGTCAGCGCGGGAGCCGCACAGGCGGCGGCGCCCACGGCGACGCAGGCGATGAAGACGCGGGCACACGGCGGAACCGACCGCATGGCGCTCCCCTCGCGTGGCCCAGGCCGTGCGGGCCGGGCAAGCCGTCAAGGCTCCGGAGAATAGAGCGGCGGGCGGGGCGCAGGGGCGGCAATGGGTGATTCCCAGGGCGCCACGGCCACGGATTAGCACATTCGGGTGATCTTATTGCATACAGACCGTGGACCTGAGGAGCACCGACGGCCGCGGACTGCAGAGCACGAGCACGGACAGGCCGCGACGAAAACGTCGCGGCCTGTCCGTGTGTGCGTGTGTGCGTGTGAGGGTCTCAGCCCTCCTGGACCCTGGGGCCTCTCAGGCCTCCTGGGCGCCCGTCGGCAGGTCCGAGACCGTCACGTCGTGATCGGGGACGGACTGGCCGGACCGGATCAGCTCGATCCGTCCCATTACCTTCTCCCGCAGCCCGGCGGGCACGTCGTCATGGCCGCAGCACCGCTTGACCAGCTTCTTCACGGCCTGCTCGAGCCCGTACTTCTCCAGGCAGGGCGAGCACTCCTCGAAGTGGTGCTCGAACTTGCTGCAGTCGGTGTCCGGCATCTCGTGGTCCAGGTACTCGTAGAGGTGATCGAGTACCTCACTGCAGTCAGTCTCGTGCGGCTTTCCGCAGCTCATGAGCCCGACCCTTTCGCTTCGTCCGACTCTCCGGCGCCGGCCGGGACGAGCCCGCGGTCACGGGCGTAGTCCTCCAGCATGCCCCGCAGCTGGCGGCGGCCGCGGTGAAGCCGCGACATCACCGTACCGATGGGCGTACCCATGATGTCCGCGATCTCCTTGTACGCAAAGCCCTCAACGTCCGCCAGATACACGGCGATACGGAACTCTTCGGGGATCGCCTGCAGCGCCGCCTTCACGTCGGAGTCGGGCAGGTGGTCGAGCGCCTGCGACTCGGCGGAGCGCAGACCCGTCGACATGTGCGACTCGGCGCGCGCCAGCTGCCAGTCCTCGATCTCCTCGGCGGCACTGCGCTGCGGCTCGCGCTGCTTCTTGCGGTAGCTGTTGATGAAGGTGTTCGTCAGGATGCGGTAGAGCCACGCCTTGAGATTCGTACCCTCACGGAACTGGTGGAACGACGCATACGCCTTCGCGTACGTCTCCTGCACCAGGTCCTCGGCGTCGGCCGGGTTGCGGGTCATGCGCAGCGCGGCCGAGTACATCTGGTCGAGGAACTCCAGGGCATCCCGCTCGAAGCGCGCGTTGCGCTCGGCGGCCGTCTCCGTGCCCTCGGGCTGATCCGCCTGGCCGTTGTCGGTCCCTGCGTCGGTCCCAGTGACCGGACCCACCTCCTCAAGCAATGCAGCAGGGCCGGGTCGGACCCCACTCGAATCGGAGGATAGACGACGATCCGGTCCGCCCGCCGCCCGAATGGGGGCGTTTTTGGCCGCGTGCAGCACCGTCCAGTCCAGGTCAGTGGCGCTGCGGCGGCTCGGGCAGATGGTCGAACCCATGCGGCGGACTTCCTCTCCTACGAACGGTCCGGTACCGGAATGTCGGTACCGTCTGTCCGCCACAACAGTGGTTCGGGGCTCGAACATTCCCGGCAGGCGACAGTGGCGTCATTCGAGTGACGCAAGCCACTCCACGACACCGCCGGTGATGATCTCCAGCGCCTCGTCCTGGCCGATCTCCGACCGCTTCGGCACGGCGAACCCGTGATCGCCGTACGGCACCTCGACGAGCTCGAAGTCTCCCTCCGGAAACTCCTGCGGCTTCCCGAAGGGGTCATTGCCGCCCTGCACGACCAGCGTGGGTACGCCGGCGCCGAGCAGCTCGTCGGCGCGTGACTTCTCCGGCTTGCCGGGCGGGTGTAGCGGGAAGCTGAGGGCGAGCACGGCGTGGGCGCCCAGCTCGGCGGCCGTACGGCAGGCGACGCGGGCCCCGGCGCTGCGCCCGCCGGAGACGACGGGCAGCCCGGGCTTCTCCAGCGCAGGCCACACCCCCCGCCACCCGACGTCCAGCGTCTTCGGCGCGGGCGCCACCTTCTTCCCGGCCACCCGCCAGGGCTGCTCGACGAGCGCGACGGTCACCCCCTGCGCGGGCAGCACGGCGGCAAGCGCCCGGAGGTCCCGCGCCTCGATGCCCCCACCGGCCCCATGCCCGAGGGCGAGCACGGCCCGGGACTTGGCCTTCGCCGGGTGCCAGGTGATCCGGGCCGGACCGGCGTCCGTTTCCACGTTCTCGGTACGCATCACAGCCCCATACTGCCGCGGCTACTGCTGTGGCCGCTGTTGCCGTTACCGCCAGGGGCGCTGGGGGCGCCCGCCGCTACCGCTGTGGGCAATCGTTCCGCAGGGCTGGGGCACCTCCCAGCGGTAGCTGGGGGAGGG